>DATAOP010000075.1:0-10269 GCA_036265675.1 Solirubrobacterales bacterium
GAGCCGTCTCAACGTTTGACCCAACACAAACGGCTAGGGAGCTGATCTCTCCCGATCTCTTGGGATCGGGAGGAGGCACCCGCCCTTTACTTCAAGGGATCAAAGCCAGGGGCGGCAACGGCGGGTTGGAGCCTCTTTTCATGCCTTTCGCCGTGCTCCGCGCGCCACCCGTGCGCTTGACCGCGCAAGCATCGCTTGTCGATGACGGATGCGAGCAGTTCCCCCAGCCCCGATCCGGTCGAGGTGTGCATTTCCCCCGGCATAGGGGGCAAATGCACACCTCCCGATATTGACGGTCTGATCTCCGAGCTCGCCATGGATCAGCACGGTGTGGTGGCCAGGCGGCAGCTGCTCACCGGCGGCGTTGGGAGAAGGGCGATCGAGCTCCGCCTGGAGAGAAAGCGCTTGCATTCTGTCCACGCAGGGGTATATGCGGTGGGACATCGGTTGCTCACCGCCAGGGGACGATGGATGGCGGCGGTGCTCGCCTCGGGCTCCGGTGCAGTCCTCAGTCACCTGACCGCGGGGCAGCTGTGGGACATCCTGCCCTCGAGGAGCTCCGATATCGAAGTCACGAGACCGGGCTTCTCCCGCAAGCGTCGCCACATCCGTGCTCACCGCTCATCGCTCGCGGATGACGAAAGCCTGGTGCTGGACCACATACCCGTCACGTCCCTTTCACGGACGATCTTCGACTTGGCCGGCATTCTGGATCGGTCCGGGCTGGAACGGGCCATCAACGAGGCGGAGGTGCGACAGCTCACCGACCGGCTGTCCGTCCCCGATCTACTCGCACGCCATCCGCGTCGAAGAGGGGCGTCGAGGTTGCGGGATGTCTTTGCGGACTGGACGGCCGATGGCGGCATCACCGCCAACGACTTCGAGGCCGCCTTCTCAGCGCTGGTGGTGTCTTATCGGCTGTCGATGCCCCGATTCAATGCCGACATCGCGGTCCGCGGCCGGTTCTTCAAGGTCGATGCGATGTGGGAGGCACAGAAGGTCATCGTCGAGCTCGACGGCCGGGCCGCGCACGGGACCCGGTCGGCGTTCGAGCGCGACCGCGAGCGCGACCGCCTCCTTCTCCTGGCTGGATGGAGGGTCGTTCGCATCACCTGGCGCCAGCTCCGCGATACGCCCGAGCTCATAGCCGCCGACCTCCGTGAGCTACTCGAGCGTCCAGCGACTTCTACCCTTAGGGGATGAGCACGGAGCTGTTCGAGCATTTCCTGCGCGACGAGTCGCGCCACGGTCCGGCTGACCCCGGCGCCTTCACCGGCGCCGCGGGCGGCGCCGCCTGCGGCGACCTCGCGCGCGTCTCGCTCTCGATCGCCGGCGGCCGGGTCGACTCGGTCAGCTTCGACGCCGAGGGCTGCGGCGCAACGAGGGCGGCAACCGCCGCGGTCGCCGAGATGGTCGACGGCGACACCGTCCTCGACGCTGCCCGGATCGGGACCGACGAGGTCGACTCGGTCCTCGGCGGGCTCACTCCGGCGAAGCGGCACGCGGCGCAGCTCGCTGCCGACGCCCTGCACCGGGCGCTTGCCGCTGCGGCGGCGAGCGAGGAGCGCCTTGCACCGGCGCAGGAGGGCCGCGTGGCCGTCGCCATGTCCGGTGGCGTCGACAGCGCCGTGGCCGCGCTGCTCGAACGAGAGCGTGGGGCAGATGTGGTCGGCATCACCGTCAAGCTCTGGGCCGACCGGGAGACCGACGGCGCCAAGGCCTGCTGCTCACCGGAGGCGGTGCTCGGCGCCCGCGCGGTCGCCCACTCGATCGACGTTCCTCACCTCACCCTCGACCTCGAGGACGACTTCCGCCGCCGGGTGGTCGGCTCCTATCTTTCGGGCCACGCCCAGGGAGGCACCCCGAACCCGTGCATCGTCTGCAATGGCGAGGTCCGGCTCGCGGCGATGGCGGACCTCGCCGAGCGGCTCGGCGCGGAGCGGCTGGTGACCGGCCATTACGCGCGCATTGTCGGCGACGGAGAGGGGCCGCTGCTGGCCGCTGCGTCGGACTCCGCCAAGGATCAGAGCTACATGCTCGCCGGCCTGCCGCCGTCGATGCTGCCGCGGCTCGGCTTTCCCCTGACCGAGCTCACGAAGCCGGAGGTGCGCGAGATCGCCGCCCGCCACGGGCTCTCGATCGCCCGCAAGCCCGAGAGCCAGGACCTCTGCTTCCTCGCCGGCCAAGGCCAGCGCCGATTCCTCCGCCGTCATGGCGGCCTCCGCGATCGCGAGGGCAGGGTGGTGGACGGCGCCGGCAGGGTGCTCGGCCGCCACCGAGGCCACCAGAACTTCACCGTCGGCCAGCGGCGCGGGATCGGCGTCTCGGCGCCGGAGCCGCTCTACGTCACCGCAAAGGACGCCGCCGCCAACACGATCACGGTCGGCACCCGCGATGAGCTGGCCGCCACCCGGGTGAGGATCCGCGATGCGGTGCTCCATCGCGACGGAGGGCAGGTCGACTCGGTGCGCCTGCGCTACCGATCCGTCGCGGTACCGGCCACCGTCGCGGGGCCCGCCGGTACGCACACCAGCCTCGAGGTCGCGCTGGGGGAGTCATTCGAGGGGATCGCCCCCGGCCAGACGGCCGTGCTCCTGAGAGAGGGCACAGTCGTCGGCTATGGGACGATCGTCGGTTAGACCGCTCCCGCTTCCAGGTCTTTCCGAAGGTGTTTCGCCGCCCTCACGCACTGGGAGAATGGGGTGCCCTTCTGGCCTTTGACGTGTTTCTTGCTCATGCCCTGGCAGGCTTTGCGGGGATTGGTCTTGGAATCGTTCGCCATCTTGGCCATGGCTTTCACGCATTCAGAGAATGGGGTGCCCTTCTGGCCTTTGACGTGTTTCTTGCTGGCGCCCTGTTCATTGCAGTAGCGCCCGTAGGCCTTGGCCTGGGCCGGCAGCCCGGCGTTCGGGCCCGGGGTGCTCGGCGGTTCGGCCGGGTTGTAGCTCGGGCCGTGCCCGTAGGGCGGTTCGCCTTCATGAGGGTTTGCCGCGAACGCGGGCGCGGCGGCCAGCGCGAGAGCGCCGGTGATGACCGCGATCTTCAGGAACTGCTTCATCATCACGCCTCCTTCGACGTTGTCCGCCGCGAGCTGATTCTCGCGGCATTTCCTTTGTCGTCTAAACGAGGCGGAACCTTGTTTGTAAGGCTCTATTCGGACCTTTCGGCCAATTCGGGCTGTTCGCGCGCGGCGCGATTCGCCGAGTTTTCGCCCTTTTCATACGCGGGCGCTTCCGGCGCGGGGATGACCGGTGCGGATTCCTTCTCCGGAGCCGGTTCGACTTCCGGCTTCGGCGGAGGCTGGGGATGGGATGGGTGGGCCTTTTCGGGTTCCCGCGGCGTCCCAGGAGAGGCGTTCCCCTGCGGCGACCTGTGTTCGGCGGCGGTCTGCTGACCGTGATCCGAGGACGGCGGCAGCCCCGGCGCCTTGCCCTGCCCCGGCCTCGTCGCGTTCTTCTTCGACTTGGAGCCCCCACGGGCGCCTTGCTGGGCGGACTGGGGGGCCGGAACCGAGGTCGTCGCCGGATTCCCGCCGGTTGCCGACCCGGTGGGTGCGGTGCCGGAGCCCGCGCCCCGGTTCTCGGCGGATACCCCGCGACGGCCGCCCTGCCCGATCTTCGAGCCCCCCGCCGAATGCGCCGCCGCGTGCTTCTGCGACCTCGAGGGCGAGGTGGATCCACCGGACGACGATTGAGATGTCGAAGGGGAGCTTTCCTCGACCGGGGCACTGCTGCCGCCGATCGGCACGTCGACCAGGCCGCTGCGATCGGCCGCGGTAGTACCGATCGCCGCCACCACTGCGCAGGTGGCGGCCGTCTTGACCACCGCCGATCCCAGCAGCGCCTTGCCGGCGCCCGCGCTGGCAGCCCCGGCAGCCCCGGCTCCCGCGCCGGAACCCGTTCCAAGCGCCCCATGGAGGATCGCCGCCGACGCGGCCACGGGCAGCGGAGCGATCGCCCGCAGTTCGCCGCGACGCCGACTGATCGACTGCTGGAAGGCGCGGCAATCCGCACACGACTTCAGATGAGCCTGGATCTCCCGCTTGCGGACGACTCGCCCGTCGGCCTCGGAGATCGCCCCGACCACGCTGTCGCAGCTCATCTCACGCCCCGCTTCCATCTGCCGCAGGCTGACCCGCGCCTCGTACACCGCCTGGCGCGCGGCGTCCGCGGATGTCTCGAGCGCCGCGGCGATCTCGCCGAACTCGAGGTCGCCGAGCTCCCTCATCACCAGCGCCGCGCGCTGCCGCTCGGGCAGTTCTCCGAGGTCGTCGATCAGTTTGCCGAGCCGCTCCCGCGATTCCGCAGTCTCGATCAGACCCGGCCCGGCAACGATCTGCTCGGGAACGATCCCGACCGTCTCCCGACGCCGCCTCACGGTGTCGATCGACTCGTTGCGCGCGATCCGGTAGATCCAGGGCCGCAGCTGGATGTCCCGCCGCTCGCCGGGCAGCGACCGCAGGACCTTGACCATCGTCGCCTGGAGCGCGTCCTCGGCGTCCTGCCTGCTGCCGACCAGCGTCAGGCAGAAGCGATAGAGGTCCTGGTGATAGCGCTCGAAGATCGCCTCGAACGCGCGCCGGTCGCCACGCTTGGCGCGCCTCACGAGCCGCTCGTCCGCCGTGAATCTCACGTATCCCGATTATCGACACCCGATCGCATCCTTCAAGAGTAGGACCGCATCACCCTCATAACGCTGCCCGCGGCCGGATGTAAGGCCCGACACGCCGTGACTTAGGCTCCCAATCTGTGAAGGCGCAGGAGATTCGCGACACCTACCTCTCGTTCTTCGAGGACCGCGGGCACACGATCGTGCCCTCGGCCTCGCTCGTCCCCTCCGTCCATGACCCGTCGGTCCTCCTCACCACCGCCGGGATGCAGCCGTTCAAGCCCTACTTCCTCGGCCGCGAGGAGCCACCGGCGCCGCGGCTCGCCGATGTCCAGAAATGCTTCCGCACGACCGACATCGAGGAGGTCGGCAACACCGCCCGGCACCTGACCTTCTTCGAGATGCTCGGCAACTGGAGCTTCGGCGACTACTTCAAGGCCGAGTCGATTCCGTGGGGCTGGGAGCTCTCGACGGAGGGGTTCGGGATGGACCCGGAGCGGATCTGGGTGACGGTGTTCGGCGGCGATGACGAGCTGGGCCTTGGGCCCGACGAGGAGGCGATCGAGATCTGGCGCTCGGTTGGCGTCCCGGACGAGCGGATCGTCCGCCTCGGCCGCGCCGACAACTTCTGGCAGGCCGGTCCGACCGGGCCCTGCGGCCCATGCTCGGAGCTCTACCTGGACCGTGGCGAGGAGTTCGGCGGCCCGGACGAGCGACCGGGCGACGACACCGACCGCTTCCTCGAGTTCTGGAACCACGTCTTCATGACCTACGACCTCGCCGAGGACGGGACGGTGACCGAGCTGCCGATGCGGAACATCGACACCGGGATGGGGCTCGACCGGATGGCGGCGATCCTCCAGGACGTCCCCTCGGTCTTCGAGACCGACCTGATCCGGCCACTGATCGACCTCGCCGAGGAGCTCTCGGGGCATTCCTACTCCGAGGGCGGCCGGATCACCAGGGCGATGCGGATCATCGCCGATCACTCGCGCGGGTCGGCCTTCCTGATCGCCGACGGGGTCGTCCCCTCGAACGAAGACCGCGGCTACATCCTGCGGCGGATCATGCGGCGGGCGATCCAGCAGGGCCGGACGCTCGGGCTCGAGGCGCCGTGGCTCGAGCGCTTTGCGGAGCGGACGATCGAGATCATGTCCGTCGCCTACCCGGAGCTCGCCGCCGAGCGCGAGAACATCACCCGCTGGGTCGGCGACGAGGAGGAGAGCTTCGGCCGCACCCTCGAGCGCGGCAGCGAGCTGCTCGAGCAAATGGTCGAGGCGGCGACGCAGGAGGGGACGTCCTGGATCGACGCCGCCGACGCGTTCAAGCTCCACGACACCTACGGCTTCCCGTTCGACCTGACGAAGGAGCTGCTGGCGGAGCGGGGGCTCGCCGTCGACGACAGCGGCTTCGAGGAGCTGATGGAGGAGCAGCGCGAGCGGGCCCGGACCGGCGCCGCGACCGCGCACGGCTCCGAGGATCGCCACGAGCGGGTGATCGCATTTGCGTCGGAGAGCGCGCCGACCAGGTTCGTCGGCTACGAGACATTGCGCGCGACCACCGGCGTCGCCGCCGTCGCCGCCGACAACGGGCGGGCGCTGGTGAAGCTCGAGGAGAGCCCGTTCTACGCCGAGGGCGGCGGTCAGGTCGCCGACACCGGCGTGCTGCGCTGGAAGGGGGGAGAGGCCGAGGTCGTCGACGTCTACCGGGTCGGCGAGGACCAGGCAATCGAGGTCGGCGAGGGCCCGTCGCCCGACGCCGGGCGTGCGGTCGAAGCGCTCGTCAACCACGACGCCCGCCACGCGACGATGCGAAACCACACCGCGACCCACCTCCTCCACGCCGCCCTGCGCGAGCGCCTCGGCGACCATGTCCGCCAGGCGGGCTCTGCGGTCCGGCCCGACAAGCTGCGGTTCGACTTCACCCACGGCAAGCCGCTCGCGGGCGAGGAGATCGCTGCGATCGAGGACCGCGTCAACGAGTGGATCAAGGCGAGCCGCCCCGTCCGCTGGCTGGAGATGGAGCGTCCGGAGGCGGAACGGCTCGGGGCGATGGCGCTGTTCGGCGAGAAATACGGCGAGTGGGTGCGGGTCGTCGAGGTCGACGGGGTCTCGCGCGAGCTGTGCGGCGGGACGCACGTCGCCAACACGGCCGAGGTCGGGATCTTCAAGATCGCCTCCGAGGGCTCGAGCGCCGCAAACGTGCGCAGGATCGAGGCCCTAAGCGGGCCGGCGGCGATCGACTGGTTCCGCGAGCGCGAGGAGCGACTGCGCAAGGTCGGCGAGGTCCTCGGCGCGCCGCAGGACCCGCTGAGCGGCGCCCGTCGGGCGGCGGAGCGGCTGCGCGAGGCCGGCGAGGGCGCGAAGCAGGCCGCGAGGCAGCGGCTCGGCGAGGAGGCCGAGCGGCTCGCCGGCGAGGCGTCCGAGGTCGACGGGGTCGCGGTCGTGGCCCAACCGGCGCCGATCGCCGACCAGAAAGCGCTGCTCGATCTCGCCTCTCGGATCCAGGGCAGGCTCGGCGAGGAGTCGGCCGTCGTCCTCGGCGGCGCCGAGGGAGAGAAGGTCGCCCTGGTCGCCCTGGTCTCGAAGCCGGCCGTCGCCCGCGGCGTCTCGGCCGCCGAGGCGGTCGCCGAGGCGGCGCCGGTTATCGGCGGCGGCGGTGGCGGGCGCGAGGGGATGGCGCAGGCGGGCGGACGCGAGCCGGCCAAGCTCGACGACGCCCTGAGCGCAGCGCGCGCGGCGATCGAGCGGGCATTGGGTAATTGATGCGGGTGCTCGCCCTCGACCACGGCACGGCGCGGATCGGCTGCGCTCTCTCGGACCCGAGCGGGACGCTGGCGACACCGCTGCCGGTGATCGAACCGCCGCATCCGCGCGCGGTCGCCGAGCTCGTCTCCGAGTACGACGTCGAGCGGGTGGTCGTCGGGCTGCCGCTGCACCTCAGCGGCAGGGAGGGGACGCAGGCCGACCTTGCTCGGACGTTCTGCGGCGAACTCGAGGCGATGCTCGAGATCCCGGTGGAGACCTACGACGAGCGGCTGACGACTCGGATGGCCGAGGCGACCCGCCGCGAGGGCGCCGGCGCCGCCTCGGACTCGCTCGCCGCGGCGCACCTCCTCCAGGGCTATCTCGCAGCCCGGGCGGCCGCCGATGAGTGACGAGTGGCGCAATGACGATCCCTTCCGGGCCGACGACCCCGCGGCGGCGGCTCGCGAGGAGCGCCGCCGCGAACGCGAGGAGCGCCGCCGGCGCCGAGAAGAAAAGGAAAAGGAGACGGAGAAGGAGAGGGCGGTGGCGGCACAGCCGGCACCGCCCGCCGACCCCCCTCCGCCGCCACCTCCACCGCAGCCGCCGAAGAGTGCCGAGGAGGAGTTCTGGGGCGAGGAGCCTCCGCCCCCGCCGCCGCCCAAGCCTCCGACCCGCGGGCGGCGCAGCCCGTGGGGGGTTCTGCTCGCGGCGATCGCCGTGCTCGCGGCGATTGGCCTCGCCGTCATCGCCTACGCCTACCTGACCCGCGACGAACCGCCGCCGCCGGAACCTCTGCGGACGATCACGGCGACGATCCCGGAGGGCTACAGCCGCGCCCAGACCGCCGAACTGGCCCGCGAACTGAAGCTGAAGGGCGACTACGAGAAGGCGACGATCCGATCGCGCTACCTCGATCCCGCCGAATACGGCGGGACCGACGCCAAAAACCTCGAGGGCTTCCTCTTCCCCGACACCTTCGAACTCGACGCCCACGCGCCGGTCTCCGACCTCGTCCGCGATCAGCTCGAAGACTTCAAGCGGCGGATCGCCGGGGTCGATATGTCCTATGCGAAGTCGAAGAACCTCACGGTCTACGACGTCGTCACGATCGCCTCGATGATCGAGAAGGAGGCGCAGTTGGAAAGTGAGCGGAAGCTGATCTCCGCGGTCATCTACAACCGCCTTCGCGACGGGATCCCGCTCGGGATCGACGCCACTATCCGCTTCGCGAACGACAACTACAGCGAGCCGCTGACCGAATCCGAACTGAGCGCCGACTCGCCCTACAACACCCGTGTCAACGCCGGCCTGCCGCCGGGCCCGATCGCCAGCCCCGGCCTCGCCTCGATCGAAGCGGCGGCGCGCCCGGCCAAGGTCGACTACCTCTACTACGTGGTCAAGCCTGGAACCTGCGGCGAACACTCCTTCTCCTCGAGCTATTCCGAATTCCAGGCCGACGTCGCCCGCTACAACGAAGCCCGCGAAGCCGCCGGCGGAGAGTCGCCGACCACGTGCGGGGAATGAGCGGGCAATGCCGCGCCTAGCGGTTCTCGGGCACCCGGTGGGGCACTCCCGCTCGCCGGCGATGCAGACCGCCGCGCTCGCCGATCTCGGGCTCGGCGCGGATTGGAGCTATGAGGCGATCGACGTCGCGCCGAATCACTTCGAGGCCATGGTCCACTCGATGCCGGATCAGGGATTCGCGGGCGCCAACGTCACCGTCCCGCACAAGGGAGCGGCGCTGACCGTCGCCGACAACCCCTCGGAGACCGCCCGCGAGATCGGCGCCGCCAACACCCTGAGCTTCGTCGGGGGCGAGGTCAATGCCGACAACACCGACGCCCCCGGCGTCCTCGACGCGCTGCCCGATCCTCCCGCGGGACGGCGGGCGCTGATCCTCGGCGCCGGTGGCGCCGCCCGCGCGGTCGTCTGGAGCCTGGTCCGCGAGGGGGCGGAGGTCGAGGTCTGGAACCGGACCGAGCTGCGCTCGGCGAACCTCTGCGAGGAGCTGGGCGGGGCTCCGGTCGTCGACCCCGATCAGGCCGATTACGGGCTGATCATCAACGCGACCGCGGTGGGCCTCGGCGACGAGTCGCCGTTCGAGGAGCTGCCGCTCCGCGCCGACGGGTTTGCCGCCGGGCAGACGGTGGTCGACATGGTCTATGGCCCCGCGCCGACCGAGCTGATCACCGCGGCCTCCGAGGCCGGCGCGACCGCGGTCGACGGGATCGAGGTCCTCGTCCACCAGGGGGCCCACTCGCTTCGGATCTGGACCGGGCGCGAGCCCTCGCTCGATGTCATGCGCGCCGCCGCGCGCAGCTGAGTCTGCCCCCCGCGCCTATAGCCTAGGCTGGAAATGACCGTTTTCCGCTTCACGACGGCAGGTGAGTCGCACGGGCCGGGCCTCGTCGCGATCGTCGAGGGGATGCCGGCCGGACTTGAGCTCGACCGCGAGGCGCTCGACCGCGACATGGCGCGTCGCCAGCTCGGCCATGGGCGCGGCGGCCGCATGAAGATCGAGTCAGACACCGTCGAGATCCGCTCGGGCCTCCGGCACGGCAGGACGCTCGGCAGCCCGATCGCCGTCCTGGTCGCCAATCGCGACTACCCGAACTGGGACGAGCGGATGAACCCCTGGCCCGTCGACGCGGAGGTCGAGGAGTCCCACCTGCCGCGCCCCGGCCACGCTGACCTGGCTGGGCTGCAGAAGCACGGCTTCAGCGACGTGCGCAACGTCCTTGAGCGCGCCAGCGCCCGAGAGACTGCGGCGCGGGTCGCCGCTGGAACGATCGCGAAGGGCTTTCTCTCCGCGGTCGGAGTGAGCATCTTCAGCCACGTGATCCAGATCGCGTCCGTGAGCGCTCCCGAGCGCGATGACCTGTCGCCGGCGGACTTCGCGGATGTCGACGACTCT
>DATAOP010000076.1:0-8557 GCA_036265675.1 Solirubrobacterales bacterium
GATCATCCTCGCGATCTATGCCTTCAACGCCAGCAGGATCCTCGAATGGCCGCCGCCCGGGCTGACGCTCGAATGGTTCCCGAAGGCGTTCGAAAGCACAGCGCCCGACGCGTTCTGGACCTCGATCAAAGTGGCTCTGATTGCGACCGCGATCGCGCTCCTGCTCGGCACCCTGGCGTCGCTGGCCGTGGCGCGGCACCGCTTCTTCGGCCGCGAGACGATCTCCTTCCTCGTGATCCTGCCGATCGCGCTGCCGGGGATCGTGACCGGGGTGGCGCTGAACAACACCTTCACCCAGGTGTTCGGCATCAAACTCTCGCTGCTGACGGTCGTCGTCGCGCACGCGACCTTCTGCATCGTCGTCGTCTACAACAACGTCATCGCCCGGCTGCGGCGGATGTCCGCGTCGTTCGAGGAAGCCTCGGCCGATCTCGGCGCCGACCCGTGGCAGACGTTCCGCTACGTCACCCTGCCGAACATGCGCTCGGCGCTCGGCGCCGGCGGCCTGCTGGCCTTCGGGCTCTCCTTCGACGAGATCATCGTCACCACGTTCACGATCGGCGCCGGCGAAGAAACGCTCCCGATCTGGATCTTCACCAACCTCTTCCGGGCCCAGGAACGGCCGATCGTCAACGCGGTCGCGGTGATGGTCGTCCTGATCTCGATCATCCCCGTCTACCTCGCCCATCGCCTCACCGCGGAGGAAGGCGGCGCGGTGGCCGGTCGCGGCGGCGGCAAGATCGAGGGCGGCGGCGGCGAGACCGAGGCCACCGCCGTCCCCTAGTGCGTCAGTGATTCTGCGAGACGTGGTAACAGGCCACGTCGTACTGCGACTTCTCGCTGTAGTGCTGGCCGCCCGTGCCCCCTTCGGGGCTGTTGATTTCAGGCTCGTTGAAGGGCGAGCCCGGGGAGGACGAGGAGTGGCCCGGAACGGTGCCACCTTCCCCCTCGATTTCCTGGCACGACTGACTCGGGGGCCCGGTGCCGGAGGGGTTTCCTCCGCCGGCGAGGGCCAGTGGGGACGAGACACCGAGGACGAGAACCGCGAGGATTGCTGCCAGCAGCAACCGTTTCATGGCGTTTCTCCTTTGCTGGGGTCCCGGCGATGGCCGGTTGCCCCAAGCTACGGGCCGGGCGGCCGTGAGGTTCAATCCTAAAGCGGGATGTTGCCGTGCTTGCGCTTCGGCTGATCGACCCGCTTCGACTGCAGCATCCGCAGCGCCCGGATCAGCTTCGGCCGGGTCTGGCGCGGCTCGATCACGTCGTCGATGTAGCCCCGTTCGGCGGCCGAGTAGGGGTTCGCGAAGTGGGCCTTGTAGTCGTCGATCAGCTTCTGCCGGCGCTGGTCCGGCGTCGGTGACGATGTGATGTCCTTGCGGTAGATGATGTTGACCGCGCCCTCGGGGCCCATCACCGCGACCTCCGCCGTAGGCCAGGCGACGTTGAAGTCGGCGAGCATGTGCTTCGAGTTCATGACGTCGTAGGCGCCGCCGTAGGCCTTGCGGGTGACGACGGTGAGCTTCGGCACGGTCGCCTCGGTGAAGGCGTAGAGGAGCTTCGCCCCGTGGCGGATGATCCCGTTCCACTCCTGGTCGGTGCCGGGGAGGAAGCCGGGAACGTCGGTGAAGGTCAGCAGCGGCACGTTGAAGGCGTCGCAGGTGCGGACGAAGCGGGCCGCCTTCTCCGAGGCCTCGATGTCGAGGACGCCGGCGAGGTGGGCGGGCTGGTTGCCGACGACCCCGACCGGGAACCCGTCGAGGCGGGCGAAGCCGCAGACGATGTTGCGCGCGAAATGCTCGTGGACCTCGAAGAAGTCCTCGTCGTCGACGACACGGGCGATCACCTCGCGCATGTCGTACGGCTTCGAGGGGTCGTCGGGGACGAGCGTGTCGAGCTCCTCGTCTTCGCGCTCGGGGTCGTCGCTCGGCTCGAACCTCGGGGGCGCCTCGAGGTTGTTGGCGGGCAGGAAGCTGAGCAGGTACCGCACGTCCTCGAGGCAGCTCTCCTCGTCCTCGGCGGCGAAATGCGCGACGCCCGATTTCGTGTTGTGGCTCATCGCCCCGCCGAGCTCCTCGAACTCGACCTCCTCGCCGGTCACGGTCTTGATCACTTCGGGCCCGGTGATGAACATGTGCGAGGTCTCTTTGACCATGAAGATGAAGTCGGTCATCGCCGGCGAGTAGACGGCGCCGCCGGCGCAGGGCCCCATGACCAGGCTGATCTGCGGGATCACGCCGGAGCATTTGACGTTGCGGACGAAGACGTCGCCGTAGGCGCCGAGCGAGACGACCCCCTCCTGGATCCGGGCGCCGCCAGAATCGTTGATCCCGATCACGGGGGCCCCGACCTGGGCGGCGAGGTCCATCACCTTGCACATCTTCTCCGCCATCACCTCGCCGAGGCTGCCGCCGAAGACCGTGAAGTCCTGCGAGAAGACGAAGACCGTGCGCCCTTCGATCGTCCCGTGGCCGGTGACGACCGCGTCGCCCCAGGGCCGTTTCTTCTGCATCTCGAAGTCGTAGGTCCGGTGGCGAACGAAGGTGTCGAGCTCCTCGAACGAGCCTGGATCGAGCAGCTTCTCGACCCGCTCGCGGGCCGTCAACTTGCCCTTCGCGTGCTGCTTCTCGACCGCCTCATCGGAGGCCGAGTGAATAGCCGCCTCGCGCAGCTCGCGGAGATAGGCGAGCTTCTCGTCGTGAGTTTCCGGGTTCCTTTCTCGCATCATCAGAGTTCGCGCTTCGCTCGATCGCAGGGAATCAGATATGGATGCTTCACTCGCTCGGCGCTCATGGAGCGCGAGAGTCTATTTCGGGCGCGGCCAGGGGGACGGCCTGGTCGGCCCGAGCATCAGAGAGGCCCGCCGAAGCGGGCCTCTCGAACCTCCCGGACTGCGTCTGCTGCCGCCTAGAGTTCGGCGCAGACCGCGTGAACCTCGAGTTCCCAGTCGACCGGGTCGGCGCCGCCGAACGTCCTGGCCTGGGCGAACCAAGCGGTCGCCTTGCCACCGCTATCGAAAACCGGCGCGCTCTGCGTCATTGCGACTTTGGTCGTTGGGGTCGACGACAGGATTCGGGCGCCGCCCCCTATCGCCTGCTTGCCGGTCGGGCAGGTGGCGGTCGCTTCGAACGCATTTTCGCTGGCGCTGTTTTTGGCCGATTTGGCGCTGACGTAGCTGACGTTCTTGACGAGCTGGCCGTTGAACGACGCCGAGAGCTTCGCCCCCGTCACCGCTTCGTTGCTGAGCTTGCCGGTGGTCACCGCTTCGGCGTTGATCTTTGTCGTCGTCACCGCGTTGTTGGCGAGCTTGGCGTCGCTGACCGCCCCGTTCTGGATCTTTGGGTTGGTGACGACCCCTCCGCCGAGGTCCACCGCGCGGACCCCGCCGTCAGCGATCTGTGTGGTCCCGACCGCCCCGTTGCCGATCTTCGAGGAGATCACGGCGCCGTTTCGGATTTTCGCCGACGTCACCGCGTTGTTCTTCAGTTTCGGCGTCGTCACCGCCTGCTTCGCGATGCTCTTCGTCTTGACCGAGTTCTTGGCAGCCGTCGCCGCATAGGTGACCCCGCTGAGCGCCACGAACAACGCCATCGCGGAGAGCACGTTTGCGACGTTGAGATGCCTCTTCGGGTTCTTCACGTCGAAATGCTCCTTCCAGGGCGCTCGCGCCCCGATTTTGTCGTGTGTCCCGACAACACTCAGGCGCTGTCGAAGGGTTGCCTCTGCGGCTCGGCGAGCCGGTCGAGAATCCGCTCGAGGTCGGCGGCGACGAGGCCGGAGCCCTCGGCCGCGCGCACCTCGACCCGCGTCCCGAAGCCCTTCTCGGCCATCGTCACCTCCACCCCCTCGACGGCGTCGACGAGCTCGGCGAGCTCCGGTTCGGACTTGACCAGCGTCCTCGAGACTTCAAGCATGGCTCCCGGTTCAACCGGCGCCCAGCGGTTCCTCCCCGAATCGGCCCTCTGAAAGAGGCCATTCAGGGGGCGAAAAGCGGCCCATCCGACATTCACCCACTCCAGGTGTGGTCGATGTCGGATGGGCGGAACGATAGGCGGGGCCGAGAGGCCTAGGAGCTGGCGGGACGACAGCACGGGATCGTGTCCCGGCGACAGCTCCTCGGCGCTGGGTTCAAAGCGCGACAGATCGAGCATCGGGTGGCAAGGGGCGGCTGCACGTGGTGATGCGCGGTGTCTACGCGGTCGGCTGGCCGCATCTGACCAGGCGGCGGAGATGGATGGCGGCGGTCACCTCGGATGCGCGAGGCTCGCGCTCTGGATGGCGACCGCGTCGAGCTCGGCCTAGAAGAAGGCGCCGCCGCGGTACTCGCCGAAGACGTCGCGCATCGCGCCGCAGACCTCGCCGATCGAGGCGTCGGCGGCGAGCGCGGCGCGGATCGGGTGCAGCAGGTTGCCGTCGCCCCGGGCGACGTCGCGCAGGCTCTCCAGCTTCTCCTCGACCCCCGCCTGGTCGCGGTTCTCCTTGAACGCCTTCAGCCGCGCGAGCTGGCGTTCCTCCGACTCGGGGTCGACGCGAAGGATGTCGACGTCGTCGACCTGGTCGGTGACGTATTTGTTGACTCCGACGACGATGTCCTGGCCCGACCTGTAGCGCTCGTGGTAGGAGAGCGCCGACTCCTCGATCTCCCGCTGCATGAACTCGAGCGCCTCGACCGACCCGCCGAGCTCCTCGACCTTCGCCATCAGCTCCTTGGCGCGGAGCTCGATCTCGTCGGTCAGCGACTCGACGAAGTAGGAGCCGGCGAACGGGTCGACCGTGTCGGCGGCGCCCGACTCGTGGGCGAGCACCTGCTGGGTGCGGAGCGCGATCCGCGCCGAGCGCTCGGTCGGCAGCGCCAGCGCCTCGTCGAAGCCGTTGGTGTGGAGGCTCTGGGTGCCGCCGCAGACGGCGGCGAAGCCCTGGAGGGCGACGCGGATGATGTTGACCTCGGGCTGCTGGGCCTGGAGGGTGACGCCGCCGGTCTGGGTGTGGAAGCGGATCTTCATCGAGTTCGGGTCCTCGGCGCCGAACCGCTCGGCGACGATCTCGGCCCACATCCGCCGCACCGCGCGGAACTTGGCGATCTCCTGGAAGACGTTGTTGTGGCCGTTGAAGAAGAACGCCAGGCGGGGGGCGAACTCGTCGATCTTCAGGCCCCGGTCGAGCGCCGCCTCGACGTAGGCGATCGCGTTCGAGAGGGTGAAGGCGACCTCCTGGACGGCCGAGCATCCCTTCTCGCGGATGTGGTAGCCGGAGATCGAGATCGTGTTCCATTTCGGAACGCTCTGGTGGCAGTACTCGAAGATGTCGGTGGTCAGCCGCATCGTCGGCTCCGGCGGGTAGATGTAGTTGCCCCGCGCCATGTACTCCTTGAGCACGTCGTTCTGGACGGTGCCGCGCAGCTTCTCAGGGGGGACGCCCTGCTCCTCGCCGACCAGCTCGTAGAGCAGCAGCAGGATCGCCGCCGGAGCGTTGATCGTCATCGACGTCGAGACCTGGTCGAGGGGAATCTCCTCGAAGCAGATCCGCATGTCCTCGATCGTGTCGATCGGGACCCCGGTCCGCCCGACCTCGCCGTGACAGAGCGGGTCGTCGGAGTCGCGGCCCAGCTGGGTCGGCAGGTCGAAGGCCATCGAGAGCCCGGTCGAGCCGTGCTCGATCAGATAGCGGTAGCGCTCGTTGGTGTCTTCCGGGGTGGCGAACCCCGCGTACTGGCGCATCGTCCAGAGCCTGTCGCGGTACATCCCCTCGTGAATCCCGCGCGTGAACGGGGGCTCACCGGGACGGCCGAGGCGCTCTTCGAGCCCCGGCGCGACGTCCTCCTCCGTATATAGGCGCTCGATCTCGATCCCGGAGTCGGTGAAGACGCGCTCATCATCGGGACCGACGACAGGCGCAATGCTCGGAGCGCTCTCGCCTACCGGGGATCTGGAGTCGTCTGCCATCGCAGGGAGGATATTGAGACGGGCGAGAGAGCCGGGCCCAGGCCTCGGCGAAACTACGAACCCGGAGGGCGGTTGAGACGACCAGATGTCCCTTCGAGCGCCGAGCTCCCTCGTCCTTCTGCCGGCATCCCTCGTGGCTCTCTGCCTGGCCCTCCTCGCGGCGCTGCCGGCGGCTGCAGGCGCCCGGGTCGTCATCTCCGGCGGCAAGGCGCAGCTGACCCTCGACCGGAAGCTCGCCCGACAGCTCGATCGGGAGGGAGTCGACCTCGAGGGCATCGGGGCGGGCACCGCGAAGGGAAGGGTCATCGGCCTGCCGGTTGCGGCGGGGGCGACGAACGGAGCCTCGGGCCGCGGCGCGCTCACCCTCGGTGGCGGCTTCGGCTTCGATGGCGGCAACCGGATCGCGCGGGTCACCGACATTCTCGTCAACACCGGCAGGGGTCAGAGCACCGCGAGGATCGCCGGCGACCACAGAATCCTCGCCAAGCACGGGAGGCTGCGGAGCAGCCCGGCGGGATTCGGCACCCGGATCCGGATCTCGAATCTGAAGCTGACCGCTGGGACCGCGGCCGCCCTCAACCGAAAGCTCGGGCTGGACGGGGTCTTCCGGCGCGGACGGCGCCTCGGCTCACTCGCCCTCGTCGCAATCCCGCAGACGGTGCCGGTCGAGTTCGGGACAATCGCGATCGGCGGCCCCGACACGACCTTCTCGAAACTCGAATCGATCCAGGCCGAGCTCGGGATCTGGGGCGCAACACAGCGGTGGAGCGCGCCCGGCGAAAACTACTTCCTGTTCGACATCGCCCCGACCGCAATCGCGCCCGACGCCACGTCCGGCACCCTCCAGGGCGGCGCAGATGACGGGGTGACGGCGGAGATCCACGCCCCACCGCCGCGGAACATGCTCCTGCGCGGTCCCCGCATCGACCTGGCGAGCCGTGAACTGACGGCCACGATCAGCTCCCTGTCGCAGCAGGACCCGACCACGGACTCGATCGCGACCCTCGACTACGCGGCCGCCGATTTCCGGATCCGGCCCAAGGTCGGAATGTTCGAACTGACGGGAATCCGGGCGGTCGCCAACCAGTTCATCGCCGAACAGCTCAACGCGCGATTTCTCACACCCGGCTTCTTCCAACCGGGCGAAACGCTTGCCCGGATCACCGCGACTCTGCACGCGTCGGCGTCGGCGCCATCCACGGAGTAGGGCCCGCGGCGCCTCAGTCGGTGGCGCCGACCAGGCGCTCGAGACCGGACTGCTCGATCGTCCGCCGCAGACCGTCCTCGAGGGCGATCTCCGGTTCCCAGTCGAGCAGGTCGCGGGCGCGGCTGATGTCGGGGCGTCGCTGCTGCGGGTCGTCGGTCGGCAGCTGCTCGAAGACGATCTCCGAGCGCGACTCGGTCACCTTGATCACCTTCTTCGCCAGTTCGAGCAGCGTGAACTCGTCCGGGTTGCCGATGTTGACCGGTTGATGCGCCTCGGACTCGGCGAGGGCGACGATGCCCCGGATCAGGTCGTCGACGTAACAGAAGCTGCGGGTCTGCTCGCCCTCGCCGAAGACCGTCAGCGGCTGGTCCTGGAGCGCCTGGCGGAGGAAGGTCGGGATCGCGCGGCCGTCCCGGGGCCGCATCCGCGGCCCGTAGGTGTTGAAGATCCGGACGATCGCGGTGTCGACCCCCTGCTGGCGGTGGTAGGCCATCGTCAGAGCCTCGGCGTAGCGCTTCGCCTCGTCGTAGACGCCGCGCGGGCCGATCGGGTTGACATGGCCCCAGTAGGCCTCGGTCTGTGGATGAACCTGGGGGTCGCCATAGACCTCGCTGGTCGAGGCGATCAGGAAGCGTGCCCGCTTCCACTTCGCGACGCCGAGCATGTGATGGGTGCCGTGGGAGCCGACCTTGAGCGTGTGGAGCGGCAGCCGCAGATAATCGATCGGGCTCGCGGGCGAGGCGAGGTGGTAGACGAAGTCGATCGGCTCCGGGATGTCGACCTTCTCGATGATGTCGATGTGGCGGAAGTCGAATTGCTCGTCGCGGATGTGCTCGATGTTCTGCAGCGAGCCCGTCTCGAGGTTGTCGATGCAGATCACCCGGTGGCCCTGTCCCAGCAGGTGTTCGCAGAGATGGGAGCCGAGGAAGCCCGCGCCGCCGGTGACTACGCATGTGCTCATCGTGGGGCGATGCTACAGGGGAGCGAGCCGTTGGGCATCCTCAACGATTTGCTGCAATTTCCGGCTTTTTCTTGGCGAATCCGTCGCATTCGGGGGGAGAAAACCGGGATTCGTGAGTTTGGACCTGGGTCGTGCAAGCTAGAAGCCGTCCCGGTGCACCGGGGTGTGTGCAGCGGGGAGGTGGGTTTCAGATGGAGCAGCAGTCGGCTCCGGCGGGGTCGCCGGGAATCGACATCGCCGCACGCAAGCGTGCCGCGGTCGAGCTGATCGCACAGCACGGCAGCTCGCTGCGGCGCACCGCGCGTCGCTACTCGCTCGACCCAGAGGATGCCGAGGACGCCTACCAGCGCTCGCTCGAGATCCTGCTCACCAAAGCCCCCAACCTGCGGATGAACGAACTCGGCCGCTGGACCCACCCCGTGATCAAGCATGAGGCGCTGGCCGTTCGCC
>DATAOP010000077.1:0-3214 GCA_036265675.1 Solirubrobacterales bacterium
GCTCTGCGCCTCGACCAGCGAGACCAGCGACAGCGACCCGGCCATCATGACCGCGCCCAGCAGCGCCAGCCCCATGGAGATCTCGTAGGAGATGAGCTGCGCGGCCGCCCGCATCGATCCGAGGAAGCTGTACTTGGAGCCTGACGCCCAGCCTCCGAGCAGCAGGCCGTAGAACGCGATCGACCCGAACGCGAAGAAGTACAGGATCCCGATCGGGACGTCGATGCCATAGAGGCCGAAGCCCTCCTGTACGTCACCGAACGGGATGATCGCGAGCGTCGCGACGCCGGTGAAGACCACGATCGCCGGGGCGATGTAGTACAGCGCCGGGATCGCCGCGCGGGGGTGGTAGTGCTCCTTGCTGATGAGCTTGATCGCGTCGGCGAGCGGTTGCAGCAGGCCGAACGGCCCGACCCGGTTGGGCCCGTAGCGCGACTGGAACCGGCCGAGGAGCTTCCGCTCCAAGACGGTCAGCATCGGCACGATCGCGAAAATGACCGCGAAGATCACGATCGACTTCACGATCAGGATCCACGTCGCCTCAACGAAGCTGGTGTCCGCGATCGGCAGGGTCATGTCACTGCTCTCCTCCCGACGCCGAGACCTCCACGAGCTCGCTCGCAAGGGCGCCGGCGCCGTCGCCGAGCCCGTCGACCAGAAAGCCGGTCCCGGGCCGGACGCGCTCGCGGATCGCCAGGCGCGCCGTGATGCTGGTCCCGTTCCGCCGGACGGCGACCGCCGCGCCACCGGCGAGCCCGAGGCGCTCGGCGTCCGCGGGAGAGATCTCCAGCGTCTGCTTCGGCCGCAGGAACCGAAGCGCGGGGCTGCGATCGGTGACCTCCGCCGCCCAGAGGTCCCTGTAGGCGCCGACCCGCAGGCCGCCATTGCCCGGCGCCGCCGCAGCCCGGGCGGTATCGCCGCCCTCCTGCTGCCCCGGCGGCTCCGGGAAGCTCCTCGCCGCCGGTCGGTCCTGCCAGCGGATGCCCAGGCCGCCGATCTCCTCCTCGGTGATCCCCGCGTAGAACGGCACCTCCGACGCGATCGTCGCGACCGCCTCCGGCACGGAGTCGATTCCCGTCTCCTCGCCCAGCATCGCCGACAGCTCGACGAACACCACCCACGTCGGGCGCGAGGCGCCGGGATTCGGGACGTTCGGCCGCACCCGCTGCAGCCGCCCGTCGGGATGGGTGACGGTTCCCTCCTTCTCGGCGTATGCCTCGGCCGGCAGGACCACGTCGGCGTATCCGGTCGATGCGTCGTCGAACATCGACACGGCGACGACGAAGGCCGCCTGCTGGAGCGCCTCGTTCCAGGCGGGGCCGTTCCGCGCATCGCGAACCGGATCGGCGTTGACCAGGAACACGCCCTCGAGATCGCCGCTCGCCAGGCTCTCGCGGATGCCCTCGGCGTCGCGGCCGATCGCCACCTCGGACAGCCCGGGTCCCGCCACCGGCGTGCACCCCACCTCGCGGAGGCCCCGCCCATTCGCGCCGGCGGGCACCTCCATCAGCTTGCAGTCGAGCCTCCTGGCGAGGTCGATCAGCGGCTGGCTGGGCTCGCCTGCCCACACGATCACCGTCGAGCCCGGTCGGAGGACGCCGGCGATGCGCTCCGCGTCCGCTCCAAGCTCCCCGCTGCCGCGCTCGTAACCCTCCGCGCCGGTCTCGGCTGCGAGCGCCGACGCGAAGTCATCCATGAAGCCGGGGTCGTAGCGAGCGGCTTCCTCGGCGACCCCGTCGATCGCCGCGGGGCGGTCGGTGGCCACGGCGAGCCGGGTTCCATTGCGCCGCACCACCTTGCGAATGCGCAGGTCGATGATGGGCATCGAGTGGAGCGGGTCGGTCCCGAGGACGAGGATCGACTCGGCGCGGTCCAGGTCCGAGACACGGGCCGCCAGCTCCGGGCGCGACAGCTCGACGAGGAGGCGGCGGCCGGCCCGGGGACCGAGGTCCGAGATGACATGGGGCGACCCGAGCGCGTTGCGGAGGATGCGCTGGACCAGATAGCCCTCCTCGTTCGACGAGGGCCCGCCGACCACGGCCGCCGTTCTCTCGCCGGCCTCACGCAGCCCGGCCGCCGCGGCCCTCAGCGCCTCCTCCCAGGTCACCGGCACGACCGCCCCGCCCCGGCGAACCATCGGCTCGGTGATCCGGTCGCTCGAGGTGATCATCTGATACCCGAACCGGCCCTTGTCGCAGAGCCATCCGTCGTCGACGTCGAAGTTGTCGCGCGCCAGCACCCGCTGCGGCCGTTCGTCGCGAACGGTGAGCTTGATGTTGCACTGGCTCGGGCAGAGCGTGCACACGGTCCCCGCGTCCTCGATGTCCCACGGCCGCGCGCGGAATCGATAGGTGTCGGAGGTCAGCGCGCCGACTGGGCAGAGCTCGATGATGTTGCCGTGGAACGGGGCGACGTAGGGGCGGTCGTCGAAGGTCCCGACGAACGTCGAGGCGCTGCGCTCGAGCAGCTGTAGCTGCTCGTCCTCGGCGATCTCCTGGCTGAACCGCACGCAGCGGTAGCAGAGGATGCAGCGCTCGCGGTCGATCTTGATCAGGGGCGAGAGCGGGATCGGCTTCTGGAAATGGCGCTTGGGATCGATCACCCGGCTCTTCCCGGGGCCCCAGCCCATGGCGATGTCCTGCAGCGGGCATTCGCCGCCCTTGTCGCAGACGGGGCAGTCCAGCGGGTGGTTGACGAGAAGGAACTCGACCACCGCGCTCTGCGCCTCCTTGACGCGATCGGTCTGCGTGTACACGACCATCCCGTCGCGGACGGGGGTCGAGCAGGCGGTCTGGAGCTTCGGAATCCCCTCGACCTCCACGAGGCACATGCGGCACGCGCCGACCGGATGCCCGAGCTTCGGCTCGTAACAGAAGACCGGGATCTCGACGTCGCCGTGCTTCGCCGCGTCGACGAGCATCATGCCCTGCGGTGCGCGGACCTCGACGCCGTCGACCACGAGGGTGATTTCATCGTTCACGGACCCCACCCCCTCATGAGGGCGCCCCCAGCGGCACCGGCTTCACGTCGGTCGGAGACTCGTCGAGCGGGCGGGGGGCGGCGTCGCGGCCGGCCTCGATCGCAGCCTCGAACTCGTCGCGGAACTTCGCCACCATGCTGCCGACCGGCATGGCCATCGAGTCGCCGAGCACGCACAGGCAGTGGCCGATGATGTTGTCCTGCACCGAGGAGATGACGTCGAGGTCCATGGGCG
>DATAOP010000078.1:0-27760 GCA_036265675.1 Solirubrobacterales bacterium
CCCATCTCGAGCATTGTCACCTCGCACCCCTTCTGGCGCGCCGACGCGGTGATCTCGGACCCGATCCAACCCGCGCCGACCATCACCAGCCGCCCGCCCTCCTGCAGCCGCTCGCCGATCCGCTCGGAGTCGGCGACGGTGCGGAGATACCGGATCCCCTCGAGATCCGACCCGGGGACGTCGAGGTGCCGTGGCCCGGCGCCACTCGTGATCAGGAGCCGGTCGTAGCCGAGGCTCTGCCCGTCATCGAGGACGATCTTCTTCGACCCCGCGTCGAGCTCGGTCACCCGCGTCGAGGTCATCAGCTCGATGTCCTGGTCGCGGTAGAACGCTTCCGGATGGACGAAGGGCTTGTCGCGGGTCTCCTGTCGCAGGTAGTCCTTGGAGAGAGGCGGCCGTTCGTAGGGGCGGTCGGGCTCCTCGCCGATCAGGACCAGGCGGCCGTCGAAGCCCTCGTGGCGGAGAGCCTCGGCGGCTTTGGCCCCTGCCAGGCCGGCTCCGACGATGATGAAGGTCTTGTCAACGGACATGCTCGCTCCTTGGATTGCGGTCTGCGGCCTGCCGTCGGGCAGCCCTCAATCAAGTCTGCGTCGCGCGGCGCCCGGTTCTTACGTCCTCACGGTCGGACATTCCAATCTCGAGCCGGCGAGGTTCATCGACCTTCTCCGCGATCAGGGCGTCGAGTTGCTCGTCGACGTCCGCCGCTTTCCGGGGTCCAGGCATGTCCCCTGGACCAAATCGGAGCAGCTGGCGACGCTCCTGGCGGATGCCGGGGTCGGGTATCTGCATCTCGAGAGCCTCGGCGGGCGCAGAAGGCCGGTCGCCGATTCCCCCAACGACGGATGGCGGGTCCGGCAGTTCCAGGGCTATGCGGACCACATGAGCTCCGACGAATTCAGCGCCGGGCTGGAGAAACTCGAAGGGGAGGCCCGTTCTCGGCGGGTCGCGATCATGTGCGCGGAGGCCCAGTGGTGGCGCTGCCACCGCCGCCTGATCGCCGACAGGCTCATCGTCGGCGGCTGGCGGGTGCTCCATCTGGACGGAGGCGGCCGTCTGCACGAGCACGAGCTGACTGAGTTCGCGCGAGTCGAGGACGGCTCGCTGACCTATCCGAAGGCGACTATCTGAGGCTCTCGCCGCTGTCGGGGTCGAAGAGATGGAGCCGGGTCGTGTCGGCCCAGAGCTCGGCCTTCTCGCCGCGTCGGATCCCGCTCGAGGCATCGAGCCGGGCGATCACCTGCTCTTCGCCCTCGCGCAGGCTGGCGGCGCCGGTCTCGTCGAGGCTGTCGCCGACCAGATCGGCGAGCTGCTCCGATTCGACTTTTTCCGACTCGATGTGGAAGTAGGCGTAAAGGTCGGAGCCCAGCGACTCGACCAGGTCGACCTCGGCCTCGATGAGGATCCCGCGGTCCCGCTTGAGGTCGTCGCCGACGATCGAGGCGTCCTCGAAGTTCTCCGGTCGCAGCCCGGCGACCACCTTCCCGCCGGGATGGCCGTTCGACAGCTCGCCGGCATCGACCTCGCCGATCGGCAGCTTGACCCGCCCGTCGCCCAGCTCGCCCGGCATGAAGTTCATCGCCGGCGAGCCGATGAACCCGGCGACGAAGAGGTTCTTC
Organism: Solirubrobacterales bacterium; assembly: GCA_036265675.1. Lineage (GTDB taxonomy): Bacteria > Actinomycetota > Thermoleophilia > Solirubrobacterales > 70-9 > VRUE01. The sequence continues at coordinate 1,617 of DATAOP010000078.1, forward strand.
GGCTCGTTGTAGAGCTCCGCCGGCGTGCCGACCTGCTGCAGTTTCCCGGCCCGCATCACCGCGACCCGGTCGCCGAGCGTCATCGCCTCTGTCTGGTCGTGGGTCACGTAGATCGTCGTCGTCTTGAGGGTCGACTGCAGGCGGGCCAGCTCGGTCCGCATCTGGACCCGCAGCTTCGCGTCGAGGTTGGAGAGGGGCTCGTCGAGCAGGAAGGCTTTCGGGTTGCGGACTATCGCCCTTCCCATCGCGACCCGCTGGCGCTGGCCGCCGGAGAGGTTCGCGGGGCGGCGGTCGAGATGCTGCTCGAGGTCGAGGATCTTGGCCGTCTCCTCGACCTTCTGGTTGATCTCCTCCCGATCCGTCCCCGCCAGCTTCAGGGCGAAGCCCATGTTCTCGCGCACGGTCATGTGCGGGTACAGCGCGTAGTTCTGGAAGACCATCGCGATGTCGCGGTCCTTCGGGGCGCGCTCGTTGACCGTCTCGCCTTCGATCCGCACCTCGCCCTCCGAGATGTCCTCGAGCCCGGCGATCATCCGCAGCGCGGTGGACTTCCCGCATCCCGAGGGTCCGACGAGGATCATGAACTCGCCATCGGGGATGTCGAGGTTCATGTCCGTGACGGCCTCATAACCGTCAGGAAAGACCTTCGTCATGCCATCGAGGACTATCTCCGCCATTCCGTTCCGCCTGCTCGAAAGATGCCCGGAGCGGTCGCGGAGTAAACCGCAGCGCGGAATTGCAGCGGTTGGGCCGCTTCGGAAGCTCGCAGCGGTTTGCCGCGCGCGGGTCGGGGTATCTCGTCCACAAAACTCGGTATCCCGATCTGGAGGAGCCAAATGGCATTGCAGGGTCGCTCGAGTGTCAGAAATCTTGTCGGCGTCGTCCTGGCGTTGATGGCGGCGGCCCTGGTGCTCGCCTCCTGCGGAGGCGGCGGCAGCAGCGGCGGCAGTGAAGGTGGAGCCGCCGAAGCGAAGACACTCCAATCCTCCGAAGCGAAACCCACCGGCCAGGTCACCTGGTGCATCGGCAAAGACACGAGCGGGGCCTTCAAAACCGCGGTCGAAAAGTTCAACAGCGAAAACCCCGGCGCCGAAGCGAAACTGCTCGAACTTCCCGAAAGCGCCGACCTCCAGCGCGAACAGCAGATCCAGCGACTGCGCGCCGAATCGAACGAGTGCGACGTGCTGGGCATGGACGTCACCTGGGCCCCGGAATACGCGGCGTCCGGGTGGCTCTATGACGTGACTCCCTCGGTCGAAAAACTCGAAGGCGAATTCATCCCCTCGACGGTGGAAACGACCGAATACGAAGGAAAGAACTGGGGGATCCCCTTCAACACCAACGCCGGCTTCCTCTACTACCGGACCAACGAAGTTCCGAAAGCCCCGACCACCTGGGAACAGGTCTACAAAGAAGCGCAGCAGAAGAACGGCCTCGTCTATCAGGGTGAACGCTATGAAGGCCTGACCTGCGTCTTCCTCGAGCTGCTCTACAGCGCCGGCGGCCACGTCCTGTCCGAAGACGGGGAAACCGTCGAAATCGACTCACCTCTGACGACCGAAACGCTCGAATTCATGCGTGGGGGGATCGAAGACGGAGCGGTTCCGAAGTCCGTCACGACCTACGAAGAGGAGAGCTCGCGGCGCGCCTTCGAGGCCGGCAACGCGACCTTCATGCGCAACTGGCCATATGCATATGCGCTGGGCAAAGAATCAGGCATCGCCAACGAATTCGCGATCACCAAATTCCCCGGTTTCAAAGGCAACCCGGGTGCTGGCGTGATCGGCGGTTACAACCTCGGCATCTCGGCCTTCACCGACAACCCGAAGGGCTCGCTCGCCTTTGCGGAATTCCTCGTCACCGAACCGGTGCAGAAGGAAATGTTCCTCAAAGCCACCCTTCCCGCAACGGTGACGGCTGTCTACAAGGACCCGGAAGTGAAAAAGGAAATCCCGTTCACCGAAGAACTCCTGAAGGCGGTCGAACAGGCCCAGGCGCGTCCGCTATCGCCGGTCTACCAGGAAATCACGGAAGCCATCTACGACAACACGTTCGAAGTGCTGAACGGACGCGAATCGCCCAAGGGGGCGACGTCGAAGATGGGGTCTGAAATCGAAACCGCCCTCGAAAGGTTCTAGTGGAGGCCAGAGCCGAGCGACTCCCGTCGCACGGCAAGCGCCGCTCGGTCTTCCGTGAAGAGCGGCGCCTCGGCGCGGCGATGGTCGTGCCGTCGCTGGCCGTGATCGCCCTGGTCGCCGCCTACCCGATCTGTTACGCGATCTGGCTCTCGCTGAACGAATACAGCGTCATCACCCCCGGCCTCTCGAGGTTCGTCGGGTTCGACAACTACACCCAAGCGCTCGGCTCCTCGGAATTCTGGGAAGCGATGAAAACGACGCTTCTGTTCACCGCGATCTCGGTCAGCCTCGAGCTCGTCATCGGGCTCGGCATGGCAATGGTGATGCATCGGGCATTTCGCGGCCGGGCGCTGCTGCGGGCGGTGGTGCTCGTTCCCTGGGCGATCCTGACCGTGGTGACCGCGATCACCTGGCGGACGATCTTCGAACCGGAACTCGGCTTCGTCAACACGGTGCTGACCAAGTTGGGGCTGCCCGGCGGCGACGTCGTATGGCTCGGGCAGGAAGGCTATGCGCTGGCGGTGATGATCTTCGCCGACGTCTGGAAGACGGCACCGTTCATGGCCCTGCTCCTGCTCGCCGGCCTCCAGGGGATACCCGAGGACCTCTACGACGCGGCGAAGGTCGACGGGGCGACCGCCTGGCAGCGCTTCCGTCGCGTCACGCTGCCCCTGCTCCGGCCGGCGATCGCGATCGCGCTGATCTTCCGCACGCTCGACGCGCTGCGCATCTTCGATCTTCCATATGTCCTCACGAAGGGCGCCAACGGGACCGAAACGCTCTCGCTGCTGGCGCAGAAGGAACTCGTGGTCAACCGCAACACGGGGCTCGGGTCGGCCCTCGCCGTCCTTACCTTCATCACGGTGATGACCGTCTCCTTCCTCTACATCCGCTTCGTCGGCGGCAACATCCGGGCTCTCACGGAGGAAGAGGAGTGACCGCCGAACGGCGCGACACCCTCGGGCAGGTGCTGCTCTGGCTGGCGGTGGCGGCGATCGTCGTCTTCTGCCTGTTCCCGTTCTACTGGCTGATCAACACCTCGCTGAAGACGGGCGCGGACCTCTCAGGCGCCAACCTGGTTCCGCCGAACCCGACCCTCGACAACTACTCCTCGATCTTCAAGGACGAAGCCTTCACGATGGCGCTGCGCAACAGCGCCATCGTCGCCGGCGGTGTCACGATCCTGTCGCTGACGATCGGCTCATTCGCCGGCTACGCGCTCGCCCGCCTCCACCTGCCGTTCAAGTTCCTGATCCTCGCGATCCTGCTCTCGATCTCCACCTTCCCGCCGATCGCGATCGCCGCCCCGATCTTCGAAATCTGGACCGAAATCGGCCTCTACAACACCTATCCTGGCCTGATCCTGCCCTCGCTGGCCTTCGGCCTGCCGCTCACCGTCTACATCCTCGCCTCGTTCTTCCGCGACATCCCGCGCGAGCTGGAAGAGGCGGCGTTGATCGACGGGGCGACGCGCTTCCAGGCCTTCCGCAAGATCGTGGTGCCGCTCGGCGCCCCGGGCCTCGTCACCGCCGGACTCCTGGTCTTCATCTTCGCCTGGAACGAGTTCCTCTTCGCGATCACCCTGACCAGCACCCCGGATCGGCGCCCGGTTCCGGCGGCGATCGCCTTCTTCACCGGCAGCTCCCAGTTCGAAATCCCTCTCGGGACCATCAGCGCGGCCTCCGTCGTGGTGACGATCCCGCTGATCGTCCTGGTGCTGATCTTCCAGCGCCGCATCGTCGCCGGGCTCACCGCCGGTGCGGTCAAGGGCTAGTGGCGACCGTCGACTCGGTGCTGTCCGCGGACGGCTGGCCCTATGCGAGCGGCGAGTCCGGGCGCTTTCATGCCCTGTTCGGGCGCGACTCGGCGATCGTCGCGCTCGAGCTGCTGCCGACCCGCCCCGAGATCGCTCGAGCGACCCTGCGAGCGCTGGCGTCTTCTCAGGGCACCGTCCAGGACGCCGCGACCGACGAGGAGCCGGGCAAGATCGTCCACGAGTGGTGGCCACGCGCCCCGGAGCGGTTGAGCGAGGCGGGCTGGCCGGTGCGCGACGGGGAGCTGCGCTACTACGGATCCGCCGACTCGACCTCGTGGTTCCTGGTCCTGCTCGCCTCGCTTGGCGACGCGGCGCTCGCCGCCGAGCTCGAGGAAACGTGGCGCGCGGCCGGCGGATGGCTGGAGGCGGCGCTCCGTCGCGGCGGCGGGCTGATTCGCCACGGCCCGCGCCGGGGGTCGGGGGGCCTGGTCCAGCAGGGCTGGCGCGACGCGGAGGACCCGGCCGATCCCGCGTACCACGGCGCCGGCATCCTCGGCGCCGGCGGCGCGATCCCCAGCCCGCCGCTCGCCGACGCCGACACCCAGGCTGTCGCCGTGGTCGCGCTTCGCGCCCTCGCCCTCCTCTCGGACGAGGAGCACTGGCGCGAGCGGGCGACGGCGCTGAGCACCGCGATCGGCGACGCCTTCGACTTTGAGACCCTCGCCGTCGCGGCCGACGGGGAGAGGGTCGAGGGGGCCGGCTCGCAGCTCGGTTGGCTGCTCTGGGCCGATGCCCTCCCCACCCCCCTTCGCGAGGGCGCGGCCGACCGCCTCTGTCAGGACGACGTCCTCACTCGCTGGGGGCTGCGAACGCTTTCCTCGGACCACCCGCAGTTCGCGCCCGACGCCTACCACCGCGGCGCCGTCTGGCCGTTCGACTCATGGCTCGGGTGGGGCGGCCTGCGAGCCGCGGGGCGAGTGGCGGCGGCGCGCGACCTGCGCCGCGGGATCCTCGACGGGATCGAGGCGATCGGGGAGGCTCCCGAGCTCTTCGCGGTCGGTCCCGGCGGCCCCGAGCCGATTCCGATCGCCAACCCGGTCCAGGCCTGGACCATCGGCGCGCGCTGGGCGCTGGAAAACGAGTGGGACGGGCGCGCCGCCGCCCTGTTCGGCCAGGGCTAGGCCTCTGCCAGGGCGGTGTCGAGGGCGGCGCCGATCGCCTCGGGAGTCTCGATCTGCGGGTAGTGCCCGGCGTCGGGGAGCTCGATCGTCCTCACTCCCGGCCGCAGCTCCTGCAGCCCGCGGAGGACATCGGTCCGGGCGACCGGGTCGCGCAGGCCCCAGGCCAGGGTCATCGACCCCGGCCAGTCGCGGATTGCGCCGTGCCAGCGCTCGGTGAAGCGTTCGCGCTCGGCCATGTACTTGATCGTCCGGTGGGCGATGCGGGTGCCGCCGTCGTGGGAGATCAGCGCCCACTGATCAGCCGCCTCCTCGGCGCTCAGCGGGTGGTCGGGAGAGAAGATCCGCGCGAACTGCGCGGTGAAGGTCCGCTCCGAGGTGAGCCGGGCGAAGACCGGGCCGAGCCGGCTGCGCAGCAGTCTCTGGCCGAGCGTCGGCCGCGCCAGGTGCAGGAGCATGCTGCCGTTGAAGAGCAATGCCCCGGCGAGTTCGATCTCGAGCTCGCCGGCGATGTCGCGCGCCATCAGCTCGGTCGCTACCGATGTGCCCATGTCGTGGGCGACGATGAAGACCGGCGGCGAGCCCGCCCGGCGGACGATGTCCTCGGCCGCGTCGGCCTGCCAGGCCAGCGTGTACTCGTGGTCGGCCGGCTTCTCCGAGAGGCCGAACCCGAGAAAGTCGAAGGCGATGCTCGCCTCGCCGCCTCGCCTGGTCTCGAACAGCGGCCGCCAGTCGTAGGAGCTCGATGGGAACCCGTGCAGGTGGAGGAGGAGAGGCGACTCGCTGCCGCCGCGGCGGCGGACGAAGAGGCGGCGGCCGAGAACCTCCTCGATCGCGCCCTCGCGCCGCCAGCGCTCGACCCGCTCGGTCAGCACGGCGTGCCGCCGAACCGCTGCCGCAGCCGCCGGTGGCGGTGGCGGAAGATGAGCCCGACCAGCGGCCGCAGCGGGCGGCCCGGGAGGCCGAGGCGCGGCTCCCAGCGGACGCGGTCGCTGATCAGGCACCTGGTTCCGGCGGGCTCGAGCGTGCGCTCGTGTTCCCAGACCCGCCGGCTCAGCATGCTCGAGCGCTCGAGGAACCCGCGGCCGGGATCGATCCCGACCAGGGTCAGGTCGTCGTAGTCGAACGGGACGAGACCGAAGAGGAAGACCCAGCTGCGGCCGATCGGCCTGCCGAGCTCGATCCTGTCGGGGTCGAGCCGCGAGCAGACGCGAATCTCAGCGCTGTCCGAGGTCGCTAACATTCGTCCGGTCGAGTGATGAGGCTCGCTCCTTCATAACCGCGGCGTTTGCCGCTGATGGCCTCTATACCAATCCATCTGCGCAATGGAGGCCGGAATATGAAGGAGAACCTACGCCGCATCGCTGCGATCTACGTCGGAGGCGTGCTGGGGGCGCTCGCTCGGGTCGGACTCGCCGTGGCCGCCCCGCATGGCGCCGGTGCCTGGCCGTGGGCGACCTTCGCAGCCAACATGCTCGGCGCCCTGCTGCTCGGGTACTTCCTCGCCCGGCTCCAGGACCATCCCGAGGACAGCCTCTCACATCCGTTTCTGGCGACCGGGATCTGCGGCACGTTCACGACCTTCTCGACTCTCCAGCTCGAGCTCTTCCAGATGGTCGATGCCGGGAATCTGCCGCTGGCGCTCGTCTACATCGGGGCGACCCTGGTCGCCGGCTACGTCTTCGCCCGGGCCGGGATCGCGCTCGAGCGCCGGCCGGAGACGGTTGGATGAGCGCGGAGCGAGCAAGCGTCGCTATCTGGTTCTCCGCGCAGCGAGCGAAGCGCGAGGCTGTGTCATGAGCCCGCTGGCCTGGGTTGCCGTCGGCGCGCTCGGCGGCGCAGCGGCGGTCGCCCGTTTCATGATCGACGCCGTGGTCACCGCCCGCACCGACCACCCGTTCCCGCTCGGGATCCTCGCCGTCAACCTCAGCGGCGCCTTCGTGCTCGGCTTGGTTGCCGGGGCCGCGCTCGAAGGAGAGGCGCTGGCGATCGTCGCCGGCGGCGGCATCGGCTCGTTCACCACCTTCTCGACCTGGATCCTCGACTCGCACCGGCTCGCCGAGGCCGGGCACGCCCGCCTCGTCTGGCTCAACCTCGGCCTCTCGACCGTCGTCGGCTTCGCCGCGGTCGTCCTCGGCCACTGGCTCGGCACGTCGATCTAGATCGGTTGTTGCCTGAGCTCTGAACCGTCCGCGCCTGTCTCTACCTTCGGATTTGCGATGAGCGCGGAGGGAGCAAGCGTCGAAATCTGGAAATTCGCGTCGCGAGCGAAGCGCGAGGATTTGCGATGAGCCAGCAGGCCTTTTCCGAGATTCCATCGGCTGAACCGCCCGAGCAGGAGCCCGTCCAGAGGGTTCCGCTGCGCGAGCTCGAGGACGGCCAGCGCGTCGCAGGCGCCTATGCCGTGCGCGAACGCGAGCTGCGGCGCAAGCGGAACGGCGAGCCCTGGCTTCGCCTCACCGTCGCCGACGCCAGCGGCAGCGCCGAGGCCGTCTGCTGGGAGGAGGCGGAGCAGCTCTACGCGGTCGCCGCCCCCGGCGTCGTCGTCCACCTCAGTGGCGCCTTCGAGATCAGCGAGCGCTGGGGACCGAAGATCAAGCTGTCGGCGCTGCGCGAGGCGGCGGCGGGCGAGTACCAGGCGGAGGACCTGACGGTCGGCTCCGAGGTCCCCGTCGAGCGGCTCGAGAACGACCTCCGCGAGCTGATCGCGACGCTGCAGGAGCCGCAGCTCCTGACCCTGCTCGACCGCTTCTTCGGCGAGGGCTCGGAGATCTGGGACCGGTTCCGCGAGGCGCCGGCGGCGAAGGTCTACCACCAGGCCTATCGCCACGGGCTGCTCGAGCACACGGTCTCGGTCGCCCGCGCCGTATCGGCCGCGGCCAACTTCTTTCCCGGCATCGATCGCGAGGTCGCGGTGACCGGGGCGCTCCTGCACGACATCGGCAAGATCGAGGCCTACAACGACGACCTGATGGCGATCGACCTGACCGACGCCGGCCGCCTTCAGGGCGAGATCCCGCTCGGCTACTACCTGGTCCGCCGCGAGATCGAGGAGATCCCCGGCTTCGACCCCTCCCTGGCCCAGGCCGTCCTCCACGTCATCCTCAGCCACCACGGCAGCCTCGAGCACGGGTCGCCGGTCGTTCCAGCCACCCGGGAGGCCGTCCTCGTCCACATGATCGACAACCTCGGCGGACGTCTCGGCAGCTTCGACCGGCTCGAGCGCCAGCTCCCCGCCGGGGCCTCATGGTCGAGCTTCGACCGGGCCCTCTCCGGCTCGGCCTACTTCGGCCAGCGCGCCGCCTGAGGCCGGCGGCTCAGTACGTCACGGTGCAGCGTTCGATCCGCCGCACGTCCGGCTGCGCCCTCTTGATGCAGCGGATCAGCTTTTCGGTGTCGCCGGTCTGCTGAGAGATCCTCAGCGAGCGATTGATCCGGTGCTTGATCTGGCGCTCGACACGGCGGCTGGAGACGTCGATCGTCTTCGAGATGTTGTCGAGCCCGGATTCCTTGAGGGCGTTGTTGACGCTGTCGAAGGCGTGGTCGGTCGTGTCGAGGACGGGCTTGACGATGAAGATCCCGACCGCCGCGATGGCCCCGACGATCACGGCCAACCGGATAATCCCGCTAGTTACGTTCCCGAAGAGATTGCGCAGAAGTTCCATAGCGGTCTGCGGAGACTATCCTCCGAAACCGTGGCCAAGGACACCGAGAAGCTGATCCGCCAGCTCTCGTTGATCTCGTTCCTGATGGCGCAGGGAAGGCCGGTTTCGGCTCTGGAGATCAAGCGCGAGGTGGAGGGGTACAGCGACATGAACGACGACGCCTTCGCGCGGCGCTTCTACGCCGACCGGGCCGAGCTGGAGAGCCTCGGCATCGAGCTCGGGGTCGAGAAACCGGGCGAGGGGTTCTTCGAGGCCGAGCTCTACTCGCTGCCGCCGGAGAACTTCTACCTCGACCCGATCGAGTTCGACGGCGACGAGCTAGCGTCGCTCAGCACCGCGCTATCGCTGCTGACCGACGGCGGCTTCGCCTACGCCGAGCCGCTGCGATTGGCGCTCCAGCAGGTCGCCTGGGGCCATCCCAACCCGCTCAGCGAGGGAGAGCGCGCGCCGGTCGAGATGGCGATGACCGCGTCGGCCGGCGGCCGCGACCTCTCGCAGCGCCTGTCGAAGATCGAGACCGCGATCTCGCGTCGCAAGACGATCGAGTTCACCTACTACACGATGGAGCGCGACGACACCGAGAAGCGCAGGGTCGACCCCTTCCACCTCGTCTTCCGCGGCGGGCAGTTCTACCTGATCGGCCACTCCCACGAGCGCGACGCGGTCCGGGTCTTCAGGCTCTCGCGGATCCAGGGCAAGGTCGGGTACGCCTCCAAGGCCGAGCACGACTTCTCCCCGCCCGAGGACTTCGACCGTCGCGACTACGGCCAGCGCGCCGATTGGCAGCTCGGCGAGATCACCGGCACGGCGCGGATCTTCGTCCGCGACCGGATCGCCTGGTTGATCGAGCGCGACTTCGGCGGGTACGGAGAGCTGCGCCCGGCGAAGAAGGCGGACGGAGCGCCGGGGAAAGGCCGCGTCTTCGAGACCGACTACGCCTCGGCGCGGGAGCTGATCGCCTGGGTCCTGCGCTGGCGCCAGAACGCGGCGGTGCTCGGCCCCGACGAGCTGCGCGAAGAGGCCGAGAGCAGGCTCGGTCTGCTGCACGAGCGCCACGAGAACGGGTTCGAGCCGGCGAAGACCGTCGAGCGGCCGCTGCGGGAGGCGCCCCGCCGGACCCGGGCGAACGGGCGCGGCGAGGCCGCGATCCGTCCCGAGCGCTTCGCCCGCCTCGTCACCCTGGCCGGGATGCTGATCGACTCCGCGAAGCGCGGCGAGCGGCTGCGGGTCGGCGAGCTGCGCCAGCGGCTCGAGCTGACCGAGGACGAGTTGCAGGAGGACATCGACCTCCTCAACGTCGTCAACTTCGGCGGCGGCACCTACGTCCTTTATGCCGAAATCCAGGGCGATGAGATCGAGGTCGACTCCGAGCCCTACGGCGACAACTTCGCCCGCCCGGCGCGGCTGCTGCCGCTCGAGGCGAAGGCGCTGATCGCGGCGATCGACCTGTTCGGCGACCATCTGCCGCAGGGCGGGCTGCAGAGCGCCCGCGAGAAGATCGTCGCCGCGCTCGGCCACGACCCCTCCGAGGAGGGGCTCGAGATCGCCGGCGCCAGCGGCGGCGATACCGAGGTCGCCCGGGTCGTCAACGAGGCGATCGCCGCCCGCCGCCTGCTCGAGATCCAGTACTACAAGGAGAACGAGGACCAGTTTACGAAGCGCTCGGTCGAGCCCTACCGGCTCGAGAACGGGCGCGAGGGCTGGTACGTCGAGTGCTTCGACCTCAACAAAGACGGCATCCGCCACTTCAAGCTCGACCGGATCAAGGAGGCGGTGATCGCGAAGGAGAGCTTCGAGCCGCGGCCCGAGGTCGAGGAGCTGGCCGGGGTCGAGGGCTGGATGACCGACGGCGAGGTCCCGACCGCGCAGGTGGCGCGGGTCTGGGTCTCACCCGACCGGGCGCGCTGGCTGCGCGAGGAGCGGACGGTCGTCGAGGAGCTCGCCGACGGGGCCGTCGTCGTCGAGCTGCCCTACGCCGGGACCTCGTGGCTGGTTCGGGAGATCCTGCGCGGCGCCGGCGACCTGGTCGTGCTCGAGCCCGACGACGCGCGCGCGGCGATCGCGAAAGAGGTCGCATCCTGATGCGACGAGAGTTGCATTTACCTCGCTAGAGGGGGTAAATGCACCTCTCGTCGCAATCCGAGGCTCCTGATCACCCCGAGATCGTCCGGATCGTCGCCCCGAACCCGGGGCCGATGACCGGGGAGGGGACGAACACCTACCTGTATCGGTCGGGCCCCTGCACGGTGATCGACCCCGGGCCCGACATCGAAGAGCACATCGACGTGGTCCGGGCCGCGGCAAGGAAGCGGGGCGGTATAGACGCCGTCCTCCTCACCCATAGCCATGGCGACCACGCCGACGGGGCAGCGCGGCTCGGAGCCGGCGCGATCCTGCCTGCCGGCGGAGAGGTGCACGCGGGCCTCCGCGCCCTCGCCACGCCGGGCCACGCCGCCGACCACGTCTGCCTCCTGACCGAGGACGGCGTTTGCTTCAGCGGTGACCTCGTGCTCGGCGAGGGCTCGACCTTCGTCCCGCCCGACGGCGGCTCGCTCGCGGCCTACATGGAGTCCCTGCACCTCGTCCAGGCCGAGAAGTCGCACCTGATCTGCCCCGGTCACGGCCCCTGGATCACGGATCCCGCGGCCAAGCTCGCCGAGTACATCGAGCACCGCGAGATGCGCGAGCGCCGCCTGCTCGCCGCGCTGGACCGCGGCGAGCGCTCCCGCGACGCCCTCCTCGCCGAGGTCTGGGACGACGTCCCGCAGGAGCTCATCCCGGCGGCACGGCAGGTGATGGAGGCCCACCTGGAGAAGCTTGCGGCGGAAAGCCGGCTGCCCGCCGATCTCGAGCAGTGATACTGGCTGGATGATCTCGAGCAGGGGAGTCGCGAAGGCCGGCCTCCTCGCCGGGGCGGTCAGCGTCGGCGCGGCCAGCGCTGCGACCGCGGCGCTCTGGCACCGGCTCGCGAGGCGGCCGCTGCCGAAGACGAGCGGCAGGATCGAGCTCGAGGGGATCGAGGGCCGCATCGCGGTTCGCCGTGACCGCTGGGGCGTTCCCCACATCGGGGCCGGAAGCCGGGGGGATCTCTGGTTCGCGCAAGGCTTCTGCCACGCCCAGGACCGGCTCTGGCAGATGGACTTCTACCGCCGGGTCGGCTGCGGGCGGGTCTCGGAGTTCGCCGGCCCGGAGGGGCTCGGGGTCGACCGGCTGATGCGGACGCTGGGGTTCCGGCGCGCCGCCGAACGGGAGGTCGAAGCGCTCGACGGCGAGCTCCTCGGCATGATCGATCGCTTCTGCGACGGCGTCAACGCGGCGGCCGTCGCGGCGAAGGCACCGCCGCTCGAGATGCAGCTCCTGCGGCTGTCGTTCGAGCCCTGGCGCCCGGTCGACATCCTCACCCTCGGCAAGCTGATCTCGCTCGGCTTCGCGACCAACTGGGAGCGCGAGCTGCTGCGGGCCGACATGGCCCGGGCCCTCGGCCCGGAGCGCGCGCAGCGGCTGGATCCGACCTACCCCGCCGACAACCCGATCGTCACCCAGGAGGCCTGGTCGGGAGAGGGCCTCGAGATGGCCGAACAGCTGGGCCGGGTCCGCGAGGCGATCGGGTGGGCGCCGGAGGCGAGCGGCTCCAACAACTGGGCGGTCGCGGGGACACGCAGCGCAACCGGCTCACCGCTGCTCGCCGGCGACCCCCACCTGACCCCGAGCATGCCCGGCCTCTGGTACCAGATCGGACTCAGCCACGAGGGCCGCACGATCCGCGGCGCCTCGCTTCCGGGACTGCCCGGGATCTGGCTCGGCCAGAACGATGACGTCGCCTGGAGCTTCACCAACGTGATGGCCGACGTTCAGGACCTCTTCGTCGAGCGGATCGACGGGGAGCGCTACGAATTCGAAGGCGAGTGGCTGCCGCTCGAGACCCAGATCGAGGAGATCGAGGTCAAGGGCCGGACAACTCCGGACCTGCTCGAGGTGCGGGCAACTCACCACGGCCCGATCGTCAACGAGCCGCTCGGCGCCGACGCCTCGGAACCGCTCGCTCTGCGCTGGATCGTCTTCGACGGGCCGGCCGCCTACCCGGGCATCTTCGAGATGCTCGACGCCCGATCGGGGCCTGAGCTGGTGACCTGCTTCGAGCAGTTCCTCGCCCCCGCCCAGAACCTGGTCTGGGCCGATCGCCACGGCTCGATCGGCTACCGCCTGATCGGCCGGCTGCCGATCCGCCGCGGCGGCTGCCCCGACCTGCCGAAGCCCGGCTGGACGGGCGAGTTCGAGTGGGACGGGTTGGTCCCGCTCGCGGAGATGCCGGAGGTGATCGATCCCGAGACGGGGTACCTGGTCACCGCCAACAACCGGGTCGTCGGCGACGAGTTCGAGCACCACATCACCAGCGACTGGCTGGACGGGTTCCGAGCGCGCCGGATCGAGAGCCTGCTCGATGAGACGGAGCTGCACGACCTCGACGGCTTCGGCGAGATGCAGACCGACGATTTCTCGATCCCCGGGCTCGAGGCCGCGCGCCGGCTGGGGCGGCTCAGTCCCCCCGGCCAGCGCGAGCTCAGCGCGATCGAGCGGCTGCGCAGCTGGGACGGCTATCTCGCCCCCGACTCGGTCGCGGGGTCGATCTATCAGGCGTTCCTGCTCCGCCTGGCGAGGGAGTTCACCCGGGCCGCGATCGGCGACCGCGACCTCTCCGAGCGCTGGCTCGACCGTGCCGACAACGGTTTCCTGACCTACGTCACCTCGACCTGGCGCTGGCATTCGCACCTGATGAAGCTCTGGGAGGAGGGTGACGCGGAGCTGATCGGGCGGCCCTGGGACGAGCTCGTCCTCGAGGCGCTCTCAGCGGCCCTCGACGACCTCGGCGACCGCTTCGGGCCCGACCCGGAGGGCTGGCAGTGGGGCCGGATCCACGAGATGGAGTTCCCGCACGTCCTCGGCGACGCCAACCCGATCCTGCGGAGGCTCCTCAACCGCCGCCTGCGCACGGGCGGCGCCCAGGAGACGGTCAGCCAGATCGCCTACGACCCGAACGACCCCTACCGCGCGGTCTGGGCGCCGAGCTGGCGGATGGTCGCCGACCCGACGGCGCCGGAGCGGTCGCGCTGGCAGATGTTCACCGGCCAGTCGGGCCATCCGGCGAGTCCCCACTACGACGACCTCCAAGCGCCCTGGCTCGAGGGCCGGACCCAGCCGATGGCCGGCGAAGGCCCCTGGCGAGAGCTCGAGCTGGCGCCAGGGGCCTAGCTGCCCGGTCGGAACGTGATCCCGCTGAGCACCGCGGTCGCGGTGTTCGAGAGCACTTTTCCGGAGACGTCCTCGCCGCCGATCGTGATGTTCGAGCCGAAGATCAGGATCAGCGTTTCGCCGGTTTCGAAGATCTGGGTGATGCCGCTCTGTGGCCGGCTGCCGGGCGGCAACGTGAATACGAAACCGTCTTCGCCACTTTCCGCGAACCCTTCGAGGTGGACGATCCCGCCGCGGTCCTTGTAGAAACCGACCGGCTGGGAGAGCGTGTCGGGGGCGACGAGGCCGACGTTGCCGGCGCCTTCTTCGAAGGCCGGCTCGCCGGCGGCGCCGACGAGGTGGAGCGGTTCGAGCGGAGCGAGGGTGGTGGCGGTGTCGGCGACGGTCGCGCTCGGGACTTTGCCGAGCGAGTTGATGCGGATGTCCTGGCCGAGGAGCGAGCGGTTCTTGACCTTGACCCCGGTGACGGCGTTGCGGTGGATCTTCGCCCGCGTCACGGCGTTCTTGCGGATTTTCGTCTTCGTGACCGACTTCTTCTTCAGCTGCCGGGCGCCGACGCTGCCCTTCGGCAGGTGGACCGCGGCGTACCCGGTCCCGGCCAGCGCCACGACGAGCGCGACCAGCGCCACGACCATCGACGGCGTGGGGCGATGAATGCGAAATCCCGGCATGCCCAAATCTCCTCCTTCGGAATGAACACGGGAAGGTAGCTGGTCGGATCGGTATTGCGGAGCCGATTGTCGGCCCGGGTCCGTAGAGTCCCGGAGCCGCATCCCTGCCAATGAGCCGCCGCGACCAGATCAAGATGACCGATGAGGAGGTCCGCGAGCTCCTCGAGGAGGAGCGGATCGCCGTCGTCTCGAGCCTCGGGCCGCGCGGATGGCCGCACTCGATGCCGATGTGGTTCGTCGTCCGCGACGGCGATCTCTGGGTCTGGACCTACGCTAAATCGCAGAAGGTCCGCAACCTCGAACGCGACCGGCGGGCGACCGTCCTGGTTGAGACCGGCCACGAGTACGGCGAGCTGCGGGGGATGATGGTCGAGGCCGAGGCCGAGCTGCACCGCGACTTCGAAACCGTGATCGGGTTCGCTGAAGAGCTGACCGTCCGCTACGCCGAGGGGATCTCCGCGGTCGAGGGGGACGCGAAGAAGGGACTCGAAGCCCAGGCCCCGAAACGGGTGGCGATCCAGTTCCGCCCGCAGCGGACCGCGACCTGGGACCACCGCAAGCTCGGCGGCACCTACTGACGAGATGAGATCGACGAAGACAATCGCGCTCGCCCTCTCGGTGATCGTCCTGGCGCTGCTCGCGGCGGCGGTGGCGCGGCCGTCCGGCGCCGATGCGGTTCCACGCGAATTCTTCGGGATCGCGCCGCAGACCTACCCGACGCTGGAAGACGTCGAACACATGCGGGCGGGCAGGATCGGCAGCATGCGCTGGCCGCTCGGCTGGGAAGCAGTCCAGCCGACCGAAGACAGCGAATACGACTGGAGCGGGTTCGACGAAATCGTCGCGATGGCCGCGCGCGGGAGGATGCGGGTCCTGCCCTTCTTCTATGGGACGCCCTCCTGGCTCTCCCACAAGTACACGGTGCTGCCGATCGACAGCGGCCACAAGCGGGCCGAATGGATCTCGTTCGTCGAAGCGGCCGTCGCCCGCTACGGCCCGCACGGGGTCTTCTGGGCCGAACATGGGCCGGAATCCAAAGAACCGCTTCCCACCCTCCCGGTCCGCGAATGGCAGGTCTGGAACGAGGCCAACTTCTTCTACTTCGCGACCCCCGCATCGCCGCAGCGCTACGCGAAGCTGCTGGAGATCACCGGCCCGGCGATCAAACGGGTCGAGCCGAACGCGCGCGTGATCCTGTCTGGCCTGTTCGGCGACCCGACCGCCAACCCGCCGAACGCGATGCCCGCGGTTCAGTTCCTCGAACAGCTCTACCGGGTGCCCGGGATCAAGGCGGACTTCGACGGCGTCGCGCTGCATCCTTACGCCGACAAGGCCGAACGGCTCGAGGAACTGGTCGAAGAAATGCGGGCCGTGGTCCTCGAAAACCGCGACCCGAGCACACGCCTCTACATCACCGAGATGGGTTGGGGCTCGCAGAACGACCCCAACACCGTCAGCTTCGAGCGCGGGGTCCGCGGCCAGGTCGAAGAGCTGAAGCAGGCCTACGAATACCTGATCGAAAACCGCAACCGGCTCAACCTCAAGGCCACCTACTGGTTCTCGTGGAAGGACCTGCCGGACGTCTGCAACTTCTGCGACTCGGTCGGCTTCTTCCACGCCGGCAAGCGGCTGCGGGCGAAGCCCGCCTGGCACGCATTCGTCGACCTCACCGGGGGCCGGGCGACGCCCTGAGGTCGAATCGCCGGACCGGGGGCATCCCGGCGGCGGCGATGGCGAGGGCCGCGGCCCATCCGGGTCCGGCGTCGATCTCCGCCACCTCGACCGGGGCGCTCACCACCGTTCCGGCGAGTCCCTCGCCGAAGCACTTGGCGATCGCCTCGCGGCGGGTCCAGGCCCCGTAGAAGACCTCGGCCCTCCTCGCCGGTGGCGCGCCCGCGACGGCCTCCGCCTCAGCCGGCTCGAGCCCGGTGCGGGCGAGGCCCAACAGGTCGCGGTCGGGATCGGCCCGCTCGACGTCGACGCCGATTTCGCGCTCCTCGCAGACGGCTATCAGCGCCAGCGCCTCGGAGTGGCTGAGGTTGAAGCGAAGTGAGCCTGGGGCGGCGAGGCGCGGCTTGCCGCGGTCGGAGAGGGTGAGCTCGATCTCCGTCGGGTCCTCGTCGAGATAGCGCCCAAGCGCGATCCGCAGTGCCCAGCGGGCGGCGACCCAGCGGCGGGCCGGCTCAGGGCGCAGGAATTCCGCCGCCCGGTCGCGCTCGGCCGCCGGCAGCTCATCCCGGCGCGGCCAGCCAGGGGCGTCGAGGTCGGCTCGCCAGAGGTGGATCTCGGCGCCGGGACCGTGCAGGTCGGGCGGCGCCTGCCCCCAGCTCACCGGCGGTCGTCGAGGGCGTCCGCGATCACGTCCTCGATCGCCGCAGCGACGGCGCCGGCGCCGGCCCCGCGCAGCATCTCCACGTGGCCGACCGCCAGCTCGCGCCGCTCGACCCCGCCCATCGCCCGCTCCTTCCAGGCGCGGTAGGTCGGCTTGTCGGCGAACTCTCGCGAGACGATCAGGGTGACGCGGCCCGGCCACGGCTCCGCCCGATAGGACGCGCGCGCCTCGCGGGCGGCGGCCAGGGCGCGCCGCTCG
Organism: Solirubrobacterales bacterium; assembly: GCA_036265675.1. Classification (GTDB taxonomy): domain Bacteria; phylum Actinomycetota; class Thermoleophilia; order Solirubrobacterales; family 70-9; genus VRUE01. Next base: position 18,865 of record DATAOP010000078.1, read on the forward strand.
ATCCGGGCCCTGGCCCGGGGCAGCGGCCGGTCGATGCGCCGCTCGATCGCTTCGAGCACCCGCGCCCGCGCCTCGATCGCGGCGGCCGTGGTGCTGCGCGCAGCGCTCGCCCGAGCCCGCCCCGCCACGGTCGATGCGCGGCGCCGCACGAGGTCCAGCCGCAGGCGGCGCGGCAATCGGCCGCCCGGGTCCGGCAGCAGGCTCGGCTCCAGCCCTTCGCGGGTCCCATGGAACCAGCCCCAGGCGAGCAGCGCACGGGCGTCGTCGTCGAGCGGGCGGGGGTAGGTGGCCCGGAGGTCCGGCCGCTCCCATGCCGCCACCAGGTAGCGGTTGACCGCGACCTCGCCGACCGGCTCAATCAGCCTGGCCCGGAACTCGCGCCATCCCTCGTCGCTGAGGGGGTCAGCGGGCTCGCGGTCAAGCTGCTCCCAGGCAGTGGTCATCGCCCAGTCCCAGGCCAGTCCCCCTGGCAGGCGGCAATTTCTCGACGACGCCGGGAGCAGGACCCCGGTCGGCACGTCCTCGTACCTGCCGTGGTTCCACGCCCAACGTGAGAGTTCGCGGCCGTCGGCGCCGCGCGGATCGGGCCACGAGCGCCGCAGGTCCTCGCGCCAGGACCAGAACTCGTGCAGGTAGCGAGACACTCCCGGCCCGACCGGCTCGCGCAGCCAGTCGGCCAGCGCCGCGGCACCCTCCTCGGAGCTGGGGTCGGGCACCTCCTCGCCCGCCTCGCGGGCCTTCAGATACGCCGACTCCATGATCGGGTCGTATCCGAGCCCCGGCCTCAGCTCGATCGGGCCGCCCGGCGGAGGGCTGGAGTCGAGCGAGATCAGCAGCGGCACCTCCTCGCCTGCGGCTTCCAGCCGCTGGGCCATCTCATAGGCGATGGTTGCGCCGTTGCAGCGCCCCGCCAGCAGATAGGGACCGTGCGGGCGCACCTCGCGGATCCTGGCGAGGTAGCGCTCGGCGACCTGCTCGATACCGCGGTCGAGCGGATGGCGGCCGTCGAGTCCGCTCGGCTGCAGGCCGTAGAGCGGTTGGTCGGCCGAGAGCCGGCGCGCCAGAGGCCCGAAGCCGACCAGGTTGCCATCGCCGGCGCTGACCACGAACAGAGGCGGCCGCGACCCCGTCGGCTTCAGCGGGATCAGGTTCTCCCAGCGGTCGGCAGGTGCGTCGGCGCCGATGTGGGCGGCGAGTGCGCGGGGGCTCGAGGCCTCGAAGATGGTCGCAAGCGGCAGTCGCCGGCCGGCGATCCGCTCGAGCTCGGAGAAGAGCGAGATCGCGAGCAGGGAATGGCCGCCGAGGGCGAAGAAGTCGTCCTCCACACCGACGCCCTCGACGCCGAGGGAGCTTTCGAACGCCCCGACGACCAGCCGCTCCGCCCTCGTCTCGGGCACGGTCCCGCCGTTCGCCGCCAGATGTTCGGGACCGGGGGCGGGCAGGCTGTCGCGATCGACCTTGCCGTTGGCGTTGAGCGGAAGCGCCGGCAGCATCACCCAGGCCGTGGGAACCATCGCCGCCGGTAGCCGCTCGAGCGCGTGCCGGCGCAGATCCCGCCGCTCGGGCTCCCGCGCGAGGTCGTCGGCGACGAGGTAGGCGGCCAGTGCCAGATCGCCCGGCGCCCGCTCGAAGGGAACGACCACGGCTGCGCCGACCGCGGGAAGGGTGAGCAGCGCGCTCTCGACCTCGGCGGGCTCGACCCGGACGCCCCGGACCTTGACCTGGCGGTCGATCCGGCCGAGGAACTCGATCGTGCCGTCGGGTCGCCAGCGGGCGCGGTCGCCGCTGCGATAGCGGCGCCTCTCGGGCCGGGCGGGATCCGGAACGAACCGCTCGGCCGTCAGCTCCGGGTCGCCGCGGTACCCGCGGGAAACTCCGTCGCCGCCGATCCAGAGCTCACCCGGGACCCCGATCGGGACCGGTCGCCGGTCGCGGTCGAGGACCTCGCAGATGGTCCCCTGGATCGGCCGCCCGAGCGGGATCGACCCGGCGAGCCCGGGCCCCTGGCCGGGGCGCATCTCGTGGGTCAGGGCGAAGGTCGTCGTCTCGGTCGGCCCGTATCCATTGGTGAGCCTGCCCTCGGCCGGCAGGGCCGAGAGGGCGCGGACGACGTGGTGGGGCGAGAGGACGTCGCCGCCGGCGAGGAGGTGGCGGATCGAGCCGAGGCAATCGGGCCTGGCGTCGACGAGCTCGTGGAAGAGGCCGGCGGTCAGCCACATCGTCGTCACACCGTGGCGCTCGATCGCCGTCGCGACCGCGTCAGGCGAGGGCTGCTCGCGGAGGATCGCAATCGAGCCGCCGTTCGCCAGCGGGCCCCAGAGCTCGAGCGTCGTCGCGTCGAAGGCCGGCGAGGCGGCGTGGAGCATCACCGTTCCCGGTCCAAGATCGACGTAGTCGGGATCGTCGACGAGCCGGGCGATGTTGCGGTGGGTCACCTCGACCCCCTTCGGCTCGCCGGTCGACCCCGACGTGTACATCACGTAGGCGAGATCCTCCGGACGGGCCTCGACCGGCGCCGCCGACGCCGCCCCGGAAACCGCGTCCGCGATCGCGATCGAGTCGATGCTCGCGGGCAGCCGGTGGTCGCCGGCAGCCTCGACGAGGCCGACGCGGGCTCCGGCGTCCTGCAGCGACCGCTCGATCCTCGCCTCGGGATGGACCGGGTCGAGAGGGACGTAGGCGGCCCCCGCCTCGAGGATCCCGAGGAAGGCGACGATCGCGGCGGCTGAGCGGGGTGCCAGCACGGCGACCCGGTCGCCGGGCTCGACGCCGCGGGCGCGGAGCGTGCCGGCGACCGCCAGCGAGCGGGCGCGCAGCTCCTCGTAGGAGACCCGCTCCTCGCCGTCGAGGATCGCGGTCGCGGCACCATCGCGCTCGGTCTGGCGGCGAACCAGAGCCGGGACCGTCGCGTCGCGGTCGAAATCGTCGGGGCCGCCTCCCCACCGCTCGATCTGCGCCAGCTCGGTGTCGTCGGCGACGGTGAGCTCCGAGAGGCGGGCATCGGGGCGCTCGACGAACTGCTCGAGCAGGTGCAGGTGGTGGCCCGCGAGGCGGTCGGCGGTCGCGTCGGTGAAGAGGTCTGAGTGCTCCCAGACGAATGTCACCCCGCCGTCGCGGTCGCTGAGGCCGATCACGTTGAGGTCGGCCTTCGCGGTCCCGTTCGGCAGGACCTGGACGAGCTCGGACTCGAGCCCGGTCCAGTGCTCCTCCGAGCGGGGGGCGTCGTGGAAGGAGTAGAGCGTCTGGATCAGCGGCGAGCGGGTCGGGTCGCGCGGCGGCTGGAGCTCTTCGACCACCGCGTCGAACGCGGCGTCGACGTTGGCATAGGCGTCGAGCGCGACCTGGCGGACACGCTGCACCAGCTCCCTCACCGTCGGGTCGCCGGCCAGGTTGCAGCGCAGCGCCGCTGTGTTCAGCGCCATCCCGATCATCCGCTCCGAAGCCTTTTCGCGCCGGTTGGCGATCCCGGACCCGATCTGGAGGTCCTCGCGCCCTGAGTAGGAGCGCAGCTGGGTCAGAAACGCCGCGAGGGTGACCATGAACAGCGTCGCGCCGCCCTCGAGCCCCAACTGCCCCAGCCTCGCCGCCAGGGCCGGCTCGAGCCGCCTGCGGATCAAACTCCCGTCGAACGACTCCTGCGGTGGCCTCGGCCTGTCGGTCGGCAGCTCCAGCAGGGGCGGGTCGCGATCCAGGGTCAGCTTCCAATGCTCGAGCTGGCGCCGCACCAATTCCGTCTCGGCGACCGATCTCTCCCAGCGGGCGAAGTCCTGGAATTGGATCTCGAGTGGCTGGAGGCGGTGCCCGCGTCCCTCGACCCGAGCCGAGTAGAGCTCGCTCAGCTCGTCGGCGAGGACCGTCGACGACCAACCGTCATGGATCAGGTGGTGCTCGATCTGGACCAGGATCGAGCGCCGCTCGCCGAGCCGGACCAGGGTCCAGCGGACCAGCGGCGCCTCGCCGGCGTCGATCCTCGTCCGGATCAGCCTCCGCATGAGCGCCGGCAGGTCTCCCGGCCTCTCGGCGCGGAAGTCGATCGTCTCGAAGGGAACCGCGACGCGGTCGTGGATCACCTGGACCGGCTCGCCGTCGCGTTCCGCGAAGGAGGTGCGGAAGATCTCGTGGCGCTCGATCAGCTCCTCCATCGCGCCCCGCAGCGCGGCCTTGTCGACGAACCCCTCGAACCTGAACGCGACCGAGGATTGATAGGCGATCGATTGCGGCCGCAGGCGAAGGTGGACCCAGGCCCGGCGCTGGGCGCCGGTCACCGGCGCCATGCTTTCCAGCGGCCCGGGCCGCAGCGGCGGCAGCGGCGCCGCCGGCGTCCGGCCCGCGGCGATGTAGCGCTCGAGCGCGCTCGGGGTCGGGGCCTCGAAGACGGCGTTGATGTCGGTCTCGATGCCGGCCTCACGGAGGCGTCCGATCAGCTGGATCGCGAGCAGAGAGCTGCCGCCGAGCGCGAAGAAGTTCTCGTCGGGCCCGACCTGCTCGAGATCGAGCACCTCGGCCATCGTCGCTGCGACCGGGCCGCCCCCGGGCGATTCCGCAGATTCTCGGGCCGGTGCCGACAGGCCGGCGACGTCGATCTTCCCCCGCTCCGTGCGGGGGAGGGCCTCCTCGACGAGGATCACCGAGTTGGGGACCAGATAGGCCGGGAGCTGCGAGGCGACGTGCTCGCGGAGCTCGTCGGGGGTCGGTGCTCCTCCCGGGCGGACGACCGCGTAGCCGACGAGGTGCTTGTGACCGGGGACGTCCTCGCGGGCGACGACGGTCGCCTCCAGCAGCTCGGGGTGCGAGGCGAGCGCGTGCGCCGATTCCTCGGGCTCGACCCTCTGCCCGGAGATCTTCACCTGGTTGTCGACCCGGCCGAGGAAGTGCAGGACCCCGTCCTCGCGCAGGCGCACACGGTCCCCCGTCCGGTAGGCGGTCCCCGCATTCCCGGGGATCTCGCGGAAGCGCTCGGCCGTCCGTTCGGGGTCGTTCATGTAGCCGCGGCCGACGCCCGGCCCCGAGATCCAGAGCTCGCCCGGCTCGCCGGACGCAACCGGCGCGGCGGCCTCGTCGAGAACGTGGAGGCCGTACCCCGGAAGCGCCGAGCCGATCGGAATCGGCCCCTCCTCCGTCCCGCCGACCTCGTAGCTCGTCGCGACGACCGTCGTCTCCGAGGGGCCGTAGACGTTGAGCAGCGTCACGTCGGGATGCGCGGCGCGCAGCTCGGCCGCGGTCGCGGTAGGAAGGACGTCGCCTCCCGACGACAGGATCCGCATCCCGCCGAGCTCGGGCAGAGCGCTGCGGACGAGCTCGGTCAGCATCCCGGGCGAGAGCATCGCGACATCGACCTCGCGCTCGGCGATCAGCGCGCCGATCTCCCTTGGGTCGGGCCGGCCGGGGGGAAAGATGACGATCCGGCCCCCGCGCGTGAGCGGCGCCCAGATCTCGAACACCGAGAGGTCGAAGCCGAGCGGTGCGACGTGCAGAACTCCCTCGCCGGGGCGGGGGAACAGCTCCCACTCACTGCGGAGGAGGTGGACGAGGCCTCCCTGAGTGACCGCGACCCCCTTCGGGGTTCCGGTCGAGCCCGAGGTGAAGAGGACGTAGGCGAGCCGGTCGCCGCCCTCCGGCGGCTCCGGCCCGACGGCATCCGCCGCAATTGCCCGCTCGACGTCGTTCGCCTCAAGCGTCCTGCGGGCGCCCGAGAGCTTGATCAGGGCCTGCCGCCGCTGCGGCGGGTGGGCGGGGTCGAGAGGAACGTAGGCGGCGCCCGCCCGTTGCACTCCGAGCAGCGCACAGACCGCCTGCCAGGACCTCGGAAGGTTGACCGCGATCAGCTCCCCCGGCTCCACTCCCGCCTCGATCAGGCTCGCGGCGATCGCCCCGCTCGCTCGGTCGAGCTCGGCGTAGGTGAGAGCCCGGTCGCCGTCCTCGATCGCGACCTCCTCGGACCTCGCCTCGGTCTGCTCGGCGATCAGCGCGGGCACTGACAGGCCGAGGCCGACCTCCCCTGTCGGATCGAGCCCCACGGTTCCCTCCATCCCGCGTAACCGTAATCGACGGCGCCGAATAGCATCGGCGAATGTCCGCACCGCCTTGGCTCGTGCTGCCGACATACAACGAGGCGGCCAACATCGAGGCGATCGTGGAGGCGGTGCTCGTGAAACTGCCGCGGTCAGGGCGCGTTCTCGTCGTCGACGACAGCTCTCCCGACGGCACCGCCGAGATCGTCGAGCGCCTGGCCGGCGGCAGTGATCGGGTCGAGCTCCTGCGGCGGCCTCGCAAGGAAGGGCTCGGTCCCGCCTACGTCGCCGGGTTCAAGCGCGCCCTGGCGGGCGGCGCCGGGCTCGTGCTCGAGATGGACGCCGACTTCTCGCACGATCCCGCCTACCTGCCGAGGCTGCTCGCGGCGATGGACAGGGCCGACGTCGCAATCGGCTCCCGTTATGTGAACGGTGGCGGGGTCGAGGACTGGAGCGCACTTCGTCAGGCGATCAGCCGCGGAGGAAGCGCCTACGCGCGGCTCGCGCTCGGCCTCGACGTCCGTGACCTCACAGGAGGGTTCAAGTGCTTCCGCCGCGAGGTGCTCGAGGCGATCAATCTGGACTCGGTCAGCGCCCGCGGCTACGCCTTCCAGGTCGAGCTCACCTACCGCGCGATCCGGCTCGGCTTCGACGTCGTCGAGGTCCCGATCGTCTTCCGCGATCGCCGGGCCGGATCCTCGAAGATGGGTGGCGCGATCGTCGCTGAGGCGATCTGGCGGGTTCCGCTCCTCCGCCTCAGAGGGAATCGGGGTCTTTCTTGAACCAGATTCGAAGCCGCCGGCCGTCGGGGAGGCCCATCGTCCGGACCAGGTGGAAGCCGAGGCGACGGGCGGCGATCTCGACTGATTCCTGATCGACCGTGGGAGGGAAGTCCCCCTCGTTCGAGCTCATGGTCAGCACCACCCCGGGGCGCCGGCCGAACTGTGGGTGGGTCAGCCGGGCGACGTAGGCGTGCGGTCCGTTGCCGCGGTCGGATTCGAGTTGTTCGACGGGGATGATGCGGTGGAATGCCGTCTGGGCTCCGAGCTGCACCGTGTTCGTGTTGAAGGCGCGGCTCCGGGTCCCAAATGCGACGACCGGCGTTTCGATCGCAGTGCTCAGCTCTTCGAACACGTAACGGGAGAAGGCCACGTCGGCGCGCGGCCAGCCCCGATCCTGGTCGTCGAATCTGGTTTCCGGCCCTGGGACCTGGACGCGGATCGCCTTCACCGCTCTCGGGACGCCGCTGATCCACGGCATGGTGCCGAGCAATGGCACGTCGACGCTTCGTTCCCGCGCCATCGTTTCCGAGAGGCTCGAGTTGGCGAGGACGTTGATGGCAGCGACGATCGCGAGCGCGGCGATCACCGGGACTACGGCCCTTTTGTGCAGCCGCAGCGCGATCACGGCGATCGGTGGCAGCAGGATCGCGATCGGGAAGGTGAAGCCGCTCCCGGTGTTACGCGAAGTCGACAGCGCCAGGTAGCCGGCGGCGAAGACGATGGCCACGGAGAATGCGTCGGACCCGATGATGCGCAGGGCCGTGCCGGCGCGATCTCTCGCCCCCCGGATCTGCCCGACCGCCTCGACGGCCACCGCAACCAGTCCGGCGAGGACGATTGCAGTCAGCGGGATCAGCAGGTCCGCCGACGCGATCCGGGTCGCGACGCTGTGCCACCACTCCCAGGAGACGATCGAGTGAGATGCGCCGTAGTTGGCCGACTTGCTCCCGTAGCCGTAGCTGGTCAGGTAGTCGACGACCGAGTCGAGGTTCCGCCAATACCAGGTCGCCGCAACGGCGAAGGCTGCGACCGTGGCGACCGCGATGTTGAGCGCGCCCGGGAGCCAATCCTCACGCGGGCGGGTCAGCAGCGCAACCAGGGCGCCGGCGACGATCCCCGGGACAAAGGCCGCGGTCATTGTGCGAGCGAGGAGCATCAGGCCGATCGCGACGCCGCAGGCGAGCGCCCAGCGGGTCCACCGCATTCCCTCGCTACGGAGCAGCGCATACACGGCGCAGGCGAGCAGCGCTGCTGCAGGTAGGGCGAAAACGAAGTGGTGGACCTGCAGGAACGCACCCTCGCTGGTGGCGACGATGATCGCTGCCAGGGCGCCGAGCCGAGGTCCCGCCAACCGCTCCGCGATCCCGTAGACAGCCATCGTCAGGACAACGAGGAAGCCCGCGAGGACGACGAAGCCGGCGAGTGTCCCCTGCTTCACGACCAATACCAGCGACGCCAGCGCCGTGGTCAGTGGGGCCTGCACGGGAGTCCCCTGGATCGTGTCCCACCAGCCGTGGAGGCCATTCAACTTGAGGCCGAGGTAGTCGTTGAAGGCGAACGACATGTATCCGGCCTCGTCGATGTCGAGCGGAAAGCCGTGGCGATAGGTGGCGATCCACCAGGCGTCGAGGGCGAGGAGGGCGATGGCTGCGGCGAGGACGACGAGGGCCCAACGGCCCCGATCGCTAACCCTCGCCCACATGCGACCGGGCACCCGCTCCGCTCCGCGCCACCTCGCCGACCAGCTCCTCGATCCGGCGTGCGTACTCGCTCAGCGAGTGGCGGCGCTCGACCAGGGCGCGACCTGCACGGCCCATTCTCAGACGTTCCTCGGCGCTCGAGGAGAGCGCTCGCTCGAGCCCCGCGGCGAGCGCCTCGACGTTGCGGGGCGGGCAGAGCCACCCTGTCTCGCCCTCGCGGACGACCTCCGGCAGTCCGTAGACGTCGGTTGCAAGCACCGGCAGCTCCCACGCCATCGCCTCGACCACCGAGCGCGGCAGCGACTCGACGTCGGACGCGCAGACCAGGAGGTCGGCCATCCCGTACCACTCCTGGACATGCGGGGTCATCGGGACCAGCCGCATCCGGTCGCGGAGGGGAGAG
>DATAOP010000079.1:0-23147 GCA_036265675.1 Solirubrobacterales bacterium
CCATGCCGACGTCGACGCCGGGCGGCGGCACGATCTGCTCGAAGTGGATGGCGAAGCCGTGGGCGAAGAGCAGCAGGTTGCCGGGGGCGATCCCGTCGCCGATCGCGGTCTCCCAGACGTCGGCCTGCCGCTCGTCGGGCAGCAGCACCATGACGATGTCGGCCGCGGCGACGGCCTCGCCCGTCGGCAGCACCGTGAGCCCCGCCTCCTCGGCCTTCGCCTTGCTCGACGAGCCCTCGCGCAGGCCGACGATCACGTCGACCCCCGAGTCCTTCAGGTTCAGCGCGTGGGCGTGACCCTGTGACCCGTAGCCGAGGATCGCGACCTTCTTGCCGCTCAGCAGCCCGAGGTCGGCGTCGTCGTCGTAGGAGATCGTGGCGGGCATTCGTGTTCCCTCTCGTGATCGGTGCGGGTGCCGGGGCGGGCGCTCCGTTAGCCTGCCGGTCCATGCAGAGCGACGACATCTTCTACGACAAGGACGCCGACCTCTCGAAGCTGGAGGGGAAGACCGTTGCCATCCTCGGCTACGGCTCCCAGGGCCACGCCCACGCGCTGAACCTGAAGGACTCGGGGGTCGAGGTCGTCGTCGGCCTCCGCCCCGACTCCTCGAGCCGGGCGAAGGCCGAGGAGGCCGGGCTCGAGGTCCTCGACATCGCCGAAGCGGCGAGTCGCGGGGACGTGGTCATGGTCCTACTGCCGGACGAGAAGCAGGCCGAGGTCTGGCAGGCCGAGATCGCCGACGGGATCGCCCCCGGCAACCTGCTGATGTTCGCCCATGGGTTCTCGATCCACTTCGAGCAGATCCAGCCGCCCCCCGGCGTCGACGTCGGGATGGTCGCGCCAAAGGGCCCCGGCCACCTGGTCCGGCGCCAGTTCGAGGAAGGCCACGGCGTCCCCTGCCTGATGGCCGTCCATCAGGACGCGACCGGCGACGCGCACGACCTCGTCCTCGCCTACGCGGCCGGGATCGGCGGCGGCCGCGCGGCGATCATCGAGACGACCTTCAAGGACGAGTGCGAGACCGATCTCTTCGGCGAGCAGGCGGTCCTCTGCGGCGGCGCCTCGGAGCTGGTCCGCGCCGGCTACGAGACCCTGGTCGAGGCCGGCTACGACCCGCGCCTCGCCTACTTCGAGTGCCTGCACGAGCTGAAGCTGATCGCCGACCTGATGTACGAGAAGGGGATCCAGGGCATGCGCTACTCGATCTCCAACACCGCCGAGTACGGCGACATGACGCGTGGCAAACGGGTGATCGGCGAGGAGTCGCGGACGGCGATGAAGAAGGTGCTCGAGGAAATCCAGTCGGGGGCCTTCGCCCGCGAGTGGATCGCTGAGAATCGGGCTGGCGGCGAGAGCCTCTCGCGGATGAGGGAGGAGGGTGCCAAGCACCCGATCGAGGGGGTCGGGAAGGACCTCCGCGACACCATGTCCTGGATCGACCAGGACTTCTGAGCCGAGACCTCCTAGCGGTGGGTCTCGCCCTCGGGCATCTGCCCGTCGCGGCCGACGTACCCGTCCTTGCCGCCGACGCAGACGTAGATCGCGTCCTCGCTGTCGCTGAGGTTGCGTAGGCGGCGCACGGTCGAGGGGTCCACGCGGGCGAGTCCGCCCGGCTCGAGGACGTGGCTCGTCCCGTCCCCGAATTCGATCTCGACCCGCCCGCGATGGAGGAAGTAGAGCTCCTCCTGCTCGTCGTGGTAGTGGCGGCCGGTCTCGTAGGAGGGCGGCATCACGATTGCGTTGACCCCGAATGCGGTGACCCCGAGGCCCTTGCGGACCTTGCGGAAACCCCAACCCTCGCCGAGGTCGTCGATGTTGGCGACGGCATAGCCCTCGCCCTCGACCGCCTGGATCTCGCTCTCCTCGGCCATCGGCCCGCATCGTATGCCACCGGCCCAAACCAGGGGCGGGGTCCACCCGCGCGGGTCAATAACCTGTCGCCTCCCGCCCGCAGATGACAGCGACGACGAAAACAGCCGAGATCCCCGCCGAGCTGAAGCCGGCCGACGGCCGCTTCGGATGCGGTCCCTCCAAGGTCCGCCCCGAGGCGCTGGCTAGGCTCGCCGAGCGGGTCGACCTGATGGGGACCTCGCACCGCCAGGCGCCCGTCCGCGACCTGGTCGGCTCGGTGCGCACTGGCCTCGCCGACCTCTTCCGCCTGCCCGACGACCACGAGGTCGTGCTCGGCAACGGCGGCAGCACCGCCTTCTGGGACACCGCCGCCGCCTGGCTAGTGCGCGAGCGCGCCCTCCATCTCACCTATGGCGAGTTCTCGCAGAAGTTCGCCAAGGAGACGGCGACGGCCCCGTTCCTCGGCGACCCGATCCTGGTCGAGGCCGAGCCCGGAGACGCTCCCGAGCCGGTCGCCGATCCCGCCGCCGACGCGATCGCCTGGGCGCACAACGAGACCTCGACCGGAGTCATGGTCGGCGTGCGCCGGCCCGAGGGCGCGGATGACTCGCTTATCCTGATCGACGGGACCTCGGGCGCCGGCGGCCTACCCCTCGACCCGGCGGAGGCCGACGCCTACTACTTCGCGCCGCAGAAGGCGTTCGGGGCCGACGGCGGGCTCTGGCTGGCGCTGCTGAGCCCGGCGGCGATCGCCCGCGCCGAAGAGCTCGACGGCGGCGCGGGGCGCTGGCAACCCGCCTTCCTCTCGCTGCCGACGGCGATCGAAAACTCGCGCAAGAACCAGACCTACAACACACCCGCGCTCGCCACCCTGCTGCTGCTGGCCGACCAGATCGAGTGGATGCTCTCCGAAGGAGGGCTGGAGTGGTGCGTCGGCCGCTCGACCGCCTCGTCGCAGGCCCTCTACGGATGGGCGGAGGCGGCCGATTTTGCGACCCCGTTCGTGGCCGACCCGGCGAAGCGCTCGCTCGTGGTCGGGACGATCGACTTCGAGGAGGGCGTCGACGCCGCCGCGCTCGCCTCGGCGTTGCGGTCGAACGGGATCGTCGATGTCGAGCCCTACCGAAAGCTCGGCCGCAACCAGCTCCGGGTCGGGATGTTCCCGACCGTCGACCCCGCCGATGTCGAGGCCCTCACCGCCTGCGTCGACTGGGTGATCGAGAACGTGTCCGAGGTGAGGGCGTGAAGGTCCTGGTCAAGGAGAAGATCGCCGACTCGGGGATCGACCTGCTGCGCGAGAGCTTCGACGTCGACCTCGGGTTCGAGATGTCCGATGACGAGCTCCGAGAGGCGATCGGCGGCTACGACGCGATCCTGGTCCGCTCGGCGACGAAGGTCACCGAGGACCTGATCGGCCGCGCCGACAACCTCAAGGTGATCGGCCGCGCCGGCACCGGGGTCGACAACGTCGACATCCCCGCCGCTACCAGGCGTGGCATCGTCGTCGCCAACGCTCCGGAATCGAATTCGGTCGCGGCCGCCGAGCACACACTGGCGCTGATGCTGGCGCTCTGCCGCAACGTCCCGCAGGCCCAGGCGACCCTCGTTGCCGGCGCCTGGGAGCGGTCGCGCTTCAAGGGCACCGAGCTCTACGGCAAGAAGCTCGGCATCGTCGGCTTCGGTCGGATCGGCCAGCTCGTCGCGAGGCGGGCACAGAGCTTCGAGATGGAGGTCATCGCCTACGACAAATTCGTCTCCGCCGAGCGCTTCCGCGAGCTCGGCGTCGAGGGGGCGGGGGAGATGGAGGAGCTCCTCGGCGCCGCCGACATCGTCACCGTCCACGTGCCGAAGACTCCGGAAACTGTCGGCCTGATCGGCGCCGAGTCGATCGCCGCAATGAAGGACGGAGCGCGCCTCGTCAACTGCGCGCGCGGTGAGCTCGTCGACCTCGACGCCCTGCTCGAGGGCCTCGAGTCGGGCAAGCTCGCCGGCGCCGCCCTCGATGTCTTCCCGTCGGAGCCGTTCACCGAGCACCCGATCTTCGGCCGCGACGACGTCGTGGTCACCCCTCACCTCGGCGCTTCGACCGCCGAGGCCCAGGACCGGGCCGGAATCGTCACCGCCGAACAGGTCACCGCCGCGCTCAGCGGCGGCGTCGTCACCAACGCCGTCAACATCGCCGCCGTCAGACCGGAGGAGATGGAGGCGCTGGCGCCGTTCGTCCCGCTATGCGAAAAGCTCGGGCGCCTCGCCCAGGGGGTCGGCGACGGCTCGGCCGGGCGGGTGGCCGTCGAGTTCCGCGGCCGGCTCGCCGCCCACGACACCCGCCTGCTCGGGATCGCGGTTCTGGTCGGGGCGCTCTCGGGCCACACCGAGGAGCCGGTGAACCTCGTCAATGCGCCGCAGATGGCCGACGAGCGTGGAATCGAGCTGACCGAGACCAAGGACACCGCCTCGGAGGACTTCACCGAGCTGGTCACGGTCAGGGTCGGCGACCAGGAGGCCGGGGTCTCGGGTACCGGGGTCGGCCCACGCAACGTGCCCTACCTCGTCTCGGTCTGGGGCGAGAGCTTCTACCTGCCGTTCGCCGACCACCTCACGGTTTTCCGCTACGCCGACCAGCCGGGGATGATCGGCCGGGTCGGCTCGGTGTTCGGCGAGCAGGGGGTCAACATCGTCTCCGCCGCAGTCGGCGCCTCGGCCGGCGGCGAGCAGGCGGTGATGGCGCTGACGACCGACGCGCCCGTCCGCGAGGAGACGATCTCGAAGATCCTCGAGCTCGACGGGTTCTCGCTCGGCCGCTCGGTCGACCTCTAGATAGGGTCCAGGGCCGTGAGGGCGGTACACCCGGCAGGCGACCTCCGCAACGTCGGCAGGGTTGGCCTGTTTCCCTAGTGGAGGCCAGACGGCAACCGAGCACAGGGATCGGTCTTTCGATGAAGTGGGCAATAGTCATCTCGTTCGCGATCGTGGCGGCATTCGCGCCGTCCGCGAGCGCTGGGGGCTCGGCGTCGTTCACGGTTCTCCTCGCCGGAGGGGCGTCCTCGAACACGATCCACATCTGGCTCACCCCGGACGGCCGCAGCTACGTGATCGACTCGGTCGTCCCGCTCGAAGTCGGCGGCGAAGTCTGCATCAACCCGGCGGGCAACCCGAACGAGCTGGTCTGTTCGGCGCCCCCGATCGCCGGTTTCGAAGTCAACGCCGACGGCGGCGACGACAGGATCACGATCTCGCGCGGAGTGACGATCCCGGTCACGGTCCGCGGCGGAACCGGCCGCGACGCGGTGGTCGGCGGCTCCGGCGACGACAAACTGATCGGCGGCCCAGGTCCCGATCACCTCATGGGCGGGCCGGGCAACGACGTCCTGATCGGCGGCCCGGGAAGCGACGTCCTGATCGGCGGCAACGGAAACGACTCGCTCCTCTCCGGGCCGGGCTTCGACTTCACCCGCGGCGGCGCGGGCCAGAACAAGATCAAGTAGCGATCGGTTCCGCGGCCGCCTCCGCCTCCTGCCCGCGGCTCCAGATCCGACCGCCGACGAAGAGCAGCGCGATCAGGAACCCGATCAGGGAGAGGATCGCGTCGAGCCGGAACGCTGCCTGGATCCCGTCGATGAACGTGTCCTGCGCCGAGAAGACGGTCGTCGTCAGGCCGAGGCCGATCGAGCCGCCGGCGATCTGGAACATGTAGATGATGCCGCCGGCGAGGCTGGTCTGGGATTCGTCGACCGACGTCACCCCCGCCGTCGTCGCGGTCGGATAGAAGCTGCCGATCCCGATCCCGAGGATGATCATGCCCGCGACCAGGGCGCCGTACCCGGAGTCCTGGTCGACCCTCGAGAACGCGAACGGCGCGATCGTGATGCAGGCGGCCCCGACCACCACGAGCAGCTTCGCTCCAAGCCGGTTGTAGAGGGGCCCGGCCACGAACGAGACGAGGGCGAAGGTGGCGAGGAACGGCAACATGCCGAGACCGGCCTCGAGCGGTGCATAGCCAAGGTGCTTCTGCATGAACTGGGGCAGGTAGAGGAGGGAGGCGAAGAAGGTCGCCGAGACGAAGAGGATCGCCAGGCAGGACGCCCGGAAGCTCTCGTTGCGCATGATCTCGCGGGGGATTAGGGCACTCTCGCCGGCACGGCGCTCGATCGGGAGGAAGGCGAGGATCAGGACCAGCGCGATTGCCAGCAGGGCGATGGTCTTCCAGTTTCCCGAGCCCCAGTCATCGACCTGGTCGAGCGCTATCAGCAGCGAGACGAGGCCGAACGAGATCGCCGAGACGCCGGCGTAGTCGAGCCTCTGCTCGCCCACCTCGGGCTCCTTGACGTGGACGAAGCGATAGGTGACGAGCACCGCGAAGACGGCGACGGGGACGTTGGCGAAGAAGATCCAGCGCCAGGTCAGGAGGTCGGTGAAGACTCCGCCGACCAGGGGCCCGATCGCATTGCCGAGGCCGGCGGCGCCGATGATCACCCCGCCGGCGAGGCCGGCCTTGTCTTCGGGCAGGATCTCGTAGGTCATCCCGAGGATCGCCGGCCACATCAGCGCCCCGCCGACCCCCATCAGGACCCGGGTGAGGATCAGGAAGGTCTCGCTCGGGGCGGCCCCGCCGAGGGCCGACATCGTGGCGAAGATCGCGGTCCCGACGAAGAACGCCCGGCGGCGGCCGAACATGTCGGCGAGCCGCCCTCCGGTCACGATCAGCACCCCGAACGTCAGCGCGTAGGCGTTGATCACCCACTGCATCGTGTTGACGTTCGTGTGGAAGTCCTGCTCCATCGTCGGGATCGCCACGTTGATCGCCGAGAAGTCGTTGGCGATGACGACGACGCTGGCTCCCATCGCGATCAGGGCGAGCCACGGGAGGTGTGTCGTTCCGCCTGCGCGGGACTCCATGCGTCCAGCTTATTGCGGCCGGTGGGACGTGCGCTAAGCTGCTCAGCGAATGACGCACCGGCTCGACAGCCTTGCGCTTCTCCTTCTCCTCCCCCTTCGGGGGGAATAGCGCTGGGCGGCGCGTGAGCCGCGAGAGAAAGGTCATTCGAGTCAAAGCGAGAAGGAGGTAGGTCCAGTGGCACCAGCATCGAACGACGCAAACCGCGTCCATATCTTCGACACGACCCTGCGCGACGGCGAGCAGTCGCCGGGGATCTCGCTCAACACCTCCGAGAAGGTCGAGATCGCCCAGCAGCTGGCGAGGCTCGGCGTCGACGTGATCGAGGCCGGCTTCCCGATCACCTCGCCGGGCGACTTCGAGGCCGTCGAGGCGATCTCGCGCGGGGTGGAGGGGCCGATCGTCTGCGGCCTCGCCCGCACCCACAAGGCCGACATCGACGCCGCCTGGGGGGCGATCCGCGACGCCCAGCGCCCGCGGATCCACACGTTCATCTCGACCTCGGACATCCACATCGAGCACCAGCTCCAGACCGACCGCGAGGACGTCAAGGGCCAGGCCCGGGCTGCGGTGGCGCTGGCCAAGTCCTACTGCCCGGACGTCGAGTTCTCGCCGATGGACGCGACCCGTGCCGACGTCGAGTTCACCGCCGAGGTCTGCGCGATCGCGGTCGAGGAGGGCGCGACGGTCATCAACATCCCCGACACCGTCGGCTACACGACGCCGGAGGAGTACGCCGACTACTTCAGGCGTCTCTACGAGCTGGTGCCCGGGCTGAGCGAGGTCGAGACCTCGGTCCACTGCCACGACGACCTGGGAATGGCGGTGGCCAACTCCTACGCCGGTCTGCTGGCCGGCGCCCGCCAGGTCGAGTGCGCGATCAACGGAATCGGCGAGCGCGCCGGGAACTGCTCGCTGGAGGAGGTCGTGATGCTCGTCCGCACCCGCGAGGACGTCCATGGCCTGGCGACCGGCGTCAACAGCCGCGAGCTGGCGCGGACGAGCCGGATGGTCTCGCGCCTGACCGGGTACGCGATCCAGCCAAACAAGGCGGTTGTCGGGCGCAACGCATTCGCCCACGAGTCCGGCATCCACCAGGACGGGGTGCTGAAGGAGCGCACGACCTACGAGATCATGGACGCGACCGAGGTCGGCCTCGAGTCGAACTCGATCGTGCTCGGCAAGCACTCCGGCCGCCACGCGCTGCGCGACGCGCTGGAGCAGCTCGGATTCAAGGTCGAGGGCAATGCCCTGAACGCCGCTTTCAAGCGCTTCAAGGAGATCGCCGACCGCAAGAAGCAGGTCACGGCGCTCGACCTCGAGGCGATCGTCTCCGACGAGATGCGCGAGCGCGAGGACGCCCATGACCTGGCCTGGTTCGAGGTCGAGGCCGGGTCGCGGCGCGAGCCGCTGGCCCGGGTCGCGGTGAAGCTGCCCTCCGGCGAGGAGGCGGTCGGCGAGTCCGGCGGCGACGGGCCGATCGACGCGATCTTCCTCGCGATCCAGAAGGCGGTCGACACCGAGTGCGAGCTCCGCCAGTACACGGTCGAGGCCGTGACCGGTGGAGAGGACGCCCTCGGCGAGGTCACCGTGATGCTGCGAGTCGCCGGCCGTCTGGCGACCGGCCAGGGCGTCGCCACCGACATCCTCGAGGCCTCGGCGCGCGCCTACGTGCGAGCACTGTCGAACGCCCTCGAGGGCGCCGCGGTGCGCGAAGCCGAGGCGGCGACCGCCGAGGCCGCCGTCGAGCGCACCCCGGGGCCGTAGCGCGACAACGGACCGGCCTTGACCGCCTGCCCCGCGGTGGGATACTCGCTGCAGGCAGGCAGCCCCAAGATTCGGAGGAGTTGAGATGAAGTACTTCGTCAGCGGTACGCCTGGTCCGATGCCTCCAACCCCCGAGCAGTTCGATGCCTCGATCACATGGCTCGAAGGGAAGGTCGACGACGGAACGTTCGATTGCATCTACGGATACCTCGAGGGTGGCGGATTCGGCGTTGCCAACGTCGATTCCCACGCCGATGCCCTCTCCCTGATGGCGGATTACCCGCTCTTCGGACTCGTCACCTGGGAGGTCCACCCGCTCCTCGAGTTCGGAGAAGGCCTAGACACCATCCGGGCCAAACTTGCCGAGGCGCAGGCAGCCATGGGCGCCGCCTGAGGCTCGAGCAATGTGGTTTCCCGCTTGTACGTGATAACGTACGAGCGTAATGAGGATCCGCGCCACCGAGCAGGACCAGACCACCGAGGACAATCGTGTCGGCGCCCGCGTCCATGCGCTGCGCGACGCGATGGGGCTGTCGCTGCGCGACCTCGCCGAGCGCAGTGGGGTCAGCGCCCCGATGCTCTCGCAGGTCGAGCGCGGCGAGACCAGCCCGACGATCGCGGTCGCGGCGAAGATCGCCGCCGGGCTCGACCTGACGCTCTCGCAGTTGCTGCGGCTGGACGAGGGCGAGCACGTCGTCGTCAGCCGCGGCCAGGGTCGCCGCAGCTCTAGGCGCGGCGGCCACCGGTTCGAGGAGTTGACTCCGCCGCTGCCCGGCCAGCGCGCGGATGTATCGCTGCACACGCTGGAGGCCGGCGCCGCGACCGGCGGCGCGAAGGACCCGCCGATGCACGAGCCTGGCAGCCGCGAGACTGCGGTCGTCCTCAGCGGGACCGTCGCCCTGGTCGTCGACGGCAGCCGCCACGAGCTTGGCGAGGGCGACGCGGTCACCTTCGACGCCGATCTTCCCCACCATTTCGAGAACGAAAGCGACGATGACGCGAGGTTCCTGGCCGTGATCGCGGCGGGACTGAGGCGGAGCTAGAGAGGAGGCTGTTTTGCCGAAGACGATGTTCGACAAGATCTGGGAGGCCCACGAGGTCTCCGACGGCCTCATCTACATCGACCTCCACCTCGTCCACGAGGTCACCTCGCCGCAGGCCTTCGACGGGCTGCGACTGGCGAATCGCCAGGTTCGCCGCCCCGACAAGACGCTGGCCACCGCGGACCACAACGTGCCGACCGACGGCACCAAGGCGGCGCGCCTGATCGCCGACCGGCTCTCCCGGGTCCAGGTCGAGACACTCGAGCGCAACTGCGAGGAGTTCGGGATCCCGATCCACTCGCTCGGGTCCGACCGCCAAGGCATCGTCCACGTGATCGGGCCCGAGCTCGGGGTCACCCAGCCCGGCATCACGATCGTCTGCGGCGACAGCCACACCTCGACCCACGGCGCTTTCGGCGCCCTGGCGTTCGGAATCGGCACCTCCGAGGTCGAGCACGTGCTGGCCACCCAGTGCCTGGTCCAGAAGCGGCCGAAGACGATGCGGATCGTCTACGACGGCGAGCTCGGGACCGGAGTCACCCCCAAGGACCTGATCCTGGCGACGATCGGCCGGCTCGGCACCGGCGGCATGGTCGGCCACGCGGTCGAGTACGCCGGGCCGGCGATCGAGAGCCTCTCGATGCCGGGCCGGATGACGATCTGCAACATGACGATCGAGGGCGGCGGCCGGGCCGGGATGATCGCGCCGGACGAGACGACGTTCGACTGGGTGCGAGGTCGCGAGGCTGCGCCCGAGGACTTTGACGCCGCGGTCGCCCGCTGGCGCGAGCTCCCCACCGACGAGGGAGCGAGCTTCGACACCGAGGTCGAGATCGACGCCTCGGGCATCTCGCCGATGGTCACCTGGGGGACCACCCCGGGCATGGTCGTCGAGGTCACCGACTCGGTTCCCGACCCGCAGGCGATCGATTCGCCGGCCGATCGCGAGTCGGCGGAACGGGCGCTCGCCTACATGGCGCTGGACCCCGGCACGCCGATGACCGAGGTCCCGCTCGACCGCGTCTTCATCGGCTCCTGCACGAACTCCCGGGTCGAGGACCTGCGCGAGGCCGCCTCCTTCGTCGACGGCCGCAGGGTCGCCGACTCGGTGCGGGCGATGGTCGTCCCCGGGTCTCAGCAGGTGAAGCTGACCGCCGAAGAGGAGGGCCTGCACGATGTCTTCCGGGCGGCCGGGTTCGAGTGGCGCGAGGCGGGCTGCTCGATGTGCCTGGGGATGAATCCCGACATCCTGATGGAGGGGGAGCGCTGCGCCTCGACCTCAAATCGCAACTTCGAGGGCCGCCAGGGCAAGGGCGGCAGGACCCACCTCGTCAGCCCGAAGATGGCGGCCGCCGCCGCGATCGAGGGACATTTCGTCGACATCAGGGATTGGAGCTGAAGATGAGACCGATCGATGTGATCGAGGGCGGCGTCTCGGTCCTGGACCGGGCCGACGTCGACACCGACCAGATCATCCCCAAGCAGTTCCTGAAGCGGGTCGAGCGGACCGGTTTCGGGGAGTTCCTCTTCTACGACTGGATCCGCTCCGGTGAGATCGAGCTCGAGCCGAACCCGATTCTCGTCGCCGGGCGCAACTTCGGCTGTGGCTCCTCGCGCGAGCACGCGCCCTGGGCGCTCGAGGATTTCGGCTTCCGGGCGATCGTCGCGCCCTCCTTCGCCGACATCTTCTACGTCAACTGCACGAAGATCGGGTTGCTGCCGGCGATCCTCGACGAGGAGCACTGCCGCGCGGTCGCCGAGGCCGGGGAGGCCCGGATCGACGTCGACGACGAGACGATCAGCTGCGGCACCGCCGGTGTCTTCAAATTCGAGATCGAGCCCGACGTCAAGTACCGCCTCATGAATGGCCTCGATGACATCGGGATCACGCTCGAAAACGCGACCGCGATCGACGAGTTCGAGAGCGCCGGCGGCGCCGAGCGCGGCCCGGTGACCACAGGGCTCTGAGCCGTGTCCTCTTCGGAGACCTCCCACACCGGCCCGCGCGAGTGGGACGCCGAGGTCTACCACCGCGTCTCCGAGACGCAGTTCAGGTGGGGGCTCGAGGTGCTCGACCGACTGCCGCTCGAGGGTGACGAGCTGGTGCTCGACGCCGGCTGCGGCTCGGGCCGGGTCACCGAGGTCCTGGTCGACCGCCTCCCAGATGGCCGCGTGATCGGGATCGATGGCTCCGAGGAGATGGTGAGGAAGGCTCGCGAGATCCTCGGCTCCCGGGCGGACATCCGCCAGGGCGATCTCGAGAGGCTCGAACTCGAAGAGAAGGTCGACGCGATCTTCTCCAACGCGGTCTTCCACTGGGTCAAGGACCACCACAATCTGTTCGCGCGCCTGCGGGCGTCGCTGGCGCCCGGCGGCCGCCTGATCGCCCAGTGCGGCGGCAGGGGAAACGTGGCCAGCCTCGCCGAGGTCATCCTCTCCGTCGCCCAGGAGGACGAGTACGGGAAGTACATGGCGCAGGTGCCGAAAGCCTGGAACTTCCGCGGCGACGATGAGACCGCGGAGATCCTCGATGATGTCGGCTTCGTCGACGTCAGATGCTGGCTCGAACCGAAGGAGGTCCGGCCGGAGGAGCCGCTCGCCTTCCTGCGCACGGTCTCGCTCGGCCCGTACATGAGGGTCCTGCCTGAGGAGCTCCGCGACCGGTTCGTCAACGAGGTGCTGGAGCGGATGGGCAAGCCGCTCGTCCTCGACTACGTGCGGCTGAACATCGACGCGACCGCGCCCGCGACCGCGGAGTGAGCAAGCAGTCGAAATCTGATTCTCTGCGCAGCGAACGAAGCGGGAGCAATTAATTCATGAGCGACACAAAACGCATAGTGCTCCTGCCGGGAGACGGGATCGGGCCCGAGATCGTCGCCGCGACCCGACGCCTGCTCGAATCCCTCGGAGAGTTCGAATTCGAGGAGCGCCTGCTCGGCGGCTGCTCGATCGACGCCGACGGGGTCGCGCTGACCGACGAGGTCCTCGAGGCCTGCCGCGGCGCCGACGCCGTCCTACTCGGCGCGGTCGGCGGCCCGAAATGGGACACGACCGACCCCGATGCGCCGCGCCCCGAGCAGGGCTTGCTCGGACTCCGCAAGGGGATGGGGCTGTTCGCGAACCTGCGACCAGTCCGGCCGAGCCCGGCGCTGGTCGGCGCGAGCCCGCTGCGCGAGGACCGGATCGCCGGCACCGACCTGCTCGTCGTCCGCGAGCTGACCGGCGGGATCTACTTCGGGGATTCCGGCCGCGACGGCGATTCCGCCCACGACAACTGCGAGTACTCGGCGGCCGAGATCGAGCGGATCGCCCGCACCGCGTTCGAGGCGGCGATCCGCCGCGCCGGGTCCGACGGCCGCACCCCGCGGGTGACCTCGGTCGACAAGGCAAACGTGCTCGAGACCTCGCGCCTCTGGCGCGAGGTCGTGACCGGGGTCGCCGGCGATTACGCCGACGTCGAGCTCGAGCACTTGCTCGTCGACAACGCCGCGATGCAGCTCGTCTCCCGCCCGGCGGACTTCGACACGATCGTCACCGAGAACCTGTTCGGCGACATCCTCAGCGACGAGTCGGCGATGCTCACCGGCTCGCTGGGGATGCTCCCCTCCGCCAGCCTCGGAGCCGACGGCGCCCCCGGACTGTTCGAGCCGGTCCACGGCTCGGCACCCGACATCGCCGGCCAGGGAATCGCGAACCCGCTCGCGACGTTCCTTTCGGCGGCGATGATGCTGCGCCACGGGCTCGACCGTGCCGACGAGGCCGAGCGCGTCGAGACCGCGGTCGACGCGGTCCTCGAGCGCGGCCTCCGCACCGCCGATCTGGCCGCGGCAGGCGAGAGCACGGTCGGCACCAACGAGATGACCGATGCGGTCATCGCTGAGCTGGCCGGTAAAGTCCCTTAGCCTGTTCGACGAGCATCGGGACGTGGTGAGAATGGATACGGCTGAGTTGATCTGGCACAACGGGGAGTTCGTACGGTGGGAGGACGCCAAGGTCCACGTGCTCAGCCACGGGCTCCACTATGGGACCGGGGTCTTCGAGGGCATCCGCTGCTATGAGACCGAGCGCGGCCCGGCGGTCTTTCGCCACCGCGAGCACCTCGCCCGGCTCGAGAAGTCGGCCGAGCTCTATTACTTCGAGCTTCCGTACTCGGCCGAGGACCTGCGGCAGGCGACGCACGAGCTGATCCGCCGCAACGGCCTCCGCTCCTGCTACATCCGGCCCCTGGCGTTCCGCGGCTACGGCGAGATGGGGCTCTACGCCCAGAGCGCCCCGATCGAGGTGATCATCGCCGTCTGGCCCTGGGGCGCCTACCTCGGCGAGGAGAGCAAGCTGCACGGGATCCGGACCAAGGTCTCGTCATGGCGGACGATCTCCGGCGACAGCCTGATCCCGCACGCCAAGGCCTCGGGCCAGTACCTGAACTCGATCCTCGCCAAGACCGAGTCGGCCAACGCCGGCTACGACGAGGCGATCCTTCTCGACCAGCACGGCTGCGTCTCGGAGGGCTCGGGCGAGAACGTGTTCGTCGTCCGCGACGGCACCCTGTTCACGCCCGGCCACACCTCGGCGATCCTCGACGGGATCACCCGGGCGTCGGTGATCCAAATCGCGCTCGACCTCGGCTACAAGGTCGAGGAGCGCTCGATCGCCCGCGCCGAGATGTACCTCGCCGACGAGATGTTCCTGACCGGGACCGCCGCCGAGCTCGTCCCGGTGCGGTCGGTCGACGACCACGAGCTCGGCGAGCCGGGGGAGATCACGAAGGTGATCCAGGCCAAGTTCGAGGACGCGCTCTGCGGCCGGGCCGAGGAGTACCTCGAGTGGCTCGACCCGGTCGAGGTGCCGAACCAGGCGGACGAACCGAGTAAGGTCAGTTCCTGAATGTTGCGCAGTTTCGAGGCAATCGGGCGAATTACCGCAGCCGCCTAGCGGCTGGCGCGGCTGCGCCGCGCAAGCGGGCTCCCATGCCCACTCCCCGATCCCTCGAATCGAAAGGCAGCAGATGGAACAGGTGAAGCTCTACGACACGACCTTGCGCGACGGCATGGGCGGGCCCGGCATGTCGCTCTCGGTCGAGGAGAAGCTGAAGGTGGTGGAGGCGCTCGACGCGCTCGGCGTCCACTACATCGAGGCCGGCTTCCCGAGCTCGAACCCGAAGGAAGCCGAGCTCTTCGAGCGGCTCGCGGAGGTCGAGCTCGCCAACTCGACCATCGCCGCGTTCGGGATGACCCGCCGCCGCGACGTCGCCGCCGGGGACGATGAGGCGCTGCGGACGATCGTCGAGTGCTTCGCGCCGGTTGCGTGCCTCGTCGGCAAGAGCTGGGGGCTCCACCTGGAGAAGGTGATTCGCGTCTCGCCGGAGGAGAACCTGGCGATGATCGCCGACTCGGTCGCCTTCTGCCGCGAACAGGGCAAGCGGGTGGTGTTCGACGCCGAGCACTTCTTCGACGGCTACCGCGACGACGCTTCCTATGCGATCGATTGCGCTCGCGCCGCCGCGAACGCCGGTGCCGAGAACGTCACCCTCTGCGACACCAACGGTGGCAACCTGCCCGAGTTCGTCGGCGAGGCGACGGCGGCCGTGGTCGCCGAGCTCGGCGACG
The DNA here is from genome assembly GCA_036265675.1 of Solirubrobacterales bacterium. Taxonomy (GTDB): domain Bacteria; phylum Actinomycetota; class Thermoleophilia; order Solirubrobacterales; family 70-9; genus VRUE01. The sequence continues at coordinate 15,162 of DATAOP010000079.1, forward strand.
CGGTCGAGGTCGGGATCCACACCCATAACGACGCCGAGTGCGCGGTCGCCAACTCGCTCGCCGCGGTCTCGGCCGGCGCACGGCTGGTGCAGGGGACGGTCAACGGCTACGGCGAGCGCTGCGGCAACGCCAACCTCGCCTCGATCCTTCCCGCCCTGCAGCTCAAGCTGGGGTTCGATGTGGTCGGCGACGAGCAACTCGAGAGCCTGACCCCGACCGCCCACTACCTCGACGAGCTCTGCAACCTGACCCCCGACGCCGACGCCCCCTACGTCGGCCGCAACGCCTTCGCCCACAAGGCGGGGATGCACGCTGCGGGTGTCGCCGCCGACGCGCGCACATTCGAGCATCTCGACCCGGCGGCGGTCGGCAACGACCGCGAAGTCCTTCCCTCGGAGCTCTCGGGCAAGGCGACGATCCGGACCCAGGCGGAGCGGGCCGGGCTCGAGATCGACGACGAGGCGGCCGGACGAGCGGTCAACCGGCTGAAGGAGCGCGAGCACCGTGGCTACCACTACGAGGCGGCACCGGCCTCGTTCGAGCTGCTGCTGCGCGAGGAGGCCGGCAGCTACCGGCCCCTGTTCGAGCTCGAGAGCTTCCGGGTGACGACGGAGAAGCGCGCCGACGGCCGGGTCGAAACCGAGGCGACGATCCGGGTCAGGGTCGACGGCGAGAGATACCTGCGGGTCGCCGAGGGCAACGGCCCGGTCAACGCGCTCGACCGCGCCCTGCGCGGCGCGATCGTCGACCGCTATCCGCACCTCGCCGACATCGAGCTGACCAACTACAAGGTCCGGATCCTCGACGAGAGCCACGGCACCGGCGCCATCACCCGCGTCCTGCTCGACTCCTCCGACGGCGAGCGGGAGTGGGGGACGATCGGCGTCTCGGAGAACATCATCGAGGCCTCCTGGGAGGCGCTCGTCGACTCGCTGGAGTACGCCTTCCAAGAATGAGCGAAGGGCCGGAAACCGACCCGATCCCGCTCGCCCGCCCGGAGGTCGACGCGCGCGAGGAGGAGCTGGTGCTCGAGGTCCTGCGTTCGGGGCGGCTCTCGCTGGGCCCGCTGGTCGAGCGCTTCGAGCGCGGGTTCGCCGAGTGGCTCGGGGTCGGGGACGCGGTCGCGGTCTCGAGCGGGACGACCGCCCTTCACCTCGGGGTCCGGGCGCTCGGCTGGAGCGAGGGCGACGAGGTCCTGACCAGCCCGCTGAGCTTCGTCGCCTCCGCCAATTGCCTCCTCTACGAGGGGGTCAGGCCCGCCTTCTGCGACGTCGAGCCCGAGTCGCTCGACATCGATCCGGATGCCGCGGCCGCCGCTGTCGGCGAGCGCACGGTCGGGATCCTCCCGGTCCACATCTTCGGCGCGCCGGCGGCGATGGCCGAGCTCGAGCGAACCGCGTCGCGGCATGGCCTCGGGGTCCTCGAGGACGCCTGCGAGGCGCTCGGGGCGGTCGATTCGGACGGCAGGCGGGTCGGGGCGCGCGGCAACCTCGCGGCCTTCGGCTTCTACGCCAACAAGCAGCTGACGACAGGCGAGGGCGGAATGCTGATCCCCGACAGCGGCGACACCGCCGCGCGACTGCGCAGCGAGCGCAACCAGGGCCGCTCGCAGGACATGGGCTGGCTCGACCACGCCCGCCTCGGCTTCAACTACCGGCTCTCCGACGTCGCCGCCGCGATCGGGGTCGCTCAGCTCGAGAAGCTCGACGCGATGCTCGAGCGCCGGGCCGCGGTCGCCGCCCGCTATGCCGAGAGCCTCGCCGCCGTCGAGGGCGTCGAGCCGCCAAGTCCCGGCCGCGGAGACGAGCGCCGCGGCTGGTTCGTCTATCCGGTGCGGCTCCCCGCCGCTGCCGACCGCGATGCGACGATCACGCGGCTCGCCGAGCACGGGATCGCCTCCAAGGCCTACATGCCCTGCATCCACCTGTTCCCGCATCTGCGCGAGCTCGGCTACGGCGAGGGCGACTTCCCGATAGCGGAGGAGGCCTCACGTCGTTCGCTGGCTCTGCCGTTCTTTCCGCAGATGACGGACGCCCAGGTGGAGCGCGTCTGCCAGGCGCTGGCGGCGGCAATACGCTGAGGCGCGACAGTTGTGATGTCACGGTTCCGCAAAGACCCCGATCCCCGCTTCTGGCGGCTCAACCGCTCGCTCGAGTTCGACTGGCGGCTGGCGCCGTACGACATCGACCAGTCGCAGGCACACGCCCGGGCCCTGGAGCGGATTGGCGTCCTCACCGAGGAGGAGAGGGCTGAGATCGACGCCGGCCTCGAACGGGTTCGGTCCAGGATCGGCGAGCGCGGCTTCCAGTTCGAGGACTCAGACGAGGACATCCACATGGCGATCGAGCGTCTGCTCGAGGGCGAGATCGGGGCGCTGGCCGGCAAGCTCCACACTGGCCGCTCCCGCAACGACCAGGTCGCGACCGACGTCGCGATGATCGTCCAGGCGCACTCGCTGCGGGCGATCGAGCTCTGCGGCGGATGCATGTCGCGCCTGCTCGGTCTCGCCGATCACCACCGCGACTGGGCGATGCCCGGTTACACGCACCTCCAGCGGGCCCAGCCCGTCTACCTCGGCCACCACCTCCTCGCCTACTTCTGGATGCTCGCCCGCGACGTCCTCCGCTTCCAGTTCGCCCTCGACAGCGCCTCGGTGATGCCGCTCGGATCGGGCGCCCTCGCCGGCGTCAACTGGGAGATCGACCGCCGCGCGGTCGCCGACGACCTCGGCTTCGAGCACTTCAGCGCCAACTCGATCGATGGCGCGTCCAATCGCGATTTCGTCCTCGACTACCTCAGTGCCGCGTCGACCGCGGCGATGCACCTCTCGCGGCTCGGGTCGGAGCTCGTGATCTGGTCGAGCAGCGAGTTCGGGTTCTGCGAGCTCGACGAGTCGTTCTCCTCGGGGTCGAGCATCATGCCGCAGAAGAAGAATCCCGACTCGGCGGAGCTGCTCAGGGCGAAGGCCCCGCGGGTCGCCGCCGACCTCCTTTCCCTGCTCGGGACGATGCACGCGCTGCCGCTGACCTACAGCAAGGACATGCAGGAGGACAAGGAGCCGCTGTTCGACGCAATCGACACGGTCGAGCTCTGTCTCGAGGCGGCGGAGGGGATGCTCGCCGGGATCGAGTTCGACCGCGCCCGGCTCGAGGCGGCATCGGGGGACGAGATGCTGGCGGCGACCGAGGTCGCAGACCTCCTGGTCCGGAAGGGGATGCCGTTCCGCGAGGCGCACGGCGTCGTCGGCGGGCTGGTCCGCGACGCGGTCGAGCAGGGCAAGCAGCTCTCCGACCTGACGCCGGAGGAGCTCCGGGAGCGCTCGGAGCTGCTCGACGACTCCTACTACGAGGTGCTCAGCCGCGAGAGCTGGCTGGAGTCGAAGCGAATCGCCGGCGGGACCGGGTCCGAGGCCGTCTCCGCCCAGCTCAAGCAGGCGCGGGAGACGATCGCCGCGGTCGAGGCGCGACTGGCGGAGGAGCGATGAGCGAGGAGCGACTCGGCGTCGACTTCTTCGATCGCTCCGTCCACGCCGTCGCCCGCGACCTGATCGGGTGTCGACTCTTCTACGAGGGCCGCGGCGGCGTGATCGTCGAGACCGAGAGCTACGAGCGCGACGACCCGGCCTGCCATGCCTATGTCGGCCTGACCAAACGGACCGAGGTCCTGTTCGGAGCCCCAGGGCGGGCCTACGTCTACCTGTCCTACGGGATCCACAGCCTGCTCAACTTCGTCGCCGAGCCCGACGGGGAGGCGGCGGCGGTCCTGATCCGGGCGATCGAGCCCACCCGCGGCCTCGCCGTGATGAGAGAGCGCCGGCGCGTTCGCACCGACGTCGAGCTCTGCTCGGGGCCGGGCAAGCTGACCGAGGCGCTCGGCGTCGGCCTCGACGCCAACGGCGCCGAGCTGACCATGGATCCCTTCCTGCTCCTCCCGCGCCCTTCCGGATGGAACGGCGCGATCGTCACCGGGCCGCGGATCGGGATCACGAAAGCGGTCGAGCGGCCCTGGCGCTTCTGCCTCGCCGGCAACGCCCACGTGTCGAAGCCGGCGCCTCCGGGCTGATCAGCCGGGAGCCGCGGCGCCGCCGCTGACCCCGCCGCTCGATTCGGGCGCGGCTTCTTCCGGCGCCGCTTCGGGAGCGGGCGCGGCTTCTTCGGGTTCGGCAGCTTCAGGTTCCGGCGCAGGCGCTTCTTCGGGCGCGGCTTCTTCGGGTTCGGAGTATGTGGTGGGGGGTACGTAGGTGCCTTCGGATTCTTCCGAGCCTTCTTCGGCGGAGGATTCGGCCTTTTCCCCGTTCTGTTCGGCCTCCTTCTTGGCCTTCGCTTCCGCCGCCCGTTCGCTGGTGATGTCCTGCCAGGCCGAGATCACGCCGGCCCAGATCAGGGCCGGGAAGGTGCCGCCCATCACCGGTCCCCCGTTGTAGAGGGTGGTCATCGGCGTCGTCGAGTCCGGGTAGCCGACCCAGACGCAGGCCGTGACCTGGTCTTCGATGCCGCCGCAGAACCAGGCGTCGCCGTTGTTCTCGGTCGTTCCAGTCTTGCCCCACTGGCCTTCGGCGCCGATCTGGGCGTTGGTTCCGGTACCCGACGAGACGACGGTTTCGAGGATCCGCTTCTCTTCTTCGACCGTCCCCTGTTCGAAGGCCTGGGTATGGATCGAGTCGTTGTCGCCGCCTTTGATCACGTGCCCGTCCTTGTCGGTCACTTCGGTGAAGGCGACGGGGCTGTCCCCGGGTACCGGGGCGAGGGTGCCGCTGACGCGGTCCCCGTTGTTGCCGATCGTCATGTAGGCGTAGGCCCAGCCGAGCGGGCTGACGCCTTCCTTCAGCCCGCCGAGGACCATCGCCGGGTTGGTCGAGATCGGGTCTTTGTAGCCGGCCTCGTGAATCGTCCTCGCGATCGAGCGCGTCCGGTCCTCGACCGTCTTGCCTTCCAGCCCTTCCAGGCCCAGCTGGGCGTAGATCGTGTTGTCGGAGTACGTCGTCGCGCATTCGATCGAGCAGGACCCGAGGTAGGAGTCCTCGTCGTTGTGGACGACGAAGGTTTCGGCGCCATGCTTGCCGAAGTGGAATTCCTGGACCGCGGATTCGTAGGTCGTCGAGGGCGAGATCCCCTCTTCGAGCGCGGTCAGCAGGGTGAAGGGCTTGATCGATGACCCGGGCTGGCGGCGGCCCTGGGTCGCGAGGTTGAATGGCGCTTCCTTGAAATCGGTGCCGCCGACGAGCGCCTTGATCGCCGCGTTGCGGTTGTCGATCACGACCACCGACGCGGTCGCCGGCAGGTACCCGAGGTAGGAGGCGACCGTTTCTTCGGCCGCTTCCTGCAGCTTCAGGTCGAGCGTCGACTTGACCTCCAGCCCCCCGTAGAACGCCTTCGAGGCCCCATACCGTTCGAGCAGCTGCTGGCGCAGGTAGGCGACGAAGTAGGGCGCCTTCGATTCGAACGTCGGTGGTTCGATGCTGCTCGGCGCCGGCAGCGCGTGCTGCCGGCCTTCGACCATCTGCTCGTGCGAGATGTAGTCCTGTTCGTACATCTTTTCGAGCACGAGGTTGCGGCGCGCGAGGGCGTTTTCGGGGTAGATCTTCGGGTCCCAGGCCGACGGCGACTGGATGATTCCCGCCAGCGTCGCTGCCTCATAGGGCTCGAGCACCGCCGCGCAGGGCTCGGTCCTGGTGCCGCAGCCGGGGTGGGCGGCACCGAAGTAGGTGCGGGCCGCAGCCTCGATTCCGTAGGCACCCTCGCCGAAATAGACGGTGTTGAGGTACTCGGTGAGGATCTTGTCCTTGCTCCAGTGCCGCTCGAGCCGGTAGGCGAGCGCGGCCTCGCGGAACTTCTCGAGGATCGTCCGGCTGCTTTCCGCTTCCAGCGCCTGCTTCACGAACTGCTGGGTGATCGTCGAGGCCCCCTGTTCCGCGCTCTGGCTGAGGATGTCGTGGATGAGGGCGCGACCGATGCCGCGGAAGTCGACGCCGCTGTGCTCGTAGAAGCGGCTGTCCTCGATCGAGACCACCGCGTTCTTGATGTTCGGCGAGATCTGCCCCGAGGTGAGCAGGACTTTGTTCTGGTCGCTGGTCAGGGTCCCGAGTTCTTCGCCGTCGGCGTCGACGACGACGCTGTTCCGGGCGGCCTTGTACTGGGCGAAGTTGTAGATCGCGGGGAGGTCCTGGGAGACCGCGGCCATCATCCCGAACACGAAGGAGAAGAGGCCGAGCACGCCGAGGCCGAGAAGCACGAAGAGGATCCGCAGCTTCTTCAGCCGTGGTCTCGCCGGCTTCTCCGGTGCGGGCTTCGTCGCCGGGGGCGGCTCCTTGCCACCTCGCCGGCGAGGCTTTAGTCCAAGTGGCACCATCGAAGAGGTCGGCTCGGCCGCGGGCCGCCGAGCGAAGGCGGCAGTCTAGCATTGCCCCGCTATGGATCTGGGGAGCAATGCCGTCGACATCCTGCCCGCCGGGAGGCTCGAGGAGCAGCTCGGGGAGGGCAGGCCGCTGCGGGTGAAGCTCGGCATCGACCCGACCACGGCCGACATCCATCTCGGCCATACGGTCGTCCTCGGCAAGCTGCGCGAGTTCCAGGAGGCCGGCCACAAGGTGGTCCTGATCGTCGGCGACTTCACCGCCCAGGTCGGCGATCCGAGCGGCCGCTCGAGCCAGCGGCCGCTGCCGACCGCCGAGGAGATCGCCGCCAACGCCGCGACCTACCAGGAGCAGGCCTTCCGGGTGCTCGACCCGGAGCGGACGGAGGTCCGCTTCAACAGCGAGTGGCTGCGGATGGACTCCCAGGAGCTGCTGTCGCTCCTCTCCCGGACCACGGTTGCGAGGTTGCTCGAGCGCGACGACTTCCAGAAGCGGATGGCGGCCGGGGCGCCGATCGCCGCCCTCGAGCTGCTGTATCCGCTGCTCCAGGGATACGACTCGGTCGCAATCGAGGCCGACATCGAGGTCGGTGGCACCGACCAGAAATTCAACCTCCTGTTCGGCCGCGACATGCAGACCGCCTATGGGCAGCCGCCGCAGTCGATCATGACCCTGCCGATCCTGGTCGGGATCGACGGCGAGCAGAAGATGAGCAAGTCGCTCGGCAACTACGTCGGGGTCACCGATCCACCGGAGGAGATGTTCGGGCGGCTGATGAGGGTTCCCGACGAGGCGATGTCCGAGTACTTCCGGCTCCTCCTCGGCGAGGAGGTCCCGTCCGGCCCGCCCAACGAGGCGAAGCGCGACCTCGCGCGGCGGCTCGTCGCCCGCTACCACGGGGATGACGGCGCGGCCGCCGCCGAGGACCATTTCAACCGCCTGTTCGTCGACCACGAGCTGCCCGCCGACCTCGAGGAGGCGCCGGTCGGGCCCTACGTCGGGCCGAACGCCGGCCAGGTCCACATGCCGCGGCTGATGGGCGGCCTGTTCGAGATGAGCTCGAGCGAGGCGCGGCGCCTGATCGGGCAGGGGGGCGTCAGGCTGGACGGCGAGCCGATCGGGGCCGACCGCCTCGACTTCGACCCGGCCGAGCTCGACGGTAGGGTCCTCCAGGTCGGAAAGCGGCGCTTCCGGCGCCTGCGTGCGCGAGCCTAGCCACGAGGCCCCTTCGGCGCTATACTCTTCGGTCCCTCTGGGAAGGGCCCTGGGCCCGACCCGTGCGTGAAGAGCGGCGAGTCCCGCCGCCAGAGACGCAGCGGTCTTTGAAAACTGAGCAGCGTGCACTCCGCAGGCCCACGGGTCTGTGGATTGTTTGAGCCCGATCCACTCGGCCCGTCAGCGTGCCGGGTGGACTTGATTTACCCGTCATGCCGGCCACCGCGTTTGTGTACACGGTGGCCGCAGTCAGGCATGACGACTCTCTGTAAGTAGTTCTTCACGGAGAGTTTGATCCTGGCTCAGGACGAACGCTGGCGGCGTGCTTAACACATGCAAGTGGTGCGACGAACCAGGGCTTGCCCTGGGGCAAAGCCGCGAACGGGTGAGTAACACGTGAGTAACCTGCCCCGATGACC
>DATAOP010000080.1:0-17660 GCA_036265675.1 Solirubrobacterales bacterium
GCGGGACCCCCAGACGATCAGAACCGGAAGGCCCTCCGCGAGATAGAGGCGGTCGGCGGCGTCGATCAGCTGGCCGCCGGTCCCGATCACCGCGCGGACGCTCGCCAGGAACGCGGCGCGACGGTCGGCGTCGGCGAGCGAGGCGTAGCCGCGGGCGACCTCGGCCACGTCGGTGCCGGGACGCAGCCCGACGAGGCCCAGACCCCGGCCGATCACAGAGCCGATCCGTGCCGCCGGGGCGGCCGTCGTGGAGATGAAGACGTCGGCTCCCGGAAGCGCGGCCGCACGGAGTATCGGGGTCACCTCGGGCCCGAGGCCTCCGCTCGAGACCAGCGCCAGGCGTTCGACCATCTCCGGGTACTGGTAGGCGAACTGCATCGCGACCCCGCCGCCGAGCGAGTGCCCGACCAGCGTCGCCCGCTCGTGGCCGAGGGTGAGCAGGAGGTCGCGAAGGCCTGCCGCCAGCCCTCCGATCGAGTAGTCGCCCCCGCCGGGAGCCGAGCCGCCATGGCCGGGAAAGTCGGGGGCGATGACCGTGTGGTCGCGGGCGAGGGGCTGAATGACCTCCCGCCAGCTCTCGCAGGTGCCGGCCATCCCGTGGATCAACAGCAGGACGGGGCCCGTGCCTTCGCTGCTGTACGCGATCCGGCGGCCATGGATGGCCACGGATTTCGTCGGCTCAGACATCGAGGGGACAGTATTCCCGAGATCGGCGCGTTCGAACCCATCGGCCGGGTGGCTCGGCTAGCCTGGGCAGATCGCCACCTTCCTCCACACCTGCTACCGGATCGGCGACATCGACCGCTCGGTCGAGTTCTACGAGAAGCTCGGCTTCGAGGAGCGTCGGCGGATGCCGATCGGCGACGAGGCGATCAACGTCTTCATGGGCATGCCGGGCCAGGGCGACATGCTCGAGCTCACCTACAACCACGGGGTCGACTCCTACGAGCACGGCACCGGCTACAACCACATCGCCCTCCTCGTCGACGACCTCGACGAGACCCTCACCGGCCTCGCCGAGAAGGGCATCGAGCCCGAAAAGCCGCCCTACCGCCCCGGCGGCCGCACCGAGGGCCACCGCATCTGCTTCGTCCGCGACCCCGACGGCTACCGGATCGAGCTGATCGGCGCGTAGGAGAGCAATGCGGGCAAGTCTCCTGGTCGGAGCTTCTCTCGCCTTCGCGATGACTCTTGCTGCGTCTGCGTCGTCGCACGATCTGGTGGAACAGCGCCAACCACGTCGCCTCAGCGTCGACCCGCCGCGCCGGGTCTGGCCGCCGTTCGGCCAATCGCGGGAAGAAGCCTGGGCACGGATCGAACGCGTGGAGGACGGGCCCTGATCTAAAAGAGCGCCTCCGATCCGCCGATGAGGTGGCCATGGACGTGGCCGGCGAGCTGGTGGTGTTCGCGCCGATCGTTGCGCTGTGCGTGGGGGTCGGCCTCGCACGGCGAGGTCATCGGCAACTTGGCCTGCTCATTGTCGCGGTGGGAACGGTGGCCGCTATTGCTCTCGCCTTGGCGGGAAGCTGGCGGCCGCTGCTCGGCCTGATCGGGATCGCCGGCTTCCTCTTCGGCCTCGAGGCCGATCTGCCGGGGAACCCGGCAAGGCGTGCCCTCGGCATGCTCGGGATCGCGGTCGGGCTGTTCGCCCTTCTGATCGCCGGCCTCTACGCGTAGGGCCGTAGCTCAGCGCTTGACGTGGACGACCTTGAAGGCTTTGGTAGCCGGTGAGGGGTCGGCGACGCCGGCGAGGACGGCGCGGACGCTGAACTTGTACTTCCCCGGCTTCAACTTGTACTTCTTCGGCGATTTGCAGCTTTTGAAGCTGGGCTTCGGCTGCTTCTTGCCCTTGCCCTTCTTCTTCGTCTTCACCAGGGCGCATTCGAAGCCCGCGCCGGCAGTTGGGGAGCTGAACTTGAAGGTGACCTTCGCCTTCTGGCCTCGGGTCTTGACCGTCTTCTTCGGTCCCTTTGAGATCTTCGTCTCGGGCGCTTTCGGCTTCGGCGCCGGAGTGCCGCTGATCGGGACAGCCGCGGGCGGTTCGAGCCCGCTGATCCGGACGACCTCAAATTCGTTTTCGACGTTGTTTTCGGCCGTCATCCACATCGTGTTGTTCGGTCCGGCTGTGATCTGTCGGGCGCCGAAACCCGGTTTGAGGCCGCCGAGATAGGTGTGCTCGCCGGTGCTCGTCAACCTCTCGACACCTGGCTGGCCGGCCCCCCCGAACAGGGCTATCCAGTACGCCTTGTCCGACCCGAGGGCGACTCCGAACGGATCGCCGTCGCGTTCGAACTCCTGGGCCGGGCTGGGCGGCGTGATCAGGCCGATGCTCTCGGGGCTGGCTCCTGGGTCGGAGAACGCGATCTGCCCCGACGGGCTTCCCGCGACGCCCTGCGCTGCGCCCACCCCTTCGTGGCCGATCACGAAGTCAGGCTGGACGGCGCCGGCGGTGGTCAGGGTGACGATCCGGGGTTTGCCGGCGTCGGCGACGACGATCAGCGAGCCGGCGACATCGATGTCTCTCGGCTGGAGGCCTTCAACGGGGAATGAGCCTTTGGATCCTTCGGGATCGGCGGGCGAGAAGTGGACGACGTTGTTGCTCGCCGCAACCCACATCTGGCCATCGGGCCCAGCGACGATCGGGGCGTTCGAGGTGACGTCGTTGTTCGTGAACACCTGGCTCGCTTTCGGATCGGACGGTGAGAAGGAAGCGACCTTGCCCGTCGCGGTGACCCAGATCTTTCCTTCCGGCCCCGGTGCAATGCCCGACAGCTGTTCGATGTTTTCGAGTTCGAATTCGGTGACTTCGCCGGCCGGGGTGACGCGAGCGACGTCGTTTTCGACGCCGTGCACCACGACCCAGATGTTCCCGTCGGAGCCGGATGCGATCTTCGTATTGGTTTCTACCGGCGAAGCCAGGGGGAACTGCCCGTCGATCACAGGAGCTGCGGAAGCCGCGGCCCCGGTGCCGAGAAGCGCAGCGAGGGCCGCCAGGGCGGTCATCACGATCCGACGAGACAGCATCGCCGACAGTCTAGGTCGTTCTCAGAGTTTTCACCGGATCTTTACGGGAGGTTGATCCTCGGGAAAACAAGGGCCGCGAGCCTTGGCGAACTCGACCCAGGAGGATCCATGCCGCAGATACTCGTAGTTGCCGACGTCCCAGAGGCCCCCCAGAGCGAGGTCGTCTATCGAGAGCGGATTGCCACGAGCGATCTCGAGTCCGCCCACTTCTCGGCGCAGCTGGTGGAGCGGGTCGGATGGGCTGTCCATGACGCCGACGAGCTCGAACAGCGCGACCCCCGGGCGATCGAAGACCAGTCGGTGATCAACCGCCAGGCCGAGGCGTTCCAGAGCTGACCCGCAGGCGCACCGCGGCCCGCCCCGGCGAGCCGCGGGTGCAACCGAAGTTGCGGAAACCGGGGCGGGAGGTGCTACCCAGTATTCGGGATGCGCCGGATCCGAGGTATCGGAGCGGCGGCGCTCCTGTTCGCGACCGTCCTCGCCGTCAGCGTCGCCCCACCCGCTGAGGCGAGCACCCCCGCCCGAGTCGCCGCCCTGCAGTCGGCGCTCAAGGAGCTGCATCTGTACAACGGCTTCGTCGACGGGATCAGGGGGCCGCTGACCCGCCATGGGGTCCGCGCCCTCCAGCGCCGCCGCGGCCTGCGCGTCGACGGGATCGCCGGCCCCGAAACGCGCCGGGCCCTCGGCTGGCGCGGAAGGCCCGGCCTCGGCAGCAGGGTGATGCGCTACGGCGACCGGGGCTGGGACGTCGCCGCGCTCCAGTTCCTGCTCCAGCGCGCCGGCCGTGGCCCCGGCCGCGCCGACGGCCTCTTCGGCCCGCTGACGAGGGCGTCGGTGGTGCGCGCGCAGGAGGCGGCCGGCATCGGCGTCGACGGCCTCGCCGGCCCGGTCACGATCCGCTCGTTGCGGACCGGAGCGGGCGGCGACAACACAGGCACGCCGACCGGGCCGGTGCGGTTCCTGCGTCCCGTCCCCGGCCCGATCGGGGACCCCTTCGGCGCCCCGCGCAACGGCTACACCCACACGGGGGTCGACATCCCGGACCCGGAAGGCACGCCGATCGGCGCCGCCGGTGTCGGAACGGTGATCTACGCCGCGTACAACGGCGGCGGCTACGGCAACCTGGTGGTTATCCAGCACCGCCTCGGCTACACGAGCTGGTACGGGCACATGTCGCGGATCACCGCCCACGTCGGCGAGAACGTGGTCGGCGGAACCCGAATCGGGTACGTCGGCCAGACCGGCGACGCGACCGGCCCCCACCTGCATTTCGAGGTGCGCCACTACGACACGCCGATCAACCCGGTGCCGCTGATGCTCTCCGCGGTCGCCTCGAGCGCGCCGGGGCGAACCGGGGGAATCAGACCCGAAGAGTGCGTCGGCGGCCGGCAACCCACCCGCCGGCCCCCGCCGGGCTCGGATTGGATCGGCCGCGAACGGCTCTGCCCCTGAGCGCGGAGCGAGCAAGCGTCGCAGTCTGCTTCTTCGCGCCGCGAGCGAAGCGCGATCCTTTCCTGAACCCGCGATGCAGCCGGGCCCAGGACTGGCCGGGTGGCCAATGCCCCCTGTCCTAGAATCGGCGCGGTGAGCCGGGAGGTCACCACCGCGACTGCCGCCGGAGAGCGGGTTCGAGACCGGCTGGCGGGGCGGAAGATCCTCCTCACCGGCGCCTCGGGCTTCCTCGGCAAGGCGGTGCTCAGCACGCTCCTGCGCAGCGCCCCGGACATCGACCGGCTCGTCGTCCTGCTGCGGGCGCCGGGACGCTCAACCGCCGGCGAACGCCTTGACGACCTCCTCACGGACGAGTGCTTCGAGGGCCTGCCCGTCGACGAGCTCCGGGCGCAGGTCGAGTCGGGACGGATCCGCGCGCTGCGCGGGGACCTCGAGCTCGACGGCCTCGGCGACCGTCCCGCCGAGGGTCTGGCCGGGATCGACACAGTGATCCACTGCGCCGCGACGGTCTCCTTCGAGGAGGCGCTCGACGACGCGCTCGCGCTCAACACCTTCGGGCCGGTGCGCCTCCTGCGCCGCCTCGAGGAGAGCGGCTCCGACCCCGAGCTGGTGCACGTCTCGACCGCATACGTCGCCGACCGCCAGTCGGGCCGGGTGCTCGAGGACGGAATCCCCCACCACGGGATCACCGAGCTCGATCCCGACGAGCTCTACGCGACCGCGCGGCGCTGGCGAGAAGAGGTCGAGCGGGAGTCGATCGCCGAGCCGCAGCGAAAGTCCTTCGCGAAGGCCGCCGAGCGCGACGCCGCCCGTCGCAAGGGCCTCGACGCCGCCGAGCGCGCCGAGGACCTGCGGCGCCGCTGGGTCCGGGCGAAGCTCTCCCGGCGCGGCCGCAGGCATGCGATCACGCTCGGCTGGCCGGACACCTACGCGCTCTCGAAGGCGCTCGGGGAGCGGCTGGTCGGCAGGCGCTCCGCCCCGACGACCGTGATCCGGCCGACAATCATCGAGTCCGCGCTCGAGATGCCGGCCGTGGGCTGGCTCGAAGGGATCAAGGTCGCCGACCCGCTGATCCTCGCCTACGCCTCGCGTGGGCTGACCCATCTCCCGGGCCGGGCCGGCAACGTGATCGACATCGTCCCGGTTGACATGGTCGCCAACGCGTGCGTCGTCGCCGCCGCCCATCCACCGGAGGACGGCCTGCGGACGATCGCGGTCGCCAGCAGCGCCCGCAACCCACTCTCGATCGGCCGCCTCGCCGAGGAGATCCGCGAGTACTTCCTGCGCGAGCCGCTGATCGGCCGCAACGGGCGGCCGATCAGGATCGGCCGGCTCAAGTTCGTCGACAGGAAGGTCGCGCTGCGGCGGACGATCGCCCGCGAACGGCTCGCGGCCGCGGCCGCGCGCGCGGCGATGGCCTCCCCCGTACACCTCCCGCAGGAGCGGATGCTGCGCTCGGCCCGCTCGCTCGCCGAACGGGTGACGCGGATGGTCAAGATCTACGGCGCCTACACCGAACTCGACTGCGTCTTCGATGACGCCAACGCCTGTCGCCTCGCCGAGATGCTGCCCGACGCCGACCGTGCCGAGCTCTCCTTCGACACCGCCGCGATCGAGTGGGATCACTACCTGCAGGAGGTCCACCTGCCGCAGGTGCGACGCCTGGCCGCCGGGGATTGAGCCCGACCCGGGCGCGATTCTCCCGCAAATAGCAGGGTGATCTTTGACCACCCGCGACGGGCGAGGTTACGCTCGCGCGCACTCGAGCCGAACGGAGGGAGGAGTCGTGAAGCTGGTGATCGGCATCGTGCGCCCGGAGAAGGCGAACGATGTGCTCGAAGCGCTGTATCGCGCCGAGGTGCGAGGGGTCTCGCTGAGCAGGGTGCAGGGCCATGGCGGTGAGCTCGACCGGGTCGAGACCTACCGCGGGACGACGGTGAAGATGGGGCTCTCGGACAAGGTGCGCTTCGAGGTCGCGGTCTCCGACTCGTTCGTGGAGACGACGCTCGACGCGCTCCGCGAAGGAGCGCAGACCGGCCAGGTCGGCGACGGCAAGATCTTCGTCCTGCCGCTCGATCAGGCGGTCCGGATCCGCACCGGCGAGTCCGCGGAGGCCGCCGTCACCCCGGTGCCGAAGCCATGAGCGGCCACATCGACAGCGGCGACACCGCCTGGATGCTGGCCGCGACCGCGCTGGTCCTGATGATGACCCCGGCGCTCGGTCTCTTCTACGCCGGCCTGGTCCGCTCGAAGAACACCCTCAACACGTTCATGATGACCATCGCCGCGATCGCGGTAGCGATGGTCACCTGGGCGCTGATCGGGTACTCGCTGGCCTTCGACGGCGACGGCTCGCTGATCGGCGGCCTCGGCAACTTCGCGCTCCAGGGCGTCGACTTCGCCCCGCAGGAAGGGACGGCGATCCCGCACCTGGTCTTCTTCGCCTTCCAGGCGACGTTCTGCATCATCACCACCGCCCTGATCTCCGGCGCGGTCGTCGAGCGGATGCGGTTCGGCGCCTACATGGTGTTCGCGGCGCTGTGGTCGGTGGTCGTCTACTCGGTGCTGGCGCACTGGGCGTTCGGCGAAGGCTGGCTGCACACGGGCGGAACCCTCGACTTCGCCGGCGGCGTCCCGGTCGAGATGGGCTCGGGCTTCTCGGCCTTGGCGGCGGCGCTCGTGGTCGGCGCGCGCAAGGACTACGGCCGGCAGGCGCTCCTCCCCCACAACGCCGTCTACGTCCTGCTCGGCGCCGGGCTGCTCTGGTTCGGATGGTTCGGGTTCAACGGCGGCAGCGGCTTCTCGACCGGCGAAGCGAGCGTCCTCGCCTTCACGAACACGCTGCTGACCCCCGCCTGCGCGCTGATCACCTGGTTCGTCCTCGACCTGATCAGGGGCCGGAAAGTCACCGCGATCGGGGCTGCGACCGCGATCATCGTCGGCTGCGTCCTGATCACACCGGCGGGCGGCTTCGTCAGTCCCGGCTGGGCGATGCTGCTCGGCTTCCTCGGCGCCCTCCCCTGCTACGCGATGATCGTCTGGCGGCCGCGAACCCGGGTCGACGAGACCCTCGACGTCCTCGCCGCGCACGGCATCGCCGGCTTCACCGGGATCCTCTTCATCGGGCTGGTCGCCGAGGCGAGCTGGAACGGCGTCTCCGACGGCATCCTCTACGGAAACGCGGCGCAGCTCGGGGACCAGGCGCTGGCGGCGCTGGCGGCGCCGGCCTACGCCTTCTGCGCGACCTACGTGCTGCTGAGACTGATCGGCGCGGTGATGCCGCTGCGGGCGAGCGAGCACGACGAGGCGGTGGGGATGGACATCGTCGACCACGGCGAGGAGGCCTACGCCAGCGGCGAGGGCGCGATCCTGGTCGAGCCCGAGGCCGACGGCGAGCTTCTCGTCGCCGACCCGGGATGACGGACTACGTCCAGGTCCTGACAACCGTCTCCTCCGAGGAGGACGCGAAGCGGATCGCCGAGCGCCTGCTCGATCGCCGCCTTGCTGCCTGCGTCCAGGTCGTCGGGCCGATCCTCAGCCGCTACCGCTGGCAGGGCGAGCTCGAGCAGGCGCAGGAGTGGCAGTGCCTGGCGAAGACCGAGGCCGATCTCTACGAGCCGGTCGAGGCGGCGATCCGCGAGATCCACAGCTACGACGAGCCGGAGATCATCGCGACGCCCGTCGTCGCCGGCAGCCCCGGCTATCTCGCCTGGGTCAGCTCGGAGACGCGGCGCTCGAGATAGCGTCGCTCGACCTGGTTGGAGGTCAGCTCGATCGCCCGCGCGTAGGCGGACTCGGCCTCCGCCTCGCGGCCGAGGCGCCGCAGCAGCTCGGCGCGCGCGGAGTGGAGCTGGCGGTATCCCTCGAGACCGTCGATCTCCTCGATCATCTCGAGGCCGCGCTCGGGGCCCTCGCTCATCGCGACCGCAGCCGCCCGGTTCAGCTCCACCACCGGGCTCGGGGCGACGCGGGCGAGCCATTCGTAGAGGCGGACGATTCGCGCCCAGTCGGTGTCCTCGGGGGTGCCGGCCTCGGCGTGGGCCGCCGCGATCCGGGCCTGGATCGTGTAGGGGCCGACCGGGCCGTGGGCGGCGGCGCGCTCCGACAGGGCCAGTCCCTCGGCGATCCGCTCGGCGTCCCAGAGGCCGCGATCCTGCTCGTCGAGCGGGACCGCCTCGCCGTCGGCGTCGACCCTGGCGGGCCGGCGGGAGTCGGTCAGCAGCATCAGCGCCAGGAGCCCGGCGATCTCCGGCTCGCGCGGGAGCATCGCGGCGAGCGCGCGACCGAGGCGGATCGCCTCGGCGCTGAGCTCGATCCGCACCAGCGAGTCGGACTCCGAGGCGAGGTAGCCCTCGTTGAAGATCAGGTACAGGGTCGCGAGCACGCCGGGGAGCCGTTCCGGCATCCGCTCGGCCTCGGGGACCTCGTAGGGGATCCCCGCCTGGGCGATCTTGCGCTTGGCGCGGACCAGGCGCTGGGCCATCGTCGTTTCGGCAACGAGGAACGCGCGGGCGATCTCCGCGGTGCTGAGGCCGCCGAGCGTGCGCAGGGTCAGGGCGACCCGCGCCTCGAGCGCCAGGGCGGGATGGCAGCAGGTGAAGATCAGCCGCAGGCGGTCGTCCTCGATCTCGGCCGTGGCGGCGAGGACCCGATCCGCGGGCCCGAGCTCGGGCGGGCGCAGTGCCTCGAGCCCCTCGAGAATCGCGGTCTTCTCACGCAGGTTGCTCTCGCGCCGCAGGCGGTCTATCGCGCCGTTGCGGGCGACCTGGGTGATCCAGGCGCCGGGATTCGAGGGCAGGCCGTCGCGCGGCCAGCGCTCGAGGGCGACGACGAATGCGTCCTGGACCGCCTCTTCGGCGGCGTCGAAATCGCCGAGGACGCGGATCAGCGTCGCGACCGCCCGCCCCGACTCGTGCCGGAACGTGCGGTCGACGACGCTGTCGCGGTGCTCCGCGTCCAAGCGGCGCTAGTGCTTCTCGGTGACGCGCTCGAGCAGTTCGGCGCCCGAGATGTCGTCCTCACCGGCGTCCTCGACGATCGGCCTGACTTCGACCTTGACGCCCTGGAGCGGCGCCTTCTTGGTCCAGGCGAGGGCCTCGTCCAGATTCGCCGCCTCGATGATCCAGAAGCCCATCAGCTGCTCCTTGGTCTCGGCGTAGGGGCCGTCTGTGACCGTCGCCTCGGCGCCCTCCTCGGCGGGGAAGGTGACCACGGTCGCGGTCGCCCGCTCCCTCAGGCCGGCGCCGTACACCCAGGCGCCGGCGTCTTTCAGTTCCTGGTTGAACTTGTCCATCAGGTCGATCGTCGCCTGCATCTCATCCGGCGAGATCTCCTCGAAGTTCGGCTCCTCTCCGATCAATCCGAGCAGGTATTGCATCGTCTGCCTCCTTTGTCGCGGCGGCCGCGGATGGCCGCCTTCACCCTAACGACGAACGGGAGCCGCCCAGATCGACACGGCTAGGCGCGGAGGCGGTAGCCGGTCGAGAACAGGCGCAGGTTGATCGCGAACAGCGCCGCCGTCGCCGCCGCCAGCGCCAGGAGCGAGAGCGCGACGCTGACTTCGGTGTAGTCGAGGAAGCCGTAGCGGACGAGGTTGATCATGTAGTAGATCGGGTTGAAGTGGGTCAGCGTCTCGAACGGCTGCGGCAGCAGCGCAGCCGAGTAGAAGACGCCGCCGAGGAAGATCAGCGGCTGCAGGATGAAGGTCTGGGCGAAGGCGACGTCGTCGAACTGTTCGGCGCGGACGCCGATCAGGACGCCGAGCTGGGCGAAGAAGAAGCCGACCAGGAACAGGGACGGGATCAGGACGAGGACGTGGTCGACGGGCAGGTCGACGAGGATCGAGGCGGCGATGAAGGTCAGCGTCGCGACGATCAGGCCGCGCATGAAGCCGCCGAACGAGAAAGCCAGCAGCAGCTCGGCCGGCGAGGCCGGCGAGGAGAGCTGGTCCTGGATCGCCCCCTGGAATTTCTGCTGCAGGATTGAGGAGGAGTTGTTGGCGAACGAGTTGATCGAGAACGACATCATGATCAGCCCGGGGATGACGAAGACGACGTAGTCGATCCCGTGCAGCTTGTCGATCCGGGTCCCGAGCGCAGCGCCGAAGACCGAGATGTAGAGGAAGGTTTCCAGCAGGGGCGCGCCGAGCGTCTGCTTCTTGATCTTCATGAAGCGGTTGACCTCGCGGCGCCACAGCGTGTACATGCGGATCCTCGCGGTGGCGGTCATGCCTCCACCTCCTCCACCTCGATGTGCGAGCGCGAGAGCTCCCTGCGGCCGACCAGCGCCAGGTAGGCATCCTCGAGGTTGACGACGCCGAAGTTCGACGCGAGCTCCTCGCTCGACCCCTCGGCGACGATTTCGCCGTCGTTGATGAACGCGATCCGGTCGCAGAGCTGCTCGGCCTCCTCGAGGTAGTGCGTCGTCAGCAGGATCGTCGTCCCCTCCTGGTTGATCCGCTGGACGTAGTGCCAGAGCTCGAGCCGCAGCTCGACGTCGACGCCGGCGGTCGGCTCGTCGAGGATCAGCAACCGCGGTCGGTGCATCATCGCCCGCGCCAGGATCAGCCGCCGCTTCATCCCGCCCGAGAGCGTCCGCGTCCGTTCGTCGCGCTTCTCGGTCAGCGAGAAGGTCTCGAGTAGTTCCTCCGCGCGCTCGCGCCGCTCGCGCTTCGGCACCCCGAAATAGCCAGCGTGGTAGTCGAGCGTCTCGGCGACGGTCAGGAACCAGTCGACGTTCGGCTCCTGCGGGGCGAGCCCGACCGACTGCCGCGAGGCCTCGTAGTCGACGAGCGCGTCATGGCCGAAGGTCCTGATCGAGCCCGACGTGACCTGGGCGAGGCCCGTGGTGCAGTGGATCAGGGTCGACTTCCCGGCCCCGTTCGGACCGAGCAGGCCGAAGAACTCCCCCGGCTGGATCTCGAGCGAGACGGAGCGCAGGGCCTCGACCCCGGTCGGGTAGGTCTTGACCAGGTTCTCGATCTGGAGGGCGGGCTCACTCATTGGATTCGGACTTCGCGCGTACCGGTACGGCGCGACGCCCAAACCTAGAGGACGGGGCCTGTCGGCCGCTCAGCGTCGCTCGGCGATCGCGACCATGCGGTCGTTGAGCCGGCGCATCGTCTCCTCGTACGGCCAGGCGAACTTGCGCTGAAACCAGTGGCCGATCCTCGTCTCGGGCGAGGTGTAGACCATGTAGCGGTCCTTCTCAATCCCCTCGAGGATCCGTGCGGCGACCCGCTCCGGGGTGACCGCGCGCCGCTCGAACTGGGCGATCGCCTTTTGGATCCGCGGGTCGGAGCGGTCGACGCCGACGATCTCGACGGTGTTGACGAGCGGCGTCTTCACCGCGCCCGGGCAGACGAGGCTGACCCCGATCCCATGCCGCCGGAGGTCGAAGCGGAGCACCTCCGAGACGCCCCTGAGACCGAACTTGCTGGCGCTGTAGGCAGCGTGCCAGGGCAGGCCGAACAGTCCGGCGGCCGAGGAGACGTTGACGACGTGGCCGCCCCGGCCGGCCTCGATCATCGGCGGCACGAAGCACTCGAGGACGCTGATCGGCCCCATCAGGTTGACGTCGATCATTTTCTGCCAGTCGCTGTGGCGGAGGCGCTCGATCGAGCCCCAGGTCGAGACCCCGGCGATGTTCATGACGACGTCGACGCTGCCACCGTCGCCGTGGACCCGCTCGGCGAGCGCGACGACCGCGGCGTGGTCGGTGATGTCGGCGACGGTGGCGGAGCCGACCCTGCCGCCGGCACGCTCGACCGTGGCGACGACCTCGTCGAGCTCCTGGATGTCCGTCAGGTGCAGCTCCGCCCCGCGCGCCGCGGCGGCGATCGCGGTCGCGCGCCCGATGCCGCTGGCGGCGCCGGTGATTAGGCAGCGCTTCCCGCTCAGATCCTTCATCTCCCCCACTCCTCGATCTCGAAATCGGGAGCGACTCGGAGCGTGTTCAGCGTCATCGCCAGCATCTCGTAGTGGCCGATCAGCATGCAGAGCTCGATCAGGTCGACCTCGTCGAGCGCCGCAACCAGGCGACCCCAGAGCTCATCCCCGATCTCGCCGTCCCGGTGGAGCTCGTCGGCGGCGGCGAGGAGCATCGCCTGCCGCTTCGACCAGCCCGGCGCCTCGGCGCCCTCGCGAACCCGCAATATCTCCTCGCGGCTGAGTCCCGCTTTGCGCCCGATCCTCACGTGATGGCCCCGCTCGTACTCGCAGCCGGTGTTGTGGGCGACGCGGAGGATCACCAGCTCGGTGTCCTCGCGCGGCAGCCTGCCACGTGGCATCAGAGCCCCGGCGAACCAGAGCCAGCGTCGGAACAGCTTCCGGTGGCGTGCCAGCGTGGTGAAGATGTGCGGCGGGCGTCCACCGGTGGCGAGCCCGGAAAGGCGGCCGATCCCGGCGTTGAGAACGCCGATCTGGCGGCGCGAGCCGGGCGCGATCCGCGGGGTTTGCTCTGCACCCACGCGGGGACCGTACAGGCATGGCCTCCCCATTCACCAAGAAGAGGCTGAGCGACGTCGAGGACTCTGCTCCGAAGTTCGGCTACGGCGACGTCCAGCAGGCGCGGTTCGCGAACGAAGACCTCGACGTCGAGCAGACCGGGCTGAGCTACCACCGGATCGCCCCGGGGAAGCGGCAGGGGTTCGGCCACAAGCACGACAGGGTCGAGGAGATCTACGTCGTCCTCTCGGGCGCGGGCCGGGTCAAGGTCGACGACGAGATCGTCGAGCTCGAGCCGCTCGACGCCATCCGGGTCGGCCCCGGGATCATCCGCCAGTTCGAGGCGGGGCCGGACGGGCTCGAGTACATCGCGGCCGGCGTCCGCGGCGAGAAGGACGACTTCGAGCTGCTCCCGGGCTGGTGGGACGACTGAGCATCGGCCCCTAGTCTTCGTCCGATGGGACGAGGCTCCGGGAAGACGCAGCCGCTGCTCGCGGTCGACACCCCCTCGATGCTGTTCCGCGCCTTCTACGCGCTGCCGAAAACGATCGTCGGGCCGGACGGGAACCCGGTCAACGCCCTGCTCGGGGCGGCGAACCTGATCCTGCGCGAGGTCGAAGCTCACGATCCGCGCGCGGTCGTCCTCTGTTTCGGTCCCGACGCCGCCTCCTACCGAACCGAGCTCTTCCCCGCCTACCACGCGGAGCGCGAAGAGGTCCCCGACGAGCTGGCGCCGCAATGGGCCGACTGCCGTCCGTTCTTCGAGGCGTTCGGCTGGACGGTCGCGGTGAGCGAGTCGCTCGAGGCCGACGACCTGCTCGGCACCTACGCGCGGATCGAGGCGGAGGCGGGCGGGACGGCCCTGCTCCTGACCGGCGACCGCGACATGTACCAGTGCGCGGCCGAGCGGGTCACCGTGCTCTACGTGCGCACCGGCGGCAAAGGCGCCGAAGAGGTCACCCCCGACGGGGTCCGCGAGCGCTACGGCATCGACCCGGGCCAGGTCCCCGATTTCATCGCCCTCCGCGGCGACCCCTCGGACGGCATCCCCGGCGCCAAGGGGGTGGGCGAGAAGACGGCCGCCGAGCTGCTCCGCCGCCACGGCTCGCTCGAGGCGGTCCTCGACAACGCGATCCGCGAGTCGCGCCCGAAGCTCCGCGGAGCCCTGCTCGACTCCCGTGACGAGCTGCTCGCCTTCAAGGACATCGCGACCCTCCGCGACGCCGGGGTCGAGCGCCCGCCGGATCGCCCGACCGACTGGC
The DNA here is from genome assembly GCA_036265675.1 of Solirubrobacterales bacterium. Taxonomy (GTDB): domain Bacteria; phylum Actinomycetota; class Thermoleophilia; order Solirubrobacterales; family 70-9; genus VRUE01. The sequence continues at coordinate 14,183 of DATAOP010000080.1, forward strand.
ACGGCGCCGCCGCCGCCGCCCGCGAGCGCGGGATGAACCGCCTCGCCGAGCGGCTCGAGACCTTCGAGCCCGCCTAGGCGGCGCGGAGGGCCGGGCGGCTCGGGGCGAGCGCCTCGACCGCGAGCCTCGCGGCCTCGAGGCCGCTGCCCGAGGCGACCTCGGAGAGGAGGCCGGGCGAGGCCATCATGTCGCCGGCGACGAAGACCCCGTCGCCGCGATCGACGGCGGGACGGTCGGCCCAGGTGGTTCCGGGGAGGTCGAGGGCGCCGGTGCGCCCCTCCATCACGGTCCGGCGGCGCCAGGTCTCGCGCTCGCGCCAGTCCGGCATCGCGAGCCCAATCAGCCGCTCGAGCCGCAGGCCGGCCTGGTCGGCGCTCTCGTCGGGGCGGATCGGCATCTGCGCCTGGATCAGCTCCTCGCCGCGCGGAGCGAGGCCGGCGTCAACCGCGGTGTGGCGCTCGAGCCATCCGGCCTCGTCGAGGTCGGAGACGACGAACGGGTCGCCGCGCCGGTGCTCGACTCCGAGGTCGAGGCAGACGGTCCTGCCGCTGAGCCAGTCGAGTGAGTCGTCGCCGAGCAGCTCCCGCGCCTGGCAGAGCTCGGTCGCGACGATCACCGGCGACGCCGGCAGAGCGGTGACGCAATGACCGGTCTCGATCCGCACCCCGAGCGCGCGGGCGCGACCCTCGAGCTTCTCGACCAGGGCGGTCCAGCCGCCGATCACGTAGCGCGCCGGCGGCGGCGCGTTGAGCAGCGCCCGCACGGTCCGTCCCCAGATGAACTCGGCCGAGAGCTCGCCCGGGTCGTGGTGGAAGGTGTAGACGCCGGCCGCGGCAGAGAGGATCTGGGCGGTGCGCTCGTCGGTGTGCTCGGTCGCCCAGCTGCGGAATTCGCGGTCGGCGGGGGCCTCGCGGCCGCGGAGCCGGAGGACCGCCGGAGCGGTGGCGAGCGGCGGCGTGCGCCGGAGCTCTCCCTGCCAGCGGAAGCGGATCGGCGCCAGCGGCACCCCGCGGGTGGCCGGCATCAGGTCGCGATCGCGGAGCCAGCGGCAGAACGGGCCGTCCTTGTAGAGGACGTGCGGGCCGAGATTGGCCCGGTAGCGGCCCTCGGTGCTGCGCGCACGGCCGCCGAGGTCGTCATGGGCCTCCAGCAGGGTCACCTCGGCCTCGGCCTCGGCGCAGGCGATCGCCGCAACCATCCCCGCGATTCCACCTCCGACAATCGTGATCCCGCCCATCTCCGCGACCTCCTCGCATTCTGGTTGCAGGGGACAGTTTGGAGCCTGACTGGTCCGATATACAGTTCCAGTAATGGCGTCGTCGAATGGGCCAGTTGGCGCCGGCCCGGAACTGCTCCTCGGACTCGACCGCGACGATCCGCTGGCGCTCCACGAGCAGATCGAGCGCTCGATCCGCGACGACATCCGCGCCGGCCGCCTCGCCGCGGGGTCGCGGCTGCCGTCGAGCCGGGCGCTGGCGAGTGAGCTGGGCGTCTCCCGCGGCGTCGTCACCGAGGCCTACGGCCAGCTCGCGGCCGAGGGCTACCTCCACACGCGCCAGGGCGCGCCGGTCCGGGTCGCGAGCGCGGTCCGCGCCTCGGCGCCGCGGGCGCCGGCGCGCTCGCTCCTGCCGAGCTTCACCTACCACTTCCACCCCGGCCTGCCGGACCTCGCCGGGTTCCCCCGCGACCGCTGGCTTCGCTCGCTGCGCGCCGCCTGGCGCCAGGCCCCGATCGGGGCGATCGGCTACACCGACCCGCGCGGGGTCCCCGAGCTGCGCGAGGCGCTCGCCGAGTACCTGGGGCGCGTGCGCGGCGCCGCCACCGACCCCGAGCACACCCTGATCTGCACCGGGTTCACCCAGGGGCTCTCGCTGCTCTGCCGCTGGCTGGCGTCGCGGGAAGTCGAGCGGGTCGCGCTCGAGGACCCCGGCTGGCACCCGCACCGGTTGATCGTCGAACAGGCCGGTCTCGAGGTGGTGCCGGTCCCGGTCGACGGCGAGGGCCTGCGCGTCGACGCGCTCCGCGCCAGCGGCGCGACGACGGTGATCGTCACCCCCGCGCACCAGTTCCCGACCGGCTGCGTGATGAGCAGCGAGCGGCGGGCGGCGCTGATCGAGTGGGCCGAGACCGGCGACGGCATGATCATCGAGGACGACTTCGACGCCGAGTTCCGCTACGACCGCGGCGGCATCGGGGCGCTGCAGGGGCTCGCGCCCGAGCGCGTCGTCCTGATCGGCTCGGCCAGCAAGCGGCTGGCGCCGGCGATGCGGCTCGGCTGGATCCTGGCGCCGTCCTGGCTCGCCTGGAACCTGATCGCGGCGAAGACGGTCGAGGACTCGGGCTCGGAGGCCGTCGGGCAGCTGGCGCTGCACGACTTCATCGGCCGCGGCGAGCTCGACCGCCATCTGCGGCGGATGCGGCTGCGCTACGAGGGCCGCCGCGCGGCGATGCTCGAGGCACTCGGGCGTTGGGCGCCCGGCTGCGTCGCCGGCGCCGGCGCGGCGGGGCTCTACGAGCTGGTCGAGCTGCCGCCCGGGGTCGAGGAGGCGGGGTTGATCGCGGCCGCCGCCGAGCGCGGGGTCGGCGTCGAGGGGGTCTCGCTGCATCGCTTCACCGCGGGCGGCGCGCCGGCGCTCGTCCTCGGCTTCGGCAACCTGCCGGAGCCGGCGATCGATCACGGGGTGCGCCTGCTCGGCGAGGGGCTGGCAGCCTGCGCGAGCTGACTCAGCCGGCACCGAGGTCGCGGAGCACCGAGCGGGCGGCGTTGAAGCCGCAGATCCCGTGCGCGCCGGCGCCGGGCGGGGTCGCGGCGGAGCAGATGTAGAGGCCGTCTCCCCCGGCGGAGTAGGGATCGAGGGCGAGCCGCGGCCGCAGGAACGACTGGATCCCGTTGGTCGCGCCGTTGATGATGTCGCCGCCGACGTAGCTGGGGTTGTAGGCCTCGAGGTCCGGGGCGCTGCGGACGTGGCGGGCGACGATCCGCTCCCGCAGCCCCGGGGCGAACCGTTCGATCTGGTCGATGACCGCCTCGGTGACATCGCCGGGGAAGCCGGAGGGGACGTGGCAGTAGGACCAGACCGGATGCACCTCCCCCTTCGAGCGGACCGGGTCCGCCAGGTACTGCTGGCCGACGAGGACGAACGGCCGCTCCGGCATCCGGCCGCGGTTGACCTCGCGCTCGGCGGCGACGATCTCCTCGTGCGAGCCGATCGCGTGGACGGTCCCGGCGCGATGGGCCGCCTCCGCCGTCCATGGCACCCCACCATCGACCGCGAGGTCGACCTTGAAGGCGCCGGGCCCGTGCCGGTAGCGGCGCAGCCCGCGGGCGGCGCGCGGCGATATGCGGTCGCCGGCGATCCGGGCGACCGCGGCCGGGGCGAGGTCGAAGACGACCGCGTCGGCCGCCGGCAGCTCGGCCAGCGCGCGTACCGGGCGCCCGGTCTCGATCGTGCCGCCGGCCTCCCGCACCACCGCCGCG
>DATAOP010000081.1:0-47593 GCA_036265675.1 Solirubrobacterales bacterium
CGCCATCGCCGGGGCGCTGGCGTGGGGGCCGCCGGTGGGGGTGCGCGTGCCCTTCGGCATCGTCTTCCTGCTGGCCTACATCTTCTACGTGCGCCGCACGCTCGCCTCCTCCGGTGACGTCCAGGCGGAAGAGACGCTGGACCCCCTCTACTTCGACCGGCGCTCCGACCGCACGAGTGGCGAGCCCCCGCCCGTCCTCTGCGCCCTGCAGCTCCTGGTCGGCCTCGGCGCGATGGTCGGCGGCGCCCACCTCTTCGTCGAGGAGCTGCTCCACATCGCCGAGAGCCTCGGCATCCAGGCCGTCGTCCTCTCGCTGGTCCTGGCGCCGCTCGCGACCGAGCTGCCGGAGAAGGTCAACAGCTTCTTCTGGGTCAGGGAGGGCAAGGACTCGCTGGCGCTCGGCAACATCAGCGGCGCGATGGTCTTCCAGTCGACGATCCCGTTCGGGATCGGCCTCCTGTTCACCGACTGGTCGCTGACCGGTGACGCCCAGCTCTCGGTTGCCCTTGGGCTCATTGGCGGCTTCCTCGCCTACGAGGCGCTGCACCGCCGCGACCGCTTCTCACTGCCGGTGGTCGTCGCCTGGTTCACGCTCTACGCGAGCTACATCGTGATCGTCGCGGTGACCGCCTGAGCGACGCTCAGGCGGTCTGCAGCTCCGCGAGCGCCTCGAGCACGACGTCGTCGTGCGTCTTCGGCGAGACCTTCGGGAAGACCCTGGCGATCATCCCCTCGGCGTCGATCAGGAACGTCGCCCGCTGCACGCCCCAGTATTTCTTGCCGTACATCGACCTCTCGCCCCAGGTCCCGTAGGCCTCGGCGACGCTGTGGTCGGCGTCGGCGAGCAGGGTGAAGTCGAGGTCGTATTTCGCGGCGAATTTGGCGACCGCGTCGACCTCGTCCGGTGAGACGCCGATCACCCGGGCCCCGGTCCCCGCGTAGTCGGAGCGGTGATCGCGAATGCCGCAGGCCTGGGTCGTGCACCCCGGCGTGTCCGCCCGCGGATAGAAGTAGAGGACGACGGTCTGGCCGCGCAGGTCGGAGAGGGTCAGGTCCTCGCCGTTCTGGTCGGGCAGAGTGAAGTCCGGGGCCTCCTGGCCCGCCTCGAGCACGGCTAGTCCTCGCGGCCCGGATCCTGGCCAGTCTCGTCGCCGTCGAGCTCGTCGTCTCCCTGCTCGAGGGCGGTCTCCGAGACCGAGCCGCCGGAGCCCGGGTGGTAGTGGGTCTGGAAGCGCTCCAGCGCCTCGTCGCGGCGATCCTCGTCGACCGGGACGTCGTCGGAGACACGGACCCAGTCGGCTCCCTCGTAGTCCTCCATGTTGAAGACCTCCTGGTCGAGGGACGCCGAGTCATCGACGATCACGATCACCTCGGTCTGGGGATTGAAGTAGGTCCCCGGCTGCACCAGCAGCTCCTCGACTTCGTAGAGATTCTCCCTCGCGGCCGTCATCTCCCCTCCAATCCTATGAGATCGGCGAGCTGCCGATCGGTCTCGGCGTCGACGTCCAGAGGCTCTTCGCCGCGCCTCGCGCGCCGTTCGTTGCGGGCGACCACGAGGGCGCGGACCTCGGACCGGAGCTCCTCGTCGTGGCCGCCGCCGGTCCCCTCGGCCTCGAGCTCGAGTAGCCGGGCGACCTCGGCATCGACGTCGATCTCCCCGTCCTCGCCGCGCTGCCGCCGCCGGTAGGCCTTGGCTTCGAGCATCTGCCGTGCCTCGGCCTCCTGCAGGGACCGATCGACCTCGTCGCCCGCCCCCGGGCGCGGCGGTGGCGGCGCCTGTTCGATCGAGAAGCGGCCGCCGCCGATGCCCCTCCAGGCCCGCCCTGCGCGGGCGAAACTGACCGCCGCGATCGGCAGCACGACCAGCGTTATGAGGACGATCACGGTGCCGCTGGAGATCCCGATCGCAGCCATCGGCTCAGCTTAGGGGCCTCACGGCTGGAGCGGGCATTCGCTACTCTTGGAATTGGTTGACTGACCAGTCAATCGGGCAACTCCCACCGAGACGAAGGAGCTTCGAGCAGTGGTTGACTTCACCCTGACCGATGAGCAGAAGGACCTGCGCGAGCTGGCGCACAATTTCTCCGAGAAAGAGATCCGCAAGGTCGCCTGGGAGTACGACAAGGACGGAACCTGGCCCCAGGACATCATCGAGAAGGCCTGGGAGGTCGGGTTGATGAACACCCACATCCCCGAGGCCTACGGCGGTCCGGGCCTCGACTACCTCTCGGGCTGCCTGATCGAGGAGGAGATGGGCTGGGGGTGCTCCGGGATCGGCACATCGCTGATGGCGAACGGCCTCGCCTCGGCGCCGATCACGCTCGGCGGCTCCGAGGAGACGAAGAAGAAGTACCTTGGGATGCTCTGCGAGGAGCCGAAGCTCGCCTCGTTCTGCCTCACCGAGCCGGATGCCGGCTCCGACGTCTCCGGGATGAAGACCCGCGCCGTCAAGAAGGGCGACAAGTACGTCATCAGCGGCTCCAAGTGCTTCATCACCAACGGCACCTACGCCGACTACTTCACCGTCTACGCCAAGACCGATCCCGAGGGCGGCCACCGCGGGATCAGCGCCTTCGTCGTCGAGGCCGACCTCCCCGGGGTCAGCGTCGACAAGAAGGAGGACAAGATGGGCCAGCGCGCGTCGAACACCGCGACCATCTCGTTTGACGAAGTCGAGATCCCGGCCGAGAACCTCCTCGGCGAGGAAAACAAGGGCTTCAAACTGGCGATGATGACGCTCGACCGGACCCGGCCCGGCGTCTCCGCGATGGCGGTCGGAATCGGCCGCGCCGCGACCGAGTTCGCAACCGAGTACTCCAAAGAACGGGTCCAGTTCGGGGTCCCGATCGCGATGCATCAGGCGATCCAGTTCATGATCGCCGACATGGCGACCAAGGTCGAGGCGGCCAGGCTCCTGGTCTGGAACTCGGCCGTGATGCTCGACCAGGGCCTCCGCAACAGCAAGATTTCCTCGATGGCGAAGCGGTTCGCCGCCGACTCGACGATGGAGATCTGCGTCGACGCCGTCCAGGTCTACGGCGGCTACGGCTTCATCAAGGAGTACCCGGTCGAGAAGCTGATGCGCGACGCGAAGATCATGCAGCTCTACGAGGGCACGAGCCAGATCCAGCGCCTCGTGATCGCCAAAGAAGTGCTGCTTCCGCGCCAGGCCGAAGAGCCGACGCCGGAGGCAGAAGCGCTCGCCGCCAAGGATTCCGAGGCGAGCCAGTCCGAGCAGGCAGCCGCCACCGTCTGAGCGGAGGCGGTTGCCGCCCTCGATCCGGGCGCGTAGGATCGAAGGCGATGGCTGGAGTCACCGAGCGGGCCGCCGAAGGCAAGGAGGCGCGCTCGCGGGTTCCGCGCTCCTCGCACGGCGGCTGGGAGGCGCCCAAGGACCGCGCCGACCCGGTCGAGATCCTCGAGCGGCAGGCGGCGAACCGGGTCCCGGAGCTGCTGCCGATCCGCTACGCGCGGATGTCGGTCTCGCCGTTCACGTTCTACCGCGGGGCCGCTGCGGTGATGGCCGCCGATCTCGCCGCGACCCCGACCTCCGGCCTCGAGGTCCAGATGTGCGGCGACGCCCACCTCTCCAACTTCGGCGTCTTTGCCGCCCCCGACCGGCGCCTGGTCTTCGACCTCAACGACTTCGACGAGACGCTGCCGGGCCCCTGGGAGTGGGACGTCAAGCGGCTCGCCGCGAGCTTCGAGATCGCCGCCCGTGACAACGGCTTCAAGCGCAGGGACCGGCGCGCGGCGGTTGAGACGCTCACTCGCACCTACCGGGAGTCGATCCGCGAGTTCGCGAAGATGCGGAAGCTCGAGATCTGGTACGCGCGGCTCGACGCCGACGAGGCGCTGGCATCGCTTCGCGCCGAGCGGCCGAAATCGGGCAAGCAGGTTGAGAAGGCGGCGGCGAAGGCTCGGGCGAAGGACAGCCTGCGGGCGCTCGACCGCCTCGCCGAGCGGGTCGACGGCGAGCTGCGAATCGCCAGCAGGCCGCCGCTGCTGGTGCCGATCGAGGAGGTGGCGGGGGGATTCTCGGACTTCGACCCCGAGGAGGCGGTCCAGGCCGTGCTGCGTGAATACACCGACTCGATGAGCGGCGACCGCCGCCACCTCCTCGCCGGGTATCGCTACCGGCACCTCGCCCACAAGGTGGTCGGGGTCGGCAGCGTCGGGGCCCGGGCCTGGGTCGTGCTGCTGACCGGCCGCGACGACGGCGATCCACTCTTCCTCCAGGCGAAGGAAGCCCAGGCGTCGGTCTTCGAGCCCTACGCCGGCAGCAGCCGCTTCCGCAATCACGGCCGCCGTGTGGTCGAAGGCCAGTGGCTGATGCAGGCCGCGAGCGACAGCTTCCTCGGCTGGTGCGCCGGGGTCGAGGCCGACGGCATGCCGCGCGACTACTACGTGCGCCAGCTCTGGGACCAGAAGGGCTCCGGCGACATCGATTCGATGCAACCGCCGGCGATGCGGATCTACGCCCGGGCCTGCGGCTGGACCCTGGCCCGAGCCCACGCGCGCTCCGGCGACGCGGTCGCGATCGGTGCCTACCTCGGCTCCGGCGACGCCTTCGACGAGGCGATCGCCGAGTTCTCGGACGCCTACGCCGACCAGAACGAGCGCGACCACGCTGCGCTCCTCGAGGCGATCGACTCCGGCCGCCTCGAGGCCGTCGACGCCTAGCGCCCCACGCCGGCGCCCTGGCGGGCGGCCTTCTGGCGCCTGATTTTGTCCAGTTCCACCTTGCGCAGGCGAACCGAGGCGGGCGTCACTTCGAGGCACTCGTCATCGCGCAGGAACTCGAGCGCGGCTTCGAGTGAGAGCTCTTTCGGCGGCGAGAGGCGGACCAGGACGTCGGCGCTGGCCGCCCGCATGTTGGTCTGCTGCTTCTCCTTGATCGCATTGACGTCGAGATCTTCGGAGCGGCTGTTCTCGCCGACGATCATCCCCTCGTAGACCTCCTTGCCCGGGCCGACGAAGAGGGTGCCCCGGTCCTGGAGGCTGAGCAGCGCGTAGCTCGCGGTCGCGCCGCGGCGGTCGGCGACGAGCGAACCCGTCGGCCGAGTGCGAAGGTCGCCCGCCCACGGCTCCCAGCGGTCGAAGACGTGATGCAGGATCCCCGAGCCGCGGGTCTCGGTCAGGAACTCGGTTCGCAGCCCGATCAGTCCCCGGGCCGGGATCAGGTAGTCCATCCGCACCCACCCGGTCGCATGGTTGGTCATGTGGTCGAGCCGCCCCTTGCGGCCGGCGAGCAGCTGCGTGACCGCGCCGACGTGCTCCTCGGGCACGTCGATCGCGAGCCGCTCGACCGGCTCGTGGACCTTGCCTTCGATCTCGCGGGTGATGACCCGTGGCTGGCCGGCGGTCAGCTCGAAGCCCTCGCGCCGCATCATCTCCAGCAGGACCACCAGCTGCAGCTCGCCGCGACCCTGCACCTCCCAGGCATCGGGCCTTTCGGTGTCCCTGACCCGGATCGAGACGTTGCCGACCAGCTCGGCGTCGAGCCGGGACCGGATCTGGCGCGCGGTCAGTTTGTCGCCCTCGGAGCCGGCGAGGGGCGAGGTGTTGATCCCGACGACGATCGAGAGCGACGGCTCATCGACGGTAATCACCGGCAGCGGCCGCGGGTCGTCGGGGTCGGCCAGGGTCTCGCCGATGGTCACGTCGGCAAGGCCGGCGACGGCGATGATCTCGCCCGGGCCGGCCTCCTCGGCGGCGACCCGGTCCAGGGCCTCGGTCACGTACAGCTCGGTGATCGCGGCGCGCTCGATGCTGCCGTCGGCCCGGCACCAGGCGATCCGCTGGCCGCTGCGGACGCTGCCGTTGCGGACCCGGCACAGCGCCAGCCGGCCGACGTAGGGATCGGCATCGAGGTTGGTGACGTGGGCCTGGAAGGGGTGGTCGGGGTCGTGCTCCGGGGCCGGGATCCGCTCCAGCATCAGATCGAGAAGGGGGGAGAGGTCGGCGCCCTCGATCCCCTCCTCGAGCGAGGCCCAGCCCGCTTTCGCGTTCGTGTAGACGATCGGGAAGTCGATCTGGTCGGAGTCGGCGTCGAGCTCGATGAAGAGCTCGTAGACCTCCTCGACGACCTCCTCGATCCTCGCGTCGGGGCGGTCGACCTTGTTGACGACGAGGATCACCGGCAGCTTCGCCTCGAGTGCCTTGCGGAGGACGAAGCGGGTCTGCGGCAACGGCCCCTCCGAGGCGTCGACGAGCAGCAGCGCCCCGTCGACCATCGTCAGCCCGCGCTCGACCTCGCCGCCGAAGTCGGCATGGCCGGGGGTGTCGACGATGTTCAGCTTCACCCCGTCGTGGTGGATCGCCGTGTTCTTGGCGAGGATCGTGATCCCCTTCTCGCGCTCGAGGTCCATCGAGTCCATCACCCGCTCGGCGACGTCCTGGCCCTTGCGGAAGGCACCCGTCTGCCACAGCATCGCGTCGACCAGGGTCGTCTTGCCGTGGTCGACGTGGGCGATGATCGCGATGTTCCTCAGGTCGTCTCTGGTCTGCATCTCATTCCTCGGGCCGCCCGGCCGGGTCAAGAGGGCCGCCCGGCCAGGGTAGGAAAAGAAGAGGCCCGCCGGAGGCGGGCCTCTTCAGCGCAAAGGGTCGGCGCTCTTACGAGGTCTGCTGGACGCTCGCCGCGGCGGGGCCCTTCGGGCCTTCCTCCGACTCGTAGCTCACCTTCGAGCCCTCGGTCAGGGACTTGAAGCCCTCGCCGAGAATGGCGCTGTGGTGGACGAAGACGTCCTTCGAGCCGTCATCGGGAGTGATGAACCCGTAGCCCTTGTCGTCGCTGAACCACTTGACTGTTCCGGTTGGCATGCAATTGCCTCCACTTCGTGTGCTGCGAACGCGGAGGATGCTGGTGAAGCAACGACGCGAGCGCTACGCACGGCTTTTTCCGGGTATTGCCCGGACTGGTGGCCGGACCGTAGCATGGTCGGAGGCGAAATCGGCCCTCCTGCGCATCCCACGATTCCATTCAGGGTTCAGGGAATGGATGGTGACAACCGATACCGTTGACCCGTGACGTCGCCAGGCAAAGCGCGCCACCGGCGCCTGGTGCGGTCCTCGCTCGCCCTGGCCCTCCTCGCCTCGGGGCTGACGCCTGCGATCGCGCACGCCATGGTGGGCCGGTCAGGGCATCCGCAGCTGTCCGCACGCCTCTCTGAGCTCGTCAAGCCGGCTGTCCGCAGCGCGCCACACCACGTCCAGGACGCCCACCTGAGCCTGCCGCGCAGAGGGCCGGGCAGCCTCGTCCGGCGCGGCAACCAGGTCCTGGTCAACGTGCGCTTCGCCGAAGGCGTCGATCTCTCCGGTGGCGCCGCCGAGCTCGAGGCCGCGGGGGCGGACGTCGTCCACGTCAGCGGCGAATACGGGATCGTCGCCGCGTTCACGCCGCCGGGCAGCCTTCCCAAGCTCGGTGGCCTGACCGGCGTCGAAGGACTGAGCCCGGTCCTCGCCCCGATCGTCGCCGCCAGTACTTGCCATGGGCTGGTGACCTCGGAGGGGGACTTCCAGCTCGGCGCGGAGTCGGCGCGCAACGCCTTCAACCTCGAAGGCGAAGGGGTGACGGTGGGGGTCCTCTCGGACTCCTTCGACACCAGCACCGACCCGGAAATCAGCACGACCGCGGCCGACGACGTCGCCAGCGGCGACCTCCCCGGCGCGGCGAACCCGTGCGACAGGACCGACGAGGTCGAAGTCCTCCAGGACTTCGCCGACCCTGAAGAACCGACAATCGACGAGGGTCGGGCGATGGCCCAGATCGTCCACGACCTCGCGCCCGCCGCCGACCTCGCATTCGCGACCGCGTACCCGACCGAATTCGCGTTCGCGGAAAACATCAGGAGGCTCGCCTCGCCGCCGGCCGCCGGCGGAGTCGAAGCCGAAGTCCTCGTCGACGACATCGCCTACCTCGAAGAGCCGTTCTTCCAGGACGGCCCGGTCGGGGACGCGATCGAAGAGGTGACCGACAGCGGCGTCTCCTACTTCACCGCGGCCGGCAACGACAACCTGATCGACGAAGAAGGCAACGACATCGCCTCCTGGGAAACACCTGAATTCCGCGACGCGGCAGCCTGTCCGGCCGAACTGACCGCGGTCACCGAATCCGAAGACTGCCTCGACTTCAACCCGAGCGACGAAGTCGAAGACCCGACCTTCGGGATCACCGTCGAACCCGAAGAAACGCTCGACGTCGACCTCCAGTGGGCCGAACCGCGCTTCGGCGTCGAATCCGACCTCGACGTGTTCCTGCTCGACGACGAAGACAAACCGATCCCCGGCGGCACCTGTGTGCTTGCGGTCGTGGGCAGCTGCGAAAACAATCTCGCCGGCGGTCCTGAAAGCACCGAGCAGCCGGTCGAGTTCTTCGCCTGGGAAAACGAATCCGAAGAAAGCGTCAAAGTGAACCTCGTCGTCAACCGTTGCTTCGGGACCTGCAACCCGGACGCGAACGAAGCGCTGAAGCCGCGGCTCAAGTTCGCTCTGCTCGAGAACGGCGAGGGCGTCTCGCAGACCGAGTACCCGGAATCGAACGAAGGCGATGTCGTCGGCCCGACAATCTTCGGTCACGCGGGGAGCGCCGACGCGATCAGCGTCGGCGCGGTGCCGTTCAACGCCGGCAACGAAGTCGAGCCCTACTCCTCGCACGGCCCGGTCACCCACTACTTCGAAACGGCCGACTCCGAACTCCCGGCGCCGCCGCTCGCCGAACCGGAGGAGATCACCAAGCCCGACCTGGTGGCAACCGATTGCGGGCTGACGACGTTCTTCCTCCCGACCCAGACACCCGGGATCAATCGCTTCTGCGGCACCTCCGCCGCGGCGCCCCATGCCGCCGCGGTCGCGGCGCTGATGCGGGCCTCGAACCCGACCCTGAGCGCCGCCCAGATTCGCACCGCCCTCGCGGCCAGCGCCAGGCCGGTGGCAAGCCTCGGCCCGGACGTCGTCGGGGCAGGGCTGGTCGACGCCTTCGACGCCGTCGGGCGGGTCGCGCTGCCGCCGGAAGTCGAAATCACCGAAGGCCCGGAACCTCTGAGCACGAACCCGAGGCCGCGGGTGACCTTCGACGCGAGCCGCCCGGTGACGTTCTTCTGCTCGATCGACGAAGAGGTGGCGATCCCGTGCTCGTCCCCGTTCGTCCCGGCGACGCCGCTGGAAGACGGGGACCACACGATCACGGTGAGCGGGACAGATCTTGCCGGGCGCACGGGCACGAGCGAACCGGAAGCCTTCACGATCGACACCACCGCTCCCTCGGTCTCGATTCGCAAGCACCCGAGGAAGGTGGTCCGGACGAGAAAGAAGCGCGTCAAGGGGAGGTTCCTCTTCAGCGCCGACGAGCCGGGATCGACGTTCCTCTGCCGGATCGACGGCTCGCGGTTCCGGGAATGCCCGACGAAGCTCGTCCGCAGATTCAAGCGGGGCAGGCACAGGGTGGTCGTCAAGGCCCGCGACGGGCTGGGAAACGTCGGCGAGGCGGCGGCCTTCAGCTTCCGGGTCGAGAAGAAGAGGAAGCGGATCGTGAAGAAGTGACGGGTGGAGAGGAAGCGGCGCTGACTCCTGGCCGCCGGGCGATTCGGTGGCCGACGAAGAGCAGGACGAGCAGGGCGGCGGCGGTTCCGAGCACGATCGGGTCGGTGAGGCTGAGGCCCTCGAGCTTGGTGCCGAAGTAGACCGCGAGGGCGGTGATCGGCAGGTACCCGATCGCGGTCGTCCAGACGAAACGCCAGGTCGGGACCCGCGCCGCCCCGGCGGCGTAGGAGACGATGCTGAATGGGAGGATCGGGATCAGCCGCATCGCCAGCATCAGGGTCGCGCCGCCGCGCTCGATCGCCGACTCGATCCGCTCGAAGCGCTCCTGACCGAACCAGCGGTCGAGCAGCGGCCGCGCCAGCGAGCGGCCGATCGCGAAGCAGATCAGCCCGGAGAGCATCCAGCCGGCCATCGCCAGGCCGAGTGCCGGGAAGAACCCGTAGAGGAAGCCTGCGGCGGCGTCGATGATCTCGGCCGGGTACCAGACGAACGAGTGCATCACGGCCAGGGCGACGATCAGCAGCGGCCCGGCGACGCCGAGGCTGTCGAGGGAGTCGCGAACCTCGGCGCTGTCGCCGCGGATCGCCGCCGTCGCCGCGTCCCGCAGCGGCTCGATCGCGATCACCAGCAGTGCCAGCAGCGCGATGCCTGCGAGCGTCGACACGATCGCGGCCGGCGTCGGTCTCGGGGCCTCCATCTGGAGCAGTATCGCTGGGGCGGATCAGGGGTCAGCCGCGGAGCCGCGCGGCCAACCCCGAGTTGCGGCCGCCGCCGTCGTCGCGGCGGACCGCCATCGCGAGCGCGCCGGGGTCGCCGACGAGGACGCAGGCGCGCCGGGCCCGGGTGATCGCGGTGTAGACCAGGGGCCGGGTCAGCATCCGCGCGTGCGATCGGTGGCAGACCGCGACGACGATCGGCACCTCGCAGCCCTGGGCCTTGTGGACCGAGATCGCGTAGGCGAGCCGCAGCGTCGCGGTGTCCCCGTAAGGGATCGTCAGCGGGCCGTCCTCGGTGTCGACAAGGATCTCCTCGGCTTCCGGATCGTCCTCGCGGAGGAAGACGATCGAGCCGTTCATCAGCCCGAGGTCGTGCGAGTTCCGGGTCTGGATCAGGCGGTCTCCGATCCGGAAGCGGTCGCCGAGCGCCCGCCGCCCGTCGGGGTTGAGCTCCGCCTGGAGGCGCTCGTTCAGAGCGTCGAGCCCGACGGCGCCCCGGTACATCGGCGCCAGCACCTGGACGTCACGGATCGGGTCGACCCCGTAGCGGTCGGGGGCCCGCCCGGCGACGATCTCGACGACGGTGGCGAGGGCCCGCTGCGGGTCGGGCCTGTCGATGAAGAAGAAGTCGTGCTCCTGGTCCTCGCCGGGCTCGAGGTGGGGGGTCTGGCCGCGGTTGATCTCGTGGGCCGCGGTCGTGATCATCGAGCGGGCCGCCTGGCGGAAGATCTGACTCAGCCGCACGACCGGGGCGATCCCCGACTCGATCAGGTCATCGAAGGGCCGGCCGGCGCCGATCGGCGGCAGCTGGTCGGCGTCGCCGACGAAGACGATGTGCGTCGACTCCGCCAGCCCGCCGAGCAGGACCTCGATCATCCGTAGGTTGAGCATCGAGGACTCGTCGACGACGACGAGGTCGGCCGGCAGCGGCCGCGCCGGGCCGTAGGCCGGCTCCCGGCCCGGCATCCACTCCAGCATCCGGTGGATGGTCGACGCCTCGTGCCCGGTCGCGTCCTCGAGCCGCCGCGCCGCGCGGCCGGTGGGGGCGCAGAGGGCGATCGAGGCGCCGGCGCGGCTCGCCTCGTCGACGATCGCGGCGGTGCAGACCGTCTTGCCGACGCCCGGTCCTCCGGTCAGCACCGAGATCCGCGAGGCGAACGCCGCCCGGACGGCCGACCACTGCTCGGGCGTGAGGCCGTCGGCGCCGGTCTCCGGCGGCTCGTGGTCGAGCGTGGCGGGGGAGGAGGCGCGGCTGCGGAGCGTGGCGGCCACGGCGACCTCGCTCGCGTGGGTCTGCTCGCGATAGGCGCGGTCCCCATCGAGCAGCATTCCCCGGGCAGCGAGCAGGATCTCGGGATCGGGGGTCAGGCCGATCAGCTTCGCCGTCCGTCCGGCCAGCTCCGCGACCGGGAGGTGCGAGTGCCCCTCCTGCTCGGCCTCGGCGATCGCGTAGACGGCGGCGGCCTGCGCGCGGCGGTCGGACTCGGGCGGGACATCGCCGGCGAGCGCGATCCGGTCGGCGCGCGCGAACCCGACTCCGTCGACCTCGGTCAGCCGGTAGGGGTCCTCGTGCAGGATCGCCATCGCCCGGTCGCCGAAGCGGCGATGGATCGGCGCCGCGAGGTGGGCGAGCCCGTGCGGAGCCAGTTCGACGTGGAGGTCGCGGATCGCCCGCGAGGAATGCCACGACTCAGCCGCAGCCGCCGCCTGCCTGGCGCTGACGCCGCGCAGCGAGCGGAAGACGCCGACCGGGTCGGCCGCGATCGCGCCCAACACCCCCTCGCCGTGCTCGTCGACGAGCCTCTCGGCCCGGGTCGGCCCGATGTGGCGCAGCGTCGTCAGGTAGGCGACGCGGCCCTCGCGGTCGGCCGGGTCGAGCGGCAGCGCACCCCGGGCCTTCAGCTGCCGCCCGTAGCGCGAGTGGTTCTGCCAGTCGCCGCTGACCTCGGCGCGCTCGCCCTCGTTCAGGTGGGCGACGGGGCCGACCAGGGCAAAGCCCTCGCCCGACTCGACCTCCTGCACCTCGAGCACGGCATAGCCGTCGTCCTCGGCGCTGAAGATGACACCGAGCACCTCGACCGTGCCGCTGAATGCGGCAGCGTCGGCGTCGAACAGCGTCGCGGTGTCCATCGCTCAAAGCTAACGGCGAGCGGGGCGGCAGCGCCAGGGCTCACCATTTGTCGCTCTCCTCGATCGCCCGTTCGTAGGCCTCCTCCGCCCCGACGAACGGAGCCAGGGTCATGTAGGTGGCCATCGGTGCCAGTTCCGGCATGCTTTCCGGCCCCTTCCGCTTCACCTGGTCGTGGATCAGGGCGTAGATCGCTCCACCGATCGCCTCGGCCGCAATCGGAGGCGTGTCCGGCGAGAGCTCGTAGCCGGGCACCAGCAGTGCCTCGAGCCCTTCCATGACCGTGTCACGGGTCTCCAGAGCCCGCTTGCCGACCGTGTACATCTCGACCGCGCCGAGCTGCGTGTACTCGGGCTCTTCGATCCCGAACGAGAACATCGCCTCGTAGGCGGCGCGCACCGACTCCTGCCAGCTGCGGGCCCGGCGGAAGGCGGGCAGGACGGCCGCCAGCATCTGCGCGGAGCCGCTGTCGAGCGCCGCCAGCAGCGCTTCTTCCTTGTTCGCGAAGTGCCCGTAGAAGACGCGGTGCGAGGTCCCGGCGCGGTCGACCACCTCGGCGACCGTCGTCGCCTTGTAGCCCTTCTCGGCGACCGTCGCGGCGAGCGCGCGGAGCACGCGCTCCGGTGGGTGCGCGACAGCCTGGCGCTCGGCGAACGTGCGTGGTTTGCGGCCCCTGCGCCGCGGCGCCTCGAGCGGGCCCGGGGGTGGGGGATAGGAGAGCCCCCAGTCGGCGATGTCCTCGGCGATCCGCGGCAGCTGATTGGCTTCCTCGCTGTAGAGGCGCTTCTCGATCACCTTCTGGAAGCCGCCGAGCATCGCCCGCACCATCTGCGGCGGCATTCCCTCGCGGCCGGGGATCTGGTTGAGCTGGCTGACGCCGAACCGCTCGAAGGTGTCGAGGACCCGTTCGACCGCCGCTTCGCCCTCGGGGCCGGCGGCGTAGACCTCGATGAAGATCATCCGCGAGGCGGCCGGCTGGCGGGCGACGAGGCCGAGGAACGCTTCGACCGCCTGGCGGACCCGGGCTTCGCCGGTGGGGGCGTCCTCGGCACGCTCCATCAGCGCGATCGTCGGCTCGACCAGGGCATCGACCGCGGCCAATAGGCACTCCTTCTTGTCCTCAAAGTGCTCGTAGAAGGCGGCGCGGGAGACGCCCGCCATCTTCACCAGGTCGGCGATCCGGGTCGCCTCATAGCCTTTTTCGGAGCTAATGGACACCATCGCGCCGAACAGGCGCTCGCGCTGGCTGCGGCGCGATTCCTCCGGCACGTTCCCGCGACCCGGCCGCATTTTTTTGGAGCGCAGCTCGAGCGAGTCTCCCCAAGGTGTGTGGACCATCTGGCAACACCATAGCCGGGTACGCATACGTCGCTCAACTCTGCTTGCAGAGCCAATACTTACGGTACGACACCGACTCTATTCAGGGCCTGGAGACTGCCTAGTTTCCAAGAAATCTGCACAGCTGGCGCGATACCTGGTCCGCTATAGTTCCTATTGAAATGGTACCGCGAAAGGCCTTTGCGCCAGAATGGCACACATGCGTTCCAAACCGATTTCCAAGATCCTCGACGGCCCCGTCTCCATCTCGCGCGTCGTCGGAACTAGTCTTGGTACACCAGCGGCCCGTTTTGTGGACGTCGTGATAGGCCCCGGTTTTTCGCTTGCCAAGCGGATTTAAGCCTTCTAAAGCGGACCCGGGGCGATCCCGCCCATTCCCATCCCTTGACAGAGCGGGTCTGTGTATGTTCTTATTGATTACGTCTTCACGAATGGAACGGCTGATCTCGCGGTCTGATTGGCGGCTCGAAATGCACATCCCGAGACGAACAAGGGAGCGGCACTCGGCGACGGCGCCTCAGGCGAACAGCGATGGCAACCGCCGGCGGCAAGGCGTGCTCGCGCCGATCGGTCGCCGCTCAGCCGGTCCGGCGCTCTCGGCCAGCCTCGAAGTATTGAAGAAGGAGGTCCAGGCGGCGTGCACCCGCCAGACCGCGTGGGAGGCGAGGGTCGTCGCCGCGATCACGGCTGCGCTGGAGTTCGCGGCAGCCCATCCGGGGGAGACCCGAGCCCTGACGATGGGGGCGCATCGAGCTGACCCCGTGGGCGAGGGGGAAGAGGACGTGGTCGCTTATTTCACAAAGCTCTTCACCGAGGCCGTCCCATCGGAGCGGCTGTTCCCGATCACCTCCGACCGGGCGAGGATCGCCGCGATTGCGATGATCATCCGCAGCCGCTTGGTGGCCGGCTCTGTCTCCGATCTCCCGGAACTGGCACCGGACCTCGTCTACCTGGTCCTGATGCCGTACAGCGGTTTGGCGGGAGCGCGCCGCGAGGCGGAAAACCTGAGATTGCCTCAGGCTTAGGTAGAAGATCGTACGATTTCTCACGCATAGTTCAGAGGAAATCGTCCGGTTTGGACTTGACTTTAGGGTCCGTTCGTGTTCTCATTGAGTAATGAGTTACGAGGGAACGATCGTCGTCGAGGGAGTCGAGTACGGATCCCGCCTTCCCCGCGGTCGCCACGGCATCCCACAGGCCCTGGTGATCGAAAACCAGCGCGACCGGCTCCTCGACTCGGCGACCATGATCTTCGCCCAGCGCGGCTTCGCCTCACTCGCCGTCGCAAACGTGATAGAGCAGGCCGGCGTCTCGCGCGGCACCTTCTACGAGATCTTCGACAACAAATTCGACTGCCTCCTCGCCGCCCAGCAGCGGGCCTTCGACCGGCTCCACGAGGTCATCGTCAGCGCCTGCTCCGCCGAGGAGGAGTGGCCGCGGGGAGTCGCCGCTGGGGTCGCGGCGGGGCTCGATTTCGTCGCCGAGTTCCGGGACGACGCCCGCCTCATCCTCGCCTCCAGCCATCCCTCCTCGGAGCCGCAGCTGGCAAGCGACGGAATCTCCGCCAACGACTGGCTCGCCGAGCTGTTGCGCGACGGCTCCCGCCACTGCCCCGACGCCCGCTCGCCCAGCGACCTGACCGAGCAGGCGGCGGTCGGCGCCGCGATCTCGATCGTCGGCTCTTGCCTCACCAGTAAGCGGGTCGGCCCGATGCCGGAGCTGACCAGCGCCCTCGTCCAGATCATCCTCACGCCGTACCTGGGCGGCGACGAAGCGAAGCGCGCGCTGCGCGGCTAGGGAGCCATGAGCCGGCTGCTGAGGAGAATCGCGCTTACCGCAATCGCCGCAATGGCGCTCAGCGTTTCCTCGGCGATCGCCGCTCCGGCAGCATCGAGTGCCTGGGTCGTCCTCGACCACGGCCGTCAGGGCGACTATCTCTGGTCGGTGAAAGCAAGACGATCGGGCGGCCCGGCCCAGGCCGGCGCCCAGCGCGACGGACGCGAGCCGTGCCTCCTGGTCGGGACGAAATGGATGCGGAGCCGCTTCAGCTACGGCAGGAGCCGCTACCGGCAATGTGCTGACGCAGAGACCGGCCTGGCGGCGACCGAAGCGCCGCTGATCGCGAGTGGGATGGTGCCGGGCAGTGGCCCCAACCCGAGCCTCACGGCCGTCGGCATGATCTTCGCCTCGAGGGTGCGTCGCGTGCGGATCACCTATGCCGATGGGACTAAGGCGACGATTGGAGCCGATACGTTCACCGTCGGCCAATCGAACGAAAGCGGGCTGGCCGGCCTCAGGTATGCGGCGTTCTCAGTTGCTGGCTCCTGGTGTCCTGTACGGCTTGTGAGCCTCAGCGGCTCGGGGAGGCCCCTGTGGGAAGGGGAAGTGGACAAGCCGCCCTGCTGAGCGGCTTGTCCACTCTCCGCAGGGCGCATTTTTCCAGGTCGCGGTGGCCCGCTGCGATCTGGAAACACTCCTTTACGGTAAGGCGCAGGTCCAAAACGTTGCTTTAGTTGTCACTAACTAGGGGCCGTAATCCCCGTTATCTGGCGGTTTTCGCCTGCCTGAGGCGGGAGTATCTAAATTGGGGCTTGACGTACTGGTCCGAACGTGTTCTAATTCTTTCGGCCCAAGGGACATCCCGCCAACCGGAGACATTCGGTGCGGTGTGCTCGAGGGACGGGGAAGAGACAATCGGCCGCCCGGCCAAGCCATGGATTTGACGGTTCATGGAGGGGCAGGAGGCCACGGACGCCGGAGAGGGATCGCAGGGTGAAAAGGGACTTTCAAGGAGCGGCCGAAGGTGGCGCCCGCCTCGCGCTCGGTGTCCTCGCGGTCGCCGCCGCCGCGCTTTTCTGCGCGGCCCCGGCAGGCGCCGCCGAATTCCACCCGTTCAAGTACTCGATCGACGGGACCGGGACGGACGCGGGCCAGTTCTCAAGGATCGAAGACGTCGCCGTGCACCAGTCCGACGGCACGATCTACGTCCTCGACCGCAATCACCTCGCGATCGACAGGTTCGACGCCGACGGCAACCCCGAGCCCTTCCCGGCGACCGGCAAATCGTCGCTGGACCTCTTCGAAACCTGTCAGGGCTTCTCGCCCTACCAATACGGAGGAACCGGCCTCGCGGTCGACAGCTCAGGGACCGCCAACGACGGAACGATCTATGCGGTCGGTGAATTTGAAGCGGGCGTCTGTGCGCTCAACTCCGCCGGCGAATTCCTCTGGCGGATCCACTACCCGGAAAATCCTGAAGTGGGAGGGGCCTGCGGGGCGACGACGGATCAACTGGGGAGGCTGTGGGTGGTGGCCGGCTCGCTGTTCCAGTTCACCGCTACCGGAAGCCCGCCCACCCTGGTGACGATCACGGAACCGGCGGGCACCTGCCGCGCGGCGGTGGGGAGCGGTGGCAGGCTCTACGTCGCCAATCCCTATGCCAATCCGGACGGAAATTTCGCCGGTGCCGTCGAACGGTGGTCGGTTCTGGGGCCGCAGCAGCTGATCAGTCCACGCAGCAACGGGTCGATCGGACTCGACCCGGATACCGAACATATTTATGCAGGGCATAGCCAGGAGGTCGACGAGTTCACGTCAGAAGGCGAAAGGGTCAGCGAAATCGGCGTCGGCGTGCCATATGCGCTGACGGGGCTTGGCACCATTGGTCAGGCGAAGGCCATAGCCGTCCGCGGGTCGACCGGTGAAGTGTTCGTTGCCGACGCCGCCACGGACACGCTGAAGGTCTACGGGCCTCGGGAAGTCTTCCCGGACGTCACCACCGGCTCGGCGTCATCGATTCAAAGAGATTCGGTCGAGGTGGGGGGGCAGGTCGAGCCGGCGGGAGAGGACGTCACGAGCTGCGTTTTCGAATGGGGTGAAACGACCTCCTACGGAAACAGCGAGAACTGTGCGGAGGCGACCCCATACGCGGCTGCGAAGAGCGTGAGCGCTGAGCTGATCGGCCTGGCTCCAGGATCGACATATCACTACCGCCTGGTGGCGGAAAACGCAGCCGGCCCCAATTGGGGGGGCGATGGAGAATTCACGACGCCCTATGTGAACGGCGTCGAAACAAAACCGGCGACGGCTGTCACGCGCAAGGCAGCGACGCTCAACGGGTCGCTCGAACCCGATGGGATAGACGCTCACTATTACTTCGAATGGGGGACGGATCAGGAATACGGCCACTCCTCCCCGGCGGCCCCGACCGACGCTGGCTCCGGAGTCGGCAGCACCCCTGCCACGGTGGACATCACCGGCTTGGACATCGGCACCACCTACCACTATCGCCTGGTCGCGACCAACGCCGACGGCACGACGTATGGGGACGACGCGACCTTCAAGACAGGGGAGGCGGTGACCGGGGTCGAGACAAAGGCGCCCTCCGCGGTTACGCAGCGAGAGGCGACCCTCAACGGGGCTCTGGAGCCTGAAAACCTGCCAACCACCTTCTATTTCGAATGGGGACCGACCGCGAGTTATGGGAGCACGACAGGGCCCCCGGGTGGCGAGCCGGTCCAGTCAGGTACTGGAAGCACAACGGTGTCAGCCGAAATCGCCGGTCTCACCGTCTACACGAGCTATCACTACCGGCTGGTCGCTACCAACGCGGAAGGCACCACCTATGGGGCGGATGAAAGCGTGACGACCGCGCCGCCACTGCTCCCCACGGTCACGGGGACCGCAGCGAGCGACGTCACGGCAACGTCGGCCTCGCTCTCCGCAACGATCAATCCAGGCTTCGGCCAAACCGTCTATCGATTCCAATACGGCAAGAACACGGAATACGAATCGCGAACCGCGCCACTCGGGCCGCTGGATGAAGACGGCACGAACCACCCGGTCGAATTCACCGCCACCGATCTCGCTCCCGGGACCACCTACCACTTCAGGGCTGTCGCCCTGAACTTCGCCGGCGTCACCTATGGCCCCGATCAGGTCTTCACGACGCCGGGGCCCCCGACGGTGGGCACGACCACCGTCTCCGGCGTCACCTCGCGAAGCGCCCGCGTCGACGTCGCCATCACGCCCGCGCTCACCGCGACGACCTTCCGAGTCGAGTACTCCAACGGAAATCGGACCGGGGAGACGGCTGTGGGGGCAACGGGCAGCGTGTCTCAGATGGTCTCAACCGAGTTGACCGGCCTGGCCCCGGCGACGAACTATCGGATTCATGTCGTCGCGACCAATGCGCTGGGTACCGACGCCGGCGGGGACCAGAGCTTCACGACGCAGACCGAGCTGTCAGCGCCTGCGAAAGCACCACCCTGCAGGAAGGGCCGGGTAAGGCAGAAGGGTCGGTGCGTCAAAAAGCACGTCAAGCGTCGGCATCGTGCCAAGCGGCGCAATCGTGCACACAGCCGAGCCGGCACGAAGGCGGGGGGTTAGCCGTGCACGGGTCACCGTTGCGTCATAGACAGCTGCGTTTCGCCTTGCTGATGCTGGCGCTCGCGACGCTCAGCGGTGCTGCTGCAGCGCCGGCGAGCGCCAACTCGGTGCACCTCTACGAAACGACCTGGAACATGCCCAGCGGCAGCAAACCGACGGCGCAGGCGGTCGACAACGAAGGCAACCTCTACGTCTTCAATCAGGGGACCTCTACGGTCAGCAGATACGACTCTAATGGGAACCCCGCTCCGTTCTCGGCGCTGGGAACCAACCTCATCGACGGCAAGGGGGGGTTCGACTGTCCCAGCACGCCTTCAGATTGCGATCGAGTGCCGTTGAATGAATTCGTCCCGGCGGGGGGCTATTGCTATGCCGGCTGCGCACACCCCCTCACCGTCGCGGTGAACACTGCGAGTGGGCCCACGGAGGGGTACATCTATGTCGAGAACGGGGGTAACGGCCAGGGCGGATCCGGGGCGGTGCCCTATCCCAATGCCAGAACAGAGGTATTCGCCCCAACTGGGAAATATCTCGGCGAAATCAAAACCAACGGCGACAGTCCCAAGCACATCGGGAACTTTCCCGCCACCGTGAACGTCGACCAAAATGGAAACGTGTACCTGGAGCACGGACACTACGGCCAACCCACGATCATCGATAAATACACCCCGGTCGACACTGTGCCCGAACACGATGTCTTTGCTGGGCAGCTCCGCAACGAATTCGAAGCCTCAGACGGCCAGGGCGGCATGCCGTACTCGTACATGACGGCATACACCGGGCCGTTCGGGCCGATCTGGGCCTATGACGAACCGCAGTACTACACGGTCAACCGTGACAATAAACCGTTCTTCGCGAGCGATCCTCTACCGTTTGCGCCGGCGGGCCCCGGGGAAGCGGTGAGCGCGAATCAAGGGAGATGGACCGGTATCACGATCGATCCAGCGACCGGCCATCTGTACCTCAGAGTGGCGTCGACCATCTCCGAGTGGGACGGCCAAGGCCATCAGGTCGGCAATGACTTCGGCCCACCGTACGTGTCGACCTATGAAACACGGCAGATCGAAGGCACTCTCTTTTCGACCGCCGCTACCGAAAACCTCGCGGTCGATGGGTCAGCCACGGCGACGCGGGGTCGCCTGTATGTCCAGGGCGCCCAGAACGAAGAAGACTCGATTGCGGTGTTCTCGCCCCCAAAGCCGACGCCGGATATCGAATATGGCGAAGCCAGCGTGAGTCACGACACCGCTCAGATCAATGGAGAGGTGACGCTCGCGGGCGGTCCTCCGGTGACCGAATGCAAGCTCGAATGGGGAACAACGGTCTTCGGCTACGAGCGCAAACCACTTCCCTGCGGCCCGGCCGTTCCGTATGGCGAAGACCAGGCTGTCTCGATATCGATGAGCAACCTGCCCACCGAGCAGAAGATCCACTATCGGATCGCCGCGACGAACGTCAACGGCACGAGCTACGGAGAGCGTCGGGAAATCCAACCGCACGCGGTGCTCGACCTCAAAACCGACGCCGCGTCGAACATCACGCCCAACACTGCGACCCTCAATGCGTCGATGAACCCCGACGGCATCGACACCGCCTATTACTTCGAATTCGGCATCGACACGAATTACGGGACGAAATCGGAACAGCGCGACGCACCGTCGGCGACCAGCGGCGAGTCGGTTCCGGGCATCACGGTGTCGAAGCTCCAACCCGGGTTCATCTATCACTACCGCGCGGTCGCGGTCAATGCCCTGGGAACGACCTACGGTCCGGATCGTACGTTCACCCCCAGCTCACCGCCGCGAATCTCGGCAGTGCGCGCGCGGAATGTGACACCCATCAGCGCCGATCTCCATGCGAGCATCGACGCGGTCGGATCGCCGACGGAATACAGGTTCGACTATGGGCCCACCCGGGATTATGGAAAGAGCACCCCCACGCAGGAACTGCCTGCTGACGCCGAAAATGTGCCGGTCAGCGCGCACATAGAAGGCCTCGAATCGGGCGTGACCACGTACTTCCGAGTCGTCGCGACGAATGGCAATGGAACGCGTGTGGGGGAGGACACGAGCTTCAGCTTCTTCCCGCCGGAATGCCCGAATTCACACGTGCGCCAGCAGACGGGCGCAAACTACCTACCCGACTGCCGTGCCTACGAGTTCGTCTCGCCTCCGAATCCCGGCAGCGCTTATCTGCTCCCGGGCGACAGCGTCTTCGATGCGTTCCAGGGCTTCCCCGGCCCGATAGGGCAGGAGCAGTATCCGGTGAACAGCGGCTTTCCCGGTTCGCCGAGCCGCTTCAACTTCTGGTCGGCGAATTCAAACCTTCCAGGAGTCGAATCGCCGAATTTTGTAACTGACATGTACGTCGCGACTCGCAGCAACGAGGGGTGGAACACCGTATACCCCGCACCAAAGTCCGACGAAGTGTTCCTTGTGGGCAACGAGCAGTGCGCCGACGACCTGAGCCTGTGTCTGTCCAGGCCGACCGTCTTCATGGAAGGCGGTGGCACCAAAGAAAGCAACGCGCCGTTCCTCTTCGACGCGACGACCGGGCGCAACCTCGGCCGGCTGCCGACCAACGTCGGCGCGGTGAAAGATGGGTATGGCTTCGAAGGAGAAGGTCACGCATCCGGTGATTTCACCCACTTCGTGTTCTCCTCCCGCAACGTGCCATTTGGGCCCGGCGGTCTGACGGAGGCGCCGGGCAGCGTCTACGACAACAACATCGATCGGGACACGGTCGAAATCGTCTCGAAGCTCCCGAGTGGAGAACCGATCCCGCAGAACCCCGGCAGCGTCGGGAATTCCGAAGACTACCTCGACATTCCCTTCATCTCGACGGATGGCAGCAGGATCCTTATCGGGGCTCGAACCGAACCGCATTGCTCTTCAGTCTTCTTCTGCACTGGTGACCGCAACACCCCGATGCAGCTCTACATGCGCACGGGCGGGGTCACTTATTCCGTGTCACGAGACCACACGGTCCATATCGCGGATGTGGCACAGGACGGCAGGATCGTCTACTTCACGTCTTCAGAACAGCTGGTACCCGCCGACCAAGACACCAGCGTTGACCTCTACAGATGGCAGCTGGCAACGGACGAACTTGACGTGCTCTCGATCGGGATCGATGGATCGGGCCAGCAAGACGACTGCTCGGTGAGCTGGACCAAAGGCTGTGGCGTGGTGCCGCTCCGATCCTGCGATGCGGTCTGGACGCTGG
Organism: Solirubrobacterales bacterium; assembly: GCA_036265675.1. Lineage (GTDB taxonomy): Bacteria > Actinomycetota > Thermoleophilia > Solirubrobacterales > 70-9 > VRUE01. The sequence continues at coordinate 22,339 of DATAOP010000081.1, forward strand.
ACATGTGCTCAGCGAAAAAGTATGGGTTCCCGACGGAAAGGCCCGACATCGACAGCGGCACGGGCCGGACCAGCGGCGCCACGCTCTTCTACTCCCCCGAGCAGCTCGATCCGGAAAATCCCGGGATCGCCGAAGCCCGGAACCTCTATCTGTATCGCAACGGGAAGCCTCAGTACGTGACGACGTTCGATCCGGGTACGGAAGCCGAACGGTACAACGTCACCCCCGACGGGCGGTATGTCGCCTTTGTGACCCGGGCGCGCCTGACCGCGTACAACAATCTCGGCGGGTCGCACACCTTCTGCAACCGCAACATCTCCAGGCCCCGCGGTCAGACGGATGCATACGATCCGGGCGAAGTCAACGTCCTCTGCAGGGAGGTGTACCGCTTCGATGCCGATACGGGGACGATTCGGTGCGTTTCGTGCAGTGCGGATGGCACCCCGCCCGCGGGTGATGCTCTCGCAGCCATGGGCGGGCCGTTCATGGCCGACGACGGGCGGGTGTTCTTCACCACGCGCGATGCCCTCGTCCCGACCGATACGGACAGCATGTACTCCGTGTATGAGTACGTTGACGGTCACGCGCAACTGATTTCGTCCGGAATCAGCGTCGAGGACCATTTCCCCGGCCTCGACGACACGGTTGCCTTCGGGCCGTTTTACGATCCTGCCTACGCGGGCCTCGAATCCGTCAGCGCCGATGGCCGGGACGTGTTCTTTTCGACCTATGACACCCTCGTCCCGACCGACAGGGTCGGAAAATTCCTCAAGTTCTACGACGCTCGGACCAACGGTGGTTTCCCATACCAGGTGCCGCTTCTTCCCTGCGAAGCGGCCGACGAGTGCCACTCGGCGACGCAGGAAAGCCCCGTTGAGCCCCAGGTCGGGTCCGGGGCCAACCTCGTCGGAGGGAACCTCCAACCGCAGAAAGCAAAAAGGGTGCGCAGGAAGCATCACTCGAAGAAGCACCGGCGGCCCGCGAAGAGGCGACGGACGAAAGGTCGCGGGAAGGGCGTGCACCGATGAATCGAACTGCGAGCCTTCCGAAGGGCGCAATCGGTCGCACGGTCGGCGCGGTGATGGCGATCTGTCTCTTCGGAGCCATCTGTGCCGGTTCCGCGCATGCCTACAACGAAGTTCATTTCTGGGAAGCGAAACCGTCGTCGTCCCAGGCCGGTGGGCATCCGGATCTTCAGGTCCATGTCGGTTACAACAACCGCGCCGGCTGCAGCGAATGCTCCGACGGACGTGACCTGATCACGCAGATGCCGACCGGCTTCACCGGAAGCCCGAGCGAGTTGCCTCAATGCACGTTGGCGGACTTCGGAATGAACAAATGCCCCTCCGATACGCAGGTCGGGGTATTCGGGCTGTTCAACTTCTGCGAGCCGTGTGGCCTGGGCCCCTACAACGGCGAAACCGATCCTGTTGCCCTCTTCGCCCCGGTGTACAACCTGCCCCCGCATCCATACGAGGCGGCGTTGCTCGGGTTCTACGCGCCGATCATCGAATTCACGAGTCAGATCAGCATCAACTCGCGGACCGAGAGCGACTACGGACTCGAAGTGGGCTCGAGAAACATCTTCCGTCTGTTCGCTCCTCCTGCGGTCGACATTTGGCTCTGGGGGGTGCCTGCCTCGCCGTCGCATGACCTCGCTCGCTTTCCGACTCCCGTCAATCAGGTCTGCTTCGGCCGGGCGAACGACCAGGTCAATCCGCCGGACTTTCAGGGGCTCCCGGCGTGTCACGAGGCGACCCCCTCGAATGCCCCGCCGATCCCGTTCCTCAGCAACCCAACCGTCTGCAACGCCTCACTGACCTCGACCGTCGAACTCACCTTCTACGATGGCGCCTTCAGCACCGCACAGTCTCCCTGGCCAGTGACCAGCGGCTGCGACCAGCTCAGCTTCTCGCCGAGCATGGGCGCGACCCCCACCACCACGCAGGCCGAGACCGCTTCGGGTCTGGAGACCCGGATCAAGGTGCCCCAGACCCAAAACCCGACCGTTCCGACGCCCTCTCAGATCCGCGCCACCCGCGTCACCCTGCCGCCAGGTTTCACCCTCAACAGCAACGCCGCAGACGGGAAGAGCGCCTGCACCGATGTCGAAGCGGCATTCGGCACGAGAGAAGAAGCGAAATGCCCCGAGACTTCGAAGATCGGTACGGCCACACTCGAAACGACGTCCCTACCGGGGCCGATTTCCGGCGGCATCTATATAGGTCAGCCGCTGCCGGGAGATCGATACCGCCTCTTCCTCTCGGCCGACGGCTTCGCGACCCACGTGAAGCTCGCCGGAGTGGTTCATCCCGACCCTGCCACCGGTCGGCTCAAGGTCTCCTTCGAGGACCTTCCGCAGGCGCCCTTTCAAACCTTCGCGCTGCACTTCTTCGGCTCGGAGCGGGGCTCGCTCGTGACCCCGACGCAGTGCGGCGAATACCCCGTCGAGACCGAATTCGTCCCCTGGGACGCCGCCCTCCCGAATCAGATCTCGACCACCTTCTTCAAGATCGACTCCGGCCCCGGAGGCGCTCCCTGCCCGAATGGGCCGCGGCCGTTCTCGCCGCTGGTGAAGGCCGGCGTGGTCGACAACACCGCCGGCGGCCAGACCGACTTCGGTTTCCGGCTGACTCGGAATGACGGCGACCAGAACGTCCTTTCAGCCGAGGTCAAGACGCCGCCGGGTCTATTGGCGAGCCTGCGTCAGATTCCCTACTGCCCTGACTCCGCCCTGGCGCAGCTCTCCCATTCGGATTATTCCGGCGCCGCCGAGCGGACTTCCTCGCTCTGCCCGCCGGCGAGTCGCATCGGCAGCGTGACCACGGGGACAGGCGCCGGAACGAGGCCGCTCTTTTCCTCAGGGCTGGCGTATCTCGCGGGCCCGTACAAAGGGGCGCCCCTCAGCTTCGCGTTCGTGATCCCCGCGGTTTCGGGCCCGTACGACCTCGGCAACGTCATGGTGCGCGCCGCCGTCTACGTCGACCCTGTCACTGCGGAAGCCACCACCGTCACCGACCCGCTTCCGCAGATCCTGGACGGTATTCCGCTGCGTGTTCGCCTGGTCCAGGTCGAACTCGATCGCCCGGGCTTCATCCGAAATCCCACCGACTGCGACCCGTTTTCGGTGGCGATGCATATCGGAGGCGACGAAGGGGCGCGCGCGGACTCCAACTCACATTTCCAGGTGGCCAACTGCGCCAACCTCGGATTCAGGCCCAGGTTCGGGCTGAAGCTCTCCGGTGGCCTCGGCCGCAGAGGGCATCCAACGATCCTTGCAACGGTGCGGAGCGCGCCTGGGGAAGCGAACCTGAGCAGCGTTTCGCTGACGATGCCGCACGGGGAGCTGCTCGACAACTCTCACATCGGCGCCGTCTGCACGCGGGTCGACTTCGCGCGCCAGAGTTGCCCGGAAAAGTCGCTTGTGGGGACGGCGGAAGCCATATCGCCGTTGCTGGACCAGCCGCTGCGGGGAGACGTGTACCTGCGGTCGTCGTCCGAGCGACTGCCCGAGATCGCGATCCGGCTAAGGGGTCAGATCGAAGTCGTGGTCACGGGACGAGTCGATGCCGTCAGGGGCGCCCTGAAGACGACCTTCGCGACGATTCCAGATGCTCCCATCAGCTCTTTCCACCTCCGCTTGCAGGGTGGAGCGAAGGGACTGCTCATCAACGAAGAAAGTCTCTGCGGTGGGAAGAAGCGAGCAATCCTGAGAATGGCCGGCCAGAACGGCGCGACGCTGCACCGCCGCGTCAAGCTCAATGCGGCCTGCGGCAACCAGGCCGACGCCGGCAAGGCGCGTCGTCGACCGAAGGGGGGCCGTTAGGTGAGAAGCCTGAGCGGCATTCGGTATGCGCTGATCGGGACGTGTGTGGCGGCGCTGTGCCTGACGGCCGCCGCCGCGGCCGGCGCAGAAGTCGTCGATAAGTACGTGTACCCCACCGAATACCCAAATGCGTCCTTCGATGGCAGCGATGCCGTGGGAGCCGGAGCATTCGGCGACCCGCGATTCATCGCAGTCGATCAGTCGAGCGGCGACGTCTATGTAAGTAGTGGGGGCGCCGTCTATCACCTCAATGCCGACGGCGAATCACTCCCCTTCGGCGCCATCGCGCCCAACACCGCATTTGAAGCGTATATGTACTATCAGGCGGGCCTCGCGGTCGACAACTCCGGGACCGCGACGCAGGGCAGGATCTACGTCAAGACGCCAGAAGCTCTCTCCGCCTACCAGCCCACGGGCGCCCCGGTCGGCTCCCCGTTTCCTTTCGAAATCCCGGGAGGTTGCGGGGTCGAAGTCGCCCCGGACGGGGGCGTCTGGGTGGTCAGCGAAGGAAGCGCCATCAATCGGTTCAGCCCGAGCGGGGCGCCGTCGAACGAATCGATCCCCACGGGCGGCAACTGCTCCTTCGGCATCGACGCTGACGAAAACTTCTTCAGCGGTGCGCTCCCCCCGGAACCGGTGAAGAAATACTCGCGGGCGGGAGCGCTGCTGGACCCTGAATGGAGCGAGACGGGCAAGGGGAGCGGCTTCCTCACGGTCGACCGCTCGAGCGGCGAAGTCCTTGCGACCTTTCCGGATATCGAAGGCGACCATGCGATCGTCCTCGGTCCAGACGGAAGCTTCCTCAGCTCATTCGGCTACGTCGAACGGAGCACGGGATACCCCGGGCTCGGTGGCTTCCCCACCGGAATTGCGGTGAATGAATCCAGTGACACCGTGTACGTTGGGAATCGCTCGACAGGCAAGGTCGACATGTTCGTGCGGACGGGGCCGATCACCATCCCGACGGTGAGCACGGATCCGGCCGCGACCACGGTGACCTCCGCCGTGCTGAAGGGATCCATCGATCCGGACTCGGCCAACGGTGGCACGGACGTGACGGATTGCTCCTTCGAATGGGGATTCTCGGTTCCGTATGAACACGTTGTCCCCTGCGAACAGACCATGCCGGCCGGCGCTCCGACACAGGTAACGGCGGCGGTCCCGGGTCTAGAAGAAGGAAAGGTCTATCACTTCAGAATCATCGCGAACAGCGGGAACAAGGTGGAGGCGTACGGACAGGACCGTACGTTCCAGGCGTCCGAGACACCGGTCACGTCGGACGAGTACACGTCGGAAGTGTTTTCGGACGGAGCGAAGCTGAACGCCACCGTCATACCGCGAGGCGCCAAAACGACCTACCACTTCGAGTACGGCACCGCACCCTGCAGCGCCACCGCATGCACGCCCATGTCGAACTTCGTGATCGACGAACTGCTGGGCCAGTACGCCACCCGCGATGGCGCGCAGGTCCTCACAGGCCTCGAGCCCGGCACGACGTACTACTGGCGGATCGTCGCCGAAAACCACAACGGGAGCATCCCGGGGCCCGACCATACATTCACGACCTTTCCTCTCGACACAGTGACGGTGGACAGCTGCGACAACGCGCTCGTCCGCAAGCAGACCGGAGCTGCCCACACGATGGAATGCCGGGCGTACGAGCTCGTCTCCGCTGCGGACACCGGCGGATACGACGTCGAGTCGAGCCTCGTCCCCGGGCAAACGCCGCTGCCGGGATACCCGGGAGCCACAAATCCGCCGCGCGCGCTCTACACCGTTCACTACGGTGCGATCCCGGGCGTCGGCGATCCACCGAACTTCGGCGATGATCCCTATATCGCGACGCGTGGGGCCGCGGGGTGGACCACGAAGTACGTGGGACTACCGGTGTCCGACACACCGGATCCCGAAGTCTTCGGCTCCTCGCTCCTCGGTGCTGACGCAGGCCTGGACACCTTTGCCTTCGGCGGCCCCGATCTCTGCGAACCGTGTTTCGCAGACGGCAGCACCGGAGTCCCCGTACGCCTCCCCTCGGGTGGGCTGATTCAGGGGATGGACGAGTCCCTTCCGATGTCGACCCGTGACTCCGGAACCGAGGTCAGGGAGCCGCTCTCAGGGGATGGCAGCCAGCTCGTCTTCGCCGGCGACAACGGCGGCGTCTCGATCTACGACCGCGACCTGCGGGGTGGCGGAACCCAGGTCGTCTCGACGCTGCCGGATGGAACGACGATGAGCGGCGAGGTCGCCGAGCTCGGAATCTCCGACGACGGCAGCAGGATCGTGATCGGCAGGGTCGTCGGCTCGGACGACCAGGGCAACAGACTCTACGACCTCTACATGCATCGGGGCGGCGACTCGCATTCCGTCGTCATAGCCCAGACCGCCCATGGGGCCACATATGGCGGAATGACCGCGGATGGAGAAACCGTCTACTTCACCACGGTCGACCCGCTGAGCGGCGACAGTGATTCGAGCGCCGATCTCTATCGCGCAGAAATCGGCTCGGGGACGCCGGTCGTATCCCGAGTGTCAATGGGAGCCGGTTCTGGCGGCAATACCGATGGATGTCCTCCGGCCGAAGAATGGAACCTCGTGATCGCCCCTGCCGGCTGCAGCGTTCTTCCGATTTCCGGCGGCGGCGGCGTTGCCGGCCAGACCGGAGTGACAGCCCTCCTCTCTCCCGAGCTGCTCACCGGATCCGGCGGCATCGAAGGGGAGCCGAACCTGTACCTGGCTGCCACCGACGGTTCGCTTCAGTTCGTCGCCACACTCGACGTCGACGATCCCCTCGTCTCACATGCAGCTGTCGACGCGGCGCAACGCCACACGGCGGACTTCCAGCTCACTCCCTCGGGTCGCTTTGCGGTGTTCACGTCAAGGCGCCCAATCACTGGATATCCGACCGGTGGATACCTGGAGGTGTACCGCTACGACGCCGATTCCGAAGAGCTCACCTGCGCCTCATGCGCTTCCACGGGCGCGCAGGCGGAAAGCGACGCGACGCTGCCCCGGGCGGGCGGCGCTCTCAGCGACGACGGCAGGGTTTTCTTCACCAGTCGAAATCCACTCAACCTGCGTGATCTCAACGGCAGAAGCGACGTCTATCAGACGAGCACACAGGGCCCGAAACTGGTCTCGACCGGCGTCAGCGCGTTCGACTCTGCGCTCCTCTCTGCAAGCCGCGACGGCAAGGACGTCTACTTCTTCACCCATGACGTACTGGTTCCGCAGGATGCAAACGGCAACCTGGTGAAGATCTACGACGCACGCCAAGGTGGGGGCTTCTACGTCCCGCAGACGCTGCCACCGTGTAAGGCTTCCGACGAGTGCCATGGACCGGGAACGCAGGCTCCAGCGTCGCCTGACATCGGCACGTACAAGGGAGTTGGTGGCCAGACCTCGCCGAAACCGGCGGCCTGCAAGCGGAAACAGGTCCGGCGCCGGGGGCGTTGCGTGCGGAGGTCCGGCGTCAGGCATCGGGCAAAGAAGCGCAGGCCGCGAGGATCGAAGAAGCACCGGGAGGCGGGACGATGAGGGTCAGATTGGTCGGATCACTGCTCGTCGTGTTGTTCGCCTCGCTCGCCGTCACGGCGTCCTCGGCCTGCGCCGCCGCGAATATCTTGGCGTTCGAAGCCGGCTCGACCGATTCCAGGGTCGGCATGCATCCGGATCTCGAAACAAACGTCACGATTGCGGAAGCCGGAAACCCGGAGGCTGCCCGCAACATCGTCTTCAACCTCCCGCAGGGGATGTTCGGCAATCCGAATGCCGTGCCGAAATGCAGCTCGGTCGACTTCGCCCTCTTCCGCTGCGCGCCGATCTCGCAGGCTGGGTTCGTAACCGTGCGTGGCAAGTACGAAGGGATAGGTGACAACCTGCTGGGCACCGCGCCGCTCTTCGTGCTCGAGTCCCGCTCGCCAACCGAGACCACCCGGTTTGGATTCATCGTTCCCCAGCTGAACATCCCGATCAGCATCCCGGTTTCTCTGCGCACAACGACCGACTACGGCGTTCGCCTCACCGTTTCCGAAGTAACGCAGCAGATACCTCTTGCGGGCTTCAACATGATCGTCTGGGGCTTTCCCGCAAAACCCGAACATGACGCGTCTCGATTCGCGATCGGCCAGCCGGGCGAACCCTCGAACTGCCCGGGGTCCTTCTCCTCCGAATGCACAGGGCCCCACAGTGCGCCGATTGCCGCCAAGCCGCTGACCAGCAATCCCTCGGTTTGCACGGGCGAGCCCCTCGTGGTCAAGCTCAATGTTCAGACCTACCAGGACCCCGCCCACGTCGCCCATGCCGAGGACACGTATCCGGAAATCACCAATTGCGAACAGCAGACGTTCCAGCCGGTTTTCAACGTCGACGTCACCAACCACAGTGCCGATTCTCCATCCGGCTTCGAGATCCAGCTCAAAGCCCCTCAGCCGCTGGGCTCTTCCGCCTCTCCCTCCCAGATCCGCTCGGCGACGCTGCTATTGCCCGAAGGTTTGACGATCAACCCCGACGCCGCTGATGGCCAGGGCGAGTGCACCGACGCCGAGGCCAACTTCGACTCCGAGGGTCCGGCGGAATGCCCGGACCTGGCGAAGATGGGCACCTTCGACATCGAATCGCCGGCTCTCGACGGGTTGCTGAGGGGCTCGCTCTACTTCGGTGAACCGAAGCCGGGCGACCAGTACCGGGTCTTGATGATCGCCTCTGGCTTCGGGATCAACGCGAAGCTTGTCGCATCGGTGCATCCCGACCCGCGGACCGGGCGCCTGACGATGTCGGTCACCGACCTCCCTCAGGTGCCATTCGACGGATTCAACCTCCATGCGTTCGCCTCTGACCGAGGGCTGGCCGCAACACCCGCGCAGTGCGCCATCTACAACGCGAGCTCAACCTTCATCCCGTGGAATGACAAATTGGCCCAGCAGAATTCGCGTCCCTTCATCAGCATCGACTCCGGGCCAAACGGGACCGGCTGCCCAGGTGTCGTGCGGCCATTCAATCCCCGCCTGGTCGCGGGCATGTCGAACCCGGTTGCCGGAAACTTCTCCAACTTCACCCTGCGCCTGGATCGGGACGATGGCGACCAGTTCCTGGGAGACCTCAGGTTCACCATGCCGCCCGGTCTGAGCGGGTATCTGAGGGGACTCACCTACTGCCCGGAGGCGGCGATAGCGGCCGCGAAGGAGCGGCTCGGTAGAGCGGAGCTGGCCGGCCCAAGCTGCCCCCCAAGCTCTCAGATAGGCACCAGCAACGTGGCGGCCGGGCCCGGAGGCCACCCCTTCCATGCGGTCGGGAAGATGTATCTCGCAGGCCCCTTCAAGGGCGCCCCCCTGAGCCTGGCCACGATCACACCGGCTCTGGCGGGACCCTACGACTATGGCACCGTGGTGGTTCGCGTGGCGCTCTACATCGATCCCCGTACCGCTCAGGTGCGGGCGGTCTCGGACACCGTACCGTCGATCATCGGTGGCGTTCCGATCCGGATGCGTTCGATCCGGGTCAACATCGACAAACCGAACTTCATGATCAACCCGACGAACTGTGGAGAATTCCCGATTGACTCCCAGGGGACAGGTGACCAGGGAACCGTGGCCAACTTCTCCTCGTACTTCCACGCCGTCAATTGTTACTCCCTGGGATTCAAGCCTCGATTCACCATCAGGCAGCTCGGCGGCAGGGCAACGACCAAACGGTCCAAGAATCCCCGCCTGCGGTTCGACCTCTTCACGCGCCCCGGTGACGCCAACCTGAAACAGATTTCGGTGACGCTCCCCAAGGCCTTTGCGATCGACCAGCGCCACCTCGGCAACATCTGCGCGAAATCGCAGTTCGAAACCGAACGCTGCAGTGGGCGGCAACCCATCGGCACCGCCTGGGTCAAGACGCCACTGCTTGATCAGCCCCTCCAGGGCCCCGCCTACGCGGTCTCGGGCTTCGGCAAGCTGCCCCGCATCATGTTCATCCTCGACGGGCAGGTCACGATCCTGCCCGAGGCGGAATCCGCGTCCGTCGGAGGCAAGCTGAGGACGGTGGTGCCGGTCATACCGGATGCGCCGATCGGCCATTTCCGGCTCACCCTGCTGGGCGGGTCGAAGGGATATCTGATCAACACCCGGGATCTCTGCAAGGCGGCGGCCGCGGCGACGGTCGAATTTACCGCCCAGAGCGGCAAGCACCGGACGCAGCGGGTCAAGCCAAAGGTCCCCTGCGGCAAGCGCAAGCCCGCGAAGCGGGCGAGCCGGGCACGGCGCTGAAATCCTGGCTCGACTCCGCAATTTTTCTCGCCTAACGCGCTAACCTCCGCTTGCGGCGATCGGGCCGCACGGTTGAGGAGGTACAGGGATGAGAGTGGGGCCACTTCAGATGGCAGCGATTTCTATCTGGCTGTCAACAGATCCGCGCGGCGTGATGTTTTCGCCGGACCGCGATTGACCTCGAGGCGGTGAGAGACGGGCGCATGGGTCGACGTCGCCATCTCGTGCGGGTGCTTGCCATAGCGAGCTTCCTCACACTGCTCACGGGCTCGGCGGCGGCAGAGCGGATTCAGCGAGATACCGTGATCGTCGTCGTCAACGGCGGCATCACGCCGAGGACGCTGCCGAGGCACAATCGTGTGCCGGTGACCGTATCTCTTTCGGGAGGCGTACGGACATCCAACGGATCTCCGGTCCCACGCGTGAATTGGATCAGGCTCGAACTTGCGTGGCGAGGCGCGCTTTTCACAAAAGGCCTGGCGGTGTGCCCCAGGACGCGCCTCATCAGTCGGTCGACCGCCGGGGCGATGCAGGTTTGCGGGGACGCACTCGTTGGCCGCGGAGCGCTGTCCGCCCAGGTCCTGTTGCCAAATCAGGATCCGTTTGCCCTGAAGGCCAATTTTCTCCTCTTCAACGGCAAGACGAAATCCGGGCAGACCGCGATCTGGGGTCACGCGTATACGCCCAATCCCCCGACCGCGTTCGTAATTCCATTCAAGGTGGTCCAGGAAGCGGGTCGCACGGTTCTTGTCGCGACCATCCGCCGGTCTGTGGGGCCATATCCGCACGTCGCAACCTTCCAGGTGCAGGTCTCGAGGCGCTTCAAATATCAAGGGAAGTCACGTAGTTACCTGGCCGCGAATTGCCCGATTCCGAAAAGCTTCACCGCCGGCTTCCTTTCCTTCGCTCGGGTGACCTATGGGTTCGCCAACGGCGACCGGATCGAGGTCGAGTCCGTGCGAAGCTGCCGGGCACGCTAGCTCGGAGACGGCTGCGCTGAACTCGCGGATCCAGAGCACCGGTGGTGCAGCGGATCGCGGGCCGGACCGGGGCCTCTGCGACAGCTGCCTCCACCAGCAGCTGGTCCACAACACCCGGGGCTCGACCTTCTCCCTCTGCCTGCGCTCGCGAACCGAGCCGGCGTATCCGCGCTACCCGCGGCTGCCGGTCCTCAGGTGCCCTGGGCATGAGGCCCGATCGGCTGGCGGGCGGCCACGATAGCTGCGCCCAGCAGGCCGAGGCCGACGATCACCGCCGCCAGCCCGACCAGGACGCCGACGGCCGGAATGAGCGCGGCGACGCGAAGGATCGCCAAGCCCGCCAGGAATGCGGGGATCCGACCGTGTGGCGGCTTCACGATCACGCGGCCGAGCGCCCACGCCGCGGTGACATAGGCGAGTCCTGCGAACGGGAGCGCCGCCAGCCCGAGCGCGATCGAGAGCGGCAGGCCGACGAGTGTGATGGCGGCGACGAAGATCGCGATCGGCACCGCGACCGCGATCCCGACTCCGATCCCGACCGCGGTCCAGAACCGGTCCTGCGCCTGCTCGAATATAGCGTCGGCGGCCCGGGGGCTGAGGATCAGCAGCAGGATCCCGAGGACCGCCGCGGAGATTCCGACCGCCAGCCAGAGGGCGAGGGCACCGATGATCGAGTAGAGGCCGAGCAGGTCGCTCCAGGTCTCCTTCTGAACGTCTCCGGCGACTCGAGCGCCCGGAGAGATCCTCGGCGCCTCATCGCCATAGGTGATGTCCCCGCCCACGCTGGACCGGGGCAGGAGGTTGGCGCGGCCGGCCACCATCACGACATTTCCGTCGATATGTCCCGACAGGTAGAGGTCGCCGTCGACGACCACCACGTCACCGGTGATCCGGCCGGCAATTTTCGCGTGGCCGTTGACCAGGTAGACACCATCGACCGATTCGTGCGGCCCGACGATCACGTCGCCGACGATCACGACGACCGGGTCGCGGGAGTGGTTGTCGACCTTCGCGGACGCCGGGGAGGCGGCGGCGAGGATCGCGATCAGGCAGCTGAGAAGGACGAGCAGCCGGCGCACCGGCCGCAGCCTAGCTCGCCATCGGGTCGGGTTCGCCGAGTTTGGAGTTGGTGGGCGGCTCGTAGAGTCCGCCGGGGACGCCGCCGATCGCGAGGACCCGAAGGCCATCGTCGCCCGGCCAGATCTTCCGGCTCGTCCCGGCCGAGACCCTGACGACGTGATCGGCGTCGAGCGGGAAGCGCTCTCCGTCGATCTCGATCTCGCCCGCCCCCCGCAGCGCGAGGAAGACCTCCTCCTGACCGTCCCCGGAGTGATCGTGCTCGGGATAGCCCTCGAAGTTGGGAGGGAAGTCGATGATCGACATCCCGAACGACTCGACGCCGAGCTCGGCCCGGGCGCGCTTGAACGCTCCGAGATAGACGGCCTCCATCTCATCGATTCGCTTCACCGCATATCCGCCCATCTTCTCCTCCTCCGCTCGTCTGCTATGTCGTCACGATCCTATACCGATCGCACGAACGTTCGTGCTTTTCTGTAGCCTGGCAGTCGATGGAGGCGAGCGCGATCACACCGGACGCCGCGCCGGCCGAGGCCGGCAAGGGGGCGGAGACCCGGGCGGCGATCCTCGAGCGCGCCGTCGACCTCGCTTCGGCCGACGGCCTCGAGGGAGTCACGGTCGGGCGCCTCGCCGCGGAGATGGGGATGAGCAAGAGCGGCCTGTTCGGCCATTTCGGCTCGAAGCAGGAGCTGCAGCTGGCGACCGTCGAGGCTGCCGCGGCCCAGTTCAGCCGTACGGTGATCGAGCCTGCCACCGCCGCCCCCGACGGCGGGCGGCGCCTGCGGGCGATGGTCGACGCCTATATCGCCCATCTCGAGGCCTCGCCATATTCGGGCGGATGCTTCTGGGCGGCTACGACGGCCGAGTACGACGATCGCCCCGGTCCGGTGCGGGATGCGATCACGGCCGCGATCGAGGCCTGGCTCGCCGAGCTCGAGCGCCAGGCCGATCTCGCCGGCCTCGACGAGCCGGACCGGGTTGCCTTCGAGCTATACGCCGTCGTCATGGGGGCGAACTCCCGCTACCGACTGAGCGGCGATCGCCGCGTCTTCGATCACGCCCGGCGGGCGACGGCGCGGCTCCTCGGCGAGGATCGGCCCGGATGAGCCCTGCCGACGCCGCTGATTTCGTCGCCCGCTTCGCCTCGTTCTGGTCGGCGCCCGCCCCCGAGCGGCTCGGCGAGCTGCTGGCCGAGGACGTTCGCCTCGTCACGCCGATGACCCCCGACAGCACGACGCTCGAGGGTGCCCGGCGCTCGTTCGCAGAGATATTCGAGCTGATGACCGACCTGACCGGTGAGGTGCGGCGCTGGGGGCCGACCGAGGACGGGGTCCTGATCGAGCTCACCCTCAGCGGCGCGATCGGCGGCCGGCTGGTGTCCCTCGACGCCACCGACCGGATCGGGATCGGCGAGGACGGTCTGGCGAAGGAACGGGTCTCCTACTTCGACCCGACCCCGCTCGTCCTGACCGCGCTGCGCCGGCCCCGGGCCTGGCCGCCGTTAGCGCGGACCCGGCTGAGCCGGGTCCGCGGTTAGGCCGTCACTCGAGCAGGCCGACCTGGCGCAGGATCGAGACCGAGTCCGAGTAGACGTCCTTGCGCTTGACGAGCCCGTCCTCGAACGGGATCGAGTCGATCCCGTCCCAGCTCACCGTGTTGCCGGTCGGCGCCGCCTCGATCTCACCGCGACGCATCGGGTTGGCGTGGGTCGCGGTCGCCGTCCACTCCTGGACCACCAGGCCCTCGCGGACGTAGAGCCTGCGCGTCTCGAATCGGAGGTCGGGCCAGGTCTCGAAGATCGATGCGATGTGCCCGCGCACCTCCTCGCCGGTCGCGGACTCGCCGGCCGTGTGGTTGGCGAAGACCATGTCGGGCGCGTGCATGGCGACGATCGCGTCGACGTCGTGGTCGTTCCAGGCGTCGTTGTAGCGGCCGATCGTCTCGGTGAGCGCGTCGATTCCGTCCGCCGAGCCCATCGGCGCCAATCTAACCCACCGAGTCGCGGGCGTCGCATCAATAGTCTCCGACCTCCCAGCCCACGCTCGATCCAGGAGGTCCCAAATGGACATCGGCATCGGTCTCCCGAACATGGTCCCCGGCGCAAGCGGTGCCGACATCATCGAGTGGGCGAGACGATCGGAGGCCCGCGGCTTCTCCAGTCTCGGGACGCTCGACCGGATCCTCTATCAGAGCTATGAGCCGCTGACGGCCCTCGCCGCCGCCGCGGCCGTCACCGAGCGGATCGGCCTCCTCACCGCCGTCCTCCTCGGCCCGCTCCGCACCAACACGCCGCTGTTCGCGAAGCAGGCCCAGTCGGTGGATGCCCTCTCCGGCGGCCGGCTCACGCTTGGGATCGGGCTCGGCGCCCGCGAGGACGACTACGAGGCGAGCGGGGTCGAGCACGGGGCGCGCGGGCGCCTCTTCGACGAGCTGCTCTCCGAGCTGACCGAGGCCTGGAAGCAGGGTGACGTCGGCCCCGCCGGGGCGAAGCCGCAGCTGGTGGTCGGCGGCCAGGTCGACAGGTCCTTCGAGCGGGTCGCGCGGTTCGGCGACGGCTGGATCCAGGGCTCCTCGGGCGCCGAACAGTTCGCCGAGCTGGCCCCGAAGGTGAACGCGGCCTGGAGCGAGGCCGGGCGCGAGGGCGAGCCGCGGCTGCTTGCGATCGCCTATTACTCGCTCGGCGAGAATGCCGAGGAGAACGCCCGGCGCGACCTCGGCCACTACTACGAGTGGCTGGGGGAGGAAGTGGCCGAGTTCATCATCGGCGCCGCCGCGACCGACGACGACACAGTCCGCAACTACATCGAGGCCTATCGGGAGGCCGGCTGCGACGAGCTGACCTTCTTCCCGTGCAGCTCCGATCCCGGCCAGGTCGACCTGCTGGCGGAGGCCGCCGGCGTCTGAGACGAGTTCCTGCCGGAATCGCCCTTCGCAACTATCATCTGGCAGGGGATGAGAGGATTTGCCAGGAGGGGACGAGCGCGGACAATCGCTGTGCTCACGACGGGACTCGTGCTCGCAGGAGCGATGGCGACGCTTGCCCACGGCGAGCTGACGTCGAAGGGCAACCTGTTCGTCACCTTCAACGGAGGGATCGAGCCGATCGCGCTGCCCCGCCACGAACGGGCGCCGATCACCGTCTGGATGGACGGCAAGGTCAGGACCCTGAAGGGGGCCGACCCACCGTCGCTCGACAGCATCACGCTCGCCCTCAACCGGGCCGGCCATCTCGAAACCAAGGGCCTTCCCAAGTGCAGAAAGGGCGAACTGATCGCGGCGTCGAGGCAGCAGGCGATGGAAGAGTGCGGTGACGCCCTGGTCGGGACCGGCACCTATCGCGCCCGTAGCACCTTCCCGGAACAGACGCGATCACCGACCCACGGCAGGATCACCGCCTTCAACGGATCCGAACACGGGCGGCCGGTGATCTTCGCGCACGTCTACGGCGAAGATCCGGCGCCGAACGCGAACGTCATCGTCTTCACCATCCGCCACACGAAGGGCGAGTACAGCACCGTGCTCCACGGTGTCTCACCGCCCGGCTTGACCCGCTGGGGCTTCCTCAAGCGGATCAGCCTCCGTCTCCACCGCAACTACACCTTCCACGGCCAGCACCGGACCTACCTGTCCGCCCCGTGCGAGGCTCCCGGCGACCTCAAGCAGGCCTACTTTCCGTTCGTCTTCGCGGAAATGGACTTTGAGGACGGGCGCGAGCTGTCGGCGACGCTGACCCGCTCCTGCCGGGTCAAGGGCCGTTGAACGAACAGCGATCAAGCGTCCATATCCGGGTGCCCGTCGCGATCGCGCTTATCGTCCTGGGCATGCTGGCGAGTGCCGCACCGGCCGCCGCGCGCTCGGCCTGGCTCGCTCCCGCCAATCTCTCGGCCCCGGGCCGGGACGCGACCGAACCGCAGGTCGCGGTCGACGGCAGCGGCGCCGCGGTCGCCGTCTGGGCGCGCTCGGACGGCTCCCACGAAATCATCCAGGCCTCCGCGCGGCCGGCCGGAGGGGCGTGGGGGCCGGCGGTCGATCTCTCGCAGTCGGGTCGCGATTCGGAAGCGCCCCAGGTCGCGGTCGACGCCGCCGGGAACGCGGTCGCCGTCTGGTCCCGCTTCAACGGCGCGCACTGGGTGATTCAGGCAGCCTCGAGGCCCGCCGGCGGCGGCTGGACGCCGGTCAGCGACATCTCGAACTCCGAAAAGACCGCGGAAGAACCGGACGTGGCCGTCGACCCCGCCGGCCGCGCGACGGCGGTCTGGTTCAGGTACGACGGATTCGACAACATCGTCCAGTCCGCGCAGCTGGGGCCCGGGTCCGGCTCGGGCTGGTCGCAGCCGGTCGACCTCTCCGAAAAAGGGGAGAACGCAGAAGAACCGCAGGTCGCGGTCGACGCCGCCGGTGACGCGGTCGCGGTCTGGAGGCGCCTCAAAGGGACCGACACGATCGCCCAGGGCGCGTTCCGCCCCGCCGGCGGTGGGTGGAGAGCCGCCGACGATCTCTCCGAAGCCGGTGGTGACGCAACCGAACCGCGGCTCTCGGTAGACCCGGGCGGAAGCGCGATCGCGGTCTGGACCCGGGCGGTCGGCGCTGGCGGGACCGTGCAGGCGGTGGACATGGCACCCGGCGGGGACTGGAACGGAGCTGTCGACCTCAGCGGCCTCGGCGACGATGCGACCGAACCCGCGGTGGCGCTGGCGGGCGGCCGATCGGTCGCGGTCTGGTCGCTGGCCGGGCCCGGCCCGTACTCCGCGGTCCAGTCGAGGGAGAGGTCCGGCGGCGGTGCCTGGCAGCCGACGCAGGATCTGACCGAAACGGGGCTGACCCAGACCGTCGAATCACCGCAGGTCGCGGCCGACCCGAGCGGCAACGCGGTGGCTGTCTGGGCACGCTCGGGCGCCAGCCCGACGGTGATCGAGAGCCGGATCAAGCCGGCCGGCGCTCCCTGGACCGGCATCGACGAAGTCTCCGAGCTCGGCTCGACCGCGAAAGAACCGCAGGTCGCGCTCGGCGCCACCGGCGACGGCGCTTCGGTCTGGTCGCGTGACGACGGCGCGAACTCGATCGCGCAGGCGGCGGGCTTCGACGGCAACGGCCCGCTCTTCCCGGCGCTCTCGATCCCCGCCGCGGCGACCGAGCGCCAGCCGGTCGACTTCGCCGCCGCGACCTTCGACAACTGGTCCCCGGTCACCTCGATCTCATGGAGCTTCGGCGACGGGGGCGAAGGCGCGACCGGCAGCAGCGTCACCCACACCTTCGGCGGCCCCGGCATCTACCCGATCTCGATCGTCGCCGCCGACAACCTCGGCAACAGCCGCGGCGTCGTGGGCTCGATCACGATCTACCGCCTGCCGAACGCAGGCCGCAACGTGAGGGTCCGCCATGGGATCGCCTTCCTCGTCGTCCATTGTCCGAGCCCGGCGGGGTGCACCGGCGTCGTCCGGCTGATCGCACGGGTGCAGCTGAAGCGCCACGGTCGCAGCTTCGCCAAGCGGGCGCAGGTGGGACGGACGGCATTCAACGTCCCCAGCGGCACCACCAAGGTCAGGGTCAGGCTGACGCGACCCGGGCGGGCCGCCGTGCACCTGGGCGGGAGGAAGGGAGTGCGGACCCAGCTGACCGGCCCCGGGATCCAGCACCGCCTGGTGCTGCTGCTGCCCGCTCGGGCTCGAAAGCGCTAGCCCGAGCGTTTGCCGTTCTCGGCGGCGCCGGTGGCGAGCGCGAAGGCCTCATCGGCGCCGAGGAACGGAGCAAGCGTCATGTAGGTGGCCATCGGGACGAGTTCCGGCAGGCTCTCCGGCCCCTTCGACTTCACCTGGTCGTAGACGAGGGCGTAGATCGCTCCCCCGATCGCCTCGGCCGCGATCGGCGGCGCGTCCGGCGCCAGTTCATAGCCGGGGGCGAGCAGCGCCTCGAGGCCCTCCATGATCGTGTCGCGGGTCTGCAGCGCCCGTTTGCCGGCGGCGTACATCTCGACCGCGCCGAGGCGGCTGTACTCGGGCTCTTCGATGCCGAAGGCGAACATCGCCTCGTAGGCTCTGTGGACGGCGCTCTGCCAGTCGGGGGCTCGGCGGAAGGCGGGCAACGTCGTTCCCAGCATCTGGGCGGAGCCGCTGTCGAGGGCGGCGATCAGCGCCTCTTCTTTGTTCGCGAAGTGCTCGTAGAAGGTTCGCTGCGACGTCGCTGCGCGATCGACGACCTCGGCGACCGTCGTCGCCGGATAGCCCTTCTCGGCGACCGTCGCGGCGAGAGCGCGCAGCACTCGCTCGGGGGGGTTTGCGACGGACTGCCGCTCCTCGAAGGGGCGCGGTTTCTGCGACCGCCGGCGCGGCGCCCGCAGCTCATCGGGGGGCGGGGGGTAGGAGAGCCACCACCTGTGGATCTGCGGCGCCAGCTCGATCAGCTCGTCCTCTTCGTCGCGGTACAGACGCTTGTGGATCACCTTCTGGAGGCCGCCGATCATCGCCCTGATCATCTGCGGCGGCATCGTCTCGCGCCCCGGGATTTCAGCGAACAGTTCGCTGACGAAGGACTCGAACGCATTCAACGTTTTCTCGACCACGGTGACGCCGGCGGGGCCGGCGGCGTAGACCTCGACGAAGCACATCTTCGAGGCGCCGGGCTGGTTTGCGATCAGCGTCAGGAAGACTTCCAGCGCTTTCCGGGTTCGATCCTCCCCGGTGACCCCGCCCTCGGCACTTTTTATCGCCTCGAGGGTCGGCTCGATCAGCGCTTCGGCGGCGGTCAGGAAGCACTCCTCCTTGTCGTCGAAATGACGGTAGAAAGCGCTTCGCGAGACGCCCGAGAGGTTGACCAGGTCGGCGACGGTGGTCGCCTCGTAGCCCTTGTCGGCGACGGTCGCGACCATCGCCGCAAACAGCCGCTCGCGCTGATTCTTCTCGGCCTCCTCGCGGGGAGTCCCGCGCCCAGGGCGCAGCATTCGCTCCCGAAGCTCGGTGGCGTCCCCCCAGGGCGTCCTCGTCATCGGGGCGGACGATAACCGGGCATGCGGGTCTGGCTCAGCGCCGATGGAGGTTTCCAATCCGGTGGTACGTCATAGGCTCAGAATGGGCCATCGGGCCTCACCGCAACCCAGCCCTGATTTGGCAGTCTAAAGCCAAACTTCCGGATTGCAACTGCGGAAGACACGAATGTCTCTTGACAAAATGGTCCGTCTCTGTTCTAATTTTGCCCGCCTAAGGAAACGGGCTCGTCCATTGGAGATGCGCGCGTTTCCGAAGGTGGGAGAGAAAAAGAACAGTTCGCCCTCAGGGCGGACAACGAGAGGGGCCGACTCCCAGCTAGGGGCCCGCGAAGAGCGGGAACGGAAAAGGGGGGCGGCAGGAGGAGAGAGGCGTGAGGACTTCGTCGGTGACGGCGACGGACTTCGTTGCGTGGGGCAGTGCCCCCCGCAATTGCGAAAAACGGGACTTGCAAGCCAACGTGCTTGGCAGAGAAGCGATGGATGCGGTGGCGGTTTCCATACAGAAGAAGAACCGGGTTTCGAAGAGCGGCGGATGAAATCGCACAGCCGACAGAGACGTGTACCTGCCGGATTCCGGACGGTGCTGGTTGCCATTCTGTCCGCTGGTGTGGCGTGCGTCGTCGGACCAGTGGGGTCCGCGGATGCGGCGTTCATCCACAGCTTCGACTCCTACCTCGGCGGCGGCTCCCTGGCGGGCCCCCAGGCGCTCGCGGTCGATCAGACAACGGGCGACCTGTACATCATCGAACATGGGAACGGCTGCGTGTCGCGCTACTACGGGGAACGTGGAGGGCCGGAAGCTCTCGAACCCCATGACTTCCCGGCCACCGGCACCAACCAGGTCTGCGGCATCGAATTCCGCGAACCCCCTTACTTCTTCGGCGACGGCACCGCGAACTCCAACGTCGCCGTCGACAACTCCGGCACGGCGACGGAGGGGGACTTCTACGTCAACTCCCCGGGGCCCAACACCGAAGACCCGGCGGTGACGCTCGGCTTCGACGCCGAAGGGAACCTCGAGACCGAACTGACCGAGCGAAGGACTCCCGACGACTACGCCAGCCTGCGTTGGCCCTGCGGCGTCGCCACGGATGACGCGGGCAACGTCTATGTCGACGAAGCCCTCTACGAGGTCCAGAAATACAAGCACGACGATCCGGTCTCCGACGACGATTTCGAAGGGGAAGCCGGAGGAACCTGGCCCGCCTGCTACCTGGCCCTCGATTCACATGGCGGCTACCACGCGTTCCTGTTCGCCGGCACGGTCGATCGCTCTTCGAACGACGAGGTCTACTCGACCGAAGGATCGGTCGTCAAGGGGGCCACGGCGGATGGGTTCGTCTTCGAGGAATTCGGTGCCGGTCAGATCACCGAATCGCACGGGGTCGCGATCGACGAGACGAACGGCACCGTCTACGCGTCCGACACCGCCAATGGGCGGATCGCCGTATATCACGGCACCCTGGCCCACCGACTGGGCGTGGACTTCACAGGAACCGGCCTCGGTGCCGTTTCCGCCGACAACCCGCCGATCGAATCGTGCGGTGACGAAGGCGCCTGTGTCGGCTACTACGTCCCCTCGACGGTGGTGCTCAAGGCGACTCCGCAGGCCCACTCGTTCATCGACGGCTGGACCGGATGCGACGACGTCAGCGTCGACGGCAGCGAATGCACCGTCGAAATCACCAACGCCGACCAAGAAGTGTTTGCGAACTTCACGCGCGTTCAGCAGACCGTCACGGCGACGACGACCGGCACGGGAACCGGTGCGGTCAGCGACCCCAACCCCCTCGGGGCGATCCAGGGCTGCGGCGGCGGCGGCGACTGCTCTGGGCCCTACGACGAGGGCTCCGAGATCGAATTGATCGCGACGCCCACCGGGCACTCGACATTCACGGGCTGGTCCGGCGACTGCAGCAACGACTCGGGGCCCTGCGCGCTGGTGGTCGAAGGGTCGCCGTCGGTGACGGCCCACTTCACCGCGCAGCACGCCGTCAGCATCAAGAAGGCCGGCAGCGGGGCAGGCGCGGTGGTCAGCGAGCCGGACGGCCTCGACTGCGGCGCCGTCTGCGTGGGTTACTTCACCGACGGGGAGATGGTGACGCTCTCAGCCGTCCCCTCGGGGCACTCGACCTTCACCGGCTGGTCGGGAGCCGGCTGCTCGGGCACAGGCGTCTGCGAAGTCGAAGCGGGCGAAGCAACCAAGACGGTCTTCGCCACGTTTGCGCACGACCTGCCGTCGGCGCTGACCGAACCGGGAGCGACCTTCGTCGGCCAGCACGTGGCGGCGGTGCACGGATCGATCAACCCGAACGGCGCGGCGATCACGCATTGCGTGGTCGAATACGGCACCGGCGCCTCCTACGGTGCCCAGAGTCCCTGCGCCCCCAGCGCCCTCGGCGGCGGCGAGGCCTTCGTGCCGATCGGCGTGAACCTGACCGACCTGGCGCCCGGCACCGTCTATCACTACCGGGTCAGCGCCTCCAACATCGGCGGCACCGCCTACGGGCAGGACCAGACCTTCCGCACCCTCGACGACACCTGCGACACCAACGAAGCCCTATGTCCGCCGCGCCCGCGGGTCGAAGAACCGAAGCCCAGGAGGTGCGGGAAGGGGCGCGTCCTGCGGAAAGGTCGCTGCGTGAAGAGGAAGCGGCACCACCACAGGAAGAGCCGTAGGCATGGCTCTCGCGGAGGTCACCGATGAGCGCCCGCACGCTGCCCGCGACCCTCGCCTGTCTCGCCCTCTCGCTTGTGCTCATGCTGGCCGCGGCGGGCCCGGCGTCGGCGGCCTTCACCACCCCGAAATACGACACGACCTTTTCCGGCAGCGGCGAACATGCGCTTGTCGAACCGACCGCGATCGCGGTGGACGAAGCCACCCACGACGTCTACGTCACCGACCGCGCCAACCACTGGGTCGAGAAGTTCGACTCCGAAGGCAACTTCCTGCTGGCCTTCGGCAACTTCACAAACCCGACGGCGGTGGCGGTTGACAATTCGAACGGCGCCTCCAAGGGCAGCGTCTACGTCGCCGAAGGGGTTGCCGGGGGCGGTAACGGCTCGATCGCGAAGTTCGACAGCAGTGGGCAGCCCGTCACCTCGTTTGGGACCGCCGGCAAGGTCACCCTTTCGGAACTTCGCAAAATGAGCGTCAGCCCGTTCACCGGCGACATCTGGGTGATCGAATACTACGAAACCACCGGCACGAACAGCAAAATCGTCTCCCTCGACCCGTCCGGGGTGCAGCGGTTCAAGAAAGAAAGCTGGATCGACCCGGGAGGAGACGGGGTGCTCGCCGTCGACTCGCGCGACAACTTCTGGTGGGCCGACCACAACCGGACCCCGCTCAAAGGCGACGTCGCGAGGTTTGGCGAAAACGAACGGCACGCCCTCGGCGGCGTCTATCCCGGGCCGGCGACGGGCTTCGCCACGAACCCCGCCAACAGCGACGTGCTGGTGGTGCTGAACGAACAGGAAGTCGTCGTCTTCGAAGTGACGTGCGAACCGACCAAGGGATACTGCGTTCCGAAGGAAAGCTTCGGTGCCGGAAACCTCACCTCGCCGGGATCGCTCGCCGTCGACGGCACGGACTATTCCGTCTACGTCGCGGTCGCAGGCGGGATCGCGGTCTTCCGCTCGAAAGTCATCCCGGACGTGATCCCGAAACCGGCGAGCGTCGGCCGCACGGACGCCGTGCTCACCGCCCACCTCGATCCGCTCGGCGAAGGCAACATCACGAACTGCGTCGTCGAATATGGGACCGAAACGTCATACGGGACGACGATGCCGTGCGACCAAACGCTCCCCATCACCTCGGCCGGCGACGCGACCGCCCACCTCAGCAGCCTCAGCACCGAGACAACCTACCACTACCGGTTCCGGGCGACAAATGGGAACGGCACCACCAACGGACCCGACCTCACCTTCACGCCGCACTACGTGGAAGAGCTGGAAACGGGCGACGCGACCGATATCGGACCGGGGACCGCCGCGCTTCATGGGGAACTCAACCCCGCCGGGCTGCCGACCCATTACTACTTCGAATGGGGCGAAACGAAATCCTACGGCCAGCAGACGCCCGCGCTCCCCGGGGCCGAAAG
Organism: Solirubrobacterales bacterium; assembly: GCA_036265675.1. Lineage (GTDB taxonomy): Bacteria > Actinomycetota > Thermoleophilia > Solirubrobacterales > 70-9 > VRUE01. The sequence goes on from DATAOP010000081.1 coordinate 45,558, forward strand.
CTCCGCCGACGGCCTCATGCCCGTCGAAACCAGCCTCGCCGGACTCCTCACCGCGGCCACCACCTACCACTACCGGCTGGTCGGAGTCAATGCGCTGGGGACGAGCCACGGTGCCGACCGGCAGTTCACGACGCCCCTTGCCGAACCGCCCCAAATCATCAACCTCGTTGCCGACCCGACGGGCCCGACCACGGCCGTTCTGAGTGCCGAGATCAATCCCGGCTTCGGTGACACGGCCTACAGGTTCCAGTACGGCGACAGCAGCACATACGGGCACAACACCCCGATCGTCGGGCCGATCGGGCACGACGGGACGTTCCATCCCGTCTCGGCGCAGATCTCCGGTCTCGAACCGGCCACCACCTACCACTACCGGCTGATCGCCTTCAACTTCAGCAAATACCTGAGCAGCGGGGACCGGACATTCACCACGCCTTCCCCGACCCAGGGCGGACAGGGCGGCGGGACCGGCCAGCAATCCGCCGCGCCGGCCGGCGAACAGCCGGTGTCGAAGCCCCGCCCGCGGAAATGCAAGAGGGGCTTCGTGCGCAGGAAGGGCAAATGCATCAGGAAGCGGCGCCATCACCGGCACGGCAGGCACGGGCGCCGCCACAGGAGATGACCATGGCACGGAACGGAGACTGGAGAGCGCGAGTGCGGAGATCGAGGATTGCGAGCGCAGCAGTGAGAGCAGCAGCCGTCATTGCTCTGATCGCGCTGCCGGCGCTGGCGCCGGCGTCGGCCGGCGCCGAAACGACCCACAGGTTCCTGAGGACCGTGGCGCTGCCGGTGAACGGGGCCCAGCTGATGGGTATCGACCCGCAGGGCAACATCATCCTCTTTGCCGAAGGCGCGATCCGCAAGTTCAGCACGACGGGCGAACCGGTCGACTTCTCGGCGCTCGGGACCAATGTCATCGACGGGGCCGGGGGAGGCAACTGCCCGACGACGCCCGCCGATTGCGACCAGACCCCGTGGAACACGCTCGGGCAACCGCCTGGCAACTCCGTCCTCGCCGACATGAACCAGTCGCAGCTGGGCCTCACCGCCGGCTACATGTACGTGGCCGCGGTCAAAGAAGTGGAAGGCCAGCTGCGCTCCCGGATCGTGGTCTTCGACCCCACCGGGAAATACATCGGGCAGGTCGACACCAGCCACGCCGGGCCCACCTCCGGCGGCCCCGAAGAGGTGCCGAGCTTCGTCTCGGTCGCCCCAGGCGGAACCTACGTCATCACATATACCCCCGGCGGGTTCACCGACTCGAGCCACTCGGACAAATACCAGCCTCTCAACGGCAATCCCGCGGAAGACGCCTTCTCAGGCCAGCTTCGAGGAGAAACCTTCACCGGGGCGTGTCCGCTCGGCACCGTCGCCGACGACGAAATCGTCTACTGCGGCGAAGGCCAAAACCCCGTGGTGCAGACCCCGTTGTGGCGGGCCTTCGACGCGGATGCCTTCAGCGACGACGTGGGCAGGAGCAAGCCGCTGAACTTCGACCCGAACGGCTGCGACGGCTGCGACGCGGCGGGCCCCTGGCTCGACGGCGGGCGGAACGAGGAGACCGGCCAGTCCCAGTACGAATACGTCTCGGTCAACCCGGCCGACCACCATGCCTTCCTGCTCGACGCCGCTGGGTGGATGGAGGAGTGGACGACGCCGACCGAGCGGACCGGACCCGCCATCCAGGATCCCAATCTCGGCGGTGCGACCGGCCAGTTGGCGTTCGACACTTCGAATGCGGCGAGCACGAGAGGGCGGATCTACGCGAGCAGAGGCAGTTCGCTCTCGGTCTTCAGCCCCCCTGTGCCGGTCCCCAGCATCGAAAATCTGCACGCCACCGTCGGCCACGACGACGCGCAGATCAGCGCAACGATCGATCTGGACCATGGACCGACAGTGAGCACCTGCCAGGTCCAGTGGGGCGAAGTCATCCCCGGGCAGCCGATCTCCTACTCGCATTCGGCCCCTTGCGAACCGGCCGCCCCCTACGAAGACGAAGTCACCCAGATCTCCACCCATATCTTCCCGCTCACGGC
>DATAOP010000082.1:0-14947 GCA_036265675.1 Solirubrobacterales bacterium
GGCGTCGCCGCCACCGGCAAGCACTTCCCCGGATTCGGCTCGGCCCGGGTCAACACCGACTTCGCCGTCCAACGCCTGGGAATCTCGAAGGCCCGGCTGCGTCGGGTCGATGAGGCTCCGTACCGCCCCTACATCGCCGCCGGGGGCGACCTGGTGATGCTGAGCACCGCGATCTACACGGCGTTCTCCGGCCGTCCCGCGGCCTTCACCCGATCGATCGCGACCGCCGAGCTCCGTGGCCGCCTCGGCTTCGACGGCGTCTCGATCACCGACGCGCTCGAATCGGTCGCGGTGAGGGCATTCGGCGGCGCCGCGAAGGCGGGCCTGGCAGGAGCGCGCGCGGGCGTCGACCTCCTCCTCTACGTCGACCCTGCCGCCGCGCGCGCCGGCCAGCGCGCGCTCAGCCGCGGCCTCGCCTCGCACGCCCTCTCACGGGCGGCGTTCGAACAATCGGCCGGCCGCGTCCTTCGCCTTCGCCACGGCCTCTCCCGCTAGGGCTGAGGCCTGCGGGCCCGGATGATTGCCGACGCCGCGTGATCGTGAACGCGGTGCGTCTCCTGGATCTCGATCTCCTCGAAGCCGGCAGCCGCCAGCTCGCGGCGGAACTCCTCCTCGGTCAAGGCGCCGGCGATGCAGCCGGTCCACTCAGCCATGTCCCGCTTGGTCGCGTCCTCCATGTCTGGGTCGGCGATGACGTCCGAGACGGCGAAGCGGCCTCCTGGGCGCAGGACGCGAGCGGCCTCGCGGAAAACGGAGGGCTTGTCGCCGGAGAGGTTGATGACGCAGTTGCTGATGATCAGGTCGATCGAAGAATCGGGGAGGGGGACGTCCTCGATCGTCCCCTTGACGAACTCGACGTTCTCGATGTTCGCCTCGCGCTGGTTGCGCCGCGCCAGGTCGAGCATCTCGTCGGTCATGTCGAGGCCATAGGCCTTGCCGGTCGGGCCGACGCGCCTCGCTGAGAGCAGGACATCGATGCCGCCGCCGGAGCCGAGGTCAAGAACCGCTTCGCCGGGATTGAGCGTGGCGACAGCGGTCGGGTTCCCGCAGCCCAAGGAGGCCAGGGTCGCGGCCTCAGGCAACTCTTGGCGCTCATCCCCCTCGTAGAGCCCAGCACCGAAGACGGCCTTCTGCTCCTCGGCCAGGGCGGCGCCACCACAACCACAGGAAGCGGAGTCTCTCGCGGTCACGGCGGTGGCGGCAGCGGCGTAGCGCTGACGAACAGCCTCTTGGATCTCTGTGGGGTCCGAGGTCTCCTGACCGGCAGAGCATCCGCAGCTGCTGCCACCGCTACCGCAGCACTCGGCCTTGTCGCTCGGCTCGCAGCAGGTCTCCTGTCGGGTCGTCGAGCAGCAGCTTGAGGTCGTCCCTAGCTCAGCCATGAACTCAGCTCCTTCAGCGCTTCGGGTTTGACGTAGTAGTAGGCCCAGAGGCCCTGACGCTCGGAGTCGACGATCCCGGCTTCACGGAGGACCTTGAGGTGATGGGAGACGGTGGGCTGGCCAACGTCGAAGAGGGGAGTCAGCTCGCAGACGCAGACCTTGCCCGCGTGCTTGCGGAGGACGTCGACGAGCTGCAGGCGGATCGGGTCGCCGAGGGCTTTGGCGATCGTCGCCATGCCCTCGGCCTGCTGGCGCTCGACGTCGGGGTAGGCAACGGGCTCACAGCAGGGCTGCCCGACGGGTCGCTTCTGCTTCGGTGCGAGCTCCAAATCGACAGCCATCGATCTATGTATATCGATTGGAACGATGATTGTCAATGGAATAAGATCGGCGACAGTGGCGGCCGAGATCCACCTTCATGATCCGCAGACGCTCTACCGGCACTGGGAGGAGCAGCAGTGGAGCCCATTCGACGTCGATCTCGCCGGCGACGCGACTCAGTGGAAGGAGCTCCAGAGTGAGGATCGCGACCTGATCTACTGGGTCCTCTCGTCGCTGATGGTCGCCGAGGAGCGGATCACGACCAAGTTCTCGGGGCTGGTTGGTGCCGACGCCAGCGAGGAGGAGACGACCTTCTTGGCAACCCAGCAGGTCGACGAGGCCCGGCACATGCAGTTCTACGCCCGCTTCCAGGACGAGGTCGTCGCCGAACCGGCGGTGATCGGCGAACACGTCGCCAAGTCGCGCGAGCAGCTCTCGCCGGCATTCCGCCAGATCTTCGACGTCGCCCTGGTCGAGGCGCACGAACGCCTTATCGGCAGCCCATCGGACCTCGAGGCCAAGGTCGCCTTCGTGGCCATCTACCACCAGGTCCTCGAGGGGACCCTCGGCCTGACCTCCTTCAACTTCGTAACCACCTACCTGGAACGGGAAGGCATGCTTCCCGGCTTCGTCGAGGGCTACTCGAAGATCCACCACGACGAGCAGCGCCACATCGGCTACGGCACCTGGTTCCTGCGCGAGGCCGTGGGCAGGCATCCCGAGCAGGCCGACACGGTCCGCAAGACATTGCGCGACCTCCTGCCTGCGGTCGCCGAGGCGCTCACTCCGCCCGACCGGGAGGGCGCGGACTGGGATGCCCTCGGCGCGAGCAGCGATGACATTCGTGACTTCGCCGTCAGCGGCCTGAGCCGCAGGCTGAAGCTGATCGGCGTTCCGTTGGAGTCGTTGTGACGCCGACGGTTTTGTTCGTCTGCGTCCACAACGCCGGCCGCAGCCAGATGGCGGCCGGCCTGCTCTCGCAACTGGCCGGCGATCGCGTCGATGTGCGCTCGGCCGGCTCCGAACCGGCGGATGAGCTGAACCCGGTCGTCCTCGAGGCGATGCGCGAGAAGAGCATCGACCTCTCCCGCGAGCAGCCAAAGCAGCTCGACACGCAAGCAGTCGCCGAGGCAGATGCGGTGATCACGATGGGATGCGGCGATGCCTGCCCGACCTTCCCGGGCAAGCGCTACGAGGACTGGGAGCTCGAGGACCCAGCCGGCAAAGACCTGGAGACCGTGCGCGGGATTCGGGACGAGATCGAGGAGCGAGTGCGCGCCTTACTCGCCGAGCTAGATGCAGCCTGACCTGCGGCGGCGTGCAGCGGCCGAGGGGCTCGCCGCCTTCGCCCTCGTCTTCGCCGGCTGCGGCTCGATCATCGCCAATGAGGTCTACGACGGAGCGCTTGGGGCAGTCGGCGTCAGCCTCGTCTTCGGCCTCGTGATCATGGCCATGGTCTACGCGACAGGGCACCTGAGCGGCGCCCACATCAACCCGGCTGTGACGATCGCCTTCACGATCACTCGTCACTTCCCGGCCCGCGACGCCACTGCCTACATCGCAGCTCAGCTGATCGGAGCCACGCTCGCTGCCCTCTGCCTGCTCGCGGTCTGGCCCGATCAGCCGGCGTCGCTCGGTGCCACGGTTCCCACGGTGGGCGCCGGCAGCGCTCTTGTCTATGAGGTACTCCTGACCGCCTTCCTGATGTTCGTGATCGTGGCCGTCGCCACTGACACGCGGGCTGTGGGAGCAGCGGCCGCGATCGCCATCGGTGGCACCGTCGGCTTCGACGCCCTTTTCGGCGGCCCAGTGACCGGCGCCTCGATGAACCCGGCTCGCAGTTTCGGGCCCGCGCTCGCCAGCGGCGAATGGCACGACTTCTGGATCTACGTGGTCGGCCCAGTGATCGGTGCTGCACTAGGAGCCCTCGCCTACCAGCTGGTCCGAGGTGAGGCCTCAGCTGTCGTCGATACGTCCTAGCCCTGCTGTCGGTGCTCGCTCAGCAGCATCCTCACTCGTTCGGGACCGCGGCGAGCGACTCCCAGAGGTAGAGGGAGGCGAGGCTGCGGTGGGGTCGCCAGGCCTCGCCTCGCTCGATCACCTCGGTCGGAGTCGGCATCTCGTCGAGGCCGTACTCGATCTGGATCGCCTTGCGGATCCCGAGGTCGCCGCCGGAGAGGACGTCGGGCCGTTCGAGGTGGAAGAGCAGGAACATCTCCGCCGTCCAGCGGCCGAGCCCGCGGACGGCGACGATCTCCTCGATCACCTCCTCGTCGCCTAGCTCGTCGAGGCGGTCGAGCTCGAGCTCGCCGGAGATGACGTGGGAGGCGAGGTCGCGGATGTATTCGACCTTGCGCCCCGAGAGGCCGGCCGCCCTGAGGTCCTCCTCGCTCGCCCCGAGCAGCTGCTCGGGCGTCGGCGTCGAGCCGTCGAAGAGGTCGAGGATCCGCTCGTAGATCGTCCGCGCCGCTTTTGTCGAGAGCTGCTGGCCGACGATCGCTCGCAGCAGGGCGCCATAGGCGTCGGCGGGCCGCTCCTCGCTCCGCCTGCGAAGCCTGGTCGCGAGGTCGATCTCGCCGATCCGCTCGATCAGCGCCGCCATCTCCGGCCCGGTGGCCGCGAGCGCCTTCCGAGCCGCCGCGCTCACCGTCCCGTCCAGCGGGGCCTGCGCTTCTCGGCGAACGCCTGGATCCCCTCGCGGAAGTCGTCGGACCCGAAGCACGACTCGCGCAGGGCGACGAGCTCCGCCTCCTGCGCCTGGCTCAGCACGGGGTTGGCGTTGAGCATCTCGATCGCCTGCTTGTTGCCGCGCATCGAGAGCGGCGCGTTCGCCGCGATCGCCGCCGCCAGCTCGATCGCGGCGTGCTCGAGCTCCTCGTCGGCGAAGACCTCGTGGACGAGGCCGATCTGCTCGGCGCGGGGAGCCTCGAGGTTGCGCCCGGTGAGAAACAGCTCCTTGGTCCGCGCCAGGCCGATCGTGTCGAGGAACTTGCGCAGCCCCGTGTGGCCGTAGATCAGCCCCAGCTTCGCCGGCGGCATCCCCAGCTTCGCGCCCGCCGCGCAGACCCGCATGTCGCATGTGATGGCCAGCTCGAGGCCGCCGCCGAGACAGTGCCCATTGATCATCGCCACGGTCGGCCAGGGATGGGCGGAGATCGCCTCCATCGCGGCGTGGAAGGGGTGGGCGACGAGGGACTCGGCGTCGCGCTCGAAGGTCTGTTCCGGGATCGAGCCGATGTCGTACCCGGCCGAGAAGACCGGCGGCGCGCCGGTGATCAGCACACAGCGGTTCTCGATCCCGTCGTCGAGCCGCGGCAGCGTCTCCGCCAGGGTGTCGAGGATCTCGTGGTCGAGCGCGTTGCGCCGCTCGGGATTCGAGATCGTGATCCGGACGACCGCCTCGGCCGGGGAGTCGAGGATCAGCTTGCCGCCGGCGAGCTGCTCGGAAGCCACGCCGCTACTCGAGGACGACGAGAACGTCGCCTTCGCTGACCGATTGCCCCTCTTCGCAGCGGATCTCCTTCACCGTCCCCTCGTCCTCCGCCTCGACCGGGATCTCCATCTTCATCGACTCGAGGATCACGACCGTGTCTCCGTCCTCGACCGTGTCGCCGACAGCGACCTCGATTTTCCATACGTTGCCGGTGATGTGTGCCTCGATGTCCGCCATGGGGCGGGACAATATCCGCCGTGCCTGACCGCCTCGCCGTCCTCGTCGCGGCCCGCAACGAGGCCGACCGGATCGGCGAGACCCTCGCCGCCCTGCGCCGGGCCTTTCCCGATGCCGCGATCTGGGTCGCCGACGACGCCTCCACCGACGACACTGAGGCGGTCGCGATGGTGGCCGGTGCGCGGGTGGTCAGCCGCGGCCGCCCGCACGGCAAGGGCGCGAACGTCGGCGCCGCCGCCGAGGCTGCGCTGTCGGTCGACCCGCCCGAGCTCATTCTCCTCTGCGACGGCGACCTCGGGTCCTCCGCCGCTGAGCTGACCACCCTCGTCGACGCGGTCGAGCGCGGCGAGTGCGACCTCGCCGTCGCCGCCTTCAGCCGCCGGCTTGGAGGCGGGTTCGGCCTCGCGCTGGGATTCGCGCGCTGGGCGATACGCCGCCGCTGCGGGCTCGAGACCGCGGCGCCGATCTCGGGCCAGCGGGCGATGCGAGCCGGGGTTCTGCGGGCGACGCTGCCGTTCGCCGACGGCTACGGGATGGAGGTCGGGATGACTATCGACGCGGTCCGCGCCGGCCACACCCTCCGCGAGTACGAGCTCGACCTCTCGCACCGGGCGACCGGTCGCAGCCTCTCCGGGTTCGCCCACCGGGCCGGGCAGCTGCGCGACTTTGCCCGCGCCTACGCATCGCGGCGGGGGTAGGGGGCGCGCTCCCAGCCGCCGACCGCGCTGATTCCGCTCCGATCTGCATCTCGGGCTCCCGTCCCTGTGGTTCGTTCGAACGAACAATAAGGGACGACGGGGTAGGCTGACCCGGCGTGGCAACGGCAACCATCCCCGACACTCGCGAGCGAATCATGCGGACGACGATCGACCTGATCGGCCGCGAGGGCATCGGCGCCGTCACCAACCGGCGGGTGGCGGATGCGGCCGGCGTGTCGCTCGGCTCGCTCACCTACCACTTCGACAGTCAGCTCGATCTCGTCCGCGAGAGCCTGATGCTGATGGTCGGCGAGGAGGTCGCCCGGCTCGAGGCGATCGCCGGCGAGCTGCGACGCGTGCGCCCGAGCATCGAACAGGTCGCGGCCGAGGTCGAGCGGGTCGCCCGCGAGTCGCTGCGGCGGGTCCAGGAAGTGGCCGAGATCGAGCTTCACCTCCAGGCCGCCCGCGACCCCGAGCTCGGTGAGGCCTCGCGGCGCTGCTTCGTCGCCTACGAGGCGGTCGCCGAGGCCGCGCTCGAGGCGCTCCAGGTGCCCGACGCCGGCCGCCACGCACGCTCGATCGTCGCGCTGATGTACGGGTTCGCCCTGCGGCGGCTTGGAACGGGGGAGGAAGACGTCAGCGGTCTCGGCGAGGCGCTGCTGACGATCGTGCGCGGGGCCCAGGCGGACGCCGGATAGCCTCCGGCCGCGTGATCCTCGCGATCGACCAGGGCACGACCGGCACCACCTGCCTCGTCTTCGACGACGAGCCTCGGATCGTCGGCCGGGCGTACTCGGAGTTCGAGCAGCACTTCCCGCGCCCAGGCTGGGTCGAGCACGATGCCACCGAGATCTGGGAGACGACGCGCCGGGTCGCTGGCGAGGCGCTGGCCGACGCCGGGATCGGCGGCGGCGAGCTCGACGCGATCGGCATCACCAACCAGCGCGAGACCGTGGTCGCCTGGGACCCGGCCGGCGGCGAGCCGATCCACCGCGCCCTCGTCTGGCAGGACCGCCGCACGGCCGCGCGCTGCGACGAGCTGCGCGCCGCGGGATGGGAGGACCTTGTCCGGGAGCGCACCGGCCTGATCCTCGACCCCTACTTCTCCGGGACGAAGATCGAGTGGCTGCTGCGGAACGTCGAGGGCGCCGAGCGCGCTGTCTTCGGGACGATCGACTCCTGGCTCCTCTTCAAGCTGACCGGGCGTCACGCCACCGACCGCACCAACGCCTCGCGGACGATGCTCTTCGACATCCGCAGCCACGACTGGGACGAGGAGCTCTGCGCGATGCTCGGCGTCGATCCGGGGCGGCTGCCGGAGCCGCTCCCGTCCTCGCAGGTGTTCGGGACGACCACCGAGTTCGGCGGCGAGGTGCCGGTCGCGGGGATCGCCGGCGACCAGCAGGCCGCCCTCTTCGGCCAGGCCTGCATTGAGGCCGGCAGCGCCAAGAACACCTACGGCACCGGCAGCTTCGTCCTCCTCCACACCGGCGCCGACCTCCCGGGCCCCGTCAGCGGGCTGCTGTCGACTGTCGCCTGCGAGACCGGCGGCGCCCCCGCCTACGCGCTCGAGGCCTCGATCTTCGTCACCGGCGCCGCGATCCAGTGGTTGCGCGACGGCCTCGGCATCGTCGCCGAGGCGGGGGAGACCGAGGGCCTGGCGGCGTCGCTCGAGGGCAACGACGGCGTCTACTTCGTCCCGGCGCTGACCGGGCTCGGGTCGCCGCACTGGGACCCCTACGCCCGCGGCACGATCGTCGGCCTGACCCGGGGGGCGGGGCGGGCCCACCTCGCCCGCGCGGCGCTGGAGTCGATCGCCTACCAGACGGTCGACGCCGTCAAGGCGCAGGAGAAGGCGGCCGGAAAGCGACTCGCCGAGCTCAGGGCCGACGGCGGCGGCGTCGCGAACCGGTGGCTGATGCAGTTCCAAGCGGACGTGCTGGGCGCCCCGGTGGTCGTGCCCGGGATCAGCGAGACGACCGCACTCGGCGCCGCCTACCTGGCCGGGATCGCGACCGGGCGCTGGAGCGAGGAGGACGTCCGCCGGACCTGGCGCGAGTCCGCCCGCTACGAGCCGGCGATGAGCGCCGACCGGCGCGACACGCTGCTGGCCGAATGGCAGCGGGCGCTCGAGCGCTCGCGGGGCTGGGCAGCGCCGCAGCCGGGCGCGTAACCGCCGCCACGGCAGGGGGTAGGCAAGGCGACGGTCGCCGCAGGGCCGTCGCGCCATGTCTGACATCAAGCCACAGGTCTACAAGGACGAGCGCCCGGCGGAGTACTTCGACCAGTTCCACGCCGCGGCACGCAAGGGCGTGGGCTGGACCTACCCGTTGGTCCGCATCATCGTCACGCTGCCGGCCCTGCTGCTCTACCGCACCCGCGCGATCGGGCTCGAGAACGTGCCGAGGTCCGGCCCGCTGATCCTCGCCCCCAACCACTTCAGCCAGATGGACCACTTCTTCGTCGGTCTCTTCCTCCGGCGCCAGATTCGGTTCATGGCGAAATCTCAGCTGTTCGGACCGCGGGTCCTGACCTACATCTTCAAGCACGGTGGCGTGATCCCGATCCGGCGCGGCCACCACGACGAACAGGCCTTCGAGACCGCCTACACCGTCCTCGGTCAGGGCGGGATGCTGCTGATCTACGCCGAGGGGGGGCGCTCGCGCAGCGGCGAGCTCGGCCAACCGAAACCGGGTGTCGGCAGGCTGGCCATCGAGTCCGGCGCACCGGTGGTGCCGGTCGCGATCCACGGCTCGGCATCGGTGCGGCGCTGGAAGCGGCTCCGCTTCCCGAAGGTGACGGTTCAGTTCGGGGAGCCGATGTCCTTCCCCGTGGAGGAGTCGCCCTCCCGCGACCGCCAGCTCGACGCGGCGACGGAGATCTTCGACCGGGTCCGCGCCATGTACACCCAGCTCGAGGAGCAGGGCAGGGGAAATGTCATCCGAACCCTGCGTGAGGGCGTCACGCCCGAGCCGGGCAAGACGAACTACTCGTAGCGGGACTCGAGCTTCTCGTAGAAACCCATGTCGTGGCCCGGGGTCACGATCGCCGCCGGGTACTCGCGGCGGAAGAGCCGGAGCTCCTGCAGCGAGCGCCGGTAGTTGTGGGCGTCGTGCGGGCGCGGCGGCAGGGGGGCGTCACCGTCGAGCTGGGCGAGGGTGTAGGCGGCGTCGCCGCCGATCACGAAGTCGGTGTCCCGGAGGCGGGCGATGACGGACATGTGGCCGGCCGAGTGGCCGGGGGTGTAGGCGAGCCTGATCGAGCCGTCGCCGAAGAGGTCGAAGGTGCGGCCGAAGGTGGCGTAGGAGCCGATTCCGCCGCGGTCGAAGTCGACGGTCCGGTAGTCGAAGGCGAAGTCGAGATGGATGCGGCGATAGGCGTTGAGGGTCGGGCGCGGGCCGTGGGTGGCCTCGTTCCACTCCTCCTCGCTGACGACGAAGGTCGAGTTGGGAAACTCCGAGATCGCCGAGGTGTGATCCATGTGGAGATGGGTCATGACGACGATCGGGATCTCACCCGGGTCGAGACCCCGCCCGCGCAGCTGAGCCGGAGCGTCGCCGTCGGGCTCGACCTTCGGGCTGCTGACCCGGGTCGGCATGCGGCCGAAGTTCTCTTCGGCGTCGGTCGCGATCGAGGGATGGAGACCGGTGTCGACGAGGATCGCGCCGGCACTGGGGTGGCGGATCAGGAAGACCGGGACCGGGATCTCCGTCGCTTCCTTGCCGGTGAGGAGGGCCCACCCCAGGCGCGGGGTGAGGAAGCGGCCGCCGGGGCTTTCCATCAGCGGCCGCGGGAAGCTGGTCGTGCCGGTGACGATCGGCTCGACCGTCACCGTCGCCCCCTGAGTGCCTCCGGCAAGCGGCTCGTGCAGCGGTTTTGCCTCCACCTGCACCTTCATCGAGGCGGACATTACCCCCGGCGATGTCGCCTATAGGCTGAGGTTCGATGGGTGAGAGCGCTCATTCGCGCATATTCAGGGATGGCCTGCTCGAGGACCGGGTCTGCCTCGTGTCGGGGTCCGGGAGCGGTCTCGGGCGTGAGACCGCGCTCGAGCTCGCCCGTCTCGGCGCGACGGTCGTCGGCTGCGGGCGCCGCGAGGAGCCGCTGGCTGAGACCGAGGCTCTCGCGTCGGGCCTCGCCGGCAGCTTCGAGCACGAGGCGATGGACATCCGTGACGAGGAGGCGGTCGAGCGGCTGATCGACGGCCTGCTCGAGCGCCACGGCAGGCTCGACGTGCTCGTCAACAACGCCGGCGGCCAGTTCCTCAGCCCGGCCGAGGCGATCAGCCCGAAGGGCTTCCGCACGGTGACCGAGCTGAACGTGCAGGGCACGTGGCTGATGACGCACGCGGCGGCGACGAAGGCGTTCATCCCGCAGGGCGGCGGCAAGGTCCTCAGCGTCACCCTCTCGCCGCACCACGGGATGCCCGGGATGGTTCACTCCGGCGCGGCCCGCGCGGCGGTCGAGAACATGATGCGGACCCTCGCCGTCGAGTGGGCGCGGTTCGGGATCACGACCTGCGCCCTCGCCGCCGGGCAGTTCGCGACCGAGACCCTGCTGACCAAGTATCCGCAGGTCGTCGTCGAAAATCTCGAGCGCTCGATACCGATCGGGCGCGCCGGGCGGGCCGAGGAGCTCGCCTGGCTCGTCGCCTACCTCGCCTCGCCGGCGGGCGATTTCGTCTCCGGGACGACGATCACGATCGACGGCGCCCGCGACAACTGGGCAGGGCCGTGGCCGCCGGACGCGATCGCCGGCGCGGGCGGCGAGCCGGTCGCAGAGGAGCGGCGCCCGAAGGATTGAGGCCTCAGCCGGGAAGCTCCTGGCGCATCGAGAGCATCGGCGCGAAGAGGTCGCCCTCCTCCTCGACCCGCGCCAGCGCCTCCTCGGGGCCGAAGACCAGCGACGAGAGCGATTCCTCCTCGAGGGCGGCCTCGATCTCCTCCCAGCGCAGCGGCACCGACACCTGGGGCCGTTCGGTCGCGCGCAGCGAGTAGACGGCGAGGGTCGTCTTGTGGGGGTCGTTCTGGCTCCAGTCGACGAGGACGCGGCCCTGGCGCCGGCTCTTGGCCATGTTGGCGGTGACGCGATCGGGGAAACGGGCCTCGAGGGTCTCGGCAACCTCCCGCGCGAACGGCTTCGTGCGCTCGTAGTCCGCGGTCGCGCCGAGTGGGGCGAACACGTGGAGCCCCTTCTTGCCCGAGACCTTCGGGAAGCAGCGGATCCCGAGCCGCTCGAGCATGCCGCTGATCCAGAGCCCGACCTCGCAGCAATCGAGCAGGGTGGTGCCCGGGCCGGGGTCGAGGTCGAATGCGATCGCGGTCGGGTGGTCGCGGTCGGCGGCGAGCGAGAGCGAAGGGTGCAGCTCGAGGTCGGCGAGGTTCGCGAGCCAGACCAGGCCCGGGAGGTCGCCGATCGTGCAGAAGCGGATCTCCCCGCGGCGCTCGCTCGGCAGGACCGCCGTCTCGACCCAGTCCGGCCGGTGCGAGGGGCATTTCTTCTCGAAGAAATGCTTGCCCTCGACGCCGTCGGGATAGCGTTTCAGCGTCAGCGGGCGGTCCGCGAGGTGGGGGGCGAGGACCGGCGCGATCCGGGCGTAGTAGTCGATCACCTGCCGCTTGCTGAAGCCGACCTTCGGATAGAGGACCTTGTCGAGGTTCGTCAGTTTCAGCTCCCGCCCCTCGACCTCGACCATGACGCCGCGGCTGGATGACTTCAGCGTGTTGACGTCGAAAGGTGGGGCGGACGGGTCCTCGGGACGCTCGAGGACGACCTCCGATGCCTCTTTGTCGCTCCGCAGCCCCTTGTAGGAGGGATGTCGCAGCATCCCCTCCCGCGTCATCGACCCGTAATCGACCTCGGCGACCAGCTCGGGCTCGACGAAATTGGCCCCCCTCTCCGGCTGGCGGCCGGCGAACGGCGACCCCTTCCGCGCCAGCGGCTGCAGGAGCTCGACCAGCTCGCGAGCCTGCTCGCGGTTGAAGCCCGTGCCGACCTTCCCGGCGAATCGCAGCTCGCCGCCGTCGTTGTGGCCGACCAGCAGCGCCCCGAGCTCGCTGCGGCGGCCCTTCTGCGGCAGCCAGCCGGCGATCACGAACTCCTGCCGCAGCACGTTTTTCACCTTCAGCCAGTCGCGGTTGCGGGCGCCGGGCAGGTAGTGGCTGTTCAGCCGCTTGGCGACGACCCCCTCGAGCCCGAGCTCGGCGGTCCTGGCGAGGAGGGCGGCGCCGTCGCCGCTGTGGAAGGCGGGGGTCTGCCAGGCATCGCCGCTGAGCTCCAGCTCGTCCAGCAGTCGCCGCCGCTCCTCGTAGGGCTCCGCCATCAGCGAGCGCCCGTCGAGGTAGAGCAGGTCGAAGATCTGGAAGCTGACCGGCTCGGCTTTGGCGAGCCGGCGGATCTCCGGCTCGCGGGTCAGGTGCATCCGCCGCTGCAGCTTCTCGAAGCTGGGCGCGTCTCCCTCGAAGGAGACGATCTCGCCATCGAGGATGGCGCTGCGCGAGCCGAGCTGCCGGTTGAGGCGGCGCAGCTCGGGATAGCGCGCGGTGATGTCCTTCAGGTTGCGGCTCTCGAGGCGCAGGTCGCCGGGCGTGGAGTAGGCGATCGCCCGCACGCCGTCCCACTTGATCTCGAAGGCCCAGCCCTCCTCGTCCGCGGGCAGCTCCGCGAGCCGGGCCATCATCGGCACGATCTGCTCCGGCAGCGGCTCGGCCGCCTCCGCCGGCTCGTCCATCCGGTGGATCAGCCAGTCCTTGTCCGACTCGCCGGCCTGGAAGAGCGCGTACTTGCCGCTCGCCCGCTCGCCGAGGAGGGTGACGATCACCTCGTCGTCCCGGAACTTGTCGGTCTCGTAGGTGCCGCTGTCCCAGATCTCCATCGTCCCGGCGCCGTACTGGCCCTTCGGGATCTCGCCCTCGAACTCGAGGTACTCGATCGGGTGGTCCTCTGTCCGGATCGCCTTGTTGTTGCGGTCGGTGCGCTCCGGCAGGCCCTTCGGCAGAGCCCACGAGGCGAGCACCCCGTCGTGCTCGAGCCGCAGGTCCCAGTGCAGGCGGCGGGCGCTGTGCTGCTGGATCACGAACCTCGAGCCCGCGTCCATCCCTGCGGCCGGCTCCGGCTCGGGGCTGCGTTTCAGGTCGCGCTTGCGCCGGTACTCGCGCAGACCCTCCTTCTCGGTTGAGGCCTTCCGCGCCATCCCACTACCGATACCACCAATCGGCGTGGTGCAGACCCGGGGCCTAGGCGCGCGGCTCGAGGATGACCATCGGGATCTCGCGTCCCTTGCTTCGCGCCTGGTAGTCGGCGTAGCCGCTCCAGACCCGGACCGCCTCGGGCCAGAGGCGCTCGCGCTCGGCCTCCGTCGCGAGGCGGGCGTGGACCCGCCGCCGCTCGCTGCCGAGCTGGACCGCGGTGTCGGGATTGGCGATCAGGTTGTGGTACCAGGCCGGGTGCTTCGGATATCCGCCCTTGGAGGCGATGATCACGACGTTCTCGCCGTCCTCGATGTAGAGCAGGGGGGAGGTGCGCTTGGTGCCGCTCCTGGCCCCGACGTGGTCCAGCAGCAGCATCTTCCCCGGCCCGCCGGGAACGTTGAGCCCGAGCCGGCCGCCGGTCGCTCGGTAGAGGAGCGTGTGGAGCCCGGCGAGGCGACGGAGGAGAGGCCAGGTGCGGTCCGCCAGGTCCAGGTAGCGGACCTGCGACCTCCCCCCTGTCGCCGCGGGGCTCAGGTGTACATCCCCCCGAACTGCCCGCCGGTCACGTTGAGGATCTGGCCGTGGACGTAGTTCGCATGCTGGGAGCTGAGGAAGAGGACGGGCCCGGCCGCCTCCTCGGGCTGCGCCGGCCGCCCGAGCGGGATGATCGCCGAGGCCATCGAGCGCATCTGCTCGGGGATCCCGAGCTCGATCTTCTCGCCGGTCGGCGAGGTCATTTCCTCGCCGGCCTCCTTCGCCGCGGTCAGGCGCGTCTCGACGAAGCCGAAGGCGACGGCGTTGACGTTGACCTTGAACTGGCCCCACTCCTTGGCGAGCGTTTTGGTCAGGCCGACGACGCCGGCCTTCGCAGCCGAGTAGTTGGCCTGGCCGGCGTTCCCCATCGTGCCCGAGATCGAGGAGACGTTGACGATCTTGCGGAACACCTCCTTGCCCTCGCCGCGCTCCCCCTTGGCAGCCTCGCGCCAGTGCGGGGCGAGTGCGCGCGTGATCCGGAAGGGGACGATGGTGTGGATGTCGAGCATCGCCTGGAACTGCTCGTCGGTCATCCGATGGACGACGCCGTCCCAGGTGTAGCCAGCGTTGTTGACGACGATGTCGACGGCGCCGAACGCGTCGACGCCGGCGGCGACCAGCTGGTCGGCGGCGTCGGGTTTGGTCAGGTCGCCGGCGTGGACGGCGGTCTCGCCGTCGATCTCATTCGACGCCTGCTCGGCGATGTCGGCGTCGAGGTCGTTGATCAAGACCCTGGCCCCCTCGGCGGCGAAGAGCTCCGCGGTCGCGCGGCCGATCCCGCGAGCGGAGCCGGTGACGATCGCCGCTTTCCCGTCTAGAAGTCCCATCAGTTGCGCACTCCCTCCTGGTTCGTGAGTCGGCGGGAGGCTACATGGAACGACGCAACCCTGGTTGACCGGCCAGTCAGGACCGGCGGCCGGCTCCTGGACCTCGTCAGCCGCCGGCGACCGGCAGGTAGCGGACCGCCCGGAAGGGCAGCGGTCCGGTGGCACACCGCTGCCGCCGGCCCTTCTTTGGCTTCGAGATGCGGACGCGGAGGTAGGTCCCGGTGATCGCCTGGCCTTCGACGTGGCCGGCGATCGAGATCGATTCCCTGAACCTCGTGCCGGAGCGGGTCTTCCCGGAGACCTCGACCTGCCGGCGAAAATCACC
>DATAOP010000083.1:0-4662 GCA_036265675.1 Solirubrobacterales bacterium
CTCGGTGTCAGCCTCGATCGTGTGCTTGATGTAGATCGAGTTGTCGAAGAGCTCGAGCAGTTTCTCGTCCTCGACGTAGCCCATCGCCCGCAGCAGGACGGTGACCGGCAGTTTCCGCTTGCGGTCGATGCGGACGAAGACACGGCCTTTTTTGTCGACTTCGAGCTCGAGCCAGGAGCCGCGGGCCGGCATCAGGTTGGCGATGAAGACCTGCTTCTCGGGGTCCTTGGGCGCCATCACGTAGGCGCCCGGCGACCGCACCAGCTGGGTGACGACGACACGCTCGGTGCCGTTGATGATGAAGGTCCCGCGGTCGGTCATCCAAGGGAAGTCGCCCATGAAGACGGCCTGCTCGCGGATCTCTCCGGTCTCCTTGTTCTGGAAGGCGACGGTCGCGGTCAGCGGCCGCGAGTACGTCATGTCCTTCTCGCGGCACTCCTCGATCGAGTGCGGCGGCTCCTCGAACTTGAACTCGCTGAAGACGATCGCGAGATTCCCCGTGTAGTCCTCGATCGGGGAGATGTCGTTGATCGTCTCTCGCAGCCCGCCCTGCTTCGGATCGGTCAGCTGCTCGAACGAGCGACGCTGAATATCGATCAGGTGTGGGACTTCGAGAGGGTTCTTTAGTCGGGAGAAACTCCTGCGTGTGACGGGGGCAGCGTTAGAACGTGCCAAAGTGGGCGACTCCTCGGACGGTCAGAGGGACGTGGATACAGCGCAGATATTGCGAGGGAATGACAACAGGCGCGCGACCGCGAAAAATATCACACGGCCGTGCTCGGCCTCAGGCATCCCTCCCTGCCTGGGGCCGATTCGGGTGACTCGGGCTGCTATTTGAGCTCGACCGTGGCGCCGGCCTCCTCGAGTTCGCCTTTGATTTTCTCGCCTTCGTCGCGCTCGACGCCCTCTTTGATCGGTTTCGGGGCCTCGTCGACCAGGGCCTTGGCCTCTTTCAGGCCGAGTCCGGTCGCGGCGCGCACGACCTTGATCACCGGCACCTTCTGGCCGCCGACCTCGGTCAGGACCACGTCGACCGTCGCACTCTCGGCTTCACCGCCGCCGTCGCCGTCGCCGCCGGGGGCGCCTGCCGCCGCCGGTGCCGCCGCCGCGACCGCGGTCGCGGAGACGCCGAACTCCTCCTCGAGCGCTTTGATCCGCTCCGAGAGCTCGAGGACCGAGATGCCCTTCAGCTCCTCGATCCAATCCTCTGTCGAAGTTTTGGTTGCCATCTACTCCTCTTCCTCATTTTTGTTGTCGTCGTCGTCAGAAGTCTCGTCGCCGGACGGCTCCGCGTCGGGCTCGCCGCCCTCGCTCGTCGTAGAGGAATCAGACTGCGACTCCTCCTCGCCATCAGATTCCGCCGGCGTGCTCGGCTCCGCCTCCGCCGCCGGCGGCTCGGCGTCACCTTGCTCAGTATCAGTTGCCTCCTCGCTCGGAGCCGAATCCTCAGATTTCGACGGCTCCTCGCTCGTGTCTTCACCCTGGGCGGGGGCCTCGCCGGTGACGAGCCCCTTCTCCGCGATCTGGCCCAGCTGGAGGGCGAGGCCCTGGATCATCGAGCCGAGGCCGCGGACGAGGCCGGTCAGCGGGCTCGCGACGACCCCGGCGAGCTGGCCGTCGAGGACTTCGCGCGAGGGCAGGCGGGCGATCGAGGTGAATTTTTCGGCATCGAGGTCGACCCCGTCCATGAAGCCGCCCTTGAAGGTGAGGACGTCGTGCTCTTTTTTGAAGCTGGTGATCACCTTCGCCGCCTGGGCGGTGTCGCCGCGGACGAAGGTGAGCGCGGTCGGGCCCTCGAGCAGAGCCGCCAGCCGTTCCTCGCCGGCCTTCTCGGCGGCGAGTTTGGTCAGCCGGTTCTTGACGATCCGGAAGCTGGCGTCGGCCTCCCGCAGTTTCCCGCGGAGTTCGGCGGCCTGCGGCACGCTGATGCCCCGGTAGTCGACCGCGAAGATCGCCTCGGCGGCCTCGATCTGGGCCGCGACCTCCTCGATTGTTGCTGCCTTTTCGTCTCGGTTCATCGTCTCACCTGCACCGGGGCTTCCGGGCCGGTGGGCCTGAAACCGACGCATACCGTCGGAAATCGGGCCATCGGCGTCCTGCCGGTGGTCTCGGGCGTGCGGCGGGGAAGTTTAGGCGGTCGCCGGCTCCTCCGCCGTCTCGTCAACCGCCGCCGCCTCCTCGGCTGCGCTTCCGGGGGCGGCTGGGGCGGCCCCATCGGCACCTTTGACCCGGCCGGTGTCGAGCCGGATCCCGGGGCCCATGGTCGTCGTCAGCGTCGCCGAGAGGATGTAGCGCCCCTTCGCCGAGGAAGGCTTGGCGCGGTTGATCTCATCGATCACCGCCATGCAGTTCTCAAGCAGCTTCTCGTTGTCGAAGCTGGCCTTTCCGATCGCCAGGTGGACGATCGCCTGGCGGTCGGTCCGGTACTCGACCTTGCCGGCCTTGGACTCGGTGACGGCCTTCTCGATGTCGTCGGTGACGGTGCCGACCTTCGGGTTGGGCATCTTCCCCTGCGGCCCGAGCACGCGGCCGAGCTGGCCGACGGTTTTCATCATGTCGGGCGTCGAGATCGCGATGTCGAAGTCGGTCCAGCCGTCCTGGACTTTCTCGGCGAGGTCCTGGCCGCCGACGAAGTCGGCTCCCGCCGCCTCGGCGTCCCGTGCCTGCTGACCATCGGCGAAGACCGCGACGGTGACGTCTTTGCCGAGGCCATGGGGAAGCGCGAGCGTCCCCCGCAGCTGCTCCTCGGCGTGGCGGACGTTGACGCCGAGCCTGATGTGGAGCTCGACCGTCTCGTCGAACTTGGCGCTCGCCGTCTCCTTGATCAACGCGATCGCCTCGGCCGGCGGGTAGGCGTTGGTGCGCTGCACCTTGCCGTACTGCTGGCGATAGCGTTTTCCGTGGGCCATCCGGGCCTCCCTATTTGACGTCCACGCCCATCGAGCGGGCGGTGCCGGCGATGATCTTCGAGGCGGCGTCGAGGTCGTTGGCGTTGAGGTCGGGCATCTTGCGCTCGGCGATCTGACGCACCTGGTCCATCGAGATCGTCCCCACTTTGTTCACGTGCGGCTCGCCCGAGCCCTTGGGGATCCCGATCGCTTCGCGGATCAGGACCGCGGCCGGCGGCGTCTTGGTGATGAAGTCGAAGGAGCGGTCCTCGTAGACGGTGATCTCGACCGGGATGATCGTCCCGCCCTCGCCCTGGGTCTGGGCGTTGAACGCTTTGCAGAACTCCATGATGTTGACCCCGTGCTGGCCCAGCGCAGGGCCGACCGGCGGCGCCGGGTTCGCGTTCCCGGCCTGTATCTGGAGCTTGATGGTCGTGAGGACTTTTTTCGCCATTGCTAGATCTTCTTGACCTGGTCGTAGTTGACCTCGACCGGCGTCTCGCGGCCGAAGATCGAGACCAGGACCTTGAGTTTCGCGGCATCCTCGTTGATCTCGGCGATCTCGCCCGAGAAGTCGGAGAGCGGGCCGGAGATGACCTTGACCGACTCGCCGATCGAGAACTGGGCCTGGGTCCGGGGCCGCTCGGCGGTCTCGCGGTGCAGCAGGCGATCGACCTCGACTTTGGAGAGCGGCACCGGTTTGTTGCGCGAGCCGACGAACCCGGTGACGCCAGGGGTGTTCTTGACCAAGCCCCAGGCGTCGTCGGTCAGCTCCATGTTGACGAGGACATAGCCAGGCATCGTCCGTTTCTCCTTCGGCTCTTTCTGGCCGTCTTTGTTGACCTCCATCACCTGCTCGGTCGGCACGACGACCTGCCGCACGTTGCGGTTCTGGCTCATCGTCTGCACCCTGTGCTCGAGGTTGTGCTTGACCTTGTTCTCGTGCCCGGAGTAGGTGTTGATCACGTACCAGCGATACATGGCTGCCTCAGATGACCTTTCCGATCATCCAGCTGAAGATGCCGTCGAGAGCGCCGAGATAGGCGGCGGCGACGACGACGAAGAGGATCGTGACCGCGGTCGCCTGGACGAGCGTGTCGCGGTCGGGCCACTGGACTTTCTTGAGCTCCGCCCAGCAGGAAGCGAGGAAGCCGAAGACGCCGGCGCGCTGCCGCTCGGCGGCCGCTTGCTTCTGGCGCTTGGCGAGCTGCTCGCGCTCGCGCCGCTTGCGGTCCTCGCGCTCGCGCCGTTCCGCTTCCTTCGCTTTCTTGGCCTGTTCACGGCGCTGGGTGCGGGTCGGCTTCGGCGCGTCCGGCGTCTCGAGGTCGGCTTCCGCGGCGCCGGCGGCGATCCCGGCCTCGACCGCCTCGACCTCGGCGACCTCGCCGGAGACGGGGACCTGGGTGTCATGCTGGGCGCGCGACTCGCCGTCCTTGGAGCTCGAGCGTTTCTGCTCCTGCGCTTCTCGCGCCCGTTTCTCGGCCTTGCGCTGTGCGCGGGTCTTGGCCATCGGCCTAGCGCGTCTCCTTATGGGCCGTGTGGCGGCCGCACCAGCGGCAGAACTTGCGCAGCTCGATCCGATCGGGCGAATTTCGCCGCGACTTGTTGGTCTGATAGTTGCGCCGCTTGCAGTCTTCGCAAGCCAGCGTCACCGCGATGCGGACATCTCCGCGAGCCATTTCTCCTCGTTACCTTGGAAGCTCTTACAAGAGAAAACCCCGGGCCGAGGCGCGAGGCAGACCTGAAGGATAGCGACTCAAAGGCCCAGGGTTTT
>DATAOP010000084.1:0-4487 GCA_036265675.1 Solirubrobacterales bacterium
TCGCCGAACGCCTCGCGAATGTTCGCAAACCACTCGTGCACGCCCTCCGTTCCGCGGTAGGTGCGTCCCTCCATCCGGCCGAGGAAGGTCGAGAACTCGACGTCGGGATCGCAGAGCTCGTCGAAGCGGTCGAGGTCGCCCGCGTTGAACGCTTCGAAGGCGTCGTGGAGCCTCTCCGTCATCGCGCTCATGTCAACGGTCCTCACTCGCCCTCGTTTCGCAGCGGCGTGCGCTCGACGGGCTCGGCGAGCAGCATCTCCTTGGTGAAGATCAGGTCGGTGCGGTTGTAGTCGGCCATCTCGTACTCGTGGCCCATCGTGATCGCGTCGAACGGGCAGGCGATCTCGCAGTAACCGCAGAAGATGCAGCGCGAGAGGTTGATCTCGTAGACGGCGGCGTAGCGCTCGCCGGCCGAGACGCGTTCCCCCGGCACGTTCTCGGCGGCGACGACGCGGATGCAGTCGGCCGGGCAGGCGGCGGCACAGAGCGAGCAGCCGACGCATTTCTCGAGCCCCGAGTCCTCGAAGCGGTGCAGTTTGTGGCGGCCGCGGAAGCGCGGATAGACCGGCGTCTTCTCCTCCGGGTACTGGATCGTCAGCGGGCCCTCGATCAGCCTCGCCATCGTCGTCTTCAGGCCGCGCAGGGTCTCGCCGAAGGCTCGGTAGGCGCCACCGACGCCGCCCGGGTCGGGGCCGCGCTGGACCTCGACCACGTCCTGGTCCTCGAGATAGCGGAATTCGGTCATGTCACCACCACCAGAACCGCGGTGACGAGCATGTTCAGCGTCGCCAGCGGCAGCAGCACCTTCCAGCCGAGGCTCATCAGCTGGTCGTAGCGGAGCCGCGGCAGGGTCGCCCGGACCCAGATGAAGACCAGGATCAGGGCCATGATCTTGGCCAGCATCCAGATCGGGTCGAGGAAGCTCGGCCCGGGGCCCATCCAGCCGCCGAGGAAGACCGCCGCCGCGATCCCGGAGACGACCAGGATCTCCATGTATTCGACCAACAGGAAGCTGCCGAACCGCATCCCGCCGTACTCGGTCATGAATCCCTGGACGAGTTCGGCGTCGGCCTCGGGCATGTCGAAGGGCGTCCGGTTCGTCTCGGCGAACCCGGCCAGCATGAAGATCAGGAAGCCGACGAACTGGGGGACGACGTACCAGATCTCGCCCTGTGCCTTGACCAGGTCGACCAGCGAGAGCGAGCCGCCCATCAGGATCGCCCCGAGCAGCGCCAGGCCCATGGCGACCTCGTAGGAGATCAGCTGGGCGGCGCCGCGCATCGCCCCGAGCAGGCTGTATTTCGAGCCCGAGGCCCAGCCGCCGAGAAGAACGCCGTAGAACGCGATCGAGCCGACGGCGAAGAAGTAGAGAATCCCGATCGGGACGTCGATCCCGTAGAAGCCGACGCCGCCCTGGACGTCGCCCCAGGGGATTATCGCCAGCGCCAGGACGCCGGAGAGCACCGGCAGCAGCGGCCCGAGCACGAACAGGGTCGGGATCGCGTTGGCGGGCATGAAGGCCTCCTTGCTGAGCAGCTTCCCGACGTCGGCGAGCGGCTGCAGGATCCCGAATGGGCCGACCCGGTTCGGCCCGTAGCGGTGCTGGAAGCGGCCGATCAGCTTCCGCTCCAGGACCGTCATCAGCGGCAGGATCGCGAAGATCACGCCGAAGATCACGAGCGACTTGACGACCATGATCCAGCCCGCTTCGACGAAGCTCGTGTCGGCGGCCGGGATCACGGCCTGCCGGCCTTCTCGATCGTGACCCGGACGGGGCCTCCGTTGAGCAGCGCGTTCGCGTTCCCCTCCGCCGTCCCCTCGATCAGGAAGCAGGTGCCGTCGGCGATCCGCTCCTTGACGTCGACGCGGGCGTGGACGCTGGTCCCGTTCTCACCGACCCGGACCTCGTCGCCGTGCCTCAGGCCAAGCCGCTCGGCATCCCCCACCGACATCTCGACCCGCTGCTGCGGCTCGAGGAACCGCAAAGGCGGATTCAGCTCCGTTATCGGCCCGGCCCACAGGTCGCGGTACGTCCCCAGCGCCAGGTCGTCCGGTGCCCCCTCACCGGAAACTCTCCGCGAAAGCGGATCCGGGGAGGGGGTGCCGCCATCTCCACCCGGTTTGGGGAGCGAGCTTGCCGCGGGGCCGTCCTGCCACCTGATGCCCCGGCCGCCGATCTCGGCGTCGGTGATCCCGGCGTAGAAGGGAACGGCCTCGGTCAGCGCCGTGAAGGCGTTCGGCTGGGAGTAGACGCCGGTGTCGTGCCCGAGCGCCAGCGAGAGCTCGGCGAGGACGCCCCAGTTCGGGCGGATGTCGCCCGGCCGCGCCGCGCTCGGGCGGACGCGCTGGAGCCGCCCCTCGGGGTGGGTGACGGTGCCGTCCTTCTCGGCGTGGGTCTCGATCGGGAAGACGACGTCGGCCATCGAGGTGGTCGCGTTCTCGAAGGTCGAGAAGACGATCAGGTGGTCGGCGGCGGCCAGCGCCCGTTTCCACGCCTCGGTGTCGGGGAAGTCGCGGAGGGGGTCGACCCCGAACAGGATCAGCGACTTCAGCTCGCCCGACTCGAGCCCCTCCCGAATCCCCTCGGTGTCCCTGCCGACGAAAGGTGCATTTTCCCCCTCGCCGGGGGCGGATGCACCCTTCGGTTCGGTGAGCCCGGGTCCGGCGTCGGGGAGGCAGCCGGCCTCACGCAGGCCGCGGGCGTTGGTCAGCTCCGGCACTTCCAGCAGGCCCGACCCGTCCTTCGCCGCGAGGTCGAGGGCGGCGACGACGTCGAGCAGTGCCCCGATCGCCCCCTCGCCCTCGCGGCCGATCCGCTCGCCCCAGAGGATCACGACGCTCTCGGCGCCGCGCAGGACCTCGGCGATCGGCGCCGCGTCGTTGTCGGCATCGTCGCGGAGCGCGGCGAGGAGGGCGGCGGCGAACTCGCCGGCCCCGGCGGGGCTGTAGCGGGCCACGGCCTGGGCGCCGCCATCGAGCGGCGTCGGCCGGTCCGTCGCGACCGCGAGGCGGGTGCCGTTGCGGCGGATCGCCTTGCGGATCCGCAGGTCGAGGATCGGCGAGCTGTGGAGCGGGTCGGTGCCGATCACCAGCACCGCGTCGGCGGAGTCGATGTCCCGCACCCGGGCCGAGACCGCCGGGTCGGCGAGGCCGAGGAGGAGGTCGCGCGACGGCCCGCCGGCGACCCGCGAGTCGACGTGAGGCGAGCCGAGCGCCTCGCGCACGAGCCGCTGCACCAGGTAGCCCTCCTCATTCGAGGCGTCGCCGACGATCGCCGCGCTCCCGGCACCGGCCTTCTTCAGCGCCGCCGCCGCTTTCTCGATCGCCTCCGGCCAGTCGACGCCGGCGCCGCCACGCAACCGCGGCCCGGTCACCCGCTCCTCGGCACCGAACATCTCGAACCCGTAGCGGCCGCGGTCACAGAGCCAGCCGTCGTCGATGTCGGGGTTGTCGCGGGCGACGACCCGCTTCACCTCCTCGTCGCGGATCGTGAAGCTGACGTTGCACTGGCTCGGGCAGAGCGTGCAGATCGAGCCCGAGTTCTCGATGTCCCAGGGCCGGGCCCGGAACCGGTACGTGTAACTGGTCAGCGCCCCGACCGGACAGAGGTCGGTGATGTTGCCGTGGAACGGCGCGATGTAGGGGCGCTCGTCGAAGGTGCCGACGAAGCTGCGGTCGCCGCGCTCCAGCAGCTGCAGCTGCTCGTCCTCGGCGACCTCCTGGCTGAAGCGAACGCAGCGGTAGCAGAGGATGCAGCGCTCGCGGTCGATCGCGACCAGCGGCGAGAGCTCGACCGGCTTCGGGAAGTGGCGCTTGTCGTCGGTGAACCGGGTATTGCCCGGGCCCCAACCCATCGTGATGTCCTGCAGCGGGCATTCGCCGCCTTTGTCGCAGACCGGGCAGTCGAGCGGATGGTTGACGAGGAGGAACTCGACGATCGCGCTCTGGGCGTGCTTGACATGCTCGGTTCGGGTATGGACGACCATCCCGTCGCGGACCGGCGTCGAGCACGAGGTCTGCAGTTTCGGGATCCCCTCGATCTCGACCAGGCACATCCGGCAGGCGCCGACCGGCTCGCCGAGCTTCGGCTCGTAGCAGAAGACCGGGATCTCGACGTCGCCCTGCTTCGCCGCGTCATGGAGCATTTCGCCCTCGTTCGCGGTCACCTCGCGGCCGTCGATGATCAGCGTGATCTCACTCATGTCGCGGCCCCCAGGGTCTGCGGGACGCCGCGCACCGCCGCCATCCGCTCGTCCGCCGCCGCGGCGCTTATCACCGCTTCGAACTCGTCCCGGAATTTGCGCACCATCGCGCCGACCGGCATCGCCATCGAGTCGCCGAGTACGCAGAGGCAGTGGCCGATGATGTTCTCCTGGACCGAGGCGACGATGTCGAGGTCCATCGGGGTCGCCTCGCCGCGCACCACCCGCTCGAGCATCTTCACCGTCCAGTTGGTCCCCTCGCGGCAGGGAGTGCACTTGCCGCAG
>DATAOP010000085.1:0-2825 GCA_036265675.1 Solirubrobacterales bacterium
GGGAACGGGTACAAGCCACGGCCATGGAGGTCCTCGTCGCCGGCGGCCACGGCCAGATCGCCCAGCGGCTGCTCCGGCTGCTCTCGGAGCGCGGCCACCGCGGGCGCGGCATGATCCGCAATCCCGACCACGCCCCCGATCTCGAGGCGCTGGGCGCCGAGCCCGTGCTGTGCGACCTGGAGCAGGACGATCCGACGGACCACATCGGCTTCGCGCAGGCGAT
Source organism: Solirubrobacterales bacterium (assembly GCA_036265675.1). Classification (GTDB taxonomy): domain Bacteria; phylum Actinomycetota; class Thermoleophilia; order Solirubrobacterales; family 70-9; genus VRUE01. Next base: position 224 of record DATAOP010000085.1, read on the forward strand.
CGTGTTCGCGGCCGGCGCCGGCCCCGGCAGCGGCGCCGAGCGCAAGCGGACGATGGACCTGGGTGGAGCCCTGAAGCTGATCGAGGCGGCGAGGGCCGCCGGCGCCCGTCGCTACCTGATGATCAGTGCGATGGGCGCGGCCAGGCCCCCCGCCGAGGGCGGCGAGGTGTACGGCGAGTATCTGCGGGCCAAGGCGGAGGCCGATCGAGCGCTCGAGGCGAGCGGGCTCAACCACACGATCGTCCGGCCGGGTCGGCTGACCGACGACCCGCCGAGCGGACGGGTGACGATCGGCAACGACCTTCCCGGCGGCGAGGTCTCCCGCGCCGATGTCGCCGCGACCCTCGCCGCCGCGCTGCGGGCCGACAGCACGATCGGCACGACCTTCGAGTTGCTCGCCGGCGAGACCCCGATCGAGGACGCTCTGGCCGCTCTGTGAGGAGACCTAGCCTCCGGCGCGGAAGCTGATCCCGTCGAGCGACAGCCGTTCGTAGCAGTCCGCGCCCGAGGTCGTGATCGGCTGGACGTTTCCATCCTTTTCGATGAAGACGATCCCGGGCTGGGGGTTGAAGATCAGGCCCGGTAGGTCGCAGACCGCCGGGAGCTCGAGCTCGTAGGCGGGCCGCAGGTCGCCCGGCAGGGTTAGCGCGACCGGGTCGCTACCGCCGGCCCGACCGATCAGGCCGGCGAGGTGCACGACGCCGAACTGGTCCCGAAAGGCCCGCGCAGGTCCCGCCCCGGCATCGCCTGCGATAGACAACCAGCCACCGTGCAGGGAGAGCGGCGCCACCGGGACGGGGGCCAGGTCCGACTTCGTCGCGAAGACCGAGGCGGCCGCGCTGCCGAGGTTCGTGGCAACGTCGGCGCTGCGCGCGTGCGCGACCGAAAGTGCCGGCGCGCGCTTGGTGATCCGCCTGTTCACGATCTTCACGACCTTTCTGACCTCGGGGCCCGTGAGCTTCGAGGTGGTCGCGACCGCGGTTCCGGTCGCGGCCACGACGAGGGCGACCGAGGCGACGATCATCGCCGGCGAGGGCCGCTTGAGCCGAATCGCTCTCATCGGCATCGCGATTATCCGCGATTCGGGGGCCGCTGGCAAGAGTCTCCGTCGGCGTTTTTGCCCAGCTCCGAGCGGGTAAAACGAAGCTCTGTGGAACCACTGCAGCTGAGGCTTCAGCCGGTACCAGGTTCCGCCGGCAAGGCTCGGGACTCCGTACTCGCTTGGTCGCAGTACCTCGACCCGGAGTCGCTCGCAGACCTTCGCACCGTCGTCAGCGAGCTCGTCGCCCTCAGCGTTAAATATGGAGGGTCTGGACCGATCGACCTGCGGCTTGAACTGGACCAAGCGGAGGTCAAGGGAAGCATTCTCGACAGCACCGCTCATGCGGTGGCCACGGCCGCCGAGCGAGCCTCTTTTGCCCTGAGGATCATCGAAGGGATGGTCGATGAATGGAGTACGGATCCAGAGCGTCGCGCAGTCTGGTTTCGGATGTCGACAGCCGCTTGATGCCGCTTGACGAGCCAAATTCGATGGCTACAATTTTTCGAAATGTTTGCCCTAGATGAGAGAGATGTGCAGCCAGGATGCAGGGAAATCCGGGTCCGAGGAGAGTTGGATCTCGCTGTCGCACCAGAGCTTGAACGGGCTATTGAGCGCGCCGATGAGTACGGCCAGGTCGTGATCTCGCTCGAGGAGTGCGATTTCCTCGATTCAACCGGTATCGCTGCCATCGTCGGTGCCTATCACGCGAGGGAGAGCGGTAACCGGAGGCTGGCTGTCTGCGCGCCTGAAGGCCAGGTTCGGCGAGTTCTCGACCTGACCGGGGTTTCGAACAACGGCTTGGTCTTCGAGAACGCCGCCGACGCCTTGGCAGCTGCGGGAGATCGCGTCGAGACCCAGTTCCCGGACGATCCCACCGAGAACTGATACCGCCGTCGAGCCTGGACCGGCGCGGAGTCCCTAGAAAGCGAATGGGACCGCGCTAGCGGTCCCCGTCCTCAAACTCCAGTATCTAAACCTTCAACGTCTTTGGAACGGGCAGAGCGTAGCAGCCGCCTTGGTCGCCGGCGATCCGGTCGCCAAATTGTTCAGACGATCCCGGCCCAGCCCTCGAGCATTCGGATGCCCGACGCAGGAAGCCGCGCCGCAAAGCTAGAATCCCCCTCCGCGCGGCTGTAGCTCAGTTGGCTAGAGCGTCTGCTTGCCATGCGTTTGCGATCGGCGGCCTCCGGGCCGCCATTTCGCTTTCTAGAGCGGGTGCCAACGGCTTGGCACCGCGGCGCTGAGGATCGGATCCGACCCGATCCGACGAGGTTCAGGCAGGGGAGTCGGACGTCCCTGTCTTTTCGGTCCTCGCGGCAACCGCGGCGCAGGCGGCGATGAGGAAGTCTCGAGTCTCGATGCAGAGACGAGTTATGTCGGCGTCGATCGTGATCGAGTTCGTCCCGTCGGTCAGAACCCGATCGCTGAGGACCTTCCCGACTTCGTAGGCGGCTTCGGCTCGCCACGTTCGCACTCCGTGGATCCTCCCCAGCGCCCTTTCCTCGACGTGCGCGTAGTGACCCCGGAGTTCGCTCAGGAAGCTCCGGTGTTCGTTAACGA
>DATAOP010000086.1:0-19272 GCA_036265675.1 Solirubrobacterales bacterium
GGAAATCTGATCCCGGGCGGCGCGCGGCACGGCTCTCGCCGGCTCCCGCCGCGGCGCCGGCGGCTCGCGCTCGGGCTCGGCCGGCTTGGGCGTCGGCGCCTTCGCCGCGGCCGGCGCCGCAGGCGCGGGCTCCTCGCCGGAGCGCTCGAGCTCGGCCAGCGCATCTCTGACCTTGGCGCGAACCTCATCCACGCTCAGGCCCATCAGCGCGCCGATGTCCTCGTAGCCCTCCTCACGCTGCGCGAGCAGCCGCAGCAGCGCCTTCTGGTCGCCGCTGGCCGAGCCCGGGCCATCGCCCTGAAGCGCATCGATCGCCGAGCGAACCTTGGTGCGAACCTCGCCCACGCTGAGGCCCATCAGCGCGCCGATGTCCTCGTAGCCCTCCTCACGCTGCGCGAGCAGCCGCAGCAGCGCCTTCTGGTCCTCGCTGAGCCCCACGGATCGGAAAGCCTACCCTTGCGGATAGGGTCAAAGACCGATGTCGGAGAACCTTCCCGAGACCTTAGGATTCGCCGACCTGGTCGGGATCAGGTGGCTCGACGACGACCCCCAGCACGCCAGAGCGCGGGTCGACGTCCGGGCCGAGCTGCTGCAGCCGATCGGGCTGATGCACGGTGGGGTCTTCGCGACCCTGGTCGAGAGCGTCTGCTCGCGCGCGACGGCCCTCGCGGTCCGCGAAGACGGGATGGCGGCGATGGGGCAGACGATCAACCTCAACTTCGTCCGCCCGGTGCTGGAGGGCTGGGCCGAGGTCAGGGCACGGGCGCGCCACTGCGGCAGCACCACCTGGGTCTGGGAGGCCGAGGTCGTCGACTCGGTCGGCCGAATCTGCGCGCTGGCGCAGATGACGATCGCGGTCCGGCCTATCCGCCGAAGCGATTCGTGATCGGAAGTCGGCGGTCGCGCCCGAACGCCTTCGGGGTGATTCGGATCCCGGGCGCCGCCTGCCGCCGCTTGTACTCGGAGCGGTCGACCATCCGCACGACTTCGTCGACGACCGCCGCGGGGAGCCCCGCCTCGATCATCTCCTCGCGGCCCTGATCGCGCTCGACGTAGGCCTCGAGGACCTGGTCGAGCAGCTCGTAGGGCGGCAGCGAGTCGGAGTCGAGCTGATCGGGACGGAGCTCGGCCGACGGCGCCCGCTCCAGCACCGAGGCCGGGACCAGGTCGCGGCCGGCCTTGCGGTTGCGGTGCCGCACCAGCTCGTAGACGAGCGTCTTCGGGACGTCCTTGATCACCGCGAACCCCCCCGCCATGTCGCCGTAGAGGGTCGCGTAGCCGACCGACATCTCGCTCTTGTTGCCGGTCGTCAGCACCAGCCAGCCGTGCTTGTTGGAGAGCGCCATCATCATGTTCCCCCGGATCCGGGCCTGGATGTTCTCGGCGGCGAGGTCGGGCTCCGATGGCCGGGTCGGGTCCCGGGGGAGGGGCTCGGGATCCGTCCCGTCCGACCCCGCGCTGTCGAAGACGGCCGCCAGCGCCCCTTCGTATGAGCCCATCGTCGCCTCGATCGGGATCTCGATCAGCTCGGCCCCGATGTTGCCGGCAATCGCCCGTGCGTCGTCCTGCGTCGCCGAGCTCGAGTGGGGCGACGGCATCACGACGCAGCTGACGTTCTCGGCGCCGAGCGCGTCGGCGGCCAGCAGCGCGACCAGCGCCGAGTCGATCCCGCCGGAGAGGGCGACGCCGACGTGGCGGAAGCCGTTCTTGCCGACGTAGTCGCGGAGGCCCAGCACCAGTGCGCCGTAGACCTCGTCGAGATCGCCAAGCGGCTCGCGGAGCCCGGCCGGTGCCGGGGTGGGGATGTCGCAGAGCAGTAGCTCCTCCTCGAACTGGGCGGCGCGGGCGATGATCTCTCCGGCGGGGTCGACGATGAAGCTGTGGCCGTCGAAAACGAGCTCGTCCTGGCCGCCGACGAGATTGCAGAAGGCGAGATGGGCGCCGTAGGCGCGGGCCCGGTCGGCGAACATCGCTTCCCGCTCGCGGCCCTTGCCGCGGTGGTACGGCGATCCGGAGGGGTTGGCGATCAGCTCTGCCCCCTGCTCGGCCTCGACCGACGCCGGCGGGCCCTCGACCCAGACGTCCTCGCAGATCGTCAGGCCGACGCTGGTGCCGGCGACCTCGACCGTCATCGGCTCGTCGCGCGGCGCGAAGTAGCGCTGCTCGTCGAAGACCGCGTAGTTGGGCAGGCGGCGCTTGCGGTAGACGGTGCGGACCTCGCCGTCGGCGAGGACCGCGAGCGCGTTGTGGGCGAACCGGTACTCGTCCTCGCCCGGGGCCGGCTCGGCGTAGCCGACAAGGGCGGTGATCCCGGTCACGTCGCGGGCCAGCGCCTGGACCGCGCGGCTCCCCGCCTCTACGAAGTGCCGCTTCAGGTACAGGTCCTCGGCCGGGTAGCCGGGGATGCACAGCTCGGGGAAGATGACGATGTCGGCGCCCCCCTCGCGCGCCCTGGCGATCCACTCCGCGACCTTCGCCGCGTTGCCGTCGATGTCCCCGACGGTGGGGTCGATCTGGGCGAGCGCGATGCGCACCTAATTGACTGGGACGGCGCCGTTCCGGGTCCGCGCCGGCTTCCTCTTGGCGGCGCCCTCGGCCGGGGCCGGCGCGGTCTCGAGGATTTCGGCGATCGCCGCCTCGAGGTCGAGCCCGAAGCTGTCGAGGTCGGCCATCCCGTCATAGTCGCCGACGAGGCCGAAGTCGATCCGCCCGTTGTAGGACATGATCCCGACGCAGAGCGCCTGGCGCCGGGCGAGCGGGACCAGCGGGAAGATCGACTCCATCCTCCGCCCGAGCACGAAGAGCGGGAACTGCGGCCCCGGCACGTTCGTGATCACGAGGTTGAAGAAGCGCTGCGCCGGCTGGAGGCGCGCGGCCTGCGAGGCGATCGTCGTCGGCGCGAAGTCGGTCAGCCTGGTCAGGATCTCGGCACCGACGGCCTGGCCCGAACCCTTCAGGTCGCCCATCGTCTCGCTGAGGAGGTGGAGGCGCTCGACGGGGTCCTCGCACCAGACCGGAAGCGGCGCCATCATCGCCGAGACCCGGTTGCCGAGCGCCCCGTGTTCCTCGGCGGCGCGGACGCTGACCGGCACCATCGCCCGCAGCTCGAGCCCCTCGGTCTCGTGCCCGCGCGCCCGCAGATAGTTGCCGAGCGCCCCGGTGACGACCGAGAGGACGACGTCGTTGACGGTGCCGCCGTGGGTGTTCTTGACCCGCTTGAAGTCGTCGAGGCCGGCGCGGACGAAGGCGAGCCGTCGGTGGGGGCCGATGTCGACGTTGAACGGCGTGCTCGATGCCGACATCCCGACCTCGAGCATCCTCCCGGTCGCTCCGATGCCGCGCAGGACCTGGCGCGGCCCGCGCAGCGTCGCGCGTACGCCGCGGACGATCTCCTTCGGGCTCGTGAGGCGCTCGCGGATCGCGTCGCCGAAGAGCTCGAGATCGGTCGGCTCCGGCTTCGGCGCCCATTTCGGCGGCCGCAGCGGCGGCGGGGGCGGATCGGGCTCGAGGTCGAAGAGGACGGTGGTTATGTCAACCCCGGAGACGCCGTCGACCAGCGCGTGATGGCTCTTGCCGACGATCGCAAAGCGGTCGCCCTCGAGGCCCTCGACCAGCCACAGCTCCCAGAGCGGCTTCGAGCGGTCGAGCTGCTGGGAGAAGATCCGCGAGGCCAGGTTGCGCAGCTGCTCCTCGGAGCCAGGCGCAGGCAGGGCGGTCTGGCGGACGTGGTAATCGAGGTTCAGGTGGGGGTCGTCGACCCAGACCGGGCGGCCCTGGCTGAACGGGACGAAGCGGAGCTTCTGGCGAAAGCGCGGGACCAGGTGAAGCCGCGACTCGATGTGGTCGCGAAACTCCTCGTGGGTCGGCGGCGAGCCGTCGAAGATGATCACCGACGCAACGTGCATGTGGGCGCCGCCGCGCTCCATGTGGAGGAATGCGGTGTCGAGGCCGGTGAGGCGGTCCGAGCTCACGGCCTCATCTTCTCACGCCCTGATACGTGCGTCATGTCGCAATGTGACGGCGCTCACGCCGGGATCGTGGCGGCCCCCCTACGGTGCCGCGTCCACCAGGCAATCCATCTGCCGAGTTTCACCGCGGGCCGCTGCAACGGGCCCGCCGCGTAGGCAGACGAGAAAGCGGGGACACCTTCAATGCGACACCTACTGCCGATGACGCTGCTCGCCGCCGTGCTGGCTCTCAGCCCGGCCGCGGCCCTCTCGAAGCGGGGGCCGGAGAGGCACCCGAAGCGCGTCGGATCGCACATCTCACTCCACGTCTCGACCCACCAGGTGGTGGAGAATCGGCGCGTCGTCGTGCGCGGGAGGGTGCGCCCACGCGGCTCCCACCGGGTCAAGCTCGTCGTCCGCGGCCCGCAAGGTGCCGTACTCGGAGAGGCGAGCTCGCGGCGCGGCGCCTTCACACTGAGCTGGCGGCCGCGGCGTACCGGCGCCTACCGCCTGCGGGCCTACGGCCTCCACGACCGTCGCGTCCGTGGCTCGGCCAGTCCGACCCGGCGCATCACCGCATATCGCTTCGCCAATGCCTCCTACTACGGCCCCGGCCTCTATGGCAACGGGATGGCCTGCGGCGGCACCCTGCTGCCGCGGACGCTCGGCGTCGCCCACAAGACGCTCCCCTGCGGGACGATGGTGACGCTCCGCTACCGCGGCCGTACCGTCACCGTCCCGGTCGTCGACCGCGGCCCCTACGTCGCCGGGCGCGACTTCGACCTGACGACGGCGACCCGGCAACGGCTCCATTTTCCGGGAGTCGGGACGGTGCTCTCCAGCCGCTAGCGCCCCCCCAAGCTGCCGTTCCGGTGTTCTCACGGTGCCCGATTCGGACTTCTGAGAACACCGGAAGCGATGTGGACGGGCGCAGGGCTTCGCATCCGGCCAAGGCATCCGAGGTGCGATAGCCCATCCGACATTCACCCACCTGGAAATGGGTGAAAGTCGGATGGGCTGGTCGGGGCCGGGGTCTCAGCCGGCGACGCCGAGGCGCAGCTGGCCGGTGTCGGCATCGGCGGCCTCGTCCGCCTCAGTCCCATCCGCGTCATCGTCGAACCCGGCCACCCGAACGCCGAGCAGGCGCACCGGGCGGGGCGGAGCGTAGGCACGCAGGAGGTCGAGGGCGGTCGCGACGACGACAGCGGGGTCGTTGGTCGCATCCTCGACCGTGTGGGAGCGGGTGACGGTGGTCCAGTCGTCGAGCCGGACCTTGATCCCGATCGTCCGGCCCTTGAGGGCGCGCGACCCGAGGCGCCGGCAGAGCTCCTCGGCCAGCCCCCGCAGCGACTCCGCCAGCCGCTCCGGGTCATCTACGTCGGTGTCGAAGGTGGTCTCTGTCGATTGCGACTTGGTCCGGTGGGAGACGGCGATCGGGGTCTCGTCCTCGAACCGGGCCCGGGACCGCAGCCAGCCACCCATCCGCGGCCCGAACGCCGCCTCGAGCGCCGCCTGGTCGTACTCCCGGAGCGTCGCCAGGTCGGCGATTCCCATCCGCTCGAGCTTCGCCACGGTCTTCGGCCCGATCCCGGGGACCAGCGCCGGCGAGTCGGCCGCGAAGCGCTCCACCGCCTGCTCGCGGGAGAGGACGACGAGCCCCGCCGGCTTGCCGAGCTCGCTGGTGATCTTCGCCAGCAGCCGGTTCTCGGAGATCCCGATCGAGCACGTCAGACCGGTCTCCCGCCTGATCTGCGTGGAGATCCGCCGCATCGTCGCCTTCGGCGCGAACAGCCCGGTCAGGTCGACGTAAGCCTCGTCGAGGCCGACCACCTCGACCGTCTCGGCGTTTGCCCGGAGGATCGCCATCACCTCGCGCGAGGCCTCGCGATAGGCGCTGAAGTCGGGCGGGATGTAGATCGCGTCAGGGAGCCTGCGCCGGGCGGTCGCCGCCGGCATCGCCGAGTGGATCCCGGCCAGCCGCCGCGCCTCGTAGCTGGCCGTCGTCACCACCGCCCGCGGGCCGCTGCCGCAGACCACGACCGGCTTCCCCTTCAGCTCAGGTCGTCTCCGCAACTCGACCGACGCGTAGAAGGCGTCCATGTCGAGATGGGCGATGGTGCGCTTCCCGGCCACTCCAGCGATCGTAGGGCGGGGCCTGGACGGTCGGAGGTCGAGTCGAGTCTCAGCAGGCGACGACGAGGTCGAACGGCAGGTCGTCCGGCGAATTGTTGTTGAACGTGCTGACGAACATGGCGTCGGGCTGAGACCCTTTCATCGCGATCTGGGCGGTCCGCTCGGCGAGCAGGACCAACGCGTTGGTCCGCAGGAACACCGTCGCCGTCGCCGCGCAGTCGAAGACGCTCCTTCCGAGGTTGATCCTGCAGCCGAAGGTGATCTCCGAAGCGGACACCCCGGCTGGGAACGGCCGGGTCGCACTGGTGCAATCTTCGGTCAGGCTGAGGGAGATCAGGTCGGGGGCGGCGGCGGCCGGAGCGGAGCTCAGCTTGGCGGGGGTGATCGCGCCGTCGGCGATCTTCGGGCCGGTGATCGCCCCGTCCTGGAGATCGGCCCCGGTCAGGCTGCCGTCCTTGACCTTGGAGCCGTTGACGGCGTTCTTCTTGATCTTCACCGAAGTGACCGAGTTCTTCTTCAGCTGCTTCGGACCGACCGAGTTCTTCGCCAGCTGCGACGCCGCGACGGCGCCGCCGCAGAGCGCCAGGAACAGCGCCAGGGTCGCGACCACATCGGCGTAGGTGATTCGCTCTCGGAGGCCTCCCCAGGTCCTCATCGCAGCCAGCCTAGTCCGAAACCGCGTGCCAGGTCAATTCATCTGCTATACACGGCGGCCAGTGATCCGACGGCACCGAAAGAAGCGCCGCAGGAGATTCGCCCGGGCGGGCGGACTCCCTTCGCGAACCCGGGAGGACCAGGGGCGATGAGCCCTGCGGCGGATCAGCGCACGAGATCTTGCGCGACCGAGCTGGTCTGCCGTGACTGCGGGCTCCGGCTTCCGCTTGCCGACAACACCTTCAAGTGCTTGCGGTGCGGCCAGGGCCTTGACATCGATTACGACTACGAGCTCGCGGCGACCCGGCTCGCCGAGCTGCCCACCTCCGAGCGCCCGCTCAACATCTGGCGCTTCGAGGAGCTGCTGCCGATCGTCGATGCCGGGGCGCAGGCCCGGGTCGGGCGCAACAGCGGGCGCACGCCGCTGATCCACGCCGACCGCCTCGGCGCCGAGCTGGGGCTCCGCAAGCTCTACATCAAGGACGACAGCACCGCCCGGCCGAGCCTCTCCTACAAGGACCGGGTCGTCTCGATGGCGATCGCCCGCCTGCTCGAGCTCGGCAATGAGGAGATCGGCTGCGTCTCGACCGGCAACGTCGGCACCGCGGTCTCCTCGCTGGCCGCGAAGGCCGGGGTGGCCGCCTACGTCTTCTATCCCAGCAACCTCGAGCGCGGCAAGGCCCGCGCCTGCCGGGCGCTCGGCGCCGCAGTCATCCAGCTCGACGGCAACTACGACCAGGCCAACCGGGCCTGCCGCGAGCTGGCGCTCGCGACCGGCATCCAGTTCGCCAACATCACCCTGCGCCCGTTCTACGCCGAGGGAGCGAAGACGGTTGCCTTCGAGGTCGTCGAGCAGCTCGACTGGGTGTCGCCGGACCACATGGTCATCCCGGCCGCCGGCGGGACGCTCTCCTCGCGGGTGCACAAGGGCCTCCGCGAGCTCGAGATGGTCGGCCTCTCCGAGACGGCCGCGACTAAGATCCACATCGCCCAGGCCGAGGGATGCGCGCCGATCGCCGCCGCGGTCCTCGACGGCAGCGGCGAGATCTCGCCGCAGGTCCCGCACACGGCGGCCCACTCGATCGCGATCGGCGCTCCAGGGGACGGTCCGCTCGTGGTCGACGCGGTGATGTCGCGGGGAGGATCCGCGGCGACCCCGAACGATGCCGAGATCTTCGAGGCGATCGATCTCCTCGGCGCGACCGAGGGCATTCTCACCGAGCCGGCGGGAGGCACGACCGTCGCCTCGACGATGAAGCTTGCGGCCGAGGGCAAGCTCGGTCGGGACGACACCGTCGTCGCCGTGATCAGCGGCAACGGCTACAAGACGCTCGACGAGCATCCCGACAAGCCCTGGCCCGAGATGGTCGCCTGTGAGGTCGAGGCGATGGAGCGCACCCTCGCGGACTTCCGCCGCACCGGCGCACCGATCGGTTGAGCCCCGGCCGGGCCCTGATCGGCGCCGTCCTCGTCGCGGTCCTCGTCGTCCCGCTCCTGCTGGCAGGCTGCGGCGGTGACAGCGAGACCGAACGTCTCAAGGAAGAAATCCAGGTTGAAAACGCGGTCCGCGAAGCCCATCTCAAAGCCCTGCTGAAGGTGAAACTGGCCGAACGCAAGCGGCGCGAGGAACACCCCGGCGAAACCCTCGCCCCGCCCAGGTACACCGGCGTCCTGGCCGAGCGCTACGAAGTCGATCGCGAACTGTGCTCGGCGCTGCCGCCGAATGAACTGGCGGCAAATCTCGAAATCGATGAAGGCTCGAGCCCGGAAGAGATCGCCAGGGCCTACGCGAAGACCTACACGAAACGATTCCGAGAACCCGCCTACGAAGGCTGCCTGGCGGGCATGGAATAGGCCCCTAGCCGAGCTTCACATTCACCTTCGCGCCGGGGGCGAGGACCCTGCCCGCCTTCGGGCGCTGTTTCTTCACCTTGCCGGATTTCTTCGTCGCATCGCCGAGCAGCTTGACCTTGCCGATCCTGCAATGCGACTTCTTCAGCCGCTTCTTCGCAGTCCTGAGCTTCTTCCCCGCCAGGGCCGGCACCCTGCAGGCTTCGTAGACGAAGCTTTCGGGCGCCATCGCCGTTCCGGCCGGGGTCGTCACCGACAGCGGCACCGGACCCGCTTTTTTCGACGGAGGCGCGATCGCCGTTATCTGGGTTTCGGAAATGACCGCGACGCTCGCCGCCGGAGTCGTCCCGAAGGTCACCGCCGAAGCTCGATTGAGATCGGTCCCGGTGATCGACACCTGGGTCCCGCCCTTTATCGAGCCCGACTTCTTGCTCAGCGCTGCCACCGTGGGCGGCGGCAGGACCTGGGCATTAAACCCGATTGCAATCGGGTTGAACCCCTCTTGGAGCGTAGTCGGAACGCCTTCGGCGAGCTCCGTTTCCGAAAACTCGTATTCGGCTTCCGGGTCCGGCATCAGCCCGATTTCGTCCGGGCCGTGGCTGTTGTCGAGCGCGATCAGCTGACCGGCCCTGATCGGCAGGGAGGTCGGGAAAGTTTCGATCCCACGCCCGGCAGGGCTCGCGGGTGTGCTGGTGCCGACGGCCGTTACCGAGCGCCCCCCGTTGGGCTGGATGATCCGGAGCTTGAATGGTCCCCCGGCTGCCTGCACGACGCTCCAGCTGATCACCGTGCCGTTGATCGGAGACGTCACGGTTCCGAGGCTCGGTGAGAGCTTGGTGTTGAGGACGGTGCCGGGAGGATCTTCCGGCGCGCCGAAATTTTCAGATGTGAAGATGCCGCTCAACTGCGGTCCCACGGTGACCACCGCGGCGGTCGCGGTGGACGCCAGACAGGACCCCAGGGCCAGCACCAGGACGGCGACCAGACCGAGAGCGCTCGGACCCCTCATTTGCCGGATGGAGAACCTCACCTGCCGGCCATATTACGAATTCCGGCCCTAGTATGGAACGGAGATGAAATGCGCTTCGTGCGGGCACGAGAACGCCGCCGACGCGAGGTTCTGCGGGAATTGCGGTGCTGAGCTCGAGATAGCAGTCGATTGCTCTACCTGCGGTGCGTCGAATCCGGCCGGCCAGAGGTTCTGCAACTCGTGCGGCTCGGAGCTCGTGCCGGCCGCGGATCCTCCCAAGCCCTCCGCCGTCGCTTCGTTGCCGCAGCGAAGCGCATCCCCTCCCGACCATCTCGCGAACAAGATCCGGGCGAGTGCTGCCGCGATCGAGGGCGAACGCAAGCAGGTCACCGTTCTCTTCGCCGACGTGATGGGCTCGATGGAGCTCGCGGAGCGCTGCGACGCAGAGGAATGGCGCCAGATAATGGACCGCTTCTTCGGCATCCTCTGCAGCGGCATCCACCTCTTCGAGGGCACGGTCGACAAGTTCACCGGCGACGGGATCATGGCCCTGTTCGGAGCTCCGGTCGCCCACGAGGACCACGCCCAGCGCGCCTGCTTCGCCGCACTCCGCCTGATCGACGACCTCGGCGAGTTCACGGCCGAGCTGCGGCGCACGAAGGGCCTCAGCTTCCTCGTCCGGATCGGCCTCAACTCCGGTGAGGTGGTGGTCGGCGGCATCGGCGAGGACCTCGGGATGGAGTACACCGCGGTCGGCCACACCGTCGGCCTCGCGCAGCGGATGGAGCAGCTCGCCGAGCCCGGCAAGGCATACCTGACCGAGCACACCGCCTCGCTCGTCCAGGGCTATCTCGCGCTCGCCGACCTCGGTGAGTTCGAGGTGAAGGGATCGAGCAATCCGGTGCGCGTCCACGAGCTGACCGGGGTCGGCTCGGCGCGAGGACGGCTCGACATCTCCCAGGCGCGCGGCTTCTCCCGCTTCGTCGGGCGCGCCGACGAGATGCGGGTTCTCGAGAAGGCGCTCGAGCAGTCCAGGGAGGGGGAGGCGCAGGTGATCGGGATCGTCGGCGAGGCGGGCGTGGGGAAGAGCCGCCTCTGCCACGAGTTCACCCAGCGCTGGCGGGCGGAGGGGGTGCCCGTTTACCACACCAGCGGTCTCGCCCATACCCAGTCGGTTCCGCTGATGCCGGTGATGCACCTGATGCGCAGCTACTTCGACATCACCGACCAGGACTCCGACAAGCGCGCCCGCGAGCGCATCGCCGGCAAGCTCCTGCTCCTCGACGAGACCCTGGTCGAGGACCTGCCGCTGCTGTTCGACTTTCTCGCCGTGCCCGACCCGGAGCGGCCCGCCCCCCAGATAGATCCCGATGCCCGCCGGCGACAGCTGCTCGGAGTGGTGAAGCGGCTGATCCGCGCTCAGATCACGAGTGACCCCGGGATCAGCCTCTATGAGGACCTCCACTGGATCGACCCCGCGACCGAGGAGTTCCTCGCCATGCATGTCGACGCGGTCGAGGGGACCCCGGGCCTGATGATCGTCAACTTCCGCCCCGAGTACAGGGCTGACTGGATGTCGAAGCCCTACTACAGCCAGATCGCCCTGGTGCCGCTCGGCCCGGAGGCCGTCCGCGAGATGCTCGACGACCTGCTCGGCGCCGACCCGTCGCTGAAGGAGTTGCCCGACACGCTCGAGAAGAGGACGGGCGGCAACCCGTTCTTCCTCGAAGAGGTGGTGCTCTCGCTGGCCGAGGCAGGCAATCTGGAGGGAGATCCTGGCGCCTACCGCCTCGCGCGCCCGGTTGAGGATGCCGGCGTCCCTGCCAGCGTCCAGGTGATTCTCTCGGCCCGGATGGACCGGCTGGACGCTCGCGACAAGGCGGTGCTCCAGGCGGCCTCTGTGATCGGCAAGGAATTCGCGCAGTCGGTGCTGGCCAAGGTCAGCGGTCTCGAGATGACCGAGCTCGAAGACTCGTTGCGGGCTCTGGTCGCGGCCGGTTTCGTCTACGAGCAGGAGATCTATCCGGAGTCGATCTACACCTTCAAGCACCCGCTCACCCAGGAGGTGGCCTACGGGTCCCAGCTCGGCGAGCGGCGGGAGGCCGACCACGCCGCCGTCGCGCGGGCGATCGCGGAGCAGAATCCCGACCGGCTCGACGAGCGTGCGGCGCTGTTGGCGCAGCACTGGGAGGCCGCCGGAGAGCTGCTCGAGGCGGCACGTTTCCATGCGCGGGCAGGGAGCTGGAGCGGAACACGGGACCCGATCGAGTCCTCGCGGCACTGGCAGAAGGTGTTCGAGCTCACCAAGGAGCTGCCGGACTCTGACGAGACGATCGCGTTGGGCCTCGCCGCCAGGTTCTTCCTTCTCCAGTTCGGCTGGCGCCTGGGGATGACGCATGAGGAGGCGGAGCGAATCTTCACCGAGGCCGAGGCGATGGCCTCGGCCGCGGGAGACATGAATACCCGCGCGCTCGTTCTCGCGAGCTACGCCGCACTTCGCGGCATAAACGACGGCGACGGGCCGGCGATGGCGGAGCTTGGGTCACGCGCGCTTGCACTCGCCGAGGAGAGCGAAGATCCGGCGCTTTACATGGCCATCGCAGGCAATTCGTACGGCTACTTTCTCGTCGGCGAGCACCGGCGGGCGGTGGCGGTCGTCGATCGCGCGATGGAGCTGGCCGATCACGATCCGGATGTCAGCGCGGTCGGCTCCGTCGTCTGCCCGTATGGCTGGGCACTGATCTTCAAGGGCGGATACCGCGTCGCCCTCGGCGAGTTCGGCGGTAACCAGGAGCTGTTCGAGCGCGGTATCGAGCTCTGTCGGGAGAAAGGCGACATCGAGTCGATCGGCTGGGGCCACATGTGGTGGTTCTGGCACTGCTATCACGCCGGCGAACCCGCTCCGGCCCTTGCCCACGCACAGCAGGCCCTGGATTTCTCCGACCGCCTGGGATCGGCGTTCTCACAGATCTTCTCGCGGGCCTTCTTCGGCGGCGCTCTGATGTCACAGGGCCGCTGGAGCGAGGCAATCGAGTCACTCGAGACGGCTCTCGCCATGTCCGGTGAGCTGCAGACAGGTGTCGACAGCACATTTTGGGCCAGGCTTTGGCTGGCCGAGGCATATGCCGGCATCGGAGATGTGGAGCGGGGAGTCGAGTTGGCCCGCCGCACTCTCGAGGAGGCGACCGACCACGGCCTGGCTTATGCCGAGGCCGGCGGCCATCTGCTTCTCGCCCGCCTCCTGCTCGCCGCTTCGGGCTCGGAGACGATGGAGGAGGTCGAATCCGAGCTGGCGATCGCGGGGGAGCAGGCTGAGCGAATGGAATTCCGCCCGATCGAAGGGCTCGTCAGGGTGGAGATCGCCAGGCTCGCACGGGCGCGAGGAGAAGAGGCGGCGCACCTCGAGGGTCTGCGGGAAGCATACGAGCTGTTCACCGAGATCGGAGCCGCCGGGCACGCCGAGCGACTGGCGAGCGAGCTGGCCGCCGCCCCCGGCAAGGAGCCCCAGCTCTAGGGCTCCATCTGCTCCATTCCCCGGTCGAGTTCGGCGGGGGTCACGGCGCCCGGCGGCACCGGGACGGCCCGAAAGCTCGACGCGGCGAGGTGCAGGCGAAAGGCGATCTTTCCGGCGCGGTCGAAGGCGGTGACCAGCGGGTTGTCTCCCCAGCTCACCAGCCAGCCGCCGTCGGGGAGCTCCCGCGCCGAGCCGCAGCAATGGCTTTCGGTGACCTCGGGATCGTTCAACTGGCCCGCGTAGGTGGCGATCCGCCGGCTGAGGTCGAGGCGGTAGAAGACGACCCGCGGCAGCCGCGGGCGGCCCTTGCCGTTGTCGTAGATGGTCAGCCGGCCGTCGCTCCCGACCCGGGCGTCGTGGGGCCCCCCGAGCAGCCGTTTCGCGGGATCGCCGACGACGCGCAGCGACTCCGGCGTCGGCGTCCCCCCGAGCTTCCAGAGGATGTCCCCGGAGGTGCGGTCGATTCCGTAGACCGCGTCGGTGTGCCGCGAGGAGATCACCAGCCGGCCGCCTCCATCGCGATCGATCGAGTTGAGATGGACCGGGTCGAATGTCTCGCCGAACCGGCTCGGCTTCGGATTGACGAGGACGCTGCGCCACCACCTGCCGGTCTCCCCGAGCTTGATGTGCCCGCGGGAGTTCCATCGCCAGACGACATGACCGGCCCGGTCGATTTCCTGGATTTCCGCGAAGACGACCGCGCCACGGTTCGGCGGGCGTCGCTTCTTCCAGGCGGCGACGTTCCGCAGTTCGATCGCCGGCGCCGGCGCGTAGGTGTCGAGCAGGAGGTTTCCGTTCGGCATCTCCTGCAGCTCGTGCCCGTCGGTCACCGAGCCCCTCGTCTTTGCGACCCGGAGCAGCCCGCCGGAGACCGAGCGGATCTCATGCCCCATTCGCGGGTCCTGCCCGTAGCCGTCCTGGAACGATCGCGTCACCGCGATGGTGCCGTCCCTCAGGACCTGCGCCCAGAGGACGCGCGTGTCGGGGCTGTACCACCACCGCGGCACCCCTTCGGAGTCGAACACGATCACCCACGGCCGCGAATCGGCGCTGGCCTGGAAGCTGACGACGAAGAGGCCGGCCCCGCTCGGCCTCAGCGATTCGAATTCCCAATCCGGGAAATCGGCGGGCAGGCAGCGAACCCAGAAAGTGGAGCGGCGACCCGCTTCGGACACCGTGATCGGGAAATCGTCCCCCGCTGCCACCCCGGGGTCGATCTCGCCGTCCCCGGCGAGCCGTCCCCGGCCACCCACGCGGACCGTTGCGGGCCCATTCACCTCGGCTCGGATAGGAGGCGCGGCCCCGCTGCCGCAGCGGGAGACGTAGCGGGTCTTCCCGGGGTCGAATTCGGGATAGAGCCCCTCGATTCGGACTCCGGAAGCCTGGACGGGACGAGCCGTGTCAGCCGCCCTGACCAGGCCGACGAGGACGACGGCAAGACATGCCAGGGGCAGGAGGAGCGTCGGGACGATCTTCGGCATCACCCCTCGCTACCCCCGGCGGCCTCGGGCGACACGAATGCCGCGAGCCAGGCTCCTCCCGAACGGCCCCTGCAAGGATTTGGCCCGATGACCGACGGTGCCGATCTCGTCGCGGTTGCCCACCTGCCCGACCGGGCGCAGGCGGAGATGGTCAGGGGATTCCTGGAAAGCAACGGAATTCCCAGCTTTCTTCAGCAGACCGCGGTCGAGGGGCCGTTGATCGGCACCGGCCTGTTGCCGGATACGCCGCAGCGGGTCATGGTCGATGCGAGTCGGGCGGCGGCGGCGAGTCGGCTGATCGATGAAGCCCAGGCCGGGGCATACGACGAAGGCGAATGGGATACGGCCAACGCCGCCCATCTCGCTGACGCAGAGGGCCGGCGGGTGCGCAACTACGGCCTCATCGGCGGCTACGCCCGAATCTGGATCTGGTCGATTGCCGCGATGGCGACGGCCTTCGGCGTCTTCCTCCTCCTACGCGCGCTCTGAGGCCTGGCATCGCGGGCACCAGTAGGTGCTGCGATTCGCGTCTCCCTGGCCGGCCACGACAATCGCGGTGCCGCAGACGATGCACGGACGTCCTGCGCGCCGATAGACGGCGCGCTCGGCCCTGCCCTCGACCACGGCGTCTGCCATGAGGTCGCGGGCGGCGCCGATCACCTCCTCGAGCTGCTCATCGGTGAGATCCCCCACACGGGCCCGGGGATCCAGCCTGGCGGCGAAGCAGGCCTCGCTCTTGAAGATGTTCCCGATGCCGGCGACCTTCCGCTGATCGAGCAGCGCCTCCCCGAGGCTGCGCTCCGAGTCCGCCCGCAGCGCGCTGACGACGGCCTCGACGTCGAAATCGGCCGCGAGGACATCGGGGCCGAGGCGGGAGAGGACCGGGTCGCGAGCGATCGACCCGGTCGCAATCAGCCTCAGCTTCGGCCCGCCGAACTGGACTGCCTCGGTCTCGCCGCCGGAGATCACCACCCAGGCGGCCGACCGTCGCTTCCGCCAGCGCGCTCCACGCGCGTAGAGATGCCAGGAGCCGCTCATCCCGAGGTGGCTGTGGAGGGTCAGGTCGCCGAACCGGAGCAGGAGATTCTTGCCGTGCGCGGTGACCGCCTCCAGCAGGCGCCCGTCGAGGCGCTCGACTCCGGCCAGGCGGCCCTGCGGGTTCGGCGCCCCCACCGCGACCACCTGGCCCGTGAGCGCGGCGTCGATCCGGCGCGCCGCGCGGGCGATCGTGTCTCCCTCGGCCACCGCCTGCTATTTGAGCGCCGCGAGGATCTCGCCGGCCGCCCGTTCGCCGGATTCGACAGCGCCGTTCAGGTAGCCCTGGAAGTCGATCGAGGTGTGCTCGCCGGCGAAATGGCACCCACCCTCCTGTTGGCGTTCCGCCCCGGCGAACTTCGTGTACTGGCCGACCTTCCAGTACGAGTAGGAGCCCCTCGTCCACGGGTAGGCGGTCCAGAAGTCGACGGTAGCCCGCCCGTTCCAGCTCGAGGTGATCCCGGGGAGCACCGGCTCGATCTGGCGCAGGAACTGGATGGCCCGTTCTGTCGGCGAGCCGGTCCCGAACCCGGCGCCGATCTCCCCGCCCGTGTAGTCGACGAGAATGCCCGCTTTCCCGGGCTGGGAGCGCGTCACCTCCCAGGTGTTCTGGTAGCCCGTGTCCGCATAGGTTTCTCCCTGGTTTCCGAGTGAATTCCAGATTCGGCTCCGGAACTGGACGTGCAGCTTCGAGTTCGTGCCCATGCCGAGCTCCTGGATGGCGGTGTCCTTGACCGGCGAGAAGCCGGCTTTGGAGTAGTCGACGTCGCGGAGGATCGAGAACGGGAGGGCGAGGACGACGCGATCCGCCGTCACCGGTCCGGTGCTCAGCGAGAGGCGGTAGGTGCCGTCGGCGTTGCGCCGGATCGCGGTCAGCTCCGCCCCGGTATGTATCTGACCCTGCAGAGCGGCCGCGAGACGGGCCGGGATCTGGTCGTTGCCGCCGCGGACGTGGTACTTCTCGTTCGAGGGACCGAAGATCCGCAACTGGCCCTGGCCCGAGTAGGCCAGCAGATAGAGCATGTTGAGCGAGCTCTGGACGTCCGTCTCGGCGCCGTACTCGATGTTGTACGCGACGTCGAGCAGCTGCCCCAGCTTCGAGCTCATCCCGCCGGGCACGTATTCGTCGATCCAGTCGGCGATCGACATCGCGTCCAATTCGCGACCCCGCTGGGTCGACTGCGTGTAGAGCGTCGGATAGCTCGCAGCGGAGACGTCCTTGTGCAGCTGCTGCCAGATGCCCTTGAGGTCATCCGTCGCCTCGTCGAACGAGTACGGCTCTCCGTCGAAGTAGTAGAAGGGCTCGGTTCCGTTGGCCTCGCCGGAGAGCAGGTTGTCGAGCTTCAGCCCCAGTTCCTGGGCCAGTTGGCGAATTTCGGTATGGCCCTGGTCGATCAGCTCACCTCCGTGCTCGGCGATCTGCCCTTCGACGAAATCGCCGCGTCGCGACCAGCAGCGGCCGCCGAGCCGATCCGAGGCCTCGTAGATGTCGGCCCGGATCCCGGCCTGACCAAGGCGATAGGCGCAGGTCAGCCCCGCGAGGCCCCCGCCGACGACCGCGACCCGCGGTGCCGACGCGGCGATAGCACGCGCAAGTGGTCCACTCAGCATCGCCGCGGCGGCGATGCCGGCCCCTCCGGCGAGAACGTCGCGCCTGCGCAGCAGCAGCTCATGGCCGTCGGCCGAACCGTCGCGCAGCGCTGCCTCCGTCGCAATCGATGCGGCCTCACCCAATCTACGAGCGAGTGGCGTTCGAGGCACGAGTCCACTCTCGCACACCTATTGCGCAAGCAATTCGAAGCGGGATCACCTTCCGGGCGGAAAGCTGACGCCCGAGCTCGGGTACGGCGTCCAGGGCGAGGTCAGCCGGCGGCCGAGCGGCCAGACCGTCTCCACCGCGCGATTGAGGACAGCGGCCATGTCCTCGCAGGAGGCACGCGCCAGGTCTTCGGCGCGCGCCTCCGGGCCGAGGACGAGCCGGGCCACCGCGTCGAGCAGTTCCTCCTGCGTCATCGCCGTCGCGGTCCGGCCTTTCGCCGGCACGGCGGCGAGGGCGACGGGCTCGCCGTCGATGCAGAGGGCGCCGAGCCGGGCGATGAAGGCGAACAGGGCGTCGATCTCGAGGTCCTCCTCGTCGACCTCGAATCGCGCCTCCTCGAGGCGCCCGAGCTGATAGCTCGGCTCGGTCCAGGCCAGCTGCGTGACCTGGGCCGGGGTGACCCAGATGACCGCGGCGCGGACCGCCGTGCCGGGACTCTCGAAGAGGCTCCCCGGCACGTAGCCGACGAGTGGGGCGGACGGGACGGCGCCGATGTCGAGATCGTGGAGGTCGCCGGTCAGCACCAGCACCTCCCGGTCGGCCTCATCGGGAAGGTGGGCGAACTTCAGCGCCAGCCGTGACGGGGCCGCATTGGCGCCGAAGGAGACGATCGGGTGGCGTCCGTCGGTGAGGGCCGCGATCGTCGAGATCCGCTCGGCCGTGCCGGCCTCACTCAGCAGCTCGACCGTCTCTCCGCGGAGGACATAGGACCCCGGCGGCCGCTCGAACGGATAGCCGCGGGCGTGGGCGAAGAACGCCTCGTCATACGTGCGGCGCGGCCATGCCGCGACCACCTCCTGGAAGGCGGCTCGGAACTGCTCGTCGTCGAGCGCGAGACGTTCCAGCAGCTCCGGCTCGGTGATCGGCGGCCAGTCCCGCATCGGTTGAGATTAGCCTCGCATCTGCGGCGGACCCGGGAATAGACTCACCCCACGCAAGGCGTCTCTCGGAGAGGAGTGGGTCGATGAATGCGAACCCGAACAGAGCTCTGTGGGAAAAGGGCGACTTCACCCGCATTGCCGAAACCATGCGGCAGAGCGGGGAGGAGCTCGTCGACAGGATCGGCGTCTCCGATGGCCTCAGGGTGCTCGACCTCGGGTCTGGCGACGGCACGACGGCGGTGCCGTCCGCGCAGCGCGGCGCCGACGTGCTCGGCGTCGACATCTCGACCAACATGGTCGCCGCCGGCAATGCCCGCGCCGACGAGCTCGGCCTGTCCAACCTCAGGTTCCAGCAGGGTGACGCGTCCGACCTCAGCGACCTCGACGACGACAGCTTCGACCTGGTGGTCAGCATCTTCGGCGCCATGTTCGCCCCGCGGCCGATGGACGTCGCGAGGGAGCTCGTCCGGGTGACCAAGCCCGGTGGCCGGATCGTGATGGGGAACTGGATCCCGAACGACCCGACCCTGGTAGCTCAGATCCTGAAGATCAGCGCCTCCTACTCGCCTCCACCTCCGGAGGGCTTCGTCAGCCCGATGACATGGGGCGTGGAGGAGGAGGTGATCGGGCGATTCACGGCAGCCGGGGTCCCGGCGGAGCAGATCTCGTTTCAGAGAGACACCTACACGTTCAACTATTCGGGGTCCCCATCGGAGCTCGTAGGCGAGTTCCGGAGCTACTACGGGCCGACGATGAACGCGTTCGCGGCTGCGGAAGCAAATGGCCGCGAGGCCGACCTCCAGACCGAGCTGGATGCCCTGTTCAACGAAAAGAATACGGGCGATGGCGATACGTCGATTCCAGCGACGTTCCTGCGGGTGACGGTCAAACGGTAGACGCATACACGCGCCGCTCGAGTAGGAGGAATGCGGGTTTGAGTCGATGTGAGGCGCTGGCGGTCGATCGGCGAGGTTTCTGACGGCCCTG
>DATAOP010000087.1:0-35476 GCA_036265675.1 Solirubrobacterales bacterium
GCCGTCGACCAGCCGCACCCGGACGCCCTTCACCGGGTAGCCGGCGACGGTCCCGTGTTCCATCGCCTCGACCACCCCCTTCTCGACCGCAGGGATGAAGCTGCCGGGGATCGCGGCGCCCTTGATTTTGTTGACGAAATCAAGCCCGACCCCGTCCTCGGCGGGCTCGATCTCGATCTTGCAATCGGCGAACTGGCCGCGGCCGCCGGACTGCTTCTTGTAGCGGGCGTGGGACTCGGCCGGCTTGCGGATCGTCTCCTGGTAGGGGACGCGCGGCGGGTGCAGCTCGATCTCGGCGCCGAAGCGGCGCTTCATCCGCTCGACCAGGACCTCGACGTGGACCTGGGTCAGGCCGGCGACGATCTGCTCGCCGGTCTGGGCGTCACGGTGCACGTCGAGGGTCGGGTCCTCCTCGCTCAGCCGTCGCACCGCGGCCGCCGCCTTCTCCTCATCCCCCTTCGACTTCGGCTCGTAGGCGAAGGCCATCACCGGCGCCGGCAGGTCGAGCGGCGGGAACGAGATCTCCTCCTGGCTCGCGGTGAGGACGTCCCCGGCCTGCGTCTCCTTCAGTTTCGCGACCGCGCCGATGTCGCCGGCGCCGAGCTCGGTCACCGGGGTCAGGTCCTTGCCCAGCGGCTGTCCCAGCTGCCCGACGCGCTCCTTCTGGTGGCGGCTCGAGTTGACGATCTGCGAGTCGGAGGAGAGCGTCCCGCGGTAGACGCGGAAGAGGTTGATCCGGCCGGTGTAGGGGTCGGCGAGGGTCTTGAAGACGTAGGCGACGAGCGGGGCGTCCTCGTCGGGCTCGATCTCGAGAGCTGCGCCGTCGGCGCCGGTCGCGGCGATCGCTCCGCGCATCGCCGGCGAAGGCAGGTCCTCGACGAGGGCGCTGAGCAGGCGGTCGGTGCCGAGGTTGCGGGTTGCGACCCCGCAGGTGACGGGGAAGATCCTGCCGTCGGTCACCCCCTGCTTGAGGACGCCGACGATCTCGCCGTGGTCGATCTCCTCGCCGTCGAGGTAGCGCTCCATCAGCTCATCGGAGTTCTCGGCGACCTCGTCCATCAGCTTCTCGCGGTATTCCTCGGCCTGGGCGCGGAGGTCGTCGGGGATCTCCGCCTCGGTGGCGTTGGCGCGGCCGCTGCCCTCGCTGACGAACGCCTTCATGTCGATCAGGTCGATCACCCCGCGGACCTCGTGTTCGGTGCCGATCGGGATCTCGGTCGCGACCACGTGGGCGCCGAAGGAGCTCTTCAGCGAGTCGAGCGTGGCGAAGAAGTCGGCGCGCTCGCGGTCGAGCATGTTGACGAAGACCAGCCGCGCCAGCCCGTCGGCGTCGGCGCGGCGCCAGAGGCGCTCGGTGTGGACCTCGACGCCCATCGCCGCATTGACCACGACCACGGCGGCGTCGGCGACCCGCAGCGCGGCGACGGCGTCGGCGACGAAGCTCGGCTCGCCGGGGGTGTCGATCAGGTTGATCTTCCGCCCTTCGTGCTCGAAGGTCGCGACCGAGGCGTCAATCGACATCTGCCGTTCCTGCTCGTCGGGCTCGTGGTCAGCGACGGTGGTGCCGTCGGCCACCGTCCCGAGCCGGTTGGCGACGCCCGCCTCGAACAGCATCGCCTCGTGCAGGCTCGTCTTGCCGCTGCCCCGATGCCCGATCAGGGCGACATTGCGAATCCGGTCTGCGGCCTTATGTGGCACGCCGTGGAAACTACACCGGCTGCAGAGCGGACTTCAACCGCATCACCGCCTTGGTGTGCAGCTGTGAAACCCGCGACTCGGTCACGCCCAGCACCTCGCCGATCTCCCGCAGCGTCAACCCCTCGTAGTAGTAAAGGGCGACCACGAGCTGCTCGCGCTCGGGAAGCGAGGCGATGGCCTCGGTCAGCCGGTCTTTGATCTCGTTGCTGGCGAGCGACTCCTGCGGGTCGTCGGCGCGCGGGTCGGAGATCGTGTCGAGCAGCGAGACCTTGTCGCCGGAGGAGTCGGAGACCGTCCAGAGCTCGTCGAGCGCATAGACGGAGGAGTTGGCGATTTCCAGCAGGGAGGTGCGCAGCATCTCCTCGCTGATCCCGAGCTGTTCGGCGAGCTCCTGCTCGGTCGGCGCCCGCTGCAGCTCGTGCTCGAGCTTGTTCTGGGCGGCCTCGATCTCGCGGGCCCGGGCGCGTACCGAGCGCGGGACCCAGTCGAGCGAGCGGAGCTCGTCGATGATCGCGCCGCGGATCCGGGTCATCGCGAAGGTCTCGAATTTGATTCCCCGCTCGGGCTCGAAGCGCTCGATCGCCCCGATCAAGCCGAGCAGCCCGTAGGAGATCAGGTCGGCGTCGTCGACGTGCGACGGCAGGCCGGCGCCGAGACGCCCGGCGACGAATTTGACCATCGGCGAGTAGGCGACGACGAGCCGCTCCCGCGCGGTCTGGTCGTTCTCATCCTTGTAGCGGCGCCACAGGTCGCGCAGCTCCACCTCTTTGACGCCCGTTTCCATGGCCTCCAGTCCGATTCTACGGCCGAACCCGGCACCCTTTAGGCACGGGGGTGGGTTGCAAGGTAAGCATCCCGCAGACGAGCCGCGTCGACGCGAGTGTAGACCTGCGTGGTCGAAATGGACGCATGACCTAGTAACTCCTGGATCGTGCGCAGGTCCGCGCCCCCTTCGAGCAGGTGTGTCGCGAAGCTATGGCGCAGCGAGTGCGGCGAGACGCCCCCCGCAAGGGCGGCCTCCCGGACCCACAGCCCGAGCCGGCGGGTGACGTCGGAGTTCGAGAGCCGGCGGCCGCTCTTGGAGAGGAAGAGGGCGCGCTCGGAGCCGTCGCCGGCGAGGGCGCCGCGGCCGCGGTCGAGATAGGCGCGGAGGGCGCGCTGGGCCGGCTCGCCGGCCGGCAGCAGGCGCTCCTTCGACCCCTTGCCGAGCACCCGCAGCTGCTCCGTCTCGAAGTCGAACGCGCCGAGGTCGAGGTTGACGATCTCCTCGCAGCGCAGCCCGCACGAGTAGGCGAGCTCGAGCATCGCCCGGTCGCGCAGCTCGAGCGGGGTCGTCGCCGGGATCCGCTCGAGCAGGGTCCGCACCTGCTCGCCGGTCATCACCTGCGGCAGCTTCTGGTCGCGCTTCGGGCTCGAGACCAGGTCGGCCGGGTTCTGGCCGATCCGCTCGGTGCGGAGGAGGAAGTCGAAGAGGGCGCGGATCGCCGCCAGCTTGCGGGCGACGGTCGCCGGCGCCGACCCGCCCTGAGAGAGCCCCGCGGCGTAGCGGCGGACGTCGCGGTGGCGGACAGCCTCCGGGCCGAGACCGAGCTCGCCCGCCCACTCGGCGAACTGGCCGAGGTCGGTGCCGTAGGCGCGCCTGGTCCGCTCGGCGACGCTGCGCCCGCGCGCGTCGCGGTCGAACTCGGTCAGGGCCTCATCCCAGTCCATCCATCTCAAAGTTCGCCGCCGCTGCGGCCCGATCCTGCGTCAGCCGATGTAGATCGGGGTCCCGACTTCGACCTGATCGTAGAGTTCTTCCACGTCGGGGATCGACATCCGGACGCAGCCGTGCGAGGCGGCGTGGCCGAGCGACCAGGTCTCTTCGGTGCCGTGGATCCCGGCCCCTTCGAAGATCCCCATCCAGCGGGCCTTGATCGGGTTTTCGGGACCGGGCGGGATGTCCTGGCCGGCGAGGCTGCCGGCCCAGGCCGATTCCGGCACGTGCCAGGTCGGGTTTTCTTCCTTTTCCTGGATTGCGTAGAGGCCTTCCGGTGTTTCCAGCCCTTCCATGCCGACCGCGACGGTGTAGGTCTTGGCCAGCTTCAGGTGCTTCCAGAGCCGCAGCGTGAAGGTTTCGCGGTCGAGGGTGAGGTAGCTCGGGTACTTGGCCGCAACTTCGTCGCCGAGCACGTCCGGCTTCACCGAATGGGCGCGGGCGGTGATCGTGTGGTCGGCGTTGGCGTTGAGGACCGCGTCGTCGAGCTGCTTGGTGAGGAGGTTGTCACGCAGCTTGCGGCCATAGACCGCCGGGGAGATGCTGACGCTGGCGCCGCTCGCTTCGACGCCGGCGTCCTGCGGTTCGCGGTTGATCTCGGCGGCGACGTGGCGGACGAACCTGTTGACGGCCGGCTGCGAGTAGGTGACGTCGGCCGAGACGTGCTTATCGACGTCGCTGCCGGTGATGTAGCGGACGACCCGGCCGGGAAGCCCCCCTTCGCGGCTGGCGTCGAGCGCCCGCTGAGTGGCGGCTTCGAGGTCGGCGTGGACCTTCAACTTGCTGCCCTCGAGCTTCCAGCTGTTGCCGTCGTAGCTGACCTTCAGCGAGTGCTGCAGCGGCGCCAGCAGCCGGTGGCGGACGCGCTGTTCGGCCTGCGTCGCGTTGAGGCCGCCGACGTCGACCCCGCCGATCGTGACGCCGTCGGCAATCGTCTCGTCCTGGGAGCGATCGTAGGCATAGGCGAGCGCGCAGAGGCCGAGGACGAAGACCCCGGTGACGATCCCGATTTTCGTCTTGATTCCCAACTGACACGGCTCCAGGTTCGGATGGTCGAAACACCGACCCCGAAAGTGTAAGCGGGCATACCTTCGGCCGGACCGGGCAGGTTCCCTGCAATCGGGGCTGCGGCGGTCCGGGTTTGGCTATGGATATGTTTGCCGGGTGGCGCCCTCGAAGGACTCCGTCCGCAAGGAGATATGGCAGGCGATGGAACGCGAGGGCGTCTCCCGCTTCCCCGGCGCCGAGGGCCGGATCCCCAACTTCGCCGGCGCCCGGCTGGCGGCGGAGAAGCTCGCCGCGCACCGGCTCTGGAAGCGGGCTCACGCGATAAAGGCGAACCCCGACTCGCCCCAGACCCACGCGCGGCGGCGGGCGCTCGAGGAAGGCAAGACGGTGATCATGGCCGTCCCGAGGCTGCGCGACCCGCACCCGTTCCGGGTGCTGGAACCGAAACGTCTCTCGAAGGAAGCGCTGAAGGAGGCGGCGACGATCAAGGGCGCGCTCAGGCACGGGCGCGTCGTCGCGCTCGACGACCTGCCGGAGATCGACTTCGTCCTCTGCGGCTCGGTCGGGGTCAACCTCAGCGGCGCCCGGGTCGGGAAAGGCGGCGGCTACTCGGACCTCGAGTACGGGATCCTGATCGACGCCGGCAAGATCGACGCCCACACGATCGTCGCCACCACCGTCCACCCGATGCAGATCGTCCGCCGCCATCTGATGATGACCGCGCACGACCTGCCGGTCGACATGATCGCGACGCCGCGGGCGGTGATCGAGGTCGACAGCCAGTACGAGCGCCCGCGCGGGATCCTCTGGGACCACCTCCAGCCGCCGCAGATCCGCGAGATCCCGGTGCTTGAACGGATGGGCTACGCGTAGCCCGCCGTCGTATGGCTCTTGCTTTAGACCCCTGATCCGGAATACGGTCGGCTGAACGGGCCCCCCGCTGGGGAGCGAGGCCGAAACGCCGCACATCCGGAGGTTGAGATGAGACAGCTCAGAAAGCCGAGTCACGCGACCGTGGTCGCGTACATAGCCCTATTCGCCGCCCTGGGGGGCAGCGCTATCGCGGCGTCGGGCCTCGGCAAGAACACGGTGGGGCCGAAGCAGATCAAGAAGAACGCGGTGGTCACCGCGAAAATCAAGAAGGAAGCGGTCACCGGCGCGAAAATCAAAAAAGGGGCGGTCACCGCCACGAGCGTCAAGAACGGCAGCCTGACCGGGGCGCAGATCAACCTCTCGACGCTGGGAACCGTTCCCTCGGCCCAGCAGGCGAACACGCTCGCCGCCCCGGAAGCCTGGCACGAGGTCGGCGCTCCGGGCCAGCCGGGATACCTGAACGGTTGGAAACAGGCGGCGCCCAACACGTACAACGCCGCCTTCTTCAAGGACCACGAGGGGATCGTCCATCTCAGGGGGATCGTCAAAGGCGGAACCGCAGCGCCGATCTTCCAGCTGCCCCCGGGCTACCGACCAGCGACCGGCAAGATCAGCGCCTTCCTGACGCTCTGCGCCGGCGGCACCTGCGCCGGTGGCTCCGGCGTCCTCGGGGTCCTCGGGACGGGGCTGAACCCGACTGTCGATGGCACGGTGGTGGGGACGGCCAACGCCACCGTCGCCCTCGAAGGGGTGAGCTTCCGAGCAGAATCGTAGGGCCCGAATCAGGTTGGTACGCGGCGACGTCAGCGGGTGACGGCGCCGACCGAGGCGGAGCTGACCGTCGCCGCGTACTTCGACATCACGCCGTTGCCGAACGGCGACGGCGGCGGCTCGTAGGCGGCCACGCGGGTCGCGATCGTCTCCTCGTCGAGGTCGATCTCGAGCCGGCGGGCGTCGATGTCGACGGTGATCGTGTCGCCCTCCTCGATCGCCGCGATCGGACCGCCCTTCGCCGCCTCGGGCGCGACGTGGCCGATCATCAGGCCGCGGGTCGCGCCCGAGAAGCGGCCGTCGGTGACCATCGCCACGCTCTCGCCGAGCCCCTCGCCGACGATCGCCGCGGTCACCTGCAGCATCTCGCGCATTCCCGGCCCGCCCGCCGGCCCCTCGTTGCGGATGACGACGATGTCGCCGGGGTTGATCCTCTGTTCCTTGACGGCGCTGAAGCATTCCTCCTCGGACTCGAAGACCCGCGCCGGGCCCGTCTGCTGAGTCCGCTCAGTGCCTGCGAGCTTGACGACCGCCCCCTCGGGGGCGAGGTTGCCCTTGAGGATCGCCAGGCCGCCTTCGCTCTTGAGCGGGTCTGAGAGCGGCCTCACCACCTCCTGGCCGGGCGCCTCGGTGGCCGCTTCGGCGACCTCGCCGATCGTCTGCCCGGTGACGGTGAGGGCGTCGGTGTGGAGGATGCCCGCCTCGGCGAGCCGGCTGAGCAGAACCGGGACCCCACCGGCGGCATAGAGGTCGGTGGCGACGAAGCGGCCGCCCGGCTTGAGGTCGGCGAGCAGCGGCGTCGCGCGTGAGATTCGCTCGAAGTCGTCGATCGAGAGCTCGATGCCGACCTCGTCGGCGAGCGCGATCAGGTGCAGGACGCCGTTGGTCGAGCCGCCGGAGGCGCAGATGCAGGCGATCGAGTTCTCGAGTGAGTCGCGGTTGATGATCCGGCTCGGCCTGATGTCGTCGACCAGCACCTTCATCACCAGCTCGCCGATTCGCTCGGCGACGGTCCCCTTCTCCTGATCTTCGGCCGGCACCATCGCCGAGCCGCCGGCGCTGACGCCGAGCGCCTCGAAGGCGCAGGCCATCGTGTTGGCGGTGAACTGGCCGCCGCAGGCGCCTGCCCCGGGGCTCGCGACGCCCTCGAGCTCGTTCAGTTCCTTGTCGGTCATGTCGCCGCTGTTGTGGGCGCCGATCGCCTCGAAGATGTCGAGGATGGTCACGTCGCGGCCGTGCCAGTGCCCCGGCGCGATCGAGCCCCCGTAGAGGACGACCGACGGGACGTCGAGGCGGGCGAGCGCCATCGCCGTCCCCGGAATTGTCTTGTCGCAGGCGCAGAGCGCGACGATCGCGTCGAACTGGTAGCCGCGGGCCATCAGCTCGATCGAGTCGGCGATCACCTCGCGGCTGACCAGCGAGGTCTTCATTCCCTGGGTCCCCATCGTCACCCCGTCGGAGATGGCGACGGTGTTGAACTCCATCGGGGTCCCGCCGGCGGCCCTGACGCCCTCTTTGACGTGCTCGGCGAGGCCGCGCAGGTGGAAGTTGCAGGGCATCGCCTCGGTCCAGGTGTTGGCGATCCCGATCGTCGGCCGGCTCAGCGCGTCGTCGTCGAACCCGATCCCCTTCATGTAGGCGCGCGAGTGGGCGCGATCGGGTCCGTCGAAGACGACGCTCGAACGCGGTCTGGGCAGGCTGGTCGCGGTGTTGCCGTTCTCGCTCATAAGTGAATCTCTCGCGCTTCGCTCACTGCGCGAAGAACCATATTGCGACGCTTGTTCGCTCCGCGCTCAAGGCCAATCTACTGACGAGGTCCAGGCGCCGTCAGGCAAGGGCGCAGGGAGCCCGGAATAGACGCCCTATCCGGGCGACCGAGGTCGACATCTGGCGGCGCCTTGGGCCGTCAGGTCGAAAACGTCGACCGGGCCGGGGCCTGCACCGATCTCGCGCAGGCCGGCGGCGACCGCGGCCGAGGCGATCTCGCGGGCGCGCCGCGCGGCCTCGAGCGGGGAATCGCCGAGGGCGAGGCGGGCAGCGAGGGCCGAGGAATGCGTGCAGCCCGACCCATGCGAGGCGCCGTCGGGGTGTCGCTCGCCCTCGATCGCCACCGCCTCGGCGCCGTCGAAGAAGACATCGGTGGTGCGCTCGCTGTGGCCGCCGGTGACGACCACAGTCGCGGGACCGAGCGAGAGGACCGCGCGTGCCAGCTCCTCCTGATCGGTCCCCTCCCCCGCCCCGCTCAGCGCCCGCGCCTCGGGGATGTTCGGTGTGGCCACGGTCGTCCGCGGGAGTAGCTCGCCGACCAGCGCCCGGCGGGCGTCGTCGTCGAGCAGGACGGCGCCGCTCTCCGCGACCATCACCGGGTCGACGACGACCGGTACCCCCTCGAGCAGGTCGAGCGCCGCGACCACGGCCCGAACGGTCTCACCGGTGCCCAGCATCCCGATCTTGACCGCGTCGACGCCGATGTCCTCGGCGACCGATCTCACCTGGGCGACGATGAGCTCGGGCGAGACGGCCTCGACCGCGCTGACGCCGACCGTGTTCTGGGCCGTGATCGCTGTGATCGCGGTCATCCCGTGCACCCCGCAGTGGGCGAATGCCTTGAGGTCGGCCTGGATGCCGGCGCCGCCGCCGGAGTCAGAGCCGGCGATCGAGAGCACGGCAGGAATCGACTTTTGGCTCTGCTCGCTCGGCACTCGAGAATGCAGCCTATTCCGGCGCCCTCAGCGTGGTCCGCAGGTAGACCCCCACGAGCGAGCAGGTCACGTAGCCGCGCGACTCGAGCGTGGCAAGGGCCGCCGCGACCTCGGCGCCGCCGAGGTCGAGCGCGGCGGCGACCCCGTCGCTCGTCTGCTCTCCCCGCTCCACCGCTTCGAGGACCTCGGCGAGCGCCGGCTCGAGCGGCGGCCCGTGCCGATCGAGCGGGCGCACCCCGGCCCCCAGCATTGCGTCGAGCACGTCCTGTGCGTCACGGACGACGCAGGCGCCGCCGGCGAGCAGGTGGTTGGGGCCGACGGAGAGCCGCGAGCCGACCGGGCCCGGCACCGCACCGAGGTCCCGTCCAAGGTCCGCCGCGAGGTCGGCTGTGATCAACGATCCCGATCTCTCCGCCGCCTCGACGACGACCGTCATCCCCGCCAGCGCCGCCATGATCCGGTTGCGCGCCGGGAACGTCCAGCGCCAGGCTCCGGTCCCGGGTGGCAGCTCCGAGAGGATGAGACCGAGCTCGCCGATCCGGCGCCAGAGCGAGCGGTGCGCGGCTGGATAGGAGACGTCGGCGCCGCAACCGAGGACGGCGACGGTAAGGCCGCCGCCCTCGAGCGCGCCGCGGTGCGCGCAGGCGTCGATCCCGAACGCCAGCCCGCTGACGACGACCTGCCCGGCGGCGGCCAGCTCGCGGGCCAGCTCCCGCGCCACCTCGCGTCCGTATGAGCTGGCGCGGCGGGCACCGACGACCGTCACGGCCGCCTCGGGCTCCAGCCGCGCCAGCAGCCTGGTGTCGCCGCGACCGACCAGAGCCCAGGGGGCGTCGGCGGCGTCCTCGAGCCCGGCCGGATAGCCGCGGTCGTGCCTGCAGCAGGCCCAGCATCCGGCCGCCATCAGCTCGCCGCGCATACGGCTCCCCGGCAACGCTTCCACGCCCGAGAGGACGCGGTCCGCGGCGGCGGGTGCCGCCGCGGCGACGAGGTCCTCGTTCGAGAGCCGCAACAGCTCCGGCGAGCGCGAGCCCGGAGCGCCGGTCGCGATCTTCTCGATGTACGGGGCGAGCTCGGCCAGCAGCCAGGCGCGCCGCAGGCACTCGGTGCAGGCATCGGGCGTCGGCTCAGTCATGGTCGCGCCGCCGTAGCTGCAGGGCCTGCGCCATCAGCTCGCTGCCGATCACGTCCTCGCCGGCGAGGTCGGCGACCGTCCGCGCCAGGCGCAGGACTCGGTCGTGGGCACGGCCGCTCAGCCGCCGTCGCGAGTAGGCCTCGGCCAGCAGCGCCGCCGCATCCCCGGCGATCTCGCATTCGCGGGCCTCGGCGGGGGTCATGTCGGCGTTGCACCGCCCCGGCCCGAGCCTCGCTTCCTGGCGCTCCCTGGCCGCGACGACGCGCTCGCGGATCGGCGCCGACCCCTCGCCCGCCACGCCTGAGATCTCCTCGGCACTCGGCTGCCGGACCGGGGCGAGGATGTCGATCCGGTCTGCGAGGGCGCCGCTGAGGCGTCCCTGGTAGCGCTGGACCTCGAGCGGCGCGCAGCTGCAATCAGGGTCCGCCTCGCCACGTCCACACGGACATGGATTCGCCGCCGCGACCAGCATGAACCTGCATGGCAGCCGGCGGTTGACGCCGGTGCGGGTGATCGCGACCCATCCCGTCTCGAGCGGAGCCCGGAGCGCCTCGAGGGTGTCGCGGCGGAACTCGCAGAGCTCGTCGAGAAAGAGCACGCCGCGATGGGCCATCGTCGCCTCGCCCGGCCCCGGCGGATTGCCGCCCCCGACGAGACCGGCCGGGCTGATTGTGTGATGGGGAGCCCGAAACGGGCGGCCGCCGACCGGCCCGCCGTTGAGCCGGCCGCAGGCGCTCGCGATCCGGGCCACCTCGAGCGCCTCGGCCGGCGCCAGCGGCGGCAGGATCGAGGGCATGCGCGCCGCCGCGAGCGACTTGCCCGCTCCCGGCGGGCCGATGATGAGGACGCTGTGCCCGCCCGCCGCCGCCACCTCGAGCGCGTATCGGAGGTGGCGCTGGCCGCGGAGGTCGGAGAGATCGGGACCGCCCGCCGGAGCGCTCAGCTGCAACTGCATCGGCGCCGGGCGCTCAACGGCCTCCCCGCCCTCGAGGCCCGGGAGCTCGGCCAGACTCTCGAGCGGAATCACCTCGATGCCGTCGACGAGCGCCGCCTCGGGACCGTTGGCGGAGGGGACGACGATCGCGTCCTCCCCGGCCTCGCGTGCCGCCTCGGTGAGCGCCAGGGCGCCATGGATCGGGCGGACGCAGCCGTCGAGCGCAAGCTCGCCGACCATCGCGATCCGCCTCTCCCCCGGCCAGTCCAGCTGACCGGACGCGGTCATCAACGCCGCGGCCATCGGCAGGTCAAGCCCCGGCCCGCCCTTGCGAAGGCTCGCCGGGGCGAGGTTGGCGACAATCCGCCGCAGCGGGAACTCGAAGCCGCAGTTGGTCAACGCCGCGCGGACCCGCTCGCGCGCCTCGCGGACCGCCGCATCCGGCAGCCCGACGACGCAGAAGGCCGGCAGGCCGCGACGGATGTCGACCTCGACCCGGACCGGCCGGGCCGAGATGCCATCGAGCGTGAATGTCCGCGAGCTGGCGAGGATTCGGCGAGGTTGTCGGACCGCATCGCGCGGGTGGCGCGTGGAGAGCAACATTTCGGGGAAGCCTCTGTCCGCAAACCCTCCCGGGCCCCCGGCCGCCTCAGATCCCTTGCGAATTGCGCGCCATCCGTGCCGCCCCTCCCTCTACGGTCGCCGGCGTGAGTGCGGAGCGAGCAAGCATCGAATTCTGGCTCCCTGCGCAGCGAGCGAAGCACGAGGAGTTGTCGTGACCCTCGCCCGACAGCGGATCGGACGCCGGGCCGAGGACCTGGTCGCGGCACGGCTCGTCGCGGCGGGGTGGCGGATTGTCGAGCGCAACGCCCGCACCCGCCTCGGCGAGATCGACATCGTCGCCCTCGATGGTCGGACACTGGTCTTCGTCGAGGTCAAGGCCGGGCGGGCGGGCTCCGACCACGGCCCCGAGCGCCCGGCGCTCGCGGTCGGCCCGCGCAAGCAGCTGCGACTGCGGCGGGTCGCCACCGCCTGGATGGCGACCCGGCGGGACGGCCCGCCCTACGCCGAGATCCGCTTCGACGTCGTCGGCGTCAGCTTCGACCGCGCCGGGATGAACCTGGCGGTCGAGCACATCCGCAGCGCGTTCTGACCGGCCCGCTCACCCTGTTGACGCTGAAAGCGTCGTTCCGGTGTTCCTTCGGTTCCCTATTCGGACCCCTGAGAACACCGGAAGCGGTGCGGAGGAAATCGTCCATCCGACATTCACCCCCCTGAAATGGATGAATGTCGGATGCGCCACTCAGGACTGGTTTCAGGCGGAGAGCTCGAGCTGGCTGTAGGCGACCGACTGGAACGAGCGGCGGTGCAGCGGCGAGATGCCGATCCGCTCGATCGCGGCTCGATGCTCGGGGGTCGAGTAGCCGACGTGCTCCTCGAACCCCCAGCCGGGATGCTGGTCGGCGATACCGTGCATGTAGCGGTCGCGGGTGACCTTGGCGAGGACCGAGGCGGCGGCGATCGCCGCACTTTTCCCGTCTCCCCCGATGACGCGCCGGTGCGGCACCGCGCACCTGCGCAGCGTGAAGCCATCGATGAGGCAGGTCGCGCCGGCCTCCGGCCGGAGTCCCTCCAGGGCGCTGGCCAGCGCCTCGAGGTTGGTGACGTGAAGGCCGCGTCTGTCGATTCCGCGCACGCAACGGACGACGATCGACGCCCTCGCCGCCGCCCGCAGCACCGCCGGATACATCTCCTCGCGCCGTTCGACGTCCATCTGCTTGGAGTCGTGGAGGCCGGCCAGCGCCAGCCGGTCCGAGCGCGAGAGGGACTCGTAGTCGATCAGGACCGCGGCGGCGACCAGCGGCCCCGCGAGGCAGCCGCGCCCGGCCTCGTCGGCGCCGGCGACCAGGCGGCTGCCGAGCGCGCGGTCGAAGGTGAACAGCCTCTGCGTCCGCGCCAGCATCCGGCGACGGGCACGCAAGCTGCCGCAGCGCTTAGAAGATCCCGACCCGGTCCGGCGGCCAGTAGGTGGCGAAGGCCTTGCCGATGATCCAGTCGCGGGGGACGGGTCCCCAGAATCGGCTGTCGTCGCTCGCCCCACGGTTGTCGCCCATCATGAAGTAATGATCCGGCGGAATGGTGATCGGATCCGGCAAATTGCAGTCGCCGCCATTGCCGCAGGGGATCGTGTAGGGCTCGTTCTTCTTCTCGACGCCGTTGACGACGGGGTGGCCGTCGCGGATCGTCAGCCGGTCGCCGGGGAGGGCGACGACCCGCTTGATGAAGTTCTGGCTCGACTCGGCTTCGGTCGGGGTGTCGCAGGCCTGGGTCGGGGGATGCGGGGCGCCGCATTCGGTACCCGAGTCGGCTCCAGCCGGCGGATGAAAGACGACGATGTCGCCGATCGAGGGGTCTTCGAAGTGGTAGATGAAGCGGTTGACCAGGACCCGCTGGCCGACGTCTAGCGTCGGCTCCATCGATTGCGAGGGGATCTGGTACGGCTTGACGATGAACGCCTGAAGCAGCAGCGCCAGTCCGAGCGCGAGCGCGACGATGACGACCAGCTCGACGAGGCCGCCGGCGGTGCTCTCCGGCTTTGGGATGCGCGTTTTCAGGCCTGGTCCCTGTCGGAGTCGTCGGATTGCTCGCCCTCGCCCTCGTCGTTGTCCGAGCCCTCGGCGGGGGCCTCCTCGTCGGCCTCCTCGGTGGTCTCGGTCTCGCTCGACTCCGGCTCGTCGGTCTCCAACGTCTCCGAGCCCGACTCGGCAGCCTCGCTGCCGGCGTCCGACTCTGCCTCTGCCTGCGCCTCCGCCCCGGCCTCCGCCTCCTCGGCGGCATCCTCCTCCTCAGCGTCGGCCTCCTCCTCAGCGTCGGCCTCCGGGGTCTCAGCCTCCTGAGCCTCCGCGTCCGCGTCCGGCTCCGGCTCGCCCTGCTCGGCCGCCTCGGCCTCGTCGACCGTCGCGCCCTCGGCGTCGACCGCCTCCGGCTCCTCGACCTCGGGCGCGGTCGAGATCATCTCCTCGTCGATCCCCCAGCGCCGCTCGGCGACCCGTGCCGCCTTGCCGATTCTGCCACGCAGGTAGTAGAGCTTGGCCCGCCGGACGTCGCCGCGCGCGGCGATCTCGAGTTTCTCGATCTTGGGCGAATGCAGGGGAAAGGTCCGCTCGACACCAACCCCGAAGGACTGCTTGCGGACGGTGAAAGTCTCGCGCGCCCCCGACCCCTGGCGCTTGAGGACGATGCCCTCGAAGACCTGGGTCCTGCGACGGCTGCCCTCGACCACCTGGAAATGGACACGGACGCGGTCGCCAGCCTCGAAGGAAGGGATCCCCTTCCGCTGCTGGCGTCGCTCGATGCTGTCGATAACGCTGCTCATGGCTCGTTGGGCGCGGTCCGTAAAAAAGCCGCCGGAGCCGAAGAGGCGCCGCGCGGTTGCGGAATCGTACCTACTCCGCGCCGCGGTCGAACTCTGCGGCCCGCAACCGGCTCTGCTCAGCCCGCCAGCTGCGAACCC
This sequence comes from Solirubrobacterales bacterium, assembly GCA_036265675.1. GTDB lineage: Bacteria > Actinomycetota > Thermoleophilia > Solirubrobacterales > 70-9 > VRUE01. The sequence goes on from DATAOP010000087.1 coordinate 14,392, forward strand.
TCTCGTGGTCGCCGGAGACGAGGACGTCCGGCACCTGCCAGCCGCGGTAGGTCGGCGGCCGCGTGTAGTGGGGGTACTCCGGCATCCCCTCCAGCACGCGGCTGAACGACTCCTCGACCGCGCTGTGCTCGTGCCCGAGCGCGCCGGGAATCTTCCTCATCACGACGTCGGCGAGCACCATCGCCGGCAGCTCGCCGCCGGCGAGGACGTAGCGGCCGATCGAGACCTCCTCGTCGGCGAGGTGCTCGTGGACGCGCTCGTCGAAGCCCTCATAGCGCCCGCAGAGGATCGCCAGGTGCGGCTCGCGCGTCAGCCGGTCGGCAATCTCGTCGTCGAGCAGGCGGCCGGTCGGCGAGAGCAGCACGATATGCGGCCGGTCGCCGCCGGGGTAGGCGGCTTCGAGCGCGGCGTCGACGACGTCGACCCGCAGCACCATTCCCGCCCCGCCGCCGTAGGGAGCGTCATCGACCTGCCCGGCGCCGAGCGGGGTCGTGTCGCGGTAGTTGAACAGCCGCAGCTCGCTCCCCTTGCGGAGCGCATTCTGGACCGAGCGCTGCGACCGGAACCAGTCGAACGCCTCCGGGAACAGGGTGAAGATGTCGAGCTTCAATCGAGGATTTCGACGATAACGCGGCGGTCGATCCGCACCGCGGCGGCCTTCGCGATCGTCCGGATCGCGTTTGCCACCCGGCCGCCTTTGCCGATCACGCGGCCGAGGTCGTCCTCGGCGACCGTGATCTCGTAGACCAGGTCGCCTTCCTCCTCGATCTCCTCGACGACGACCGCGCCCGGGTCCTCGACGAGCGCCCGGACCAGAAACTCCAGAAGCTCCGTCATCTAACTAACTGCCGGAGGCAGCGATGCCCTTGGTGCGGAGCAGGGTGGCCACCGTCTCCGAAGGCTGGGCGCCGTGCTCGAGCCAGTGACGCGCGCGCTCCTCGTCGACCTCGATCGTCGAGGGCTCGGTCTGCGGGTCGTAGCGGCCGATCGTCTCGATCGTGCGCCCGTCGCGCGGCGAGCGTTTGTCGGCGACGACGATCCGCCAGATCGGGTTCTTCTTCGAACCGACCCTTCTCAGTCTGATTCTCACTGCCATGGGCGGGTCAGGGTACAGAAAAGCCGCCGGCGGCCGCCGGGGAGCTCTCCGACCCCCGATCGGTGTACCTGCGCATCGCCGGGGTCAGGAGGAGGCCGACCTTGACCAACTCGAGGGCGCTCAGTAGGTGGTGTGGACGCTGGACGGAGCGAACGAGAGACCCGAACACCACGGCGGTGGCGGCGAAATACAGCCAGAGAACCGCAGGCGGCCGTCGATCGAGAGCTGGCACGGTCCCCAGAGTACCGCCGACCTCAGCGCCTGCGGACCCGTGGGCGCGGCGCGCCGCCGCCGCCCATCTGGGCGAGCTGCTCCGGGCTCGGCATGTTGCCGGAGACCATCTGGCGCATCAGCTTGCGCATCTGCTCGAACTGCTTCAGCAGCTGGTTGACGTGCTGGACGCGGGTGCCGGAGCCGTGCGCGATCCGTTTCCGGCGCGAGCCGTTGATCACCCCCGGGTTGACGCGCTCTTCGGGGGTCATCGAGAGGATGATCGCCTCGACCCGGTCGAGCTCGCCCTCATCGACCTCGGCGCCCTTCAGCTGCTTCATCGCCCCCATCCCCGGCAGCATCCCGATCAGGCCGCTGAGCGGCCCCATTTTCCGTACCTGCCGCATCTGCTGGAGGAAGTCTTCGAGCGTGAAGCGGTCGTCTTCGAGTTTCTTCTGGAGGTCCTCGGCCTGGCGCTGGTCGACCTGCTCCTCGGCTTTCTCGATCAGGCTGAGGACGTCGCCCATGCCGAGGATCCGCGACGCCATCCGGTCCGGGTGGAAGGCCTCGAAGGCGTCGAGTTTCTCGCCGGTCGAGGCGAAGAGGATCGGCTTCCCGGTCACCGCCTTGACCGAGAGCGCGGCGCCGCCGCGGGCATCGCCGTCGAGCTTCGTCATCACGACGCCGTCGAACTCGGCGGCCTCGGCGAACGACTCGGCGACGCCGACCGCATCCTGGCCGGTCATCGCGTCGACGACGAGGAGGACGTCGTGGGGCTTCGTCCGCTTGCGGATCCTCGCCAGCTCGGCCATCAGCTCCTCGTCGACGTGAAGGCGGCCGGCGGTGTCGACGATGAGGACGTCGCGGTCGTCCTCACGGGCGCGGTCGAGGGCCCAGGCGGCGATCTCGACCGGGTCGGCGTCGGTCCCCTGCTCGTAGACGTGGGCGCCCGCCCGGCCGCCGACGGTGACGAGCTGGTCGACCGCGGCGGGCCGGTAGACGTCGCAGGCGGCGAGCGCCACGTTTTTCCCGCCTTTCGCCAGGTGCTGGGCGAGCTTCGCGCAGGCGGTCGTCTTGCCGGAGCCCTGGAGGCCGGCCATCAGGATCACGGTCGGGCCGCTCGAGGAGAAGGCGAGCTCACGGCCGGAGCCGCCCATCAGCCCGGTCAGCTCCTCGTTGACGATCTTCACCACCTGCTGGCCGGGATCGAGGCTCTCGAGGACCTCGCTCCCGAGGCAGCGTTCTTTCAGCTCTTTGGTGAAAGCTTTGACGACCCTGAAATTGACGTCGGCCTCGAGCAGGGCGAGACGGATCTCACGCATCGCGGCGTCGACGTCGGACTCGGTGAGCTTGCCGCGTGCGCGGACCTCGGAGAGGGTCGCCTGGAGCCGGTCTGAGAGCTGATCGAACACGGACAGACCAGCTTAGGGGTTGCTACCCGGCCAGAAGTGCGTTCGCGAATTCGGTCGGGTCGAACGGGCGCAGGTCCTCGAGCTTCTCGCCGGTGCCGATCAGCTTCACCGGGATCTCGAGCTCGCTGGCGATCGCCAGCACGATCCCGCCCTTCGCCGTCCCGTCGAGCTTGGTCAGAACGACACCGTCGACCGCGACCGCGTCGGCGAAGACCTTCGCCTGGCGCAGCCCGTTCTGGCCGGTCGTCGCGTCGATCGAGATCAGGGTCTCGTGCGGGGCGCCGGGAAGCTGCTTGCCGATCACCCGCCGGACCTTGCCGAGCTCGTCCATCAGGTTGCCCTGGGTGTGGAGTCGGCCGGCGGTATCGACGATGACGACGTCGGCGCCGCGGGCGCGCGCGGCATCGATCGCGTCGAAGGCGACGGCTCCCGGATCGCCGCCGGGCTCGGAACGGATCAGTTCGGCGCCGGCCCGATCGGCCCACTCCGCGAGCTGCTCGGCGGCGGCCGCGCGATACGTGTCGGCGGCGGCGAGAACGACCCTGAGCCCGAACTCGCCGCTCAGGTGGGATGCGATCTTGCCGATCGTCGTCGTCTTGCCGGTGCCGTTGACGCCGACCATCAGCAGCACCGCCGGCTCGGCGCCGAGGGCGAGCGGGGCGCGGCCGGCGGAGGCAACGTCGGCGACGATCTCGATCAGCCGCCGCTGGACCGACTCGCCGTCGGCGGGGACGGCGCCGCCCTCGACCTCGTGCTCGAGCCGCTCGACGATCGCCGCGGTGGTCGGCGCCCCGACGTCGGCGAGGATCAGCGCCTCCTCGAGCCGCTCCCAGGTCTCGTCGTCGATCCGGTCGAAGAGGCTCGCGGAGATCTCGTCGGCCAGCGCCCGCCGGCTTTTCGAGAGGCTCTCGCGCAGGCGGCGGAAGACGCCGCGGCGCTCCTCCTCGTTCTCAGGCCCCGAGGCGCTCGTGGTCTCCCGCGATCCCAGATCGACGATCTCGTCCCAGCCCGTTGGCATCGCTGCGGGAGGCTATCTGGGCCGCCTCGTAGAGCTCCTCGAAGGCCTCGTCGACGTAGGAGGAGATCGCCTCGAGGTCGGCGATCGAGTCGCGGTCGGCGATCAGGCCGAAGAAGATCTGGCCGTTGTAGCTGAAGATCGCGATTGCGAGGGCGTGGCCGCGGGCGAGGAACCCGACCGGGTAGACCCCGATCAGCTCGCGACCGAGGACGTAGAAGGGAATCTGCGGGCCGGGGAAGTTGGTGACGAGCATGTTGAAGAGCCGGGTCGAGAAGTTGATCGTCGCCGTCGGCCGCAGCAGCACCGGCGGCGCGAAGTCGCGGAACCAGTCGTTCAGGGCCCAGATCGCTTCCGCCCCAAACGGCTGTTTCGATGCCTTCAGCTCCTCCATCCCGTGGGTTACCCTGCGCAGGCGCTCGACCGGATCTGCGATCCCGACCGGAAGCGGGCCGCGCATCGCGGTCAGCATGTTGCCGAGCTCGCCGTGCTCGTTCTCGGCCCGGATCGAGACCGGGACCAGCGCCTTCATTTCGAGCCCCTCTACATCGACGTCGCGGCTCTGCAGCCAGCGCCGAATCGCCCCCGCCGAGACGGCGAGGGTGACGTCGTTGACGGTGCCGCCGAGCGTGTTCTTCACCTCCTTGAACCGATCGAGGCTTCCCTGCGTCCATGAGAAGCAGCGGTTGGGGCCGATATCGACATTCAGCGGAACCTTCGGCGCCGGCTTGGTCAGCGCCCAGCTGACCTCATAGACCCCGGCGATCCCGTCGCGGGCGCGCGCGAGGGCGCGCTTCGGGGCCGCGACCGCTTGCGCGATCCAGCGCACCGCGCGCCCCAGCGTCGTCATCACCCCGGTGGCGGCGCGCCCGACCAGCCCGAAGTTGGAGGGCGGCCGATGCGGCTCCCACGGCATCTCTTCCCGCGAGATCTCCCATCTCGGCTCGACGTCGAAGAGGAGGACGGCGATGTCGACCGCGGAGATCCCGTCGGCCATCGAGTGGTGGGTCTTGTAGACGATCGCGAAGCGCTCGTCCTCGAAGCCGTCGACCAGCCAGAGCTCCCAGAGCGGCTTCGAGCGATCGAGCGGCGGCGAGAGGCAGCGGCCGACGAGATCATGGAACTGGGCGTCGGAGCCCGGCTCCGGCAGGGTCACCCGGCGGACGTGCTGGGAGATGTCGAAGTCCGGGAAGTCGACCCAGAAGGGGCGGCCTAGCTGCATCGGCGGGAACACGACCCGCTGGCGGAGCCGCGGCAGCAGATGGAGGCGGCTGAGGATGTGGGCGTTGAAGTCCTCCAGGCTCGGAGCCGAGCCCTCGCAGACCATGACCGCGCCCAGAGCCATGTGCCCGTTGTCCCGCTCGTTGGCCAAGAACGACGTGTCGAACGACGTGAGCCTGTCCATATGGCTCTGGGTCACCGCTGGCTGCCTCCTCTACATGGCCCGGTGTCAGGGTACCGCAGTGCTTTTACCCGATCGTGAGGCTTTTGTTGCGTCAGGCGGCCTCGACGCCGCCGCGCGGCGTCTCGGCGGCGGCCGCGGCGGGGGCGGTGAACCCCGCCTCGTGCTCCTCGTCGGCGATCCCGGCAAACGGCGGCGGGCCGTCGCCGGCGGCGGCGTCGGCCTCGCTCTCGCGCGGGAGCCGGCGCGAGACCACCTTGGTCACCCCGTCGCCCGCCATCGTCACCCCGTAGAGGATGTCGGCGGCGTCCATCGTCCGTTTCTGGTGGGTGACGATCACGAACTGGGCGCGATCGGAGAAGCGGCGAATCAGCTGCAGGAAGCGGTCGATGTTTGCGTCGTCGAGTGCGGCCTCGACCTCGTCGAGGATGTAGAACGGGCAGGGGCGGGCGAGGAACACGGCGAAGACGAAGGCGAGGGCGACAAGGGACTTCTCGCCGCCTGACAGAAGTGAGAGCTTGCGGGTCGACTTGCCGGCCGGCGTCACCTCGATCTCGACCCCGAGCTCCTCGCGCTCCTCCTCGCCGTCGTCGCCATCCTCGTCCTCCGCGGCCTCGGTCTCGACGACGCCGCGCAGGCTGACCCGGCGGAGGACGCCGCGCCCGCCCGGGAAGAGGTGCTCGACCATCTCGCCGAAGTTGGCGGCCGTCGCCTCGAAGGTCTCCTCGAAGGCGCGCTCGATCTCGTGGTCGATGTCGCCGATCAACGCTTCGAGCTCGCGCATTCCCCGCTCGGTGTCCTCGCGCTGGGCCTGGAGCCGCTCGACGTGCTCACGGGCCTCCTCGTACTCGCGCTCGGCGAGCGGGTTGACGGGGCCGATCTGGGCCCGGCGCCGCTCGAGCCGCTCGAGGCGGCGGTCGATTTCCTGCCGCTCCTCGTCGCTCAGCGGCTGCTCGGGCGGCCCGACCTCCTCGCCGAGCCGGGAGCCGATCTCGGCCAGCTCCTTCTCCGCCTCGGCCCGGCGGTCGCCGAGCTGGGTGGCCTCGACCTCGGCCGCGGTCAGGCGGTCCGACGCTGCCTTCATCTCGACCTGCAGCTCCGACTCCCGGCGCGAGCAGGCGCGCATCTCCTCGGCGATCTCGTCGCTGTCGCCGCCGGCGCCGACGACACGGGACTCGATCCGCTCGACCCGGGCCCTGATCCCGGCCTCGACCGCGGCGGCCGCCGACGCCGCGGCGGCGATCTCCGCCAGCAGTCGCTCGCCGGCCTCGACCCTCGCCCGCAGCGCTTCGCGGTGGCGCTCTCCGAGCAGGCCCTCGGCGCGCCGTGCATGGCGGGCGGCGCGCTCGGCACCGCTGCGGACTGCGCCGAGCGCCGACTCGCGCTCGGCCTCCGGAAGCTCTGGCGAACGCGCCCGCGAGAGGCCCTCGAGGGCGCCGGTCAGGCCGGTGTCGATCTCACCGAGCTCGTCCTCGAGCCTGCGGCCGCGCTCGGCCGGGCCGCGGCCGCCCTCCTCGACGTCGAGGGTCAGCGGGCCGAACTCGGCCCGCAGCTCCGTCAGCCTCTTCTCGAGCTCGCCGCCGCGATCGGCGAGCCCGGCGGCGCGGACCGCGATCCGCTCCTGCTCACCACGCAGCTTGGTCAGCATGCCCCAGGCCTGGGTCCGCTCGCGGTCGCGGGCGGCGAAGCGCTCCTCGGCCGCGCGGCGGCGCTCGCTGACCTCCGCCAGGCGCTTTTCGACGGCGTCGCGCGCGGCGCGAGCCTCCTCCGCGGTCCGCTTCGCGGCCTCGGCGCGGTCGGCGCCGAAGCGGAGCTCCTCGCCGACCAGCCTCGCCCGCAGCTCGAGCTCCTCGCGTTCGATCCGCGCCCCCAGCTCGGCGGCCTGCGCCTGGCGCTTCAGCGGCCGCAACCGGCCCCGTGCCTCGCGCTCGAGGTCGAGGGCGCGGTCGAGGTTGTCGCGGGCGGCCCGCAGCTTCAGCTCCGCCCGCCGGCGGCGCTTGCGGTGCTTGCCGAGGCCGGCGGCCTCCTCGACCAGCAGGCGCCGCTCCCGCGGCTTGGAGTGGACGATCGACTCGACCCGTCCCTGGCTGATCACCGAGTGCATCTCGCGGCCGAGGTTGGTGTCGGAGAGGACCTCGACGACGTCGACCAGGCGGCAGCGGGCACCGTTCAGCCGGTAGGTGCCGTCGCCGGCGCGGTCGAGGCGGCGCTGGATCGAGATCTCGGATAGCTCGGAAGCGGCCCGGCCCTCGGAGTTGTCGATCGTCACCTCGACCTCGGCGGCCCGGCGCTGGCCAACGCCCTTGCCGCCTGCCGAGATCACGTCCTGCATCGAGGCGCCCCTGATCGCGCCGGGGCTCTGCTCGCCCAGGGCCCACAGCACCGCGTCGGTGATGTTCGACTTGCCGGAGCCGTTCGGCCCGACGATCACGCTGACGCCAGGGGAGAACTCGAGCCTGGTCCGCTCCGGGAACGACTTGAACCCCTTCATCTCGATCGATCGCAGATACATGCCTGTCCTCCGCCTGGAACGTTAAGTGGTCATGTTCCGAATCGTGTTCCAAGGATGGCGAGCGAAAACCGAGCCAGCCGAGAATGCAGCGAGCGTGGCGTGCTTGATAAGCACGCGAGCGAGCGAAGACGAAGGATGGCGAAGGTTTGCAGCCGCCAGACGGGGCAGGACTCGGGTCATGACCACTTAGGCTCTCGCCTCAATCGGACGCGACGGCGCCCCCCTCGCCGCCGAGCCTCTCGAGCGCCTGCTCGGCCGCGACCTGCTCGGCGGCCTTCTTGCTGCGCCCCCTTCCGCTGCCGATCCGCTCCGACCCGACCACCGCCGCGACCAGGAAGGTGCGGGCGTGCGCCGGCCCGGATTCGCCGATCACCTCGTAGGTGACCTGCTCGCGGCGCTGGGCCAGCAGCTCCTGCAGCGCCGACTTGAAGTCGATCCTGGTCTCGAGCGCATGCTCGACCCGAGGCGCGAACGCCTCCCGCACGGCCGCCGCGACCCGGTCGAACCCGAAGGCGATGAAGCAGGCGCCGATCAGCGCCTCGGTCACCTCCGGGAGAGGACGCGACCCGGAGAGCAGGATGTCGGCCGGGATCGCGTCGTCGAGCTCGGGCTGGGCCCCCTCGAGCATCTCGGCGACGCCGAGCTCGCGGCCGACCTCCGCGCAGGAGACGCCGCTGACCGCCTGGTTGTGGATCTTCGTCAGGCCGCCGGCGTCGATCTCGGGGAAGCGCTCGTAGAGCTCGACCGCGACGGCGAGGGCGAGGACGCTGTCGCCGAGATAGGCGAGCCGCTCGTAGGAGTCGACCCGCTCCTCGGTCCAGGAGGAATGGGTGAGGGCCGTCGCGCGGAGCCCATCGGGGAGCTCCGCGATCAACTCCGAGAGCTGCGACACGCTCAAGCCGGAGCGCGCTCGAGGACGAACGAGACGGCGTCCCCGACGGTCTCGATCCGCGCCGCGTCCTGCTCGGAGACCGTGATCCCGTAGCGGTCCTCGAGCTCCATCACGAGCTCGTAGAGATCGAGTGAGTCGGCGTCGAGGTCCTGCTTGAAACGGGTCCCCTCGGAGATCGACTCGGCATCGACCTCGAGCTCCTCGGCGAGGTGCTCGCGGACAAGTCTGATCACGTCGTCGCGGTCCACAGTGGAAAAAAACCTTACGGACCGGCGGGATCGGGCGAGCGCCGGGCGAGCGAGCCGCGGCCGGCGCCGCCCGCCTCGAGCAGGGCGGCGGTGCGGCCGACCGCGTCGACCTCGACGCAGCGGGCCGCGAGCCGGACCGCGTTGGCGATGCCGTCGGGACCGGCGCTGCCGTGGGCGACGACGGCGATCGAGCGCAGCCCTAGCAAAATCGCGCCGCCGGTCGAGTCCGGCTGCAGCCGCCGGCGGACGCCGCCCAGCGCCGGGCGCATCAGGAGCCCCCCGGCCGCCGCGAGCGGGTTCGATCGGGCGGCCTCGCGAATCGCCCCCGCAACCGCCCGTGCCGTCCCCTCCATCAGCTTCAGCGCGACGTTGCCGGTGAACCCGTCGGTGACGACCACGTCCACCGCCCCGACGGGGATGTCGCCACCCTCGACGTTGCCGACGAACTCGATGCCGCCGGCGCCGGCGAGCAGCGCGTGGGCCTCGACGACCTCGTCCCGTCCCTTCCCCGACTCCTCGCCGACCGAGAGCAGCCCGACCCGCGGCCGCTCGACCTCGAGCACGGCGGCGCTGAAGGCGGCGCCGAGGAAGGCGAACTGAACCAGGTGCTGGGAGCGGACCTCGGTGTTGGCGCCGACGTCGAGGAACAGCACCCTGGCGTCGGGAACGGGGAGCTGGACCGCGAGCGCCGGGCGCTGAACGCCCTTCATGCGGCGCAGGCCGAAGGTCGCGGCTGCCATCGCGGCGCCGGTCGAGCCGGCGCTCACCATCGCCGCCGAACGGCCCTCGGCGACGTCGGCGGCCGCTTTGACCACCGAGGCGTCGGGCCTCGACCGCACCGCCGGCACCGGGTCGTCCTCGTTCGAGATCCCCTCCGCGGTCCGGACCACCTCGATCCCCTCGACGCCGTCGATCTGGAGCCGGTCCTCCGGGCCGAAGACCCGCAGCCCGATCCCGTCGGCAGCGGCCCGGCGAGCACCCTCGGCGAGGGCCTCGAAGCCTCGCTCGGCCCCATGGCCGTCGAGGGCCACGGTCACCACCAGGTTCTACTCCTCGGTCTCGGAGGCGGGTGTCGCGGGCTGGTGGGTGACCGTCATGTCGATCACCTCACGGCCCTTGTAGGTGCCGCAGGTGGGGCAGACCCGGTGCGGGCGACGCGGGCTGTGGCAGCGCGGACAGCGGTTCAGGGTCGCCTCGCCGGCGCGATGGTTGGCGCGCCGCTTGTCGCGGCGAGCGCTAGAGGTTCTCTTCTTCGGGACGGCCATTTACAAATTTTCGCGCTTCGCTCGCTGCGCAGAGAAGCAGAGATGGATGCTTGCTCGCTCCGCGCTCATCGGGTCGCGGAATGGTAGCGGGGATGAGGGCTCAGCCGTAGACGGCGCGGATCACCGCAAGCCCGTCGCCCTGCCAGGTGAGCTCGCCCTCCGACCAGGACAGCGCGCGCTCCAGCGCGTCGCCCTCGAGCTGGTCGCCGATCACGAGCGCCCGCGACTGCTCCCTGACCCGCCGGAACAGCGTCTGGCGCTGGTCGTCGGAGAGCTCACCGATCGAGAGGACCGAGATCACCAGGTCCCAGGGGCCGTCGGGGAGCGGGTCCTCCATCCGCGCGAGCTGGACGTCGTCGTAGGTCTGGCGGGCCCGGAAGACCATGTCGGGACTCGAGTCGAGTCCGATCACCCAGGCGTCGGGGTGGGCATCGATCAGCCGCCGGGTCGTCTCCCCTGTCCCCATCCCCAGCTCGAGCACCCGCTCGGGCGGGAACGGGATCGCCGCGACGGCCTGCTCCTGAAGCTCGTCGTAGCGAGGCATCCTGGCCCTGATCCGTTCCAGGTACTCGTCCGGTGTCCAGTCGAATTCGCCCATTTCGTAACCTCGTCGGAGAGGTGCATCGTAAGTCCCGACCGGGCGGAGGAGCTCAAGTGGCCAGAACCTCAGCGACGATCATCGACCTCTCGAGCCTCTCGCTCTCCTTTGGGGAGGGAACCAGGCTCGAGCTCCCGATCCGGCTCGATCCGCTCGAGCTCGGCGGCGAGACCTACTTAGCGCGGCCGGAGACGGTCACCGCCAGGCTCGACGTCTCGCGCCCCAGCAACGGCTACGCGTTCCGGTTGCGGTTCCCGCTGCACGTCGAGGGCCCCTGCATGCGATGCCTGGAGCCGGCCGAGGTCGATACCGAGGTCGACGCCCGCGAGGTCGACCAGGCAGACACCGAGGACGAGGAGCTGCGCAGCCCCTACGTCACCGAGAACGAGCTCGACGTCGGCCGCTGGGCGCATGACGCGGCGATCCTGGCGATCCCCTCGCGCGTCCTCTGCCGGCCCGACTGCGCCGGCCTCTGCCCCGTCTGCGGCGAGCCCCTCAACGACGCAGACCCCGCCGACCACGAACACGAGTCACCCCACGACCCCCGCTGGGACAAGCTCAACGAGCTGAGGTAAGGAAGCCGCCTTCGGACGCGGAAGCGGCAGCGCCTTATTCCTGCTGATCGAGTTCGGCCACCGGCTCTTCGTCGCGGCCGGCGAGCCGGTCGCGGCCGCGCTGCACGGCCGCGAGGAACTTCTGGAGATTCACCTCGAGCGTGTTGAGGATCTCGTCGGCGTAGTCCTCGGCGCCGAGCCGGATCTCGCGCTCGCGGGTGCGGGCGTCCTCGACGATCTCGTCGGCGGCCCGCTCGGCCTGCTTGGTGACCTCCTCGTCGGAGATCAACCGAGCCTGCTGCTCACGGGCCTCACGCACGATCCGCTCCGCCTCGCGTTTGGCCTCGGCGAGCATCTCCTGGCGCTCCTTGACGATCCAGCGCGCCTGCTTGATCTCCTCCGGGATCGTCGCCCGCATCTGGTCGAGGAGGTCGTAGATCTCCTCGCGGTCCACGCGTACCTGATCCGTCAGGGGGACGGGGCGGGCGTTGTGGACGACGTCGTCCAGCTTGTCTATGAGGACCAGAACGTCCATCAGTGGGCCGTAAGCCTACGCGTCGGAGGCACTTTCGGTGAAGTTGCGCTTATTTCCACGGGTTTTTGCAAGCTCCCGCCCAGGCGATGCTTGACGCGAAAAGCCTACCTGTCGCCCAGGCGGTTCGCCATCGCCGCGGCGACGGGGGCCGGGACGAGGTCGGAGACGTCGCCGCCGAAGGTCGCCATTTCCTTCACCCCGGTCGAGGAGAGGAAGCTGTAGTGGGGGGAGGCGATCACGTAGATGCTCTCGATCCCCGGGTCGAGCTTGCGGTTCAGTTGCGCCATCTCGAACTCGTACTCGAAGTCGGAGATCGCGCGCAGGCCCTTGACGATCGCCCGGGCGTCGAGTTCGCGCGCGAACTCGACCAGGAGATTGGAGAAGATCCTGACCTCGACGTTGGGCAGCGACCCGGTCGCCTCCTCGATGAACGCTTTGCGCTCCTCGGCGGTGAACAGGGTGTTTTCCTTGCGGACCGGGTTGTTGACGACGCCGACGACGACCCGCTCGAAGACGGCGGAGGTCCGGGTGATGATGTCGAGATGGCCGTTGGTGACGGGGTCGTAGCTCCCCGGGCAGACGACGGTGCCCTCGCTCATCGCTCACGCTCCTGGTAGAAGGCGACGTCGGCGGCGCCGTAGCGGCGCTGGCGCACCTGCTCGAGCGAGGTCAGCCGCAGCGGGCGGCTGGCCCCGCTCTCGACGACCACACGACCGCCGGGGACGAGAAGGCGCGGCAGATGGGTGTCGAGTTCCTGCCCCACGCGGTGGGCGAGTCTATACGGGGCATCGACGAAGACGAGGTCGAAACGATCCTCCTCACCCTCCTCCTCTCGCCCGACCAGCCAGCGGCCGGCATCGGCGCGAACGATCTCGGCGCGCTCCCCGAGGCCGAGGCGCACGACGTTTCCGAGCGCCGGGCGGGTGTCGCGATCGACGAGGACGGCGCGCTCCGCCCCCCGCGAGAGGGCCTCGATTGCGAGCGCTCCTGTGCCGCAGTAGAGGTCGAGGACGACGGCGCCGGCGACCCGATCGCCGAGTGTCGAGAAGATCGCCTCGCGGACACGATCGGAGGTCGGCCGCACCCGCCAGCCGCGCGGCGCGACGAGGGTCCTGCCACCCAGCTCGCCCGCGATGACTCTCATAACAGTCGCGCCTTGCTCACATCGCAAAAGGAATCAGATATGGATTGCTCGCTCGCGACGGCGCTTCCATCACAGCGGGACTCTCTCGTCGCTGGCAACCCCGAACCGGCGCCCGGCGGCGTCGAGGAGCGGCCCAAGCTCAGGGGCGGCGAGCGATCCGTGCCGGCGGAGCAGGGCGAGCACCTCCTCGCGCGCCTCGATCAGGAGCGGCGTCTGCTCGGGAAGCTCGGCGACGGCAAAGCGCGGCAGCCCGTGCTGGCGGGTCCCAAGCACCTCGCCCTCGCCGCGCAGGCTGAGGTCGATCTCCGCCAGCTTGAACCCGTCGCGCTCGCCGGCGACCGCCGCGAGCCGGCGCCGGGCCAGGCCGCCGGCGTTCTCGGCGAACAGGAGGCAGTGCGAGGCGTGCTCGCCGCGGCCGACCCTGCCGCGGAGCTGATGAAGCTGGGAGATCCCGTAGCGCTCGGCACCCTCGATCACCATCACCGAGGCGTTCGGCACGTCGATCCCGACCTCGATCACGGTCGTCGCGACGAGGACGTCGAGTTCGCCGGAGGCGAACGCCTCCATCGCGCGCGCCTTCTCGGCCGATGGCATCTGGCCGTGAAGGACGCCCAGGCTGAACTCGCGGAGCTCGCCGGACGCCAGCCGCGCGGCCTCCGCCTCGGCGGCCTTGCCCTGGAGCTTCTCGGACTCGGCGACCAGCGGGCAGACGACGTATGCCTGGCGGCCCTCGCGCAGCTGCCCGCGGAGGAACTCGTAGGCGGAGGGGCGGTCGTCCTCCTCGACGAGCCGCGTCTCGACCGGGCTCCGGCCCGCCGGGAGCTCGCGCAGCGCGGTCGTGTCGAGGTCGCCGTAGGCGGTCAGCGAGAGGGTGCGCGGGATCGGCGTCGCGGTCATGTGGAGGACGTGGGGCGCCATCCCCTCCACCCCCTTCGAGTCGAGCGCCCGCCGCTGCTCTACCCCGAACCGATGCTGCTCGTCGACGACGCAGACGCCGAGCCGGGCGAGCTCGACCGATGGCTCGATCAGCGCGTGGGTGCCGACCACGAGCCCGAGCTCCCCGGTGGCGAGTCGCTCCAGCGCCTCGCGCCGGCGTGGGGTCGGCGTCGCGCCGGTCAGCAGCGCGAACGGCAGTGGCTCGTGGGCAAGGAGCCGGTCGAGTGTCTGCGCATGCTGCTCGGCGAGGGTCTCGGTGGGCGCCATCAGCACCGCCTGGAAGCCCGCCTCGAGGGCCCTCAGCATCGCGTATAGCGCGACCACGGTCTTGCCCGACCCGACCTCGCCCATCAGCAGCCGCTGCATCGGCTCGCCGGAGTCGAGGTCGCGATCGATCTCGGCGAACGCCAGGCGCTGGTCGGCGGTCGGCGCAAACGGGAGCGACTCGACCCAGCGCCCGACCATCTCGCCCGGGGTGCCGAGCCGCGGCGCCGGCCGAGCCGAGCGGCGGGTGCGCTTGCGCGTGGTCAGGATCGCCTGGTAGAGGAACAGCTCCTCGAAGGCGAGCCGGGCTCGCGCCGTCTCGATCTCCTCCTCTCCTTCGGGGAAATGGGCGGCGGTGACGGCGTCCGCCACGCCGGCGAGCTGGCGGCGCGCGCGCAGCTCCGCCGGCAGCGGCTCGACCACGTTCCCGGCGAGGTCAATCGCCTGCTCGACCCACTGCCGGATCCGCTGCGCTTTCAACTGCTCGGTCGCAGGGTGGACGGGCACCAGGCCCTCCTCGGCACCGCCGGAATCCAGGAACTCGTACTCGCTGACCCTGAGCCCCCGTTTGTCGCGGGAGCCGGTCAGCAGCAGGCGGACGCCGGGCTCGAGCTTCGGCGCGACCCACGGCTGGTTGAACCAGGTCGCGCGCAGCGATCCCGATTCGTCGCCGACCTTGACCGAGGTGATCGAGAGGCCGCGTCGGCGGAAGGGCCGCGGGGTCGAGCCGAGGACCTCGACCTCGACCGTGCCGGCGGCCCCCGGCTCGAGCTCAGCGACCGGGAGGATCGTGCGATCTCGGTGACTGTGGGGAAACCGCAGGAGGAGGTCGCCGACGGTCGCGATCCCGGCCTCCCGCGCCGTCTCGGCCAGCTTCGGCCCGACCCCGCGCAGCGCCGCCGGCGAGACGTCGAGGGCGCTCGGGCGGGGCCAGTGAATCGGAGCCTCGCGGAGCTGCGCCGGGCTCAGCTCCGAGGCTCCTGCGAAGGACCTCATGCCGCTACTGGGCGGCGAGCAGCCACCACCAGCTCGGTTGACCCCCCTCGAGGGTCTCGACCTCGACCCCGTCCGGGACGTGGGTGTCGATCTCGGCGAGCGCGATCGGGGCCTCGGCGCCGCCTAGGACCGTCACCAGCTCGGCGCCCTCGCCGAGGATCCTGATCGTCTCCGCGAGGGTCGACCCGGTGCCGCCCCAGGCGACGATCTCCTCGCCGACGAAACCGACGGCGTCGCCCTTGCGGAATCGCCCCCCGGGATCGTCGCGGGCGGCCGGCGCGACCCCCCCGGCCGTGATCTGCTCGAGCGCCGCTGCGAGCCGGTCGCGATTCGCCTCCGCCGAGCGGTCGACGTCGAGCTCGACCAGCGCCAGCAGCCCGGCCTGCTGCGAGGTCGCGGGCACGACCCAGGCCGGCTTCTCGGAGAGCTCGCAGGCGCGCTCGGCGGCCATCACCACGTTGGCCGAGCTCGGCAGGACGACGACCTCCTCGGCGCCGACCTCGTGGATCCCGGCGAGGAGCTCGAAGGTGGAGGGGTTGAGGGTGTCGCCGCCGGGGACGACGTGGGCGCCGAACGCGTTGAAGAGGCGCTCGATCCCGTCCCCCGCCGCGACCGCCAGGGCGCCGGTGCGGCCGGTCGCCAGCCGCGCGTCGCGTTCGGCGATCTGCTCGCGCATGTCGGCGACGTCGAGGTTCGTCACCTCTCCGGCACCCTCGAACAGCGCCACCGCCGCCTCTGGCTCGTCGGTGTGGACGTGGACCTTGAGCGTCGCCTCGTCGCCGACGACGAGCACCGAGTCGCCGAGGCCCTCGAGCCTCGGCAGGAACTCGCGCTGGGCCAGCCCCGAGCCGGAGACAATGAAGTTGGTGCAGTAGCGGAAGCGGCTGTCCTCGTGGTGCGGGCGGCTCAGCTTCGGCGTCTCCTGGTGGGTGACCTCGGGGACCTCGTCGCCGTCGCCGCGCAGGCCGGCGACGACGCCGGCGAGGATCAGGACCAGGCCGTATCCGCCGGCGTCGACCACCCCGGAGGAGCGGAGGACCTCGAGCTGCTCGGGGGTGCGCTCGACGGCCGCCTGACCATCGGCCACCGCCCTTTCGAGGACCGCGGCAAGGACCTTGTCCTGGAGCTCGTCGCTGACGCCGCGGTCGAGCCGCTGCCGGTCGGCCTCGAGCCGCGCCAGCTGGCGGGCGATCGAGTGTGCCATCTCGCGGAAGACGGTCAACATCGTCCCCTCCGCCGGATCGCGTACAGAGGCGTAGGCGGCATCGGCGGCGCTGGCGAAGGCGGACGCGACAAGCACCGGGTCGATCAGCTCGCCCGGCCGGCTGGCGAGCTCCTCGGCGGCGCCGCGGACGATCTGGCTGAGGATCACCCCCGAGTTCCCGCGCGCCCCCATCAGCGCGGCCCGGGCCAGCGCCTGGACGAGCTGGGTCCGCCCGACCTCGTCGACCTCCTGGCCGTTGAGACGGTCGAGCTCCTCCATCACAGCGCGCATCGTCATCGCCATGTTGTCCCCGGTGTCGCCGTCGGCGACCGGGAAGACATTGAGGTCGTTGACCTCCTGGCGCCGCTCCTCGAGCGACGCGTAGGCAGCGGCCACGACGCGGCGGAAACGCGCGATCGATGGGTCTGGCATCAGCGAGAAAACTAGCCGCCGCGAGAGACGGCGGGCGCCCCGTATCCCCCGCCCCAGGCGGGCGTGATCGCCAGTTGGGGCGCTAAGGGTGCGAAATGGCGATCACGCGGCGGCGTCGAAGCAGAAGGACGGCGCCCGAGAGGACGATCGCGGCGGCGATACCCCCGAGTGCCCAGGGCAGCGCCGGGAAGGACGATCCGGAGCCCGGCGGCGCAACCCGCAGCCGGATCGGCGGCGCGGGGCCGGACTCGACCAGGGTGCCGCGTGGCCCCTCGACGCAGCCGGCACAGTAGAGGACGTACCTGTATGACCCCGGCGCGAGAGCCGGGACCCGGAAGCGGAGGACATAGCGCGGAACCTCGTTCAACTGGGCACCGTTCGGGTCGGGTGCCGGCGCGGCGCGGCCGAGGTATGTGAACGAGGGAAGGTGCGGCGGTCGCGAGGAGCCGGAATGGACCCGGTCGATCCGATGCGGCGCGGCCGTCAGCCAGATCCCGAACCGCTTCGGCGGGCCTGGGCGCCCACCCGGCATGCATCCTCCGTTCATCCCCCCGGGGGGATGACGGTGGCCCGGCCGGCCGACACAGGGGGGAAAGCAGAAGCCGCAGCCGACCGTCACCTGGACCTGCTCGCCGGGTGCCGCTGACGAGGGATCGGCGCTCTCGAATCCGATGTCGGCACGGGCCGTGCCCTGAAGGAGCAACAGCGTCGCCGGCAGGGCGAGCGCCAGGCCTATCCGTGGGTGAGTACGGCATCGTCCTCGACCGAATCCATTCATGCCCCCGATACGGTCAGCGACCGGCGGGAGGTCCCTCGCAGCACCAGCCGCTCACCGCCGGGTACGCCGCGGGCGAGGTCGCCCCGGGCGCGAACTGGGAAGAGATGTTGGACACCGCCACGATCCGCTGGGGCTGGGCGACGTCGAGGAAGAGCCACTGGTCGGCGGTGGGCCACTCGAGCAGGAGCCAGCGCCCTGCGGCCGAGACCGAGACGCCGCTGAATCTCCCGGGACCGGAGAAGACCGGGACCTGGGATCCCCCGGGGCCGAGCAGCAGCAGTTCGCTCCTGGCCCGCCCGCCCTGGGATCCGACGGCGGCGGCAACCCGTTCACCGCCGAGCGCCAGCGCTGCGGCGAGGAGATCGGTCCCCGGCGGCGCCGAACGCCGCCAGATGAGATCGCCGCCTCGATCGAGGACCTCGAAGCCGGCCTTCCCCGCCACCAGCAGGCGCGAACCGTCGCGCGACCATTCGATCCGCGCCGGGTTGACGACCGGCCTCGCCGAGTCGACTTTGACACCGCTGTCGGCGTCGATCGTGCGCAGGACCCCGGCGGGGTCGACAAGCGTCAGCGCGTGCCCGGGCCCGGGGCGCCAGGCCGGGGCTACCGCGGCGGCCCGCGGCCAGGCCTGGTGATCCCCGGTCCCGTCCCCGGCAACCACCCGGAGGGCCCCACGGTCGAGGTAGGCGATCCGGTACCCGTCCGGCGACCAGGCGGGGTCGCTCGCGCCAGGGCGCGGCAGCGTCCAGTGAACTTCGCCCTCCGGGTCGAGCGCGACCAGTTCCCCCTCGCCCACGGCGGCGACGAAGAGCCCGCGGGGCGACCAGGTCGACTGGCGGTAGGAGCCGAGGAGCCGCTTCGAGCCGTCCTCCTGGACGATCCAGGCGCCGCGGGCTGAGTCGACCAGCAGCGACCCCGGGGCGGGCAGCGAGGTCAGCGCCGGCAGCGACGGCTGGCGGCCGTTGTCGACGGCGTTGCCGACCCAATCCCTGACCGCGGCCCCGGCCGGGCTGATCGCGAGCGCCGCCAGGAGGCCGAGGGCGACCGCAACCTGTGCGGTGCGGCGACCGCCGCGTCGGGACCGCGAGGCGGGCCTGAGATCGGCGGAGGTCACGGCGGCCTCGACCAGGCGGCGGCCGCGCTCACGCGCACCCTCTTCGTCGGGGACCGAAATGCCGAGGAGCCCCTGGCGCAGTCGCTCCTCCCTCATGACCCCTCCAGAAGCTCCGACAGCCGGTCGAGGCCGCGACGCAGACGCGAGTTGACGGTCCCGCGCGGCAGGTCCAGCATCCGCCCGATCTCCCCCGGCGTGTACTCGAGCAGATAGCGGAGGACGATCATCGCCCGGTGCTCGGCCGAGAGCTGCCCCAGCGCTGCCTCGAGCTCGTCCCTGGCGCCGACCTGGTCCTGAAGCGGCGGCGCGGACCCGGCCGACTCGAACACCGGCTCGCTCGCCGCGACCTCCCTGCGAACAGCGCGGGCGCGGGTCCAGTCGATCGCGCGGTTGACGGCGATCCTGTGCAGCCAGGGCGCGAAGCGGCGGCGCCGGTCGAAGCGCTCGAGCGCGCCCAGGGCCGAGAGGAACGCCTCCTGGGCGATGTCCTCGGCGGCGGCCGCGTCACGCACGATCAGGTAGGCGGCCCGGTGCGTGCCGGGCCAGTGACGCCGAAAGAGCTCCTCGATCGCAGCCTCGGAGCCTTCCTGCGCGGCGGCGATCACGGTGCGCTCGCCAGCGCTCGTCAGGCTCGGTTGGTCTGAATCCGGCAGAGGCCACATCCTGTACTACGGCCGGCAGACTGGGAGCGGTCCCTCACATTCCCGAGGAATGGCCGTTGCTAGCGTGGCCCGTTCGATGAGGGCCTTCGCGACATGGTGCACCGGGCACCGCAAGACGGTCATTCTCTCCTGGCTTCTCGCCCTGGTCGGGATCGGGGCCCTCGCGGGAACCGTCGGGTCCGACTTCTCCGAAGAATTCCGGCTGCCGGCATCCGACTCCCAGGAAGCCTTCGACCTGCTCGAACACCGCTTCCCGGCCCAGTCCGGCGACACCGCGACGATCGTCTTCAAGGCCGACGAGGGGGCCGAATCGCCGCCGGTGAGGCGGCGGATGGAGCAGGCCTTCGCCAGGATCGAAAAGCTCCCCCACGTCAGCGAAGTCGCCAGCCCCTATGCCGCCGGCGGTGCGGGCGCCATCAGCTCCGACGGCCGGATCGCCTACGCGACGGTCCAGTTCGACGTCATCACCGACAAGCTCGGCAACGGCGAAATCAAGCAGGTGATGAGCGAGGCCCGCGAGGCGGGGAACGACACCCTCCAGGTCGAGCTCGGCGGCCAGCCGATCGAGGAAGCCCGTTCCGAAGAAGAAGGCGACTCCTCGTTCGCGATCGGGCTGCTGGCCGCGATCGCCGTCCTCCTGATCACGTTCGGGTCGCTGGTCGCGATGGGACTGCCGATCGTCACCGCGCTGTTCGCGCTCGGAGTCGGGCTCAGCCTCGTCAGCCTCGGCACCCACGTCTTCCCCACCGCCGAGTTCGCGCCACAGCTGGCGGCGATGATCGGCCTCGGCGTCGGGATCGACTACGCGCTCTTCATCCTCACCAGGTTCCGCAACGGCCTCGACGAGGGGCTCGAGTCCCGCGATGCGGCGATCGCCGCCGTCGACACGGCCGGGCGCGCCGTCCTCTTCGCCGGGGTGACGGTGATCATCGCCCTGATGGGGATGATGCTGCTCGGCCTCAGCTTCCTCTACGGGGTGGCGATGGCGACGGCGTTCGCCGTCCTGATGACGATGATCGCGGCGCTGACCCTGCTGCCCGCGCTGCTGACGATCGCCGGGCCACGGGTCGACCGGCTGCGAATCCCCGGGCTCGGCGAGCGGACCCGGTCGACCGCGGAGGACACCCGCTGGTTCCACTGGAGCCGGACGATCCAGCGCCGGCCGCTGGTCGCGGCGCTGCTCTCCGGCGGCCTCCTGATCGCCCTCTGCATCCCGACACTCTCGCTGCGGCTGGGCAGCAACGACGCCGGCACCGATCCGGCGGGCACGACGACCCGGGAGGCCTATGACCTGCTCGCCGAAGGCTTCGGCCCGGGATTCAACGGGCCGCTCTCGATCGTGGCCCTGCTGCCAGGACACAACCAGGACCAGGCGCTGCGGGAGCTGCGCTCGACGCTCGATGGCGAAGAAGGGGTCGCCCACACGACCCCGGTGAAGCTGAACCCCGCCGGCAACACCGGCGTCTTTCAGGTCTACCCGACGACCTCGCCGGAAAGCGAGGCGACCACCGAACTGCTCGACCACATTCGCGACGATGTCGTCCCGCCGGTCGAGCAAAGCACCGGCGCCCAGGTCCACGTCGGCGGGATCACCGCGATCTTCGAGGACTTCGGGACCGCGATCGCCGAAAAGCTGCCGCTCTTCATCGGCGTCGTCGTCCTGCTCTCGGCCCTCCTGTTGATGACGGTCTTCCGCTCCGTCCTCGTGCCGCTGAAGGCGATCGCGATGAACCTGCTCAGCATCGGCGCCTCGTTCGGGCTGATCGTCGCGGTCTTCCAGTGGGGCTGGGGAGCGAGCCTGATCGGCGTCGACGGA
>DATAOP010000088.1:0-14345 GCA_036265675.1 Solirubrobacterales bacterium
CGACGGCCTCGCCCCGTTCGGCGCCTTCGTCGCCCACCGCAACGACGTCCACGTCGCGAAACAGTGGATCAAGCTCGGCAACCCGAACTTCGACATCGGCGCCGCCCGGGTGCAGCCGAACGCCGAAGGCGCCAACGTCGCCGACGCGGTCGGTGGCGGCGTCACGATCGCCGTCGACCTTGCCCGCAAACAGCGGTTCCAGACGTTCGGCTATCCCGGCAAGGTCAGGCGGATGCAGAACTGCAGCTCTCCCTATGTCGGCGACGACAGCACCACCTATCGGATCCCCGGCCCGCCGACGATCGCGATCCGCTGCCACTGGGCACCAGGGGCGAGCGGCGGCGGCTGGCTGATCGAAGAAGGCCGGATGATCGACGGCCTCACCAGCTACGCCAGGCGCCGCGACCTCCGCCACACCTTCGGCCCCTACTTCTCGAAGCGGAACGTCGGCGCCCTCGTCGCCGGGCTTTAACTGACGCCGCCTCCTCTGCTTTCGCGGAGGCCAAAGGAATCAGATTGCGATTGGCCTCCGCTTCCGCGTCCGGGGGCGGCTGGGCTCAGGCGAGCTGGTCGCGGTAGAAGCGGTAGTCGCTGCGCTCGGGGCGCAGGTTCGACGCCAGCGCCAGGTGGTGGCGGGCGCGGTCGGTCTGCCCGGTCTTGGCCAGCGACCGCCCGAGGCAGAAGTGGGCGAAGTCGTTGACCTGGTGGGAGTCGACGACGGCCTCGAACTCGACCGCGGCGGCGGCGAAGCGACCGAGCCGGAAGTAGGCGCGGCCGAGCGCCTCGCGGATCGAGGACTTCTCGGGGGCGCGGCGAGCGGCGGCCTCGAGCGGAACTGCGGCCTGCTCGAAGTCGGCCTCCTCGAGCAGCTCGATTCCACGCCTGTAGAGGGTCAGTACCGAGTCGCGATCAGTGTTCTTGCTCATGACTCCAGTGTAGGGAGGCGCTTGGAGTAGAAAATGCGCTCGAACCCGTGGTCGGTGCGGCGCTTGACCTCGGTGTAGCCGAGAAGCCCGTAGATCCGCTGGTTGCGGGTCATGACGACGTGGGTGAAGAGCCGCAGCTCGCCGACCCCCCGCTCGCGGGCGTGATCCTCGGCAAAGGCGAGCAGGGCGCGGCCGATCCCGTCGCCCTGCCGGGCCGGCGCCACCGCGACGTTCTCGATCTCCAGGTGGTCGCTCTCGAGATCGAGAACGATCGCGCCCGCGATCCCATCGCCGTCCTCGGCGACGAACAGCGTCCCGTCCCGGACGGCCTCGGAGTAGTCGGCGTCCATCGGCGCCGGGCGGGCACCGACTTCCTCGACGTAGCCCTCGTAGGCGCGCTCGACGAGCTCGGCGACGGCGGCGGCGTCCGCGATCTCCCCCGGTCGAATCCGCAGGGTCATCCGACTTCCGCGAGGCGCCGGGCGCTCAGGACCACTCGACGATCGGGCGCACCTCGATCGCGCCGCCGAGCCGGGCCGCCGGGATCCGCGCCGCCAGCTCGATCGCGGCGTCGAGGTCGTCGGCCTCCATCAGCAGGTAGCCGCCGATCGCCTCCTTGGTGTCGACGAACGGGCCGTCGGTGGTCAGCGTCCTGCCGTCCTCGACCCGGACGGTGGTCGCCGTCTCGGGCGGGGAGAGCTGCATGCCGGGGGTGACGCCGGGGGTGGAGCTGACCGCCTTGTAGTCGTCGGCGATCTGCCCGCGCTCCTCGTCGGAGAGCCGGTCCCACTCCTCCGAGGGCGGAGTCGGGGTCGTGCCCTGGTTGATCATCAGCATGTACTTCATCGTTCCTCCTTTGGTGAGCGTTGGTGCTCCCAAGACGAACGGGAGGCCCGCAGACGGACACTAGCCGCCGGGCGACCGCCCTCGTCCTTCGTCGAGCCCGCGCTGGCCGTCCCTGAAAGCGGCGCCGAGCTCGAACGAGTCGGCGCTCCATTCGAGCGCGCGGAGGCTGCCGCGCGTCCGGTAGGCGCGCATCGTCTCGGTGTGGAAGGGAAGCGAGACGAAGCGACGCAGCGCCGACTCGTCGACCCAGGCCGAGACCGATCCCCCGCGCCCCCTTAACAGCTGCCAGTAGACGGTGACGCCGACCGCCCCCTCGAGCTCGGCGATTTCGCGGCGCAGCCGCTGCGCCGCGCGGTAGATGCCGGGGAGGTCGCTCAGGGTGTCGGGGGTGAACTCGGTGTAGCTGAGGAGGAACGGGCCGGCCGAGTCCGCGGCGGGGCCGCGCCTCCAACCGGTCCGCACCCGCAGGTCGGAGATGGAGTCCCCGAGGGCGGCGCTAGGCAGGGACAGGCACGGAGCGCTCGAGCTCATAGAGGACCTCCAGCGCCTCGCGCAGGGCCTCGACCCGCTCGGGGCCGATCCGCTCCGCCCATTCGGCTTCGATCTCGGCGAAGATCTCGAGCGCCGTCGCCTTGGCCTCGGCCCCCCGCTCGGTGAGGCGGATGATCTTCGCCCGCCCGTCCGCCGGGTCGGGCACGCGCTCGACGTAGCCCCTGGCCTCGAGGTCGCAGACGAACTCGCCGACGGCCTGCTTGCTGTGGCCGGCGAGCTCAGCCAGCTCGGTCAGCCGCGTCCCCTCGGGGTCGACCCAGCGAAAGACGCAGCCGTGGGCATGGCGGATGTCGGCGTAGCCGCGCTCGGCAAGGCGCCGGTGCAGCTCCTCGAACCCGGCCTCTCTCGCGTTTTCGAGCAGGGGCGGCAGCGGAATCCGGTCATCTGTCTCTGGTTTCACGCTCATCTGTGATCCCTCTCACGCACTTTAACCGTCAAGCCACCTGACCATATGGTACGGTCGCCTTATCAAGTTGCCTTACAAGGCTACCTGACTGATTGTACTCCCCGCTCAGGAGGGCTTCAAATGGACAGAAAATGGTGGACCCTGATCACGGTCTCGGTGGCGACCTTCATGCTGTTGCTCGACATCACCGTCGTCAACACCGCGCTGCCGGCGATCGAGGAAGACCTGAACGCAAGCTTCACCGATCTTCAGTGGGTGATCGACGCCTACACCCTCTCGCTCGCCGCCCTGGTGCTGACCGCCGGCTCGCTTGCCGACCGCCTCGGGCGGAGGCGCGTCTTCGGCGTCGGGGTCGGGATCTTCACCGTCGCCTCACTGGCGGCGGGATTGGCGACCGATCCGACGATGCTCAACATCGACCGCGCGATCCAGGGGATCGGCGGCGCGATCATGTTCGCGGTCTCGCTGGCGCTGATCGCGCAGGAGTTCGCGGCCGGCCGCGAGCGGGCGATGGCGATGGCCACCTACGGTGCGACGATCGGCATCGCGGTCGCGATCGGGCCGCTGGTGGGCGGCGCGCTGACCGACGGCCTCGGCTGGCGCTCGGTCTTCCTGCTCAACGTGCCGATCGGGATTGCGGCGGTCGCGGCGACGTTCACGAAGCTGCGCGAGACGCGTGACCCGAACGCGACCACGATCGACTGGGCGGGCCTGGTCACCTTCAGCTCAGCCCTCTTCCTGCTCGTGCTGGCGCTGCTGCGCGGCAACCAGGAGGGCTGGGGCAGCGAGGTGATCCTCGGCCTCTTCGGCGGCGCCGCGGCGCTGCTGGCGGCCTTCGTCGCGATCGAGCGCCGGGTCCGCGAGCCGATGCTGCCGCTGCATTTCTTCCGCAACCACGCGTTCAGCGGGGTCCAGGTCGCGGCCTTCGCCGTCTCGGGCTCGATGTTCGCGCTGTTCCTCTACCTGACGCTCTACCTGCAGAACTACCTCGGCTACACCCCGCTCGAGGCCGGGATCCGGTACCTGCCGATCACGGTCGCAGCCTTCCTGGTGGCCCCGGTTGCGGGCGTCCTGCTCGGCCGGCTCCAGGCCCGCGTCCTGCTCGCCGCCGGGTTGGCGATGGCGGGCGGAGGGCTGTTGCTGATGGCGGGCATCCAGGCGACCTCGGAATGGACGACCCTGCTGCTCGGCTTCATCGTCGCCGGCATCGGCGTCGGCCTCCTCAACCCGGTTATCGCCGACGTCGCGCTCAGCGTCGTCCCGAAGGAGCAGAGCGGGATGGCGGCGGGCATCAACGACACGTTCCGCCAGGTCGGGATCGCGGTCGGGATCGCCGCCTGGGGCGCGCTCTTCCTCGGCCGCGGCGCCGACAAGGTCTCCGAATTGGCGGCCGGAACGCCGGCGGCCGAAGGCGACCACCCGCGTCAGCTGATGGAAGCCGCCTCCTCCGGCAACCTCGGGCAGGCGCTCAACGCGGTTCCCGCGGGAGCGCGGGAGACCGTCTCCCACGCAGCCCGCGAAGGGTTCCTCTCGGGGATGAATGAGATCCTCCTGCTCGGCGGCATCCTGGCCCTGATCGGGTCGGCGATGGCGCTGCTGCTGGTCCGCGAGGGCGAGATCGAGCGTGAGGAGGTCCTCGAGGAGGGCGAGCTCCAGAGCGCCGACGGCCAGCTGGCGTTCGGCGGCGCCGGCGCCTAGCCGACGCCTTCGGGCAGAATCGGGCGCGGGATGAGCGAACCGCGCCCGATCTGCCTCATCGCCCGCCGGATCCCGGCCGCCGGCGGCGATCGCATCGCCGAGCGCTGCGAGGTTCGCGAGGGAGGTCCCGCGGCGACGCCCGACCTGCTCCGCGAGCTCGCGCCGGGCGCCGCGGCGATCGTCACCGATCCGACCGTCGCGGTCGGCCCCGAGCTGCTCGACGCCGCCGGGCCGGGACTGAAACTGGTCGCCAATTTCGCGGTCGGCTACGACAACGTCGACCTCGACGCCTGCCGCGAGCGCGGCGTGATCGCCACCAACACCCCGGACGTCCTCACCGATGCGACTGCCGAGCTCGCCCTCGCCCTGACGCTGGCTGCCGCACGCGGGCTCCCGGCCGCCGAGCGCCGCCTGCGCGACGGCGAGTGGAAGGGGTTCGACACCACCGGCGACCTCGGGACCGGCCTGAGCGGCGCGACCTTCGGGATCGTCGGCATGGGCAGGATCGGCAGGCGCTACGCGGAGCTCGTCCGCCCGCTCGCGGGCTCAATCCTCTACACGGCGCGCAATCCGAAGCCCGAGGCCGAGGCGGCGCTCGGCGCCGAGCTCGCCGAGCTCGCGCAGCTCCTGAGCGGTGCCGACGTCGTCAGCGTCCACGCCGCGGCGACGCCGGAGACGACGGGCATGATCGGGGCCCGCGAGCTGGAATCGATGCGACCCGGAGCGATTCTCGTCAACACCGCCCGGGGCTCGCTGGTCGACTCGGCGGCACTTGCCGCGGCCCTCGACGCCGGCACGATCGCGGCCGCCGGACTCGACGTCTACGAGAACGAGCCGGACGTGGCCCCCGAGCTGCTCGCGGCCCCGAACTGCGTCCTCCTCCCCCACGTCGGATCGGCGACGACCGGCGCCCGGGACGCGATGGCGGGCCTGGTCGCCGACGCGGTGGTCGCCGTCCTCGACGGCCGCGAGCCACCGAACCGGCTGGTCTGAGGCCTACGGCTTTATGTGGTTGTGGACGGCGGCCTCGATCGTCCGCTGCTGGGCTTCGGTGGGCCCCCCGGCGGCGGCCGCGACCTTTTCGATCGCCGGCATCAGGCGCTCGCCGGTGAAGGTGTCATAGGCCTCGCGCGAGTCCCAGATATCGGTGATCGTGAAGCTGCCGTCGACCTCGCCCGCCCAGTGGAAGATCAGGCCGGGCGGAGGGTCGGCGACGATGCCCATCTCGGCGTTCACCGCGTCGTACATGTCGGCGCCGAATCCCTCCGGGAAGTCGGTGTTGATGATCGCTACCGCCATCGTCTCTCCCTTCGTGTTGATCGCAAGGACGAGACCAACCGGGTGCGAGCCTATCCGCATCGATGGGCCGAGGGGCCGACCTGCCTACCATCGGGATATGACCCTGTTCGGTCAGGAGCACGTCGAGCGCTACCGAGCCACCGATGGCGAGGAGGGACACGAGTGGCGCGGGACGCAGACGCTGCTGCTGACGACCACCGGCCGCCGCAGCGGCGAGCCGCGCACCACCCCGCTGATCTACGCCCCGGCCGGCGACGACCAGTACACGGTCATCGCCTCCAAGGGCGGGTCCGACGCGCCGCCCGCCTGGTACCTCAACCTTGCCGAGGATCCCGAGGTCGAGGTCCAGATCAAGGACGACCGGTTCAGGGCCCGCGCCCGCACCGCCGGCCCCGATGAGAAGCCGGCGATGTGGGAGACGATGGCCGCCGAGTGGCCGGATTACGACGAATATCAACGGAAGACGTCGCGTGAGATCCCGGTCGTCGTGCTCGAGCGGCTCCGCTCCTGACCTACAGGCTCAGCTTCAGACCGGGCGCGTCGTACTTGCTTGCCAGCCGGGCCAGCGTCAGCGCGGCGAGCATCAGTCCGAAGTCGCGCAGGGCGATGTCGTAGTAGCCCGAGTAGGTGAGAAGGTTGATGACGATCCCGGCGAGCCAGGCGGCGACCACGTAGGCGCCGTAGCGAGGCTTCAGCGCGACGAAGATTCCCGCCGCGATCTCGACGACCCCGACCAGGTGCATCGCGGTCGAGGCGCTGCCGGGGACGATGTCGTTGATCCACGGCGCCAGGTAGGTCTCCCAGTCGACGAGGATGTTGAAGAACTTGTCGAGGCCGAAGACGATCGGCGCGATGGTGAACGCGATCCTCAGCAGGAGGAAGGCCTGGTAGCCCGGGTCGGCCTTGAGACGCTCCGTGAGGGTCGGCGCCGCGATCGCGACGTCGCGCGGATCGAGTGTGGCAGTGGTTGACATGAGACCTCCAATCGTGGGTTTTCGCTTCCACTTATTGAGCGTCCCGGCGCCGGCGGTTCTTACCCGCGGTAAGAAATGGCGTCCCGAAGTCGCTAACAATGCGTGACACCAGCGACGATGGAGCTGCCGGCCGATACCCGACCCCAAGCCGCACCAGGACGAGCCGATGGCGCGTCGCAGGATCTCCTGCGGCGCCTCGGCACACAGGGGCCCGAGCGCGAGGAAGCGGTCGGCGAGCTCCACGTCCTGCTGCTGAAGGCGGCGCGCTTCGAGATCGGGCGGCGTAGCGCCGGCCTCCCCCACGTTCGCGGCGGCGACCTCGACGACCTCGCTCAGCAGAGCGCCGACGACGCCCTGCTCGCCATCCTCGACAAGCTCGACGAATTCCGCGGCGAAAGCCGGTTCACGACCTGGGCCTACAAGTTCGCCCTGCTCGAGGCCGCCGTGAAGCTGCGGCGCCGCGCCTGGCAGGGCCGCGAGGTGCCGCTCGAGCACGAGGCGTGGCGGCGGCTCTCCGACGCCTCTTCGGCCGAGCGGGGCGCGGAGGACAGCGAGCTCTTCGCGGCGATCCGCGAGGAGATCGAGAACCTCAGCGACCGCCGGCGCGAGGTCCTGGTCGCGGTCGCGATCAACGAGGTCCCGATCGACGTCCTCGCCGAGCGCATGGACACCACCCGCGGCGCCCTTTACAAGACTCTGCACGACGCCCGACGCATGCTTCGCGCCGGGCTCGCCGCCCGCGGGCTCAGACCCGGCGACGGCGAAGAGGAGAAACCATGAGCGATTCCAGCAAGAAGTCAGACGGCCGCGACCGGCTTCTCGCACGGGTGCTGGGGCCGGCGAAGCCCGAGCTCAGCTGCGAGGAATGCTTCGCCGAGCTCGACCGCTACGTCGAGCTCTCGGTCGCCGACGGTGAGGCCGACCGGCAGGTCCCGGGCATGAGGGAGCACCTCCACGGCTGCCCCGCGTGCGCCGAGGAGTACCGGAGCCTGCGCGAATTCATCGACGGCTAGCCTCAGATCCCGATTACGGCGATGCGCAGATCACGTAGGCCTTCACATTGGCCGATTCTTCGATCGCGTTTTCACCCACGACTTCCCATTCGGTCGGGGTCTGCCCGTCCCCCTGGACGGGGCTCGAAACTCTCATGAAAGCTTTCCCCGCCGTGGGACTGACGATTCCGCCACCGCCCGTCGCCACCTCTCCGGAGTGACACGCGACGACGGACCTGGCTCCGAAGTCCGCGGCCGTGCGCACGGTCACGTGGGTGGCCCCGGGAGCGCCTGGAGCGCCGGCGGCCCCCGGCGGGCCGGCAGGGCCTTTCATCGCGGCTTTTGCGCTCGCGCTCAGTTTCGGCGGGGTCACCGCCCCCTTCTTCAGCTGCTTGGTCCCGACGGAGTTCTTCGGCAACTTGGTCGCCGCATACGCACCGCCGCCGAGGACGAGGAAGATGGCGAGCGTCGCCGCCACATTCGAATAGGTGAGACGGGAGCGAAGTCCGGCTCTGGTCATTGTGGCCTCCTTGTGACCCTGTATGTGAGTCAGACCCTCTCACACACCCCGCCGGCGGACGAGACGAATCGGGGAAAGGCTTTCGGCCCAGGGCCTGATCGCCTAACGTCACGACATGGCACTCCACGCCGACATTCCCAGCCGTCGCCAGATCGAGCGACTCCTGCAGGCGAGCGGGCCCCATCTCGTCTCCATCTATCTGCCGACCACTCCGATCACTCCGCAGGCGGACGCGGACCGGATCGCGTTCAAGAATCTCGCCGCGAAGGCGGTCGAGGAACTTGAGGCCGCCGGGGCCGACTCGGCCGAGCGCAGGGCGATCGACGAGGCGTTGACGGACCTCCACGAAGATCGCCGGTTCTGGGAGCTGCAGGCCCATTCGCTGGCTGTGTTCGCGGAGCCCGACCGCCTGCGCAGCTTCCGGTTGCCGAACCGCCTCACCGAGGCCCTGCAGGTGGCCGACCGCTACTACGTGAAGCCCCTGCTGCGGACCGTCACCTTTCCCCAGTCCGCCTTGGTCCTGGCGCTGGCCGAGGGATCGGTGCGCCTGCTCGAGGTGACCCCCGACCTCCCGACCTTCGAGGTACCGGTTCCCGACCTGCCCGATAGCGCCGCCGACGCCGCCGGCAAAACTTCGATCGCCGATCGCTCCCCGGCCCGGCGCCTGCAGGGATCCGAGGGTCAGAAGACCCTGGTCCGAAGCTACGCGCGGGCCGTCGACCGGGCGTTGCGACCGGTGCTGGGCGGCGATGACATTCCCCTGATCCTCGCCGCCACCGAGCCGATCGACGCGATCTTCCGCTCGGTCAACTCCTATCCGCATCTGGCGGGCCGCTCGTTGCCGGGCAACCCCGAGGCCTCGAGCGACGCCGAGCTCGGCGAGGCCGCCCGCGAGGTGCTCGACGGCCTCTACGCCGACCAGCTGCGGCAGCTGGCCGGCCGGTTCGAGGAGCGATCGGCCGCCGGCCGCACCGCGGTTGAGATCAACGACCTCGGCCGGGCCGCGACCTTCGGCGCGATCGAGACCCTCTTCGTCGACATCGACGCCACGGTCAACGGGACGATCGACGAGGAGTCCGGCGCAGTGTTGCTCGACGACGTCGAGCGGCCCGGGGACTACGGCGTCGTCGACGAGCTCTGTCGTCGCGTCATCCTCAGCGACGGCTCGGTCCTCGCCGTCCGCAGCGACGAGGTCCCCGGCGGCGGTCCCGCGGCGGCGATTCTCCGCTACCCGGTCTGAGACCCGCTCCCTCACCCGGGGCCGGGCCGAAGCGTTACGGTTGCCCGATGCCGCCGAGCGCCGACGCGGAGAAGCGCCCCGTGCTGATCGCCTATGACGGATCGGACCATTCGAAGGGCGCGATCGCCGAGGCGGGCCGCGAGCTCGCCGCAGGGCGCCGCGCGGTCGTCCTCACCGTCCGCGAGCCGTTCGAGAAGATCGCCTTCGCCGGGCTCGGGGGAGAGATCGTGCTCGACCCCGCGACCCTCTCGGCGATGCAGGAGTCGGCGGAGAACGAGGCGCTTGCAGCGGCCGAAGACGGGGCGCGGCTCGCCGCCGACGCCGGGTTCGAGGCCGAGGCCCGGGTCGAGGTCGCCCCGAGCCCCTGGCAGGGAATCGTCGCGATCGGCGACGAGATCGACGCCGGCGTGATCGTGATCGGCTCCCGCGGCAGGACAGGCCTGCCGAAAGTCCTGCTCGGCAGCGTCGCCTCGGCGGTCGCCCAGCACAGCCGCCGCAGCGTCCTCATCGTCCACCCCGAGACCGCGGGACAGCCCGACGCCGACTGAGGAACGGGCGGTCCCACCGAGGCGAAGATCCATGCCAACTCGGCTTGTGTCTTCTCCGGCCTGAATGACATGGTCGATGGGCCGACCGCCACCATCGTCCAGTCTCCCGGCCAGTTCATGCAGTGACCAGGGGTGACCCCGGCTCACGACGGGGCCACCCCACTCAGGCTTCAGGCAAGCCCGGCCAGGGCCTTGAGGCCCTGAGGGAAGTCGATCATCGACGCGACGTGCATCGACGCCAGTTCGGCCTGGGCTGAGAGGTCGCCGGCAAAGGCCTTCACGCACCGCTCCGGCTCCGCATTCGCCATCGCGAGGATGGCCCCGGCGGCGCCGACGCCGCCGGCAAGGCTCAGCAGGTTGGCCGATCCGGTGTAGACCGGGTACCCGAGCATCTCGACCTCGCTGACCAGGCGATCGGCGTCAGCGGAGGAGTCCTTGATGCCGGCAACCGGCAGATCGTCGAGGTCGTCGATGCCGATTCCGGGCGGGGCGAACGCCGGGAAGTGGTACGCCAGGACGGGAGTGCCGGCCGCCGCCTGCGCGATCTGCTCGTAGAACGCGGGCACCGGCTCGGTGGCGACCGGAGACAGCACCAGCAGGGCATCCGCGCCGGCCGCCGAACACCGCGCCGTCAGATCCCGGGCCCTGTCCGGGTCGGAATCACCGGTTCCGGTGATGACCGCGACGTCGTCCGGCAGCCTCTCGCGGCAGGTTTCCAGCAAGGCGACACGATCATCGTCGCCGAGCCGCCAGGGCTCGCCGGTGGTTCCGGCCACGGTGACGGCCGCAACACCACGCTCGACAAGACTGGCCGCATGCTCAACCGTCTCCGTTACGAGCAGACGGTCGTCGCCATCGAACAGCGAGACCAGGGCCACCGCGACGCCCTCGAAGACAGGCTCAGCCATCACACCGATGGGCGTTGACCGCGTGGAAACTCATCGGGTCAGCCAGCCTATCCCCACCAACGACGGCAGTTACTTGATCCGACGCCTCCGGGCCCTGGAAACAAATCGAGCGACGGAAGGGGCGTCGCGGGCGATCCGCAGGCTGATTCGGTCGCCGCGCCTTGCGCCGTGGAGGTTTGGGGCGAGCCGATCGGACACCTCCTTCACGGAGGGGGCGGGCTGCGGGATGGCGCCCTCCTCCACGGCAAGCAGCGTCCAGCTCCCTGGGACGCCCTTGAGCTGATGGGTCCCACGGTCCTCGAATTGGATCCCCGAGCCAACGACTAGATCTCGCACCGCGCTGGAAACCAGCACCTCTCCCGGGACGGCTTTCGCAGCAACCCGGGCGCCGATGTGGACAGCCATGCCTCCAACGTCGTCACCGAACACCTCGCACTCGCCGGTATGGATGCCGGCCTTCAACTCGATTCCCAGCGTGCCGGCATCGTCCACCAGCGTTCGGCCACACCGAACTGCCCTGGCGGGCCCGTCAAAGGTGACCAGATAGCCATCTCCCAGGCTCTTGACGACCGTGCCTCCGTACATCTCCACCTGATGCGCACGCCGGCGTCATGGGCCTCGAGCAGGCCCCGCCAGCGTCGATCGCCCAACTCGGACGCCCTCTCGGTCGATGCGACGATGTCGGTGAAGAGGACGGTGGACAAGACTCTGTCGGGCTCATGGGTATGCCGGGCGCCGGTCAGGAACTGCTCGACTTCATCCAGGAGATCGTCCGTGTCGCCGACATAGACAAAATGATCTTCCCCAGGCAGCTCGACAAAGCGGGCACCCGGGATCTGTGCGGCCATGAAGCGGCCGCGGTCGACGGGGATCAGCCGATCATCGCGCCGATGCAGGACCAAGGTCGGCACCGCGATGGCCGGCAGGGCGGCGGTGACGTTGATCTCTCGGACAGCCATGGTCAAGCTGCGCGCCATCGCCGGGCTGGCCGAGGCGCGCTCGAAGAGGCCCCATGCCTCTCTCATCGCCCTGTCGCCAGCGAGACTGGGCGCGAAAACGTCAACTGAGTCGCCCTCTCCCCATACCTCTTTCGCAAGGGCTTGATCCTGATAGCGCTGCAATTCCTCAACGAAGTCGTGCTGCTCGGGCGATGATCCCTCGTCGGCCACGAAGCTCGCCGCCGTTCCGTAGAGGACCATCGCCGTGGTGCGCTCGGGATAGGTCGCTGCAAAGAGGATGCTCATCGGCCCTCCCTCGGAGATTCCGAACAGCGCGGCCCGCTCGGATTCGACCGCATCCAGCACCGCGTGCAGGTCCTCCATCCGGACCTCCAAGGTGGGAATGCCGGAGATCGGGTCCGAAAGGCCGGTCCCGCGCTTGTCGAAGAGGATCACGCGGGAGAAGGACGCAAGTCGCCGTATGAACGCGGCCGCCTCCGGAAACGACCAGATCAGGTCGAGATGGGAGATGAACCCAGGCACGAGGACGAGATCCATGGGTCCGTCGCCGACCGTCTGATAGGCGATGTTGACGTCGCCGTTTTTCGCGTAGCTGGTCTTTGTCTGCTCCATACTCCGGAACGCATCTAGCCTACGCTTGCGATCAACCCACCGCCACCGGTGCCGGTTTCGCACCGATCCCCCAATACCGGCGCCCGTCAACGGCAACGCGGGTGTGGCGGATGCGCTCATTCACGCCGACCACCGTCTTCATTGGCCTCGGTGGGCGGGGTTCGGCTCTGCTCTGAAAGCGGGAGAGGAGGCGAGAGAGAACGTCCTCGACGCCCTGCGCACCGTGTTGACCTCGGATGAGGAGCTCACCGGCGAGACTTCGGGGTCTGATCGCGAGCTGCGGTTCGTGCCCGCGGCGTGAAGCGCCCCGCCAACTCGGTGTTTTCGCTCCTCGGAATCCGACCTGACAGGAGTACCGCTACGGGGATTCGAACCCCGGTTTCCGGACTGAGAATCCGGCGTCCTAGTCCCCTAGACGATAGCGGCGTGGGTTGGGCATTCTAGCGAGGCGACAACAGGTACATTGCCTCTCCGCGCGGCTGTGGCGGAACTGGTAGACGCGCACGGTTCAGGTCCGTGTGGAGGCAACTCCGTGAAGGTTCGACTCCTTTCAGCCGCATAACCAATACGCCGATCCCGCTCTCGGGTTGCGCCCGGCGCCGCTATGCGGAGGAGGACGCGGGCTCGCCTGCGGGGTTGGCGGCGCGGGCGGCGGTGGCCGCGATCTCATCGACGAAATCGGGCCAGAGCTTGCGCGGAAGGTCGTGGCCCATGCCCTCGAACATGCGCAGCCGCGCTCCCGGGATCGCCTTCGCGGTGGCGCGCCCGGCGGCGGGGCGCACGAGCCGGTCACGGGTGCCGTGCAGGACCGTCACCGGCAGGTCGAGCCGCCGCAGCGCCGGGGTCCGGTCGCCGGAGGCGGTCACCGCGTACATCTGGCGCAGGATCCCGGCCGGGTTGTGGGAGCGGTCCCACATCCGGCCCGCGATCTCCTCGAGGCGCTCCGGTTCAGGCGGAAATCCCGGCGATCCGACCACGCTGAAGGTCCCAATCACCTGCTTGACGTAGGCCTCGCGGCTCTTCGGGTAGTCGGCGAAGAGGATTCCGAGGGCGCGCCAGTGTGGCCAGCCGAGCCACCAGTTCCCGGTGCTCGAGAGCATCGAGACCAGCGAGCGAATGCGCTCGGGCCGCTCGATCGCCATCGTCTGGGCGATCATCCCGCCCATCGACGCCCCGACCAGGTGCGTGGACTCGATCCCGAGGTGGTCCATCAGCCCGAAGGCGTCATCGGCCATGTCCGAGAGCAGGTACGGGGCGCGGTCGCGGCGGCCGCGCATCATGTCGACGCGGCTCGGCATCCCGGCCGCGTCGATCATCGTCGAGTGGCCGATGTCGCGGTTGTCGAAGCGGATCACGCGGAAGCCGCGCTCGGCGAGCATCTCGCAGAGCCCCTCGTCCCAGCCGAGCATCTGCGTTGCGAGCCCCATCACCAGCAGGATCGGATCGGCGGCGGGGTCGCCCACCTCCTGGTAGGCGAGCTCGATCCCGTTGGCGGGCGCCAGGCGCTCCTCGCTCAAGCTGGCCATTAGACGATGGTAGCCACCGGAATCGATGGCCCAGCGGCTAAGTTCCGTCGCGATGCGCACGGCGATCGTCTCCGATCTGCACCTGGGCAGCGCCTACGGCGAGGACGTCGCCCGCGACGCCGAGATCCGCCGCCCCCTGCTCGAGGAGATCAGGACGGCCGACCGCCTGATCCTGCTCGGGGACGTGCTCGAGCTGCGCGAAAGACCGCTCGCCGCGACGCTCGAGGCGGCGCGCCCCTTCTTCGAGGACCTGGGTGAGGCGATGGCCGGCCGCCACGTCGTCCTCGTGCCCGGCAACCACGATCACCGTCTCGCCGAGCCGCTGCTCGAGGAACTGGC
>DATAOP010000089.1:0-27691 GCA_036265675.1 Solirubrobacterales bacterium
ATCGTCGACGTCAACCGGCTGGGGCAGCGCGGCCCCACGATGCACGAATGGGACACCTCGTCGCAGGCGACGCGGGCGGCGGCCTGTGGCTGGGACGTGCAGGAGATCGACGGCCACGACCAGGAGGCGATCGACGGCGCCTACGCGCGGGCGGTCGAGGCCGACGCCCCGGCGGTGATCTTCGCCCGCACCAAGAAGGGCTCGGGCGTCGCGGCGGTCGAGGACAAGGAAGGCTTCCACGGCAAGCCCCTCGACGATCCCGACGCCGCGGTCGAGGAGCTCGGCGGCGTCCGATCGCTCCGGGTCGAGGTCAAGGCGCCGGGGCCTGCGCCCGAGCACGCCCAGCCGGCAAGGGCGGAGGTCGAGCGCCCGAGCTATGGCGAGGACGAGAAGGTCGCCACCCGCGGCGCCTACGGCGACGCGCTGGCCTGGCTCGGCTCGATCGACGAGCGCGTCGTCGCCCTCGACGGCGAGGTCGGCAACTCGACCTACGCGGAAAGGTTCGCGGCCAAGCACCCCGACCGGTTCTTCGAGATGTACATCGCCGAGCAGCAGATGGTCGCCGCGGCGGTCGGCCTCCAGACCCGCGGCTGGAGGCCGTTCGCGTCCACGTTCGGGGCCTTCCTCAGCCGTGCCTACGACTTCGTCCGGATGGCGGCGATCTCCGATGCCGACCTCAAGCTCTGCGGCTCCCACGTCGGGGTCTCGATCGGGCCCGACGGCCCCTCGCAGATGGCACTGGAAGACATCGCCTCGCTGCGGGCGGTGTACGGCAGCGTCGTCCTCTACCCGTCGGACCCCAACCAGACGGTCGCCCTTCTCGACGCGATGCGCGAGCACCGCGGGATCAGCTACATGCGGACCACCCGCGGCGCGAGCCCGACGATCTACGGCCCCGATCAGCGGTTCGAGATCGGCGGCAGCCACGCGGTCCGCTCGAGCGACGACGACGATGTCACCCTGATCGGTGCCGGGATCACCCTCCACGAATGCCTCGCCGCAGCCGACGAGCTCGCGGGCAAGGGGATCACGGCCAGGGTCATCGACCTCTACTCGGTGAAGCCGGTCGACGCCGAGACGCTCCTCGAGGCGGCCGGCGCGACCAGGGCGCTGATCACGGTCGAGGACCACTGGCCGGAGGGGGGGATCGGCGAGACGGTCGCCGGCGTCCTCGCCGGCGCCGGATCGACGACACCGCTGACCAGGCTCGCCGTCAGCGGCCGCCCCGGCAGCGGCCCGCCGGACGAGTTGCTGGTCGCCGCCGGGATCGACGCTGCAAGCATCGTTGTCGCGGCGACCTCTGTTTAAGCGTTTGCTCATCTTCCGCTAATCTCTCGCCAACCTGATCTGGGCGGGGAGTTGCGTGGATCACGCTACGCAGGAGTCACCCTGTATTCGGAGAAGGGACCGCGGCATGGCGAGAGCTCGAAAACGGGGGCAGGAACAGAGCGGTGGCGAGGGCCACCGTTCTCGTCGTGGCGGCAAGCCGATCGTCGAGCTGCGCGACGTGACCAAGGTCTACCCCGGCGGCCACATGGCGCTCGACCGGGTCTCGCTGGCGATCGGCCGCGGCGAGTTCGTCTTCCTCGTCGGCCCGACCGGCTGCGGCAAGTCGACCCTGATCAAGCTCCTGATCCGCGAGCTCGAGGCGACCGAGGGCAACGTCCGGATCGCGGGGCGCGACATCGTCGCCCTGCCGGAGAAGAAAATTCCGCAGCTTCGCCGCAACATCGGCACCGTCTTCCAGGACTTCAAGCTGCTGCCGGACCGCACCGTCTACGACAACGTCGCCTACGCCCTGCAGGTGATCGGCGCCGGTCGCGCCACGATCCGGACCCAGGTGCCGGAGATCATCCGCCTCGTCGGCCTCTCGACCAAACTCCACAACTACCCAGACCAGCTCTCCGGCGGCGAGCAGCAGCGCGTCTCGATCGCCCGCGCCTTCGTCAACCACCCGCCGCTGCTGCTGGCCGACGAGCCGAGCGGGAACCTCGACCCGGTGACGTCGATCGGCGTCATGCAGCTCCTCTACCGGATCAACAAGACCGGGACCACCGTACTCGTCGTCACCCATGACCGCGAGATGGTCGACAACATGCGCCGCCGCGTGATCGAGCTCTACGAGGGCCGCGTCGTCCGCGACGAGGTCAGCGGCGGCTACACCGAGGAGTCGACCAACGAGTTCGGGATGCGGATGCGGGCCGAGATGGGGGTTGCGCCCGAGGGTCAGACCAACGGCCACGACACCCTTTTCTGATGTCGAGGCTCTTCTTCTTCATCCGTGAGGCATTCCGGGCGCTGCGCCGCAACGGGGCGCCGAGCATGGCTGCGATCGTGACCACGGTCGTCACCGTCGTCCTCCTCGGCGTCCTGATTCCGATCTTCCAGACGACGCAGGCGAAG
Source organism: Solirubrobacterales bacterium (assembly GCA_036265675.1). Classification (GTDB taxonomy): domain Bacteria; phylum Actinomycetota; class Thermoleophilia; order Solirubrobacterales; family 70-9; genus VRUE01. The sequence goes on from DATAOP010000089.1 coordinate 2,404, forward strand.
AGCGAATCGGTGCGTTCGAGCCTCGAATTCCGGGTCCCGGTCTACGACGACGCGACCAAGGCCGAAATCGCCGCCCTGCAGACGAAGCTGGAAGCGATCCCGCACGTCAAGTCGGTCCGCTTCATCACCAAGGGCGAGGCGCTCGACGAATTCAAGGGCTCCTACGGCAAGGGCAAGGTCGAAGAATCGATCACCCAGCTCAACGGCTACAACCCGCTGCCGGGGAACTTCTCGGTCAAGCCCGACGACGCCGCCTACCTCGAATCGGCGCGGACCGCGGTCGCCCCGCCCGGCCCTGACGGCAAGCCGAAGCCGATCTCGCCGATCATCAACGCCGAAACGCCGACCTTCCAGCAGCAGCAGGGGGCGAAGCAGATCGAGCAGGTGACGAGCGCGCTGAAGATCGTCCTCACCGTGATCACCGCGCTCCTGATCGCCGCCTCGCTGATGCTCGTCGGCAACACGATCAGGCTCTCGATCTACACCCGCAGGCGGGAGATCGAGGTGATGCGGCTGGTCGGCGCCACGCGCTGGTTCATCCGCTGGCCGTTCATGATCGAGGGGGTGGTCGTCGGCTTCGCGGGCGGCCTGATCGCGATACTGATCCTGTGGCTAGGCAAGATGACGATCGTCGACCCGCTCAGCAGCACCTTCAAGTTCCTCGAAACGCAGAACACCAGCACCCTCTCGTTCCCGGCCCTGGTGGCGATCCTGTTCGCCGCCTCGGTGTTGGTCTCGGCGCTCGGCTCGGGCGTGACGCTCCGCCGCTTCCTGAAGGTCTGAGCCGCTCGTGAGTCCCGCGCGGATGGCGGCGCTCGCCGCTGCGCTCGTCGCCGTCCTGGCCGCCGGGCTCTGGCTCGGCGGGCACCCCGCCAAGCTGCCCTCGCCGCTGCGCGACGTGTTCGTCGACGAATCCGCCGGCCTCACCGCCGAAGCGACCGAACTGATCGAGGACAACTACTTTCGCGAAGTCGACGAATCCGAACTGATCGACTCCTCGCTGTCGGGGATGGCCCGCGGTCTGCGGCGGCGCTTCCACGACCGCTTCTCCGAATATTTCCCGCCGGCGCTGCTCGAACGCTTCAACGAAGCGATCGAGGGCAAGTTCTCCGGGATCGGGCTCACCGTGCTCAAAGTCGACACGGGGCTGAGGGTCGAAAGGGTCTTCAAGGGATCACCCGCCGAGAAGGCGGGGATCGAAACGGGTGACGTGATCGTCAGCGTCGAGGGCCAGGACATCTCCGACATCAGCTCGACCAAATCGACCGAGCTGATCAAGGGCCCGGAAGGAACCGACGTCAGGATCGGGGTACGCAAGCAGGGGAAGGGCGAGGTCGAATCCCTGACTCTGACCAGGGCGCAGATAGCCGTCCCGGTGGTCGCCAGCACCGTGCTCGAATCGGGCGGCAGGAAGTTCGGCTACGTGCGCCTGGCGAGCTTCAGCGAAGGGTCGCACGCCTATATGCGGCGGGCGGTCGAAAGGGTCCGGCGCCAGGGGGCGGAAGGGCTGATCCTCGATCTGCGCGAGAACGGCGGCGGCCTGCTCGAGGAGGCGGTCCACAACGCCAGCATCTTCCTCCCGAAGGGGACCGTCGTCGTCTCGACCAAATCGAGGACCCAGGGAGACGCGGTCTACGACGCCCTCGGAGACAGCCTGCCGCCGCAGCCGATCGTCGTCCTGATCGACCGCAACACCGCTTCGGCTGCGGAGATCCTCACCGCCGCCCTCAACGAGAAGGCGGGGGCCGAGGTTGTCGGAACCCGCTCCTATGGCAAGGGCGTCTTCCAGCAGGAGGTCGCGCTCTCCAACGGCGGCGCCCTGAAGCTGACGATCGGCGAGTACTTCACCCCGAACGGGGAAAACCTTGCCGGCCACGGAATCCACCCCGATGTGTTCGTGCGCGACGACCCGAAAACCAAACCCGACGAGGCGCGCCGGCGGGCCCTCCAGGTGCTCGCCGCCGAGAAGGGCTCGGGTTGAGCCCACGCGGCCGGCCGCGGGGCCGCTCGCGCCGACGGGCCGAGCCGAAGAACGCGCGGGAGGCGATCGAGGCGCTGCTCGGCGAGGAGCTCGGCCGCCGGGGCTTCCCGATCTCGCTCGAGGCAGAAGCCGAGCGGGTCGCGCGATCGGCCCCCGGCGAGGGCCGGCGCGACCTGACCGAGCTGCCGACCTTCACAGTCGACCCGGCGACCGCGCGCGATTTCGACGATGCGGTCTCGGCTCGCCGCGAGGGCGACGCAACCAGGCTCTGGATCCACATCGCGGACGTCGCCGCCCACGTGCGGCCCGGCTCGGCGCTCGACCGCGAGGCACGGCGCCGCGGCAACAGCACCTACGTCCCGGGCACGGTTGAGCCGATGCTGCCGCGCGCCCTCAGCGAGGACGCGTGCAGCCTCTCCCCGGGCGTCGAGCGGCTTGCCGTGACCGCCGAGATCGAGCTCGACCCGGCCGGAGCGCCCCGCGGCGCCTCCTTCTACCGCAGCCGGGTCCGATCCGATGCCCGCCTCGACTACGACCAGCTCGACGTCGTCTTCAGCGGACGCGCGGCGCCGCCGGAGGAGGTGGCCGAGCCCCTGGCGCTGGCCCGCGACGCGGCGGCCCGCCTCGGAGAGCAGCGGGGCGGCCGCGGGCTCGAGGTCTCGACCGCCGAGCCGGAGTTCCGCTTCGACCGCTCGGGAGAGGTGGTCGCGGCCCGCGCCGTGCCCCAGACCGAGTCCCATCGCCTGATCGAGCGACTGATGATCCTCACCAACGAGCAGGTCGCGCAGCTGCTCGAGCGGCGGCGGGTTCCGGCGATCTACCGGGTGCACGGCGATCCCGACCCGCCGCGGGTGGAGAGGATGATCGGACAGCTGCACGCGCTGGGCATCCCGACCCCGCCGCTGCGGGGATCGCTCGCGCCCCGGCAGGCGGGGGAGCTCGCGGCGGAGGCCAGCCGCCTTGTCGCGAAGGAGGCCTCCCGGCGCGGCCATGGCCGCGAGGCGTATACATCTCTCGTGCTCAGGTCCCTTCAGCAGGCCGGCTACAGCGAGCGCAACACGGGCCACGCGGGGCTCGGCAGCGCCGCCTACTGTCACTTCACGTCGCCGATCCGCCGCTATCCGGACCTCGTCGTCCACCGGGCGCTGCTTGCGGCGGTGGGGGAGGGAGAGGCCGCTCCGGGCGCAGCCGAGGTGAGAGATGCGGCCCGGGAGTGCTCGGAGCGCGAGCGCGCCTCGATGCGGATCGAGCGCGACGGCGACGACATCTGCGCCGCCTACCTCCTCGAGCGGGAGCTCGCCGAGCGGGGCGCCGAGGCGGAGTTCAAGGGTGAGGTCTCGGGGGCGATCGGAAGCGGCGCCTTCGCCCGCTTCGGCGGTGAGCTGGGTGACGTCTACGAGGGATTCCTGCCCGCCCGCACAATTGGGGGCGGCGCCGAGCGCTTCGAGCTCGACGAGACCGAGACCGGCCTGATCGGCCAGGAGTCCGGCCGGGCCGTGCGCCTGGGCGACCCGGTCGCCGTCCGGGTCGCCCGCGTCGACGCCCCCCGCGGCAGGGTCGATCTGGAGCCGAGCGGGAGCTGAGCGTTGGCGAAGAAGGGCAAGAAGCGCCGCGCTGCGGCCTCCGGGGACGTCGCCACCAACCGGCGCGCGGGTCACCGCTTCGAGCTGATCGAAAAGGTCGAGGCGGGGATCGCGCTGCGCGGATCCGAGGTGAAGTCGCTGCGCAACGGCAAGGCCCAGCTGAGCGACGCCTACGCGGCGATCGACCGCGGCGAGGTCTGGCTGCGGGGCCTGCACATCCCTCCCTATGAGCCCGCCAGCCGCGAGAACCACGACCCCGAACGCCCGCGCAAGCTGCTTCTGCACCGATCCGAGATCGAGCGGCTGGTCGGAAAGACCGCGGAGCGGGGGCTGACCCTGGTCCCGACCCGGATCTACTTCAAGGGCGCCCGGGCAAAGGTCGAGTTGGCGCTGGCCCGCGGCAAGGAGGGCCGCGATCGCCGCCGCGAGATCGCGGAGCGAGACGTGCGGCGTGAAGTCGAGCGCGAATTCAAGAGCAGAATCAGGTAGCTTCGGGGCTGTGATCACCGCATCCGTCCCCAGCGAAGTCGGGGAATTCGTAAGCGACAACATCGTCTACTTCGTGGCCGGCCTGGTGGTGGCGATTCTGCTGCTCCTGCTCGTGATCAGCGTGCAGCGGCGGCGCCAGGAGCAGGAGGGCAAGGGAAAGGCCGGAACCGGCGGGCCCCCGCCGCCGAAGCCGCCAAAGCAGAAGAAGCCTCCGAAGCAGAAGAAGCCCTCGTGGGTCGAGCGCCGCCGCCAGAAGAAGGCCGCTGCCACGGCTGCGAAGGGACAAAAGCCCCCGCCGCCGCCCGCCACCGTGCCGACCTCCGAAACCGCGACCTCCGAAACGGGAGCCGCGGACACCGCCGAAACTCAGGCGCCCGTCTCCAGCGGCGCTCCCGCCGCAGCCGCCGCCGGGACCGCCGCAGCCGGCGCGGCCGCCGCCGGGACCGCCGCCGCCGCCCCCACCACCGGGACCGCCGAGGCTGCCACCACCGCGGGTACCACCGAGGCCGCCGCCGCCCCGACCGTCGCCCTGAGCGCGAAGGAGAAACGCAAACAGGCGCGGCAGCAGCAACGGGCGGCGCGAGCGGAACAGCGCGCCCAGCGGCAGGCGAACGCGAAAATCCGCCGCGAAGAGCGTGCGAGGAAGCGGGCCGAACGCCGCGGTACGGCGCCGACCTCGTCGCGCCGGGCGCGGCGCGAAGCGGCGAAGGTCGAGCGCGAAACCGCCGCCGCGAAAGCTGCCCAGGAGCGGGCGCTGTTGGCTCAGCAGAGCGCCCAGGTCGCGGCCACCGGTATGCCCGGCCAGCCCGGCTTGGCGACACAGCCCTTCGCGCCCCCCGTGCCGCCCTATCCTGGCCAGCAGGTTCACCCGCCGGCGTATGCCCCCCCGCCGCAGCCCTACCCGCCTCAGCCGATGGCACCCCAGTACCCCGCGCAGCCCGGATTGGCGCAGCCGCCCTACCAGCCGCCGCCGCCACCGCCTCCCCAGCCCCCGATCCCGCCGGTCGCCCCGGCGGTACCTCCCCCGGTGGCGCCGCCGTTGCAGGCCGGCGCCACCCAGCCTGCCTATGACCCGGTCACGGCCGAACAGCGGGTCAATGACAAGGTCGCCGAGATCCAGCACGAGGAGGAGCGGATCCGGGCCGAGGCCGAGCGGCGTATCGCCGAAGCGGAGCAGCGCCAGCTCGAATCGGAGGCCCGCATCCAGCGGACTGCGGCCGGGGAAACGACCCAGAGCCTTCCGCCGCCGGTCCCGCCCGGCCTCCAGGATGCCGAACAGCACCTCCAGCGCGGGCGCGAGGAGCACGCGCGGTCGATGACCGAGGCCGAGCAGCGCCTGACCGAGATCGAGGAGCGGACCAAGGCTGCGGAGAAGCGAGCGGCCGAAGCGAAACGGCTTGCCGCGCTCAAAGCTGAGGAGGAGGAGCGTGCCCGGCGCCTGAAGGATCTCCGCGACAGTGTCGCCCAGGCCGAGGAGCGTGCGCGCGAGGCGGAGCGCCGCGCTGCAGAAGCGGAGCAGGCCGTGATGCACTCGGTGAACCCGGGTGAGTCGCCGGCTGCTCCGGCACAGCAGGCGCACGCGATCGACCCCCAGCCCCAGCCTCAACCGCCGGCGCCCGGCCCGCCGCCGCCCGCGCCGCAGCCGCCGGGGCCGCCGTCTCCACCCGCTCCGGACCCGGCCCCGACGCCGCCCGCGCCCGATCCGAGCCCGCCGCCGACACCCGACCCGACACCGCCTCCGGCGCCGCCCCCGCCCGAGCCGCCGACCGCGGGGTCTGACTCGTCCATCTCGCTCAACAGCGTCAACTTCGAGCAGCTGCGCTCACAGGGGCTGAGCGTGACCCAGGCGACCCGGCTCCTCGCCCACCGCGAGCGGATTGGCAGCTTCCAGTCCCTGGACCAGCTCGACGAGGTCCCGGGCTTTCCCCAGGATCAGCTCGAGGACCTGAAGCGCCGCTCGCAGCTCTAGAGGCTCAGAGGCCGTAGGCCTCGAGCAGCTTCAGCCAGAGCTCGCTGCGCGTCGGGTAGGCGGCGACCGCGTGCCGGAGCCGCTTCAGCGGGACCTCACCGACGATCGCGACCGTCGCCGCATGGAGGAAGTCCGCCGTCTCGAAGCCGCAGAATGTGGCGCCGACGATCAGCTCTCGGGACTCGTCGACGACGAGCCGGGTGGTGCCGCCAGTCCCCTTGCCCTGGAAGCTGGCGCCGGCGGTGCCTTCGGTGCTGACGTCGACGGCTCGCACGTCGATCCCGGCGGCTTCCGCCTCGGCCAGGGTCCTGCCGACAGCCGCGACCTGGGGGTCGGTGAAGATCACCCGCGGGGATCCGATTCCCTCGGTGATCGCCTCGACCGGCCTGCCGTGGATGTTCTCGGCCGCGACCCAGCCCTGGTACTTGCCCATGTGGGTGAAGAGTGCCCTGCCGTTGACGTCGCCCACCGCGTAGAGCCAGTCGCGGCCACCGACCCGGAGCCGGTCGTCGGCGACGAGGAAGCCGTGCTCATCGATCTCGGCGCCGACCGAGTCGAGGCCGATCGACTCGGTACGGGGCGTGCGCCCGACCGCGACCAGAACCTCCGCCGCCTCGGCCGAGCTGCCGTCCTCGAAGGAGACCTCGACTCCGCTGCCGGTGGCGGCGACCCGGTTCGCCCTCGTCTCGGTCCGCACGTCGACGCCGTACGCGTCGCGGAGCGACTCGGCGACGAGCTCGCCGGCGAACGGCTCCTCACGCGGCAGCACCCGCTCGTCCGCCCCGACCAGCGTCACCGCGGCGCCGAGCGTCGACCACGCCAGGGCGAGCTCCGTCCCGACCGGGCCGGCGCCGAGCACGACCAGGCTCTCGGGCACCGTCTTCGAGGTCGTCGCGTCGCGGTTGTTCCACGTCCGGACCTCGTCGAGACCCTCGATCGGAGGCATCGCGGCGCTGCTCCCGGTCGCGACCACGACCGCCCGGGTCGCGGTCAGAGTCTCGTCGCCGACGACGACCCGGCGCTCGCCATCGAGCCTCCCGGCGCCGCGGAACACCTCGATCTCACGCTCTTCCAGCCACGGCAGCTGGACCGAGTCGTCGAGGTCGTGGATCACCTCGTCGCGCCGGGCCAGCATCGCCGCGGCGTCGAGCTCGCCGGTCACCGCCTGCTTCACGCCCGGGACCCGGCGAGCCTCGGCGTAGAGCTCGCCGGGACGCAACAGAGCCTTCGATGGCATGCAGGCGTAGTAGGAGCATTCGCCCCCGATCAGGCCGGGCTCGACGATCGCCACCCGCAACCCTCCCTCGGCGATGCGGCCGGCGCACACCTCCCCGGGGGCGCCGGCGCCGAGCACGATTGCGTCGAACTCCCGCTCAGGCATGGTGGACACCGTACAATCGAATGAGACATAGCACGGGGGCGACAGGCTTCGACCTGGTCGGTCCGTGCGAACGGTTGCAGGTCGAGGTGGCCGGAGGCCTCGTGAAACACCGGCACCAACCAATACGTGCGGACCATGAGTTCGCCCTTGCCGCCTAGTCAATAGCTAGGTGAGTGAGAGTCGGCCCTCTCCCGCCCGCGGAGGGGGGTCCCGGCTTCAATTGCGGGCTCACCCGGGTGGAGCGCCCCGCCCACCGGGGGAAATCGAAGGGGCTTTATCTCCCGCAGTGCCCGCCGGCGCGGACCCCGGGAGACGAGAATCAAGCGCCGGCTAAGCCTGTAGACGCCTTCGCGCTACGACCAGGGACGCCGGTTCGATTCCGGCCGCCTCCATCAATCGACCCCAGTCAGGTCTCGATCCCGCTGAGCAGGGCGCGGGCGAGCGGCTCGGGGTGGCTGAGGGGCATCATGTGGCCGGCGCCCTCGATCAAGGTGTGGCGACTGTCGGGCACCTGCCGGCGGACGACCTTGCAGATCGCGTGGTCGACCGTCGAGGTCTTAGATCCCTCGACGACGTGGACCGGGGCGGTGATCGCGCCGAGCGAGTCGACCGTGAGCATGTCGTCGAAGAGAAGGTCCCAGAGGTCTCCCCGCTCCCTCTGGGTGGCGAGAAACTCCTCGCGGCGCGGCTCCGGCCAGCCGGCGAACGAGCCCGGCCCGTTGTAGAAGTCGACGAACTCCTCGAAGGCCTCGTGCCAGCGGCCGGCGCGCACATTCGCCCGCCAGCTGTCGCGCAGCCCGCAGATCACGGCGAAGGCGCCGGCGTCCTCGGTCCGCAGCAGCCCATAGGCCTCGGGCTCGATCACGGTGAGCGACTCGACGAGCTCGGGCGCCGTGACGGCGACGCGGAGCGAGGTCGCGCCGCCCCAGGAGAACCCCACGAGGTGCACCGGAACGCCGGCGTGGGCGGCGACGGCGTGGACCTGATCGGCGTAGTCGTCGAGGCTTCGGCCCTCGACCGGGCCCGGGCCGGAGCCGCCGCGGTAGGCCTCGATCGCGATCAGTCGGTGGCCCTGCGGCCAGTTCGAGAAGACCTGTCTCCACTCGCCGGCGCTGCCGACCCCGCTGTGGAGGAATGCGATCGGCGTCCCCTCGCCCTCCTCGATGACCCTGACGCGCCGTCCGATCGGCGTGTCGAGAGTGGTGACCGACGCCATCGCGGCTACCTCGACCGCAGCCAGCCCAGGACCTCGGCCGCGTCGCGATCGGGTGGGAACACCGGGTAGAAGACGGTCGTGATCCGGCCCCTCTCGGCGACCAGGGTCAGCCGCCGGTAGAGCGTCATCCCCTCGGCCTCGAATGTGGGCAGCCCGAGCGCCGCCGCGAGCAGCAGCCCGGAATCGCTCAGCAGCGCGTACGAAATGTGCTCGCGCTCGGCGAACTCGGCCTGTTCGGCCGGTGTCTGAGCGCTGATCCCGACAACGGTCGCGCCGAGGCCGGCGAACTCGCCGAGCGCGTCGCGGTAGGCACAGCTCTGCGGCGTGCAGCCCCTGGCACCGGGGATGTCGTCCCAGCCGGCGGGGAGCGGCCGTCCGGGAACGCCGGTGCGCGGGTACACATAGGCGACCAGGAGCCGCTCGCCGAGCACCGCGAGATTCTCCTCCCCACCTCCGGTCGACGGGAGGCTGAGGTCGGGAAGCGCGACGCCGGGGAGGTGATCGGCGGCGCCGTCGTCCTCCGGGACCGGGAGGTCGCGCGGGAGGTCGTGGAAGCCGCCGCTCATAGGCACGAGCCTTCCATACCCTTGTCGCCATGGCCAGGTACGCCGCCTTCCTACGTGGGATGAACCTCGGGGGTCGCCGGATCACGAACCGGGACCTCGCCGCCGCCGTCTCCGGCCTCGGCTACGAGGAGGTCGAGACCTTCCGCGCCAGCGGCAACGTGATCTTCGCCGCCGATCGGGGCGGCAAGGCGGCGATCGCCAGTCGGCTCGAATCGGGGCTCGGCGACGCGCTCGGATACGAGGTCCCGGTCTTCCTGCGCAGCGGGGCCGAGGTGAGGGCGATCGCCGCGCGGGAGCCGTTTGACCCGGACGTGGTCTCGGCCTCCTCCGGCAAGCTCCAGGTTGCACTGCTGCTCGACACGCCAGCCGCGAGGGGCCGCCGCGAGGCGCTGGCGCTGGCGACCGAGTCGGACCGGCTCGCGATCGAGGGCCGCGAGCTCTACTGGCTGCCGAGCGGGGGGATGTCCGAATCGGAGCTCGACCTGAACGCGATCGCCGCCGCCCTCGGGCTGATGACGGTGAGGACGATGGGAACGATCGAACAGGTCGCGGCGAAGTACTTCGGCTAGCCCGCCGGGGCCAGGTCGGAGCGCGGCAGCGCCGCCAGCTCGACCTCGGAGCTGACGGTCGCGATCTCGTCCGGGAGTCGCGCGACCTGGGCGTTGGCTACGAACTCGATCGGGCCGCCGAGGGGCCTGAAGAAGTTGTCGTAGTGGGTCGGCACCACGACCCGCGGCTGCAGCAGCGGCAGGATCCGGCTCCAGTAGGAGTCGGTGAAGCTGCGGCCGGCGACCCCGGCGAGGAAGACGTCGACGCCGCGCTCGCGGACCGCGTCGTCGATCAGGTTGGCGCTCCCCTGGTGGTAGAGGGTTACGCCGGCGACCCGGATCGCGATTCCCCAGACCTGGCCGCAGCGGTAGGCGCCCGGAGATAGCGAGTCGAGGTGCTCGCAGGTGAGTTCGCCGTCGTACGGCACGGCGAGGCCGAGCAGTAGCTTCGAGTGCAGGCTCGGCGTGAAGCTGACCTCGAACGGACCGATCTCGTAGGTGCGGTAGGGCTCGACCTCGACCGCCTGCTCGGCCAGGCCGTGCAGCGCCATCAGGTGGACCAGCGAGCTCGATCCGTAGGCGTTACAGCCGAACCGACGGGCGATCTCGGGGGCGTCGACGGCGTGGTCGAAGTGCGTGTGGCCGACCAGGACTCCGGCGACCTCTCCGGGCGCGCGCAGGAACCGGTCCAGGATCGCGGGCTGCGGCAGGTTGGGGCGGCGGAGGACGAGGTCGCGGAACGGGACGCGCGAGAGGAACGGGTCGACGAACAGCGTCTGGCCTGCATGGGTGATCCGGTAGCCGGAGACGCCGAGCCATTCGATCTCGAGCCCCTCCGGCAGCTCCAGCGGCCGCGCCTCGAGCTCGCCCAGCATCTGACCGTCGTCGCGTTCGTCGCTGCTGCGCCTCGCCCGCGCCTTCGCCAGGTCCCTCAGGTGTCCCAATGGCCCGGGCACCAGACGGGCGGCTCAGCCGGTCCGCAGCTCGGCGGAGAGGCTGGGTGGGGTCGCGAGGGTCTGGAAGACCGTGCAGTAGCGCTCGGTGAGCTTCAGCAGCGTCTCGAGCTCCTCCTCATCCGCATCGGCGTCGAGGTCGAAGCCGAGTCGGATCGAGCGGAACCCGACCGGGGCGTCGCGGTCGACGGCGAGGGTGCCGCGGAAGTCGAGGTCGCCCTCGGCGCGCACGGTGCCGCCCCGGACTGCGATCCCGAGCGAGGTCGCGACGGCCCTCAGCGTCACCCCCGCGCAGGCGACGAGCGCCTCGAGCAGCATGTCGCCCGAGCAGAGCAGGGTGCCGTCCCCGCCCGCTGCGGGATGAAGCCCCGCCTCGGCGATCGCCTTTCCGGTGGAGATCGAGCAGCTGACGCCTTCGCCAAGGGCGCCGTCCGCGCGCAGGGTGACCAGAGCCGCCTCGGGGCTCTCGGCATAGCGCTCCTTGAGCGGCGCCTGGGTCGATCGCAGCTGGTCGCGGTCCACGGCCAGGCTCACCGCAGCGGCTGTTCGAGGGTGACCCGGCAGCCGTTCCCGGGGGCGAGGGTGATGTTGCGGACCCTGATCGGTTCCGGCTCGGGGCTCGCGGCGCGGAGATCGGCGCGGGCGATGAACTCCCGAAGTACGACGCGCATCTCGAGTTCGGCGAAGGAGGCGCCGATGCAGCGTCGGACACCGCCACCGAACGGGATCCAGGCGTAGGTGTCGGGCCGGCCGTCGAGGAAGCGCTCCGGGCGGAACTCCCTTGGTTCCGGGAACAGGTCCTCGCGATAGTGGATCGCCGCAATCGCCGCCATCAGGTACTGGCCCGCCGGCACCTCGTAGCCGCCGATCCGGACCGGCGCCGTCAGCTTTCGCGCGACGTCGACGATCACCGGTCGTGCCCGCAGCGTCTCGCGGACCGTCGCGTCGATGTACTCATCATCGCCGGCGGCGACCGAGGCGCGAAGTCGCTCGAGCACCCGCGGCGCCCGCAGGACCCGCTCCATCGCCCAGGCCAGGCCGGTGGCGGTCGTCTCGTGCCCGGCGCCGATGATGGTGACGAGCTCGTCGCGGAGCTCCTCGTCGCTCATCGGGCTGCCGTCCTCGTGGCGGGCGCCGAGCAGAAGCGAGAGCACGTCGTCCCGGTCCTCGCCACCGGCGGCGATCTCGGCCCGTCGCAGCGCGATCTCCTCGTAGACGAAGCCGTCGAGCGCCGCTCGTGCTCGCACGAACCTTCCCCATGGGCTCCAGCGGCCGAGGTCGCGCTGGAGGATCGGAAGCGCGATCACGGCGCCGACCCGGGCGCCGAAATCGTCGATCAGGCTCCCCAGCCTCGCCAGCCGCTCCTCGTCGTCGACGCCGAAGACGGCGCGCATGATGACCGCCAGGGTGATCCGCTGGGTGTGAGGACGCAGCGCGAAGGTCTCGCCCACCGGAAAGCGCTTCATCTCCCGCACCGTGATCTCCCTGATCAGGTCGCCATAGCGGCCGATCCGCTCGCCGTGGAACGGGGGCAGCAGCAGCTTGCGCTGCCGCAAGTGGGGGCCCTCGTCGAGGGTAAGGACCGAGTTCGGCCCCATCGCCGGCTCGAGCACCGTCGCATTCGCCTCGCCGGCGTGGAACTGCTCGGGCGAGCCGGTGAAGAGCTCCTTGACCAGGGCCGGGTCGGCAACGTAGACGAGCCGGTCGAAGAACGGGAACGAGACTCCGAAGACGTCGCCGTAGCGGCGGTGGAGGCGGATCAGGAAGCCGAGCGGGTCGCGGGCGTAGCGGACCGCCTGCACCGCGCCGGGCATCCTCGCCCCGGGCGGTGCGGTCGCCGTGGCGGCGCGGGAGGGGCGTGCAATCGTCGCCTGCTCCATCGAGGCTGACGATACTCCCCGGCCGGCGCTCAGAAGACGATCGTCCGGGCGCCGTCGAGAAGGACCCGGTCGTCGACGTGGGCGCTGACGGCGCGGGCGAGAACGAGGCGCTCGATGTCGCGGCCGATCCGCATCAGGTCCTCGGTCTCGTCGCGGTGGCTGACCCGGGTCACGTCCTGATCGATGATCGGGCCGGCGTCGAGCTCCTCGGTGACGTAGTGGGCGGTGGCGCCGATCAGCTTCACCCCCCGCTCGTGGGCGCGGGCGTAAGGGTCGGCGCCGACGAAGGCGGGCAGGAAGCTGTGGTGGATGTTGATCGCCGGTACGCCGAGGCGCCGCAGGAAGTCGCCGCTGAGGATCTGCATGTAGCGGGCGAGGACGAGCAGGTCCACCTCATCGTTGAGCAGCTCCAGCGCCTGCTGCTCCGCCGCGTCCCTGTCGGCGGGGTCGACGGGGACGTGGTGGTAGGGGAGCCCGACCGACTTCACCTGGCCGGCGTGGTCGGGATGGTTGGAGATCACGCATTTGATCTCGGCCCCGAGCTCGCCGCTCCTCCAGCGCCAGAGGAGGTCGGAGAGGCAGTGGTCTTCGCGCGAGACCATCACCGCCACCCGCTTGCGCTCGGTCGACTCGGCGAACCGGTGCTCCATCTCGAACGGGCCGGCGATCTCGTCCCGGAAGCGGCGCCTGAGGGACTCGCGCTCGTCCGCCGGGGGTGCCTCGAACACCATCCGCATGAAGAAGCGGCCCTCGTTACTCGAGTGCTGGTCGGCGTCGACGATGTTGAGCCGCGCCTCGGCGAGGAAGCCGCTGACCGCGGCGATCAGGCCGGGACGGTCGCGGCAGGCGAGGAGAAGCCGGGATGTCGGGTGCTGGTCCTCGATGGTCGAATCATCGCCAAGATCGCCCCAAAACCCCTGCAAGAGAAGGTTCAGGTTTGGTTCAGAGAGGTCGTCGCCACGCCTGAGATTGTCGTGATTGTCGCTAGGAATGTAAGCAATGTGATGCTCGTCACCCAAGGACGCGGGGAACACCGCCACGGTTCCCCGCTTGCTCACAAAACACACATATTTGATCCTTGTACTGATTGCGGCCCTCGCCCTGCCCGCGGCGGCCCTCGCCGCCGGCGACGGCGGCTCGAAGCAGCGCATCGGCCTCGCCGACGCCACGCCGGCCGCGAGCAACCCGCTGACCAGGCCGGTCGCGAGCTTCCATCACGCGATCGCCGTCGGCGTCGATCGCATCCGCGCCGCCCACCGCCGCGAGCTGCGACAGCGGCGGGAATCGTTCGCGGCCCTCCCGGGCGGGGTCTCGCAGGAAACCCTCGACGCGATCGCGGCCTGCGAGTCCGGCGGCGACCCGGCGAGCGTGTCCTCAGACGGGAGCTATCGCGGGAAGTACCAGTTCACGTACGAAACCTGGGCCTCGGTCGGAGGCAGCGGCGACCCCGCCGCGGCGCCCGAGGCCGAGCAGGACTACCGGGCGGCGCTCCTCTACGCGAGCTCGGGCTCCAGTCCCTGGCCCGTCTGCGGCTAGCCGGCCCTCCGGCGGGGGCCGCCGGGCCCCTGCCATACGATCAGCATCGATGAGCGCGGAGCGAGCAAGCGTCCATTTCTGTCTCTTCGTGCAGCGAGCGAAGCGCGAGGCATTGGTTTGAACGAAGAGCGAGTTCCCGCTCCGGACCCCGAGGGGCCGCCTCGGAAGCCGCTCAGGGAGGCGATCGACGAGGCGGCCGTGCGGGTGCCGACTCGCGGCAATCGCAAACTCGAGAGCTTCCTGGCGGCGGTCAACGAGGACGATCAGGTCCGCGCCTGGTGGTACATGCAGCAGATCCACGCCGAACGGCTGGGGATGTCGGACCACTCCTGGGTCCACATGCAGATCGTCCTCAACATCGCCCTGCGGCTGTTGCGCCTCCTGGTCAGGGACGGCGTCGAGCCGAGCGTCGTCGCCGACCATGGGATGTCGGCGCGCGATGCGGAGGTCGTCGTCGCCGGCGGCGCCCTGCTGCACGACATCGGAATGTCGATCCATCGCAACGATCACGAGGCCTACAGCCTCTTTCTCGCCTCCGGCGCTCTCGACCGCCTGCTCGCCGGCTCATACAAGGAGCCGAAACGCACCGTGATCGCCTCGGAGATCCTGCACGCGATCATCGGTCACCGCCGGCGCGGTGAGCCCTACACGGTCGAGGCCGGCGTCGTCCGGGTCGCCGACGCCCTCGACATGGCGCAGGGCCGCACCCGGATCCCGCTCGAGGCCGGCCGCGAGGGCATCCACTCGATCTCGGCGGCGGCGATCGATGAGGTCCGGATCGAGCCCGGCGAGGAAAGGGCCGTGCGGATCGAGATCGAGCTCAACAACTCGGCCGGGATCTTTCAGGTCGATGACCTGCTGGCGACGAAGATCCGCGGAACGCCGCTGGAGGGAAGGGTGGAGGTCGTCGCGAAGATCGAGGGCGAGAGCGAGAAACGCCTGCTCTCCGGGTTCACGCTGGGCTAGCGCCGGCTGCCGAAACGATCGAGGTCGTACTGGCGCATTTCCTTCCGCTTCTCGAGCCTGCCCTGGATCAGCGAGAGGACGATCACCAGCGCCGCGAAGAAAAAGATGACCCCGAAGCAGATGAAGGTCACCCCCTTGTCAGTGATCGGACCGGCGAGCCCGGTGCCGTTGTCGGCCAGCGCCGCCGGGGCGGCGAGGAGCGCGGCCGCGAGGGTTGCCAGCAGCGCGGAGATTGCGCGGGTGCGGCGGGACGGAGTCTTCACAGCTCCGAAATCTACCTGACCAGCCGGGCCTCTAGGCTCCCGCGCCACATGTCTCTCCGCGAAGATGTCTGAGCTCGAGGCCCTCCTCCTGGGGGTAGTCCAGGGGCTGACCGAGTTCCTGCCGATCTCCTCCTCCGGCCACCTGATCATCGTCCCCTGGTTGCAGGACTACACGTTCCTGATCGACCACGACGACTTCAACCGGACCTTCGACGTGGCGCTCCACGCCGGGACGCTCGTCGCGGCGATCACCTATTTCCGGCGCGAGGTCGTCGAGTTGATCCGCGGCTTCGTCGAGGCGGTGGGCGCCCGCGCGGTCGAGACCGACTCCCAGCGGCTCTCGGTCGCGATCGCGGTCGGCACGATCCCGGCTGTGATCTTCGGTGGGCTCGGCTCCGGCTTTCTCGAGGATCACCTCGGTGAGCCGTGGATGATCGCGATCCAGCTGATCTTCTTCGGGGCGCTGCTCGGGTACGCCGATCGCCTGCCGGAGCGCAAGTCGCTCGAGGGCTCCACGGTCAGGGACGGGTTTTACATCGGCCTCGCCCAGGTCCTCGCGCTGGCCCCCGGCACGTCGCGCTCGGGAATCACGATCACCGCCGGCCGCTACCTCGGCCTCGACCGCGACGCGACCGCCCGCTTCTCCTTCCTGCTTCTGATCCCGATCGTATTCGGGGCAACCATCTTCGAAGCGGCGAAAGCGATCCACGAAGGCCTCCCCAGCGGCGTCGCCGGCCCGATGATCGTCGGCACCGCGGCCGCGGCGATCTCCGGCTACCTCGCGATCGCCTGGCTCCTGCGCCTCGTCCGCACCCACAGCTACCGCCCCTTCGTCCTCTACCGCTACTTCGCCGGCGCCGCGATCCTCCTCATCATCGCCACGGGATTGCGACCGCCCACTTTCTAGGCGTTAACCGGCATGGCCGGCACGAGCGCGAGCCCCGTTCGTCCCTCGCCGAGACCCGGCATCGCGGACGCGGGAGCGAGGGCCAGTCCATCTCTGTCTCTTCTGGCCCGAGCGAGAGCAGAGCAGATGCCGGCTGATTGGTCGGTGCGCTGTGAAAATTTGGTGAACGTAGGCGCAGCCTGGGGTGCGACGCCGTCGCGGGTGCTTACAATCGTCCCGCCACATGCCCGAGCTCCAAAAGATCAGGCTCGCGGTCATCGACGACGACAGCGGCTTCGTCACCGTGTTGTCGAAGCGAACCGAGTCCGCCGGTTGGCAGCAGCGGACCGTGAGCGGCGGCATCCCCCCCGAGGAGCTGGTCGCGATGAAGCTCAACGCCCTCGTGCTCGACCCGGCCGTCCTCGGCGAGGAGGGATGGAACTATCTCGAGCAGGTCTGCAGAAAGCTTCCCGAGCTCGGGGTCATCGTCTGCACCACCCGGTCGACAGTTGCCCAGCGGGTGCGCGCGCTGCGGCTCGGCGTCGATGACTGGGTCGGCAAGCCCTGTCACCCCGAGGAGGTCGTCGCCAGGGTCGAAGCGGTGCTGCGGCGCCGTCGCCGGGCCGGGCCCGTGCCTGACGCCGGGCCCCTTGTCCTCGGTGAGCTCGAGATCCGCGCCGACCGCTTCGAGGCGTTCGTCGCCGGCACCAGCCTCGACCTGACCCGGCGCGAGTTCGAGCTGCTCCAGGTGCTCGCCGACTCGGCTGGGCGAGTCTTCGAGCGCGAGGCGATCTATCAACGTGTCTGGGGGTACGCGATGGCGCACGGCGACCGCTCGGTCGACGTCTTCGTCCGCAAGCTCAGGCACAAGCTCGAGAAGCGCTCGCCGGCCTGGCGCTACATCCACACCCATTTCGGCGTCGGCTATCGATTCGATCCCGAGCCGCTCGGCGGAGACGAGGCCGAGGCCGTCTCATCAGCGGAGCCGGCGGACGATTTACCGCCCGTTCACAAGAGCCTCACCCTGAAATAGCAGCCGCGCCGCGGCTTTCACATCTTTTTCACACCCCCGATACAGCCACGTAACAAGGGGGCGCGGAGTCGCTGGCAGGCTGGCGACAACCAATGAGAAGGAGAAAAGAGTGAGTGGCTCTAGGTGGCTGATGGTCATTGCCTGCGCGTGCACCCTGGCGTTCGGGGTGGCGGCGTGCGGCGGGGATAGCGCAACCGGTGCATCGGAGGGCGACGTCTCCGGCGAAATCGCGGGCGCCGGATCGACCGCGCAGGAGGCGGCGCAGGAAGCGTGGACCGCTGAATTCGTCAATCAAAACTCCGGCGCGACGATCTCCTACGACCCGGTCGGGTCGGGCGGGGGCCGCGAACAGTTCATCGGCGGCGGGGTCGCGTACGCGGGGAGCGACGCGGCGCTCGAAGAAGAAGAAGGCGAGCTGAAGAAGGCGATCGAACGGTGTCAGCCCGGCGAAGTCGTCGAGGTCCCGGTCTACGTCTCGCCGATCGCGATCATCTACAACCTCCAGGGCGTCGAAGAACTCAACCTCGACGCCGAAACCGTGGCGAGGATCTTCAACCAGGAAATCACCACCTGGAACGACCCGGAGATCACCAAGCTCAACCCCGGCGCCGAACTGCCGGACACCCGCATCACCCCGGTCAACCGCTCCGACGAGTCGGGGACCACCGAGAACTTCACCGACTATCTCTCCCAGGTCGTCCCCAGCATCTGGAAGTACGAAGTCAGCGGCGACTGGCCGGTGAAGGGCGGCGAAGCCGCACAGGGCACATCCGGCGTCGTCGAAGCGGTGAACGCCGGTGACGGGACGATCGGGTACGCCGACGCCAGCCAGGCCGGCGAACTCGGCATCGCCAAGATCAAGGTCGGGAGCGAATACGCCGAACCGACTCCCGAGGCCGCCGCGAAAGTGCTCGAGGAGTCACCCGAAGCGAAGGAGATCGCCAAGGGCCAGTACATGTACCCGTTCGAACTCGATCGGAAGACGGAATCGCAGGGCGTCTATCCGATCGTCCTCGTCTCCTACATGATCGCCTGCACGAAGTACGACTCCGCCTCGGAAGCGGCGATCGTCAAGGCCTATCTCGAATACGCGATAAGCCCCGAAGGCCAGGAAGTCGCCGCCGAAAACGCCGGCTCGGCGCCGCTCTCCGATGCGCTGACCAGGAGGATCGACCCGGCCGTCGCCGCGATCGAAACCTCGTAACGGCGCTGGACGCTGATCGATGGAGGCGCGCGCCGACACCACGACCAACGCCGGTCAGGTCCTGGCGATGGCATCCGGCGCGCGCCGCGCCGGCGGCGACCGGGTCTTCTCCTATCTCTCGATCGCCGCCGGGGTCACGATCCTCGCGCTGCTGGCGGGGGTCGCGCTCTTCCTGATCGTCGAAGCGATGCCGGCGATCACGGCCGACTCCGCGAAGCTGCCCGAAGGCAAGGGGCTGATCGAATACGTTGCCCCGCTCGCGTTCGGGACGGTCCTCGCGGCGACCCTGGCGGTCGTCCTCGCGGTCCCGCTCGCGGTCGCGGTCGCGATCTTCATCAGCCACATCGCGCCAAGGCGGCTGGTGCTGGTGCTCGGCTTCTTCGTCGACATGCTGGCGGCGGTGCCGAGCGTCGTCTATGGCCTCTGGGGGATCTTCGTCCTCGGGCCTGCGGCGGTGCCGGTGCTCGAGTGGCTCGAACAGAAGCTCGGCTTCATCCCGTTCTTCGCCGGCCCGGCGTCGGTGACGGGGCGGACGATGCTGGTCGCCGGGCTCGTCCTCACGGTGATGATCCTCCCGATCGTCTCCGCCGTCGCTCGTGAGGTCTTCTCGCAGACGCCGCGCAGGCTGCAGGAAGGGGCCCTGGCCCTGGGCGCGACCCGCTGGGAGATGATCAGGATGACCGTCGTGCCGTTCGGCCGGTCGTCGGTGATCAGCGGCGCGATGCTGGGGCTCGGGCGAGCCCTTGGCGAGACGATGGCGGTGACGATCATCCTCTCGGTCTCCGGGATCGTCACCTTCAACCTGATCAGCCAGTCGAACCCCTCGACGATCGCCGCGAACATCGCGCTCGAATTTCCCGAGTCCTCGGGCATCGCGGTCAACGCGCTGATCGCCTCGGGCCTGGCCCTCTTCGCGATCACGCTAGTCACCAACCTGATCGCGCGGGCGATCATCGCCCGGCGGGGGGTGGGGTAGATGGAGGCCCGGGCCGCAACCTCGATGCCGCCGGTCCCGAGGCAGCTTCGCGGCGGAGCTCTTCCGGACTGGGCGCCCTACGGCGTGGTCGCCGGCTCGCTCGCGCTCTCGACGCTCGTCCTCTCGGCAGCGGGCTCGCTCGGCGTCGCGCTGCTGATGGTCGTCGCGACGATCGTCTCCTGCGTCGCGATCTACGCCTGGTCGCGCCCGGTCGAGGGCCCGAAGCGCGCCCTAGACCGATTGGCCACCTTCACGATCGTCGCCGCCTTCGGGCTGGCGCTGATCCCGCTGATCTCGCTCCTCTACCAGGTGACGAGCCGGGGCCTGCCCGGGCTCGACTGGGAATTCCTGACCGGGACGCCGCACGGGATCATCAACGGCGGCGGAGCGGCCCACGCGATCGTCGGCACGATTGTGATCACCGGCGTCGCGGCGCTGATCTCGGTGCCGATCGGGATCATGGCCGCGATCTACCTCAACGAGTACGGCGCGGGCAGGCTGGCTCGCGCGCTCACGTTCTTCGTCGACGTGATGACCGGCATTCCCTCGATCGTCGCCGGCCTGTTCGCCTACGCCCTGTTCGCGATCTTCCTCGGCCCCGGGATCCGGCTCGGCGTCATGGGCTCCGTCGCCCTCTCGGTATTGATGGTCCCGATCGTGATCCGCTCGGCCGAGGAGGTGCTGAAGGTCGTGCCCGATCACCTGCGCGAAGCCGCGTACGCGCTCGGCACCCCGAAGTGGAAGACGATCGTGAAGGTCGTCCTGCCGACCGCGTTCGCCGGCCTCGTCACCGGGGTGATGATCGCGATCGCGCGGATCGTCGGCGAGACGGCGCCGCTGCTGGTGACGACTGGCGTCGTCGACTCGATCAACACGAACCCCTTCCAGGGCCGGATGCAGAACCTCGCCGTCTACGCCTACAGCGAGTACCGCACGCCGGGCATTCACAAAACGGACAGCTACGACCGCGCCTGGGCGGCGGCGCTGACCCTGATCGTGATCGTGATGCTGCTCAACGTCGCCGCCAGGCTCGTCTATCGCCGGTACAGGACGGAGATCCGGTAGCCGGTGAAGGAAAGGAAGACAGAAGCGATGGTGGAACCGACGGGAGCGAAGCGCAGCGACGCCGCGGTGGGCACGACCGAATCGACCGAAGCCAGGTCGGGGATCGACGCCGGCACCCCGGGTCGCAGCGTCGCGGCGACGATGCGGACCCGCGACCTCAACCTGTACTACGGCGACTTGCAGGCGGTCCAGGACGTCACGATGACGGTTGAGCCGCACAAGGTGACGGCCCTGATCGGCTCCTCCGGCTGCGGCAAGACGACCTTCCTCCGCAGCCTCAACCGGATGCACGAGCTGACCGCCGGGGCCAGGGTCGAGGGCGAAATCACACTTGACGAGCAGGACATCTACGCGAGCGGCATCGACCCGGTGAAGGTGCGCCGGATGGTCGGGATGGTCTTCCAGGCGCCGAACCCGTTCCCGACGATGTCGATCTACGAGAACGTCGCCGCCGGCCTCTCGCTCGCCTCGGGCCGGGTGAGGAAATCGGTAAAGGACGAGGTGGTAGAGCGCTCGCTGCGCGGCGCCCACCTCTGGAATGAGGTCAAGGACCGCCTCGACCGGCCGGGCTCGGGCCTCTCGGGAGGGCAGCAGCAGCGCCTCTGCATCGCCCGGGCGATCGCGGTCGAGCCCGAGGTCCTGCTGATGGACGAGCCATGCTCGGCGCTCGACCCGGTCGCGACCCTCGCGATCGAGGACCTGATCGCCGAGCTGAAGAGCCGCTACACGATCGTGATCGTCACCCACAACATGCAACAGGCGGCGCGGGCCAGCGACACGACTGCGTTCTTCAACCTCGAGGAAACGGGGAGGCCCGGCCGGCTGGTCGAGATCGGGCCGACGGAGACGATCTTCACCAGCCCGAGAGAGCAGGCGACCGAGGACTACGTCAGCGGGCGGTTCGGATGACGCCCGAGGTCACCCGCGCCGAATACCAGGAGGAACTCGAGGCGCTCGAGGCGGGCGCGCTGGGCGGGCTCGAGCTCGTCAGCGCGGCCCTTGCCCGCACGCTCGAGGCGGTCGAGCATCAGGACGTCGAGCTCGCCCAGCTGGTGATCGCCGACGACGACCGGATCGACGGCCGCTACCTCGAGGTGCACCAGGCGTTGATAACGCTGCTGGCGACGCAGGCCCCGGTTGCGACCGACCTGCGCCTGATCTCGGCGCTGCTGCACGTGCTGAAGAACGTCGAGCGGATGGGCGACCAGTGCGTGAACGTCTGCAAGCTGATCCCACTGACCGGGAACGAGCCGCCCGCCGACGAGGAGATGGTCAGGCTGATCCTGGCGATGGGAGCGCAGACCGGGGCGCTGATCGCCCAGTCGAAGCGCTCGTTCGAGGAGCGAAACGTCGAGATGGCCCGCGACCTGGTGCGCCGGGACGACGCCGTCGACGACCTCAACCGGGAGTGCTTCAGCCTCGCGCTCGAGCTCGGCGACGACCCCGACATGCGGGAGTGGGCGATGACGATGCTGCTCGCGGCCCGCGCGATCGAGCGGATCGGCGACAACGCCGTCGACATCGGCGAGCAGGTCGCCTTCGTCGTCACCGGCCTCTTTCGCGAGTTCGAGGACGCCTCGCACCCGCAGCCGACACCACGGCCATGATGAATCCGGGTCGTCTGACAACATGGACAAACGTCACTGATGCTCTGCGGCGCCATAGATATCGGGTCGAACACGACGCGCGTGCTGGTCGCCGAGCCGGTCGACGGCCAGCTCAAGAAGGTGATGGAGCAGCGTGCCTACACGCGCATCAACAAGGCACTCGACGCCGACGGCGCGATCGTCCCCGAGAAGGTCTCCGAGGTCGCGCAGGTGGTCGCCACCCAGGTCAGGCTCGCGCACGAGCTCGGCGCCGACGTGATCCGCGCCGTCGCCACGGCGGCCGTGCGTGAGTCGAGCAACGCCGAGTGGGCCGCCGACCGCATCGGCGAGGTCGCCGGGGTCCCGATCGAGGTCCTCACTGAGCAGGAGGAGGGCCGGCTCGCCTTCATCGGGGCGACGAAAACGCTCGGCCACCCGGTCGAGGGCACCGTCGGCGTCGTCGACGTCGGTGGCGGCTCGACCGAGGTCGTGCTCGGAACCGTCCCGGACGGGGTCGAACAGGTCCGCTCCTGGCAGATCGGATCGGGGACGCTCGCCGACGAGCTGATCTCCGCCGACCCCCCGTCGGCGGCCGAGATCCGCCGGATCCGCGAGCGGATCGATGAGAACTTCGAGGACGTCGCGATCGAGCACCCGTCGCAGGCCGTCGCGGTCGGCGGCAGCGCCACCTCGCTGCGCCGGCTTGTCGGAGCGGTGCTCGAGTACGAGACGCTCGAGCGCGGGATCAGGATCCTGGTCGGCGAGCCGGCGGCGGACGTCGCCCGTCGCTTCGAGCTCGACCCGGAGCGGGTCCGGATCCTCGCCACCGGCGTCCTCCTGCTCGAGAAGGTCTCGGAGCTGCTCGGGCAGCCGCTGCAGATCGGCAAGGGAGGCCTGCGAGAGGGCGTCATCCTCGGGCTCCTGAACGGCGACGCCAACGGCACCCCGTCCCGGCTCGCGGCCTGATCCTCCCGGGTCGGCCGCTGCCGTAGCCTCAACCCGTGGCGCGCGCGAGGGAGATCACCGACCTCGATTGCGAGGCGCCGTTCGCGCGGGCGGCGGCTCGGGTCATCGAGGTGCGCGCCGATGAGCTGTTCGAGCACTCACGCGGCGTCCTCGACACCGGCGACATCGAGCGGGTCCACGACATGCGGGTGGCGACGCGCCGCCTGCGGGCTGCGATGGAGGTCTTCGAGGACTGCTTTCCGGCGAAGAGGTGGCGCAAGGCGCTGAAGCGGGTCAAGGAGCTCGCCGACCTCCTCGGCGAGCGCCGCGACCGCGATGTCGCCGTCGAGTTCCTCGGTGGCCTTGCCGGCGAGATCCACGGGCCCGACGCCGACCGCCTCGCGTTTCTGATCGGCGACCTGCGCAAGGAGCAGCGCGAGGCGAACGAGAGGCTCGTCCCGGCGGTCGCGGAGAAGCGGCTGGCGAAGCTGAGGCGTCGTCTGGACAGGCTCGTCGAGGCGGCTGCCGGATGAGGGCGCGCCCGGTCGAGGGCCTCGATCCCGAGCGGCCGCTGCGCGCGAACAGCGCCCGGATCGTCGCCACCAGGCTCGATGAGCTTCGCGGCCTTGCCGAGGAGGCGCTCGATCCGCTCGCCGCGGCCGCGCAGCACGACATGCGGATCGCAGCCAAGCGCCTGCGCTACGTCCTCGAAATCACCGAGTCGTGCTTCGGCGATGAGGCGGAAGCCGCCCGCAGGGTCGCCGGCGACCTGCAGACCGTCCTCGGCGACATCCACGACTGCGATGTGATGCTGCCCCGCGTCGAGGAGATCCCGTCGCTGACGGCGCTGCTCCGGGCTCGGCGCGAGCAGAGGTTCCGTGATTTCCATGACCTCTGGCAGGCCGCGGCCAGCCGCGGCACCTGGGCGGCGCTCGAGCACAGCCTCTGACCGACAGCCTGGCGGCACGGCGAGGGGCCGGCAGTACGATGACTGGATCGACGATCCAGCGCTCTATTTCAATCGTGAGCTCTCCTGGCTCGACTTCAACCAACGGGTGCTGGAACTGGCCGAGGACCCGGAGGTCCCGCTGCTGGAGCGGGTTCGGTTCTGCTCGATCTACGCCTCGAACCTCGACGAGTTCTTCATGGTCCGGGTCGCCGGGCTGTTCGACCAGCTCGAGGCCGGAATCGACGCCCGCGGCCCCGACGGCCTCGGGCCCGGTGAGCAGATCGAGCTGATCCAGGGGCGCGTCCTCGACCTCGACCGCCGCCTTCACCGCTGCTTCGAGGGGACGATCCGCCCCGAGCTAGAGGAGGAGGGAATCCGCCTCGTCTCGCTCGAGACCGCGAACGAGGAGGAGCGGCGCGAAATCGATGCCCGCTTCCACGACCAGGTCTTCCCGGCCCTGACCCCCCTCGTCATCGGCCTCGGCCGGCCCTTCCCCAACAGCTCGAACCTCTCGCTCAGCCTCGGGGTCCTGCTCCGCGACCCCGAGAGCGCCACGGAGATCATCGCCCGGGTCAAGGTGCCGAAGGAGCTGCTCGGTCGCTTCCTGCGGATCGGCAAGGCCGGGGGAGAGGCGTTCGTGCCGCTCGAGGAGGCGATCGCCGCCAACCTCGACGCTCTGTTCCCCGGCACCGAGGTCGTCGACCACGGCTACTTCCGGGTCACGCGCGACACCGACTTCACCGTCTCCGACGAGGCCGACGACCTCCTCCAGGCGGTCCAGGACGAACTCCGTCGCCGCCGTTTCGGCGAGGTCGTGAGGCTCGAGGTCGCGTCTGGGATGAATCCCAAGCTGCGGGGCCAGCTGATCGACGCGCTGCGGCTCGAAGCCCGCGAGGTCTACGACATCGAGGGGCTGATCGACCTCGCCGACCTCAGCGACATCGCCGAGGTCCCGGGCCGGCCGGAGCTCCGTTACGAGCCGTGGACGCCGGCCACCCAGCCGCGGCTGCAGGGGGAGGACGACGAGCCGGTCGACATGTTCGCGGCGATCCGGCAGGGCGACATCCTCGTCCACCATCCCTACGACTCGTTCGCGACCTCGGTCGAGCGCTTCGTGGCCCAGGCAGTCGCCGACCCCGACGTCCTCGCGATCAAGCAGACGGTGTACCGGACGAGCGACGACTCCCCTCTCGTCCCCGCCCTGATCCGCGCCTCCGAACGCGGCAAGCAGGCGGTCTGCATGGTCGAGCTGAAAGCGCGCTTCGACGAGGCGGCAAACATCCACTGGGCGAAGTCGCTGGAGGAGGCGGGGG
>DATAOP010000090.1:0-29981 GCA_036265675.1 Solirubrobacterales bacterium
GGCAGGAGCAAGGCATTGCGTGTCGCGTTGGGCCTCGCCCTGGCGCTGCCCGCGCTGGGGGTCATGGCCGCGCCGCTCGCCGTCGCGTCGCCGATCCCGACCAGGCTCTCCTACGCCGCGGGGGAGATCGTCCCGATCCCCGCCGCGGTGCCGCACGCCGAAGGCGACATGGTCGACCGCCGGATCGTCCCCGACCTGCGCTGGATCGCCGCCCGCTATCCGATCTACATCACCGACGGGTTCTCCGGCAGGCTGCCGGACGGAGAACAGGTCGGCTGCCGCGGCTGCCACGTCGAGCACTCCGATCACCTCAACGGCCTCGCGGTCGACATCGTTCCGCTCAACGGCGACGGCCGCTGCGACCGCACCTGGCGCGGCATCAGCCTCCTCGCCCACTGGGCGGAGCCGCGCCAGAACCTGCCGCGGCCGCCGTTCCGGTGGGTCGGGTACAACGGCGATGCCGGCCACGGCTGCGGCAACCATCTGCATCTCTCCTGGTCCCACGCCCCGGCGCCCCCCTCACAGCTCGCCGAATGGGTCGAAGTCTTCCCGGTCGGCTTCCAGGGCGTGGCCCAGCAGCCAGCCGCACAGCGGCGCGCACATCCGGCCGAGCCCCCGCCGCCCCCTGGCGGGATCTCGACGGTCCGCTCGGGCGGGCTCTCGCCTCGCGGCGACTGAGGCACCAGCCCGCCTACATAGGATTGGCCGATGCGCCGCCCTGTCTCGATCGCCATTGGCCTGACCGCTCTCGCACTCGCGCTGCCGGCCTGCGGCACGAACGATGAGGGGACGCCGGTCGCCTGCCTCGAAGGCTCGAAGACCTATCTGCAGGCGCTCGAGGACGCGCCGGAACCGGTCAGGCTTCCCGGCGGGACCCGGATCAGCGACTGCGTGACGAAGAACCAGGGCGGAGGCGAGCTGGCGACGATCGGGATCTCGATGGTGCGAGCGGCGACCGCGCTCAACTCCGAAGCCCGCCAGAACCCCGGCGGGCCGGCCGCGGTCCAGCTCGGCTTCCTGCTCGGCGCGGTCGAACGCGGAGCCGAAGACACCGCGGGCATCCATTCCGAGCTGGTGCGCCGGCTCGAAGCGGCGGCCAAGTACAGTTCCGGCGATCGGCCGCTGCCGCGCCGGCTCGAACGCGCCTACGAAGCCGGGTTCGAAGCCGGCCAGGTCCTCGGCTAGAGCCCTCTGGCGACGGCCGTTGAATACGCTCCGGATGATGAACTCGATGGAGGCGACGACTTTGACTGAGCAGCTCTGGGGTGGTGAGACCATGAAGGCGGTCGAGAACTTTCCGGTTTCGGGCGAGCGGGTCCCGGTGCCCGTGGTCCGGGAGCTGGGGCGGCTGAAGGCCGCCGCAGCGCGGGTCAACGCCGAGCTCGGCAAGCTCGACGCGGACCTGGCGGAGCGGATTGCTGCGGGCGGCGAGGCCGTCGCGGCAGGCGAGCACGACGACCAGTTCCCGATCGACGTCTTCCAGACCGGGTCGGGGACCTCCTCGAACATGAACGCGAACGAGGTGATCGCGGAGCTTGCCGGCGACGAGGCCCACCCCAACGACCACGTCAACATGGGCCAATCCTCGAACGACGTCTTTCCCTCCGCGGTCCACATCGCCGCCCTCGGCGAGGTCAAGCGCGACCTGCTGCCGGCGATCGACGGCCTCGGCGCGGCGCTGGAGGCGAAGGCCTCCCAGTTCGCCGACATCGTCAAGGCGGGACGCACCCATCTGATGGACGCGGTCCCGGTCACCCTCGGCCAGGAGTTCGGCGGCTACGCGGCCCAGGTCCGTCTCGGGTCACAGCGGATCGAGTCGACCCTGCGCCGGGTCGGGCAGATCCCGCTCGGCGGCACCGCGACCGGGACCGGCCTCAACACCCATCCCGAGTTCGCCGCCAAGGTTCGCGAGAGGCTCGCATCCGAGACCGGGCTCGAGATCTCAGGCCCGGCGGACCCGTTCGAGGCGCAGGGCAACCGCGACGCCCTGGTCGAGCTCTCGGGAATGCTCAAGGTCTACGCGGTCTCGCTCAACAAGATCGCCAACGACCTCGCCCTGATGGGCTCCGGGCCGCGCGCCGGACTCGCCGAGCTGCGCCTGCCTGAGCTCCAGAAGGGGTCCTCGATCATGCCCGGCAAGGTCAACCCGGTGATCCCCGAGGTCGTGATCCAGGTCGCGGCCCAGGTGATCGGCAACGACGCCGCGATCACCGTCGCCGGCAGCCAGGGCCAGTTCGAGCTCAACGTCCGGGTGCCGCTGATAGCCCGCAACCTGCTCGACTCGATCAAGCTGCTCACCTCGGCCTCGAGGCTGCTGAGCGAGAAATGCGTCGCCGGCATCGAGGCCAACGAGGAGATGACCGAGCGCCACGCCGAGGCGACCCTCGCGACCGCGACCGCCCTCAACCCCCACATCGGCTACGACCGCGCCGCCGACATCGTCAAGGCGGCGGCCGAGTCAGGTCGCTCGCTGCGCGAGGTCGCCCTCGAGCAGGGCGTCGAGCCGGCGGTGCTCGAGGAGGCCCTCGACCACCGCCGGATGGCCCGCCCGCACGACTAGCCGTCAGCCCTGGAAGGTGACGAACCGCTCCTCGGTCAGCTCGATCACCGAGTAGGCCGGCCCCTCGCGTGTGTTGCCCGAGTCCTTGACGCCGCCGTAGGGCATCTGGTCGGCGCGGAAGGTCGGCACCTCGTTGATCAGGACGCCGCCGAACTCGAGCGCGTCGGCCGCCTCGAGACCGCGGCCGACGTCGCGGGTGAAGACACCCGCCTGGAGCCCGAACTTCGAGTCGTTCGCCATCCGCAGCGCCTCGCCGAAGTCCGAGTAGCGGTCGATCGTCGCGACCGGGCCGAAGATCTCCTCGCACCAGACCTTGGACTCGCGCGAGGGCGACCCGAGCACCGTCGGCGCCAGGCAGCGGCCCTCGTCGACGAGCTCGCCGCCGGTCAGGAGCTCAGCGCCGGCGGCCACCGCCTCGTTGACCCAGTCCTTGACCCGGTCGCGGTCGTCGGGCGAGATCAGCGGCCCGACGTCGGTCTCGGGATCGAGCGGGTCGCCAACCGTCAGCTCGCCGACGTTGGCGACGAGGCGCTCGGTGTAGGCGTCGGCGACGTCCTCGTGGACGAGGATCCGCTGGATCGAGATGCAGCTCTGGCCGGCGTGCGAATAGGCGTGGAGCTTGGTTTTGTCGGCCGCCGTCTCCCAGTCGCCGTCGTTGTGGACGATCAGGGGCGCGTTCGAGCCGAGCTCGAGGTTGACCTTCTTGTGCGGGACCTTGCTGCGGATTGCCCACCCGACCGGCCCCGAGCCGGTGAAGGTCAGGGCGCGGGTCAGCTCGTGCTCGACGATCGCGTTGCCGACGTCGGAGCCGCTGCCCGGGATGACGCTGAGCCAGCCGTCGGGGAGGCCCGCCTCGAGCAGGATCTCGGCCAGCTTGATCGCCGAGATCGGGGTCTGGCCGGCGGGCTTGAGGACGACGGCATTGCCGGCGGCGATCGCGGGCCCGAGCTTGTGGGCGACGAGATTGAGCGGGAAGTTGAACGGGCTGATCGCGCCGACCACCCCGAAGGGGACGCGCATCATCACCCCGAGCTTGCCGGCGCCCGCGGCCGAGGCCTCCATCGGCACGGTGCCGCCGGTCAGCTTCCGCGCCTCGACGGCCGAGAAGGTGAGGGTCGAGACACATCGTTCGGCCTCGACCGTCGCGGTCTTCAGCGGCTTCCCCGCCTCGGCGGCGATCGTCAGCGCCAGGTCCTCGGTCCGTTCGCCGGCGATCTCGGCGGCGCGATCGAGCATCGCCGCCCGCTCATGCTGGGGGAAGTCTCCGGCCGCGAAGGCATCGTGGGCGGCCCGCGCCGCCCTGTCGACCAGCGCGGCGTCGCCCTGGGCGACCCTGCCGACAGGTGTCTGGTCGTAGGGACTGAGAACCTCGTCCCAATCGCCCGTCGCTTCCCACTCGCCCGCGACGAGGAGTTTGTGATCGACCGCCTGGACCGTCTGCGTCGCCATTGCTGACCTCCTCTGGTTCGTCTCATTCAGCCTAGAGCAGGCCGCGACTCGCCAAGCGCGAATTGGTTCTCCGGTCATGCGCAGTCGCCTCACCATCCTTGCCGTCCTGGCACTCCTGCTCGCGCCGGCGACGGCCAGAGCAGGGGTCAGCTGGGTGGTCAGGGGGCACGGATTCGGGCACGGCGTCGGGATGAGCCAGTACGGCGCCTACGGCTTCGCGACCCACGGGTTCGGCTACCGGGCGATCCTCGCCCACTACTACACCGGCACCACGGTCGGCACGATCAGCGGCCCCCACGTCGTCCGCGTGCTGGTCGGAATCGACGGCGGCGATGTCCGGTTCAGCGGCGCCGGCGGCGCCTGCGGCCATTCGCTCGATCCCGGCATGACCTACGCCGCCCACCGGGTCGGTGGGAGTGTGCGGCTGCGTGCCGGCGGCGGCCGGACGCTCGCCAACTGCGGCGCGAAGCTCCGCGCCGCCGGGGCCGGCAGCGTCCGAATCGACGGCGACGCCTACCGCGGCGCGCTCGAGGTGGTGCCGACCAGGAGCGCCGCCGGCTCGCTCAATGCGATCAACTCCGTGGCGGTCGACCAGTACGCGAAGGGGGTGATCGCCAACGAGTCGCCGCCCTCCTGGCCGATGGCGGAGCTCGAGGCCCAGGCGGTGGCGGTGCGCTCCATCGCCCTGACGAGCAGCGTCGGCGGCAACGGGTTCGACCTCTACGACGACACCCGCAGCCAGGTCTACGAGGGGATCGGCAGCGAGACGGCTCGGACCAACGCCGCCGCCGCCCGGACCAAGGGCCAGGTCGTCCTCTACCACGGAGAAGTGGCCCAGGCCTTCTTCTCAGCCTGCTCTGGCGGCCACACGGAGAGCATCCAGAACGTCTTCTTCGGCCCGCCCGTCCCCTACCTGGTCGGGGTCCCCGACCCCTACGACGGCGCCTGCCCGCTGCACTCCTGGACGCTCCGGTTCTCCGGCCGGGAGATAAGCGCCAGGCTCGGTGGCTACCTGGACGGCCGGCTGAAGCGGGTCGTCGTCACCAAGCGCGGTTCCTCGCCCCGGATCGTCTGGGCGCGGCTGATCGGCACCGGCGGGACGACGATGATCCGCGGCGACCAGCTGCAGAGCGCGCTCGGCGCCTACGACCGCTGGATGACGTTCACCAAGGTGGTCGATGGCAGGACCGCTCCCGGACCAGGTCCCGGGGACAGCGGCGGCCGCTCAGCGGGCGGAGTGACCGGATAGCGAGGGCGGCACCGCCAGCCGCGCGTAGACCGCGCGGTGGTCGCTGCCCGGGATGTCGTCGACCTCGTAGGAGAGGATCCTGATCCGCCGCTCGGCGAGGATGTGGTCGATCGTCACCGGCGGCAGGTTGTGGCCCATCTCCGGCCAGGTCGGGATCAGCCCCTTGCCGGTCACCTCTGCCGCGTCGCGGTAGCCGAGGTCGAGAATCCGCCTCAGTTCGGCGTGGTCGAGGGTGGCGTTGAAGTCACCCGGCAGGATCCAGGGTTCACCATCGGGATCCGGGCTCGGAAGCGAGTGCAGACCGGCGCTCCAGCTGCCGGTGCTGTTCGCCTCGGGCGGATGGGGATGGACTGCGACGACGCGGAGGGACCGGGAGCCGGGAAGCGCGATCCGCGCCCGCGGCATCCGGAAGCCGACGGTCGGCGGTGCGGGCAGCCTCGCCAGTGGGTAGCGCGAGTAGATCCCGCCGCCGCTCGCCCCCGACCGCATCGAGAGGACCGAGTGGGGCAGCACGACGCCGAGTCCGCCTCGCCGGAGGTCGTGGGCGAAGCGAGGCGTCAGCTCCTCGACGCTCATCACATCCACCCCACGACGCTCGACGAGATCGATCAGGTCCGCGGGATTCGCGGTCCCGTGGTGGACATTCGCGGCGAGGACTTCGACCTCGAGGTCCCCCGGCTGCGCGTCTTCGCCATGACCGATCGCTCGCGGCGCGATCCCCGCTGCCAGCCAGACGAGGGCGAGCATGCCGATCAGCGCCGCGGCCCAATTCCTCAATGCGAGGGCGACGCCGGCGATGAGAAGCGCGGCGACCGCGACATAGGGCGTGTAGGCGATCAGGGCATCGAGCGGAAAGCCGCTCTCAAGACCGAAACCACGGACGATCGCCCAGGCGACGATCGGGACCACCGCCACCCAGATCAGCCAGCGGCGGCCGGCACCGGCGCGCTGCACCATGCTCCTAGCCGTCCGGGTAGGGCTGGATCGGGATGCCGTGGTCGGTCTCCCGCATCCCGAGCTCGTAGGCGGCGGCGGCGGTGAGCCGCAGCTCGCGAGCCGGCTGCCCGGGGCGTTCGACGCTCAGCTCGAGGTCGGCTACCGAGCAGTTGATCGTGTTGTGCTCGGGTCCCTTCGGGTCGGCGTAGACCCAGCCGACGAAGTCCTTGCGCGGTGCCGAGACGCGGCCGCGGACGACGATGTCCTCGCCGGGCAGGACGAAGGCGCATGCGCCCGCCGACTCCCGGATCGAGGCGGCCCGAACCTTGCCGAGGCCGCCGAGCCGGTGGCGCTCGCCGTCGAGCGCGAGCATCCCGGACGGGACCCAGGGCGTCGTCCAAGGGCCGATCCTGATCCGCGCTGCGCCGGCGTCGAAGAAGGTGTCCTCCGAGCCCTCGAACCCGGTGCCCTCGAGCCAGACCCAGCGCTCGGCGTGCTCGCTGCCCCAGTTGTGGCCGACCATCCCCGGCCATTCATCGAGCTCGATCGGATTGGCGCCGTCGATCTCGAGGCGCCCGCCGAAGCGGGCGTCGGGGTAGGGCGCGACGAACTTGGTGCGGGGAACGGGCGCCTCGTAAAGCCAGTCCGCCGGCAGGTACTTACACGGCTCGTCGTCGCCCTCGAAGGTCAGCGCCCATGACGCCGTCAGCGCATCCGTCGCCACCGAGCCGCTCGCCCGGCCGGGGCCGATCTCGGCCCCCGCGACCCTGATCCAGGAACCGGCCGGGACCGAGAGGTCACTCGCGGGAACGGTCACCTTCGTCGCCCGCGGGGCCTCCGCCTCGCGGTCGAAGAGGCAGAACCAGATCGAGGCATTGGGCTCGGCGTCGGGACGCTTGTGGACGGTGTGGCGGATCCAGAGGCCCTGACCGCCGCCCGGACAGCAGGCCTTGATGTAGAAGCTCTCGTAGTGGCCGGCCTTCGCCGCCACCTGCGGAAACCTCGCGCGTTCCTCCACGGCCAAAACCTAACCGGCTATCCCCGGACGCGGGAGCGAGGGCCAATCCATATCTGTCTCTTCTGGTCCGAGCGGGAGCGGAGGAGATGGCCGCGTCTTCAGACCTTGATCGTGATTACGTCGCCGTCGGCGACGACGTAGTCGCGACCCTCGATCCGGAGCTGGCCGCGGTCGCGCGCGGGCGCATAGCCGCCGCACTCGACCAGGCTCTCCCAGCCGATCACCTCGGCTTTGACGAACGCGTCCTGGATCTCGGTGTGGATCGTCCCCGCCGCCTCCCAGGCTGTCGCGCCGCGCCCGATCGGCCGCGCCACCGCTTCCTTGTCCTCGCCGGCGGTGAAGAACGTGATCAGGTCGAGCAGGTCGTAGGCGGCGCGGACGAGGCGGGCCAGGCCCGAGCCCTCAACCCCGTAGGACTCGCGCATCTCCTCCGCTTCGGCCGGGTCGAGCTCCGCCAGCTCGCCCTCGATCCGGGCGCTGACCGCGACCACCCCGGCCCCGAACTGATCGGCGTGGCGCGCGACCTCCTCGGGTGGGTCCGCATCGCCCTCGTCGACGTTGGCGACGTAGAGGATCGGCTTCGAGGTCAGCGCCTGCAGGTTCATCGCCGCCGCCGGCGCCTCCTCGGGGACCGGGATCGCCCGCGCCGGCCTGCCGGCCCCGAGCTCGCCGATCACCTTCGCGAGCCACTCCTTTTCGGCGATCGCCTCGGCGTCGCCTGACCGGGCGCCCTTCTCGACGCGTTCGAGCCGGCGCTCGGCCTGCTCGTAGTCGGCGAGCGTCAGCTCGGTCTCGATCGTCTCGATGTCGGCGATCGGGTCGACCCGCCCGTCGGGATGGGGGACCCCGCTGTCGGCGTGGCAGCGGACGACGTGGCAGATCGCATCGGTCTCGCGAATCGAGGCGAGGAACCTGTTGCCGAGCCCCTCGCCCTCGGAGGCACCCTTGACGAGGCCGGCGATGTCATGGAAGGAGATCGTCGCCGGGACGAGCTCGGAGCTGCCGACCGTCTCCCCCACCTGCGCCAGGCGCTCGTCCGGCACCTGGGCGATCGCGACGTTGGGCTCGATCGTCGTGAACGGATAGTCGCCGGTCTGCGCCCCGCCCTTCGTAAGGGCGTTGAACAGGGTCGACTTGCCCGCGTTCGGGAGTCCGACGATTCCGACCTTCATAGGGAGAGGGGGACGACGAGGCCGAGGGCGACTCCGAGGAGGGCGCCGGCGAGGACGTCGGACGGATAGTGCATCCCGAGGTAGGGGCGCCCCAGCGCGAGGGCGGCGGCGAGGACGAAGGCGATCGCGGCGACCGGCTCGACCCGGGCCATCGCGGTCGCGACCGCGAACGACGAGGTCGCGTGGGCGGAGGGAAAGCTGAGCGAGCTCGGCGCGCCGCCTAGCGGCGGCAGTCCGTCGAGGATTGGGCGCGGGCGCCGGACCGCGAGCTTCACGAGGTAGTTGACGCCGATCGCGACCGGCCCGAGGACGGCGCAGATCAGCCAGGCTTCGCGATTCGAGGAGTCGACGATCGCCAGCACGATGCCGATCGCAAACCAGATCGCGCCGTTGTTCGCCGTCTTTCCGAGTGCGATCGAGAAGCGCTCGATGGCGGGGGCGTGCCCGCGGGTCCGCATCGTCAGCAGGAGCCTGTCGTCGAGGGTGGCCATCGGCGGCAGCAGCATAGGCGGGGCGAGCCCCGATAATCAGCCCGATGCCCTTCGTCCGCGGCTACACCCACACCCCGGGCCACCACTGCGGCTCGACCGCGCTGCGCAACCTGCTCGCCTTCGAGGGGGTCGAGATCAGCGAGGAGATGGCATTCGGTCTCGGGGCCGGGCCCTGCTTCTACTACGTCACGCTCGAGGACGCCTCACCGACGCGCTGGTTCAACGGCCGCACCGCCCGGCTCGAGGAGAACTTCAACGAGCTGACCGGAACCGCGCTCGAGCTGCGCACGTTCGAGGACGGCGACAACGCCGCCTGGGAGGCGGCTCGCGATGCGGTCGACTCGGGTAGCCCCGCCCTCCTTCTCACCGACCTCTATTACCTCGACCACTACGGCAACTCGGCCCACTTCCCCGGCCACGCCGTGGTCCTCGCCGGCTACGACGACGACGTGGCGCACCTATCCGACACCGGATTCGAGGAACTGCAGACGACTTCGCTCGCAAGCCTCGACCGTGCCCGGCACAGCGACCATCCCGCCTACCCGCTCTCCGGCCACATGTTCACGACGACCGGCGCGATCGACCCCGAGCGCCTGCGCGAGGCGATCCCGGCCGCAATCGAGCGCGCGGCGACGGCGATGACCGAGCCCGAGTTCCGCGACTTCTCCGGCCTCGACGCGATTCACCGCCTCGCCGCGGAGGCTGGGTCGTGGCCCGAGGTCGCCGAGGACTGGAGGTGGTGTGCCAGGTTCGGCTACCAGGTGATCGAGCGTCGCGGCACGGGCGGGGGCTGCTTCCGTCTGATGTATTCGCGCTTCCTCGAGGAGGCCGGCCGTCCGGAGGCGCCGCTGGCAGCAGAGGCCGCCGAGCGCTGGACCGAGCTGGCCGCGGCGTTCCTCGCGGCGAGCGAGCGAGAGGCACCGGAGCCGAAGCTCTGGGCGGACATCGACTCGAGCGCCCATGCGGTGAGCGTGGCGGAGGACCGTCTCTGGTCCGCGCTGGCCGTTTCCTGAGCCGAAACATCTCCGCCAAGGGCGTGTTTTAGGTACGACTCGCCGTTAATACCGCGGTCGCCCTTGACCGCATGCGGTACCGTTTCGGCTAGCGGGAGGCGGGTACGCAAGCAGTTCAGAACCCGTCTTTGAGGAGAGAGGTCTACAAATGAGAGGTAAGGCTCGCCCCGCTGGGCTGCTGGTGCTCCTGTCGGCGTTCGCCGTTCTGGCGATCGGCGCCTCCCCCGCGAATGCCGAATTCGGCATCAAAAATTGGGAAGCGCTGACGTGTAAAGAAAACAGCGATACGCCGACAGAAGAAGGGCTGGCGAAAGCCGTCGTCGGCAAACCGCCTCTCCCGCAGGACCCCGAACAGTGCACCTCGGAAACCGACGAAAAGTGGTACACGCAGGCTGCCGGCCATCCGAACTTCGGGATCACGGCCTTCGAACTCAACACTCTCCCAGAACCATTTGAAGGGTTCCCTGACGGCTTCATCAAAGACAACGAAGTCCACCTGCCCGAAGGGCTGAACGTCAATCCAGAGGCCACGCCGACCTGCACGATCGCACAGGCCGAACTTGGCGAAGCTGGATTCAAAGCCTGCGCGATCGCGACGGGAGGAAAAGCGATCGTCGGGTTCAACTACTTCACCGTGGCGCTTGAAGGGCCGCCGCTGGGCTGCGCCGGCGGGAAATGCACACAGGCCCGGGTCAAAGTCCCGGTCTTCAACGTCGAACCATTCGACGGGGTCCCCTCGATGGTCGCCTTCCCGACCACCACCGGGACGACCTTCATCGTCGGCGATCTCGACCCGACCGACCAGAGCGTGATCTTCAGGGTCAGCGACATCGAGTCGCCGCTCGAAGGAGGCGTTCCCGTGGTCGGCTCGCGCCTGGTCTTCAACGGCCGCTCCGGCGACGGCACCTACCTGACGATGCCGAGCAACTGCGACGGCGGTCAGACCACGACGCTCCACGTCGACTCGCATGAAGGTGCGGAAGACAACGCGGCGTTCACGACCGCGGTCGGCGCCGATGGCTGCGACATCGTCCCGTTCCGCCCCGACATCGCCGTCGACTCGACCGGCGACACCGACTCGCCAAACCCGGCGACGGTGAACGTGTCGATGCCGTTCGAACCCGACCCTGAAGGGCTCGAAGACTCGCGCCTGAAGGACGCGAGGGTCGTCCTGCCAGAAGGCACGAGCCTCAACCCGTCGGTCGCAAACGGTCTCGTGACCTGCAGCGACGCCCAGTTCGGGAAGGGCACCGACAATCCGATCCAGTGCCCGGCCGGCTCGAAAATCGGAACGGTCGAGGTGAATTCCCAGGCTCTGGATCAGCCCCTCGGAGGCGACGTCTACATCGGGGAGCCACTGAACCAGAATCCGAGCTCCGGAGAAATGTTCCGGATCTTCATCCACGCGTTCAATACACGGTATGGCGTCAACGTCCGGCTGCTCGGGAACATCACCCCGAATCAGAGCACCGGCCAGGTGACGGCTGTCGTCGCCAACAACCCGCAGGCGCCATTCGAAGAATTCATCATCCACGTCGACGGCGGGCCGCGGGGGGCGTTGACCTCACCGTTCACGTGTGGGCCGCATCAGACGAACGCGGACTTCACACCTTGGGGCACGCCCGAAACCCCGAGCAAAACCGCTCAGTCCAGTTTCGACCTGAAAACTGCCCCGGGCGGGGGGCCGTGCCCGCAAACGCTCGGCCAGCGACCGTTCAACCTCGGCTACAGCGCCGGGACGACGAATCCGAAGGCGGGCTCCTACAGCCCGTTCGTGCTCCACATCGTGCGGCCGGACGGCGCCCAGGAGATCCGCAAGCTCGACGTGACGCTGCCGCCCGGCATGTCGGCCAAGCTGGCCGGGCTCAAATACTGCTCGGACGCTGCGATCGCCGCAGCTGTCGGTAAGGCCGGCAAAGCGGAGATCGCCGCCCCGAGCTGTCCGGCGTCCAGTCTCGTCGGCGACGTGACGATCAGGGCCGGTTCGGGCGCGAACCCGTTCACGGCCGGCGGCAAGGCCTACTTCGCCGGCCCCTACAAAGGCGCGCCGGTGAGCCTCGTGTTCATCACGCCGGCGGTCGCCGGTCCGTACGACCTCGGCAACGTCGTCGTCCGCACCGCGCTCAACGTCGCACCGGAAACCGGGGTAGTCGAGGCCGTCTCGGACGAAATCCCGTTCATCCTCGGCGGCGTCAAGCTCGACATCCGGTCGATCAGCGTCGACATCAACCGCAACTCGTACACGATCAATCCCACTAACTGCAGCGCGTTCGGGGTCCACGCCGCGATCTCAGGCGGCGGCGCGAACCCGGCCAACCCGGCAGCCTGGTCGGTGGCGAACTTGAACAACCCGTTCACCGCCACCGACTGTCAGAAACTGGGCTTCAAGCCGAAGTTCAGCGCCAGGCTCCTCGGTGGTAGGAAGGCAACGAGGCGCCGTCAGCACCCGAAGCTGCAGACGATCCTCAAGGGTCGGTTCCCCGGCGACGCGAACGTGGCCCGTGCGGCGTTCGTGCTGCCGAAGACGACGATCCTCGATCAGAGCAACATCAAGACCATCTGCACCAGGGTCCAGCTGGCGGCACACAACTGCCCGAAGCGCTCGGTGTACGGCCATGCCAAGGCCACCTCGCCGTTGCTCGAAGGAAACCTGAAGGGGCCGGTCTACCTGACCTCCTCCAGCAATCAACTCCCCGACCTGCTGGTCAACCTCCGAGGCCAGGTCAACATCTGGCTGCGGGGTGTGATTTCGGCGAAACACGGCCGGCTGAGGACCGTGTTCCGCCGGGTCCCCGATCTCCCGGTGAAGAAGTTCACCCTGGAAATGAACGGGGGCAAGCGGGGACTGCTGATCAACACGCAGAACCTCTGCAAACGGACGCAGCGCGCGAAGGTCAACCTCAGAGCCCAGAACGGTCGGAAGGTGAAGAACACCAAGCTGAGGCTGAAGACCCCGTGCGGCAAGCATCACAAGAAGAAGGGCAAGGGCAAGAAGTAAGCGTCAGGCCGGCGAGAGCCGGGCGAAGTAGCCGAACCAGGTGCCGGAGTGGTCCTTGTAGGCCAGTCCGGCCTGGTTCGACTGACGCCGCAGCGAGCCGAGCGGCGTGAAGTGCGGGTCGCCGAACAGCTCGCCGACGACGAGCCTGCCCTCCGGGCGTAGGACGCGGCGAATCTCGCGCAGGGCGGCGCCGGGGTCCGGGATCTCGCCGAGGACGGCGGTGAGGACCACCGCGTCCATCGAGTGGTCCTCGTAGGGCAGCTCGGTCGCGTCGCCCTGGGTCGGGACGATGTTCGCGCGTACGCCGGAGCCCCGCATGACGTGGTCGAGGAACTCCTGCTGGAGGTCGAAGATCTCGATCCTGCCGTCGTGGCCGACCCAATCCGCCATGTGGAAGGTGTAGTAGCCGGTGCCGGGGCCGATCTCGAGCACCCGCTCGCCCGGCTGCGGGACGAGGACCGATCGCAGGCGGTCGCGGGTGACGATCGGGTGGGGGGCTTCGACCCAGAAGCGCTGACCATAGGGGCAGGCCGAGGGGTTCCTGCGCCACCACAGCGCCGCCCCGAGCGTCGCCGCGCCGACGAGGCCGAGCGCCGTCCTGGCACGCATCACTCGGAGCTGCCGAGCGAGAAGCCGACCCGGTGCTCACCGGAGTCGATCCGCAGGAACGCGATCTTGCCGAGGTAGACGGAGAGGATGCCGTCCTCGGTCCTGACGTCGTACCAGCCGCCCTTCTCGAGCTGCTTGCGAAGGTCCTTGAGCGCGTCGTCGCCGAGCCTGACCGAGACGACCTGGCCGCCTTCGAACCCGATCTCGACCCGCTGCGGCGCGGCCATCATGCGCCCCCGTGGGCCGTTGCGGGCTCGACGATCTCGGTCAGAACGCCGGCGGTCGAGCGTGGGTGCAGGAAGGCGACGCGGCTCTCCCGGATCCCGACCCGTGCCTCGTCGTCGATCAGCTCGAGGCCGGCGTCGCGCAGCGAGGCGAGGGTCGAGTCGATGTCGTCGACCGCGTAGGCGACGTGATGGAGGCCGGGCCCCTTGCGCTCGATGAACTTGCCGACCGCGGTGTCGGCGCCGAGCGGGCGCAGCAGCTCGACGTGGCCGTCGCCGACGTCGAGCAGCACCGCCTCGACCCCCTGCGACTCGACCGTCTCGCGGTGGGCGAGCGCCATCTCGAAGCTCGATTCGTAGAGCCCGATCGCCGACTCGAGGTCCTCGACCGCGACTCCGATGTGATCGATCCGTCCGAACATCATTCCGCCCGCGTGCTCTGCTCCCGCTCGTTCGCACTCATATTTCCGGAAATCTTGCTCACTCGAATTCAGTCTCGCGCTTCGCTCACTCGCGCTCATCCTCACCGGAGATCTCGCTCACTCGCTCCGCGCTCTTCCCGCGTCCGCCGCGGGCGGGCGCAGTGTAATCGCCCTCGGCCTTCAGGATCTCGGCCAGGGCCGCGACCCCGACCTCGAGCTGCTCGGGGGTGGGCTCCTGGGTCGCGACCAGCCGCGGGATCTCGCGCCCGGGGGTGTGAAAGGCCTCAGCCAGCGGCGCGCCGTGGTTGCGATCGCTCCAGGCGAACATCTCGACCGCGAGCGAGGCGCCACCGAGCCCGACGGCGCCGCGCGCCAGCGGGCCCGGGCTGTCGACGAGCCGCTCGAGCATGACCGTACCGCCGATCGAGAGCATCATCATCGGCGCGATCAGGTTCGAGCCGCAGCGGTCGTGCTCCTTGGGGACCGAGGCGGGATCCTCGATCCCCTGCTCGTAGGCGGCGATCGCCTTGTGCTCGACCCCGTGGTAGGCGGCGAGGTCGCGGTCGCTGAGGGCGACCAGGGCCGGGACGACGCCGATGACCTGAGCGACTCCCTCGCGCAGCCCCGGCGACTGGACCCTGCGGCGCAGGAGCCCGGTCGCCGCCAGCGTCGCCGCGATCGCCGCGACGACCCGGAGGTCCTCGAACGGCAGCCGCGCCGAGGGCAGGCGGCGACGCACCAGCGGCAGCACCGCCATCGCCTCCGCCAGTTTCAGCGGCCCGCGGAGCCCGGGCAGGCGGGCCGCGAGCCGCGGCGCGACCTCGGGCTTGAGCTCGGAGGCGACGTCGATCGTGCCGTCCGGGGCCCGGACGGCGGCGGCCCAGTGGGTCGGCCCGTGGATCAGCAGCCCGTTGCGGAGAGCCATCCCACCGAGTCTCAGCCGGTCGCTCACCCCTACCAGGGTAGGGATTCGTCCCAGGCGCTCGACGGCCGCGCCCTGAGCGCGGTCGTCGAGTCCCCCCCTGTCTCCCGTATTAGGTCCGGCCGGAGGCCCCCAGTCCAGGCCTCCGGCCGGTGTCGGCTCTCCCTGGCTCTAGCTTGGAAAGCCAATCCCCGAAACACGGGGTCGCTGACGAAGTTGCGGCCCGGATTCAAGACTTTTTGAGCAATTTTCTGAGCGTCTCGAGGCGACGCCTCAACTCCGCCTCGAGCCCCCTGTCGGTGGGCTCATAGAAACGCCGATTCTCCAATCCTTCCGGCATCAGAGGCTGCTCGGCGACCCCGTCGGGGACGTCGTGTGGGTAGCGATAGCCCTCGCCGCGACCGAGGCTCCCCGCACCCGGATAGTGGGCGTCGCGGAGGTGGTCGGGCGGCGTCTGTGCGCCGCTCTCGCGGACCTCGGCGCGGGCGGCCGAGAGCGCCCGCATCGACGCATTCGACTTCGGAGCGAGCGCCAGGTAGACGGTGGCCTGAGCGAGGTTGAGCGCGCACTCCGGCAGGCCGACCCTGTCGACGGCGCGGGCGGCTGCGTCGGCGACGAGCAGCGCCTGTGGGTCGGCGTTGCCGATGTCCTCGGAGGCGAGGATGACCATCCGGCGGGCGATGAAGCGGGGGTCCTCGCCGCCCTCGATCATCACCGCCAGGTAGTAGAGGGAGGCGTCGACGTCCGAGCCCCGGGTCGCCTTGATCCAGGCCGAGATGAAGTCGTAGTGGCGGTCGCCCTTGCGATCGAAGTCGATCGCCTTGCGCTGCAGCGCGTCCTCGACCGCGGCGACGTCGACCGTCGCTCCGTCGGCCGCGCGCTCGGCCGCGCGCTCGAGCGCCGAGAGGGCGACGCGCGCGTCGCCGCCGCTGCGATGGGCGAGCATCGCCAGCGCCGCGTCCTCGACCGACGGCGGGTCCGCCAGGCCGCGCTCCGGATCGGCGAGGGCGCGCCGCAGCAGCGACTCGACCTCGTCCGGCTCGAGCGGGCGCAGCTCGTAGATCTGGCAGCGCGAGAGCAGCGCCGAGTTGACCTCGAAGTACGGGTTCTCGGTGGTGGCGCCGATCAGGGTCAGGAGCCCGTCCTCTACCGCCGGCAGCAGCGCGTCCTGCTGGGCCTTGTTGAAGCGGTGGATCTCGTCGAGGAAGAGGATCGTGTGGCGCCCGCTCGTCCGCCGCCGCTCCTCGGCGCGACCGATCACGGCCCGGATCTCGGCCCGCCCCGCGTTGACCGCCGACTCCTCCTCGAACGCCCAGTCCGAGGCGTTGGCGGCGATCCGGGCCAGGGTCGTCTTCCCGGAGCCCGGCGGGCCGTAGAGGATCGCGCTGTGCGGGTGCCCGGATTCGATCGCCGTCCGCAGCGCCGACCCCTCCGCCAGCACCTGCTCCTGCCCCACCAGCGCGTCCAACGACCGCGGCCTCATCCGCACCGCCAACGGCGCATCCGGAGCCGGGGTCGAACCAGCCGAGGACCCGGCTGGGGGTGCTTCGTTGTCGAACAGGCGGTCTGACATCACAGCTGAGTATGAGGGTGCCGGGTGAGGTCCAGACGGTCCTCCCCACGGCACCGCGGAGTGATTCCGGCGGCGCCGCAGGGCGCCGCTCCAGGTTGCAGGCCGCCGGCGGCGGCCGTTGGGACCGGAAGGACCTTGCCCGGCACCCTCCATACCCGGTTTAGAATCGACCGATGGCTACCACCGAAGCACGCCCCGCCGCATCCACACTCGAGTCTTTCAACCCCGCCACCGGCGAGCTCGTCGGCTCGGTCGCGACGATCACGCCCGATCAGGTCCAGGGCGTCGTCGACGACGTCGCCCGCATCCAGCCCGCCTGGGCCGAGCTGACCCTCGACGACCGCGCCGCCTACATGCGGCGCGCCGCCGCGGCGCTGCTCGACGACATCGACGAGATCGCCGAGCTGCTCGTCAACGAGCAGGGCAAGCCGCGCGCAGAGGCCTACACGATGGAGCTGCTGCCGACCGTCGACGCGCTGCACTGGTGCGCGAAGGCCGGGCCGAAGATCCTCGCCGACGAGAAGGTGCGGATGTCGCAGGCCTTCCTGATGAGCAAGAAAGGCCGCTTCTCATACGAGCCGATCGGCGTCGTCGGCGTGATCGCTCCCTGGAACTACCCCTGGTCGATCCCGTTCGGCGAGGTCGCGATCGCGCTGATGGCCGGCAACGGGGTCGTCCTCAAGCCGGCGAGCCTGACGCCGCTGCTCGGCGAGGCGATCCGGCGCGTGTTCGAGAAGGGCGGCCTGCCCGAGGGCCTGGTCCGGGTCGTCCACGGTGGCGGCGCCGTCGGCGACGCGCTGGCGCGCTCGAGCGCCGGCAAGATCTTCTTCACCGGCTCGGTCGGGATCGGGCGCAAGGTGGGCGAGGTCTGCGCCCAGCGGCTGAAGGGCTCGGTGCTCGAGCTCGGCGGCAAGGACCCGATGATCGTCTGCGCCGACGCCGACCTCGACAACGCG
Organism: Solirubrobacterales bacterium; assembly: GCA_036265675.1. Taxonomy (GTDB): domain Bacteria; phylum Actinomycetota; class Thermoleophilia; order Solirubrobacterales; family 70-9; genus VRUE01. The sequence continues at coordinate 17,593 of DATAOP010000090.1, forward strand.
ATCTCCGGCGCCGTCTGGGGCGGGTTTGCCAACGCCGGCCAGACCTGCTCGGGGATCGAGCGCGTCTACGTCGACCGCCAGATCGCCGATCGCTTCGTCGAGGGGGTCGCCCGCGAGAGCGAGCGGCTGCGGCTCGGCGACCCGCTCCAGTGGGAGACCGAAATCGGGCCGATGACCTCCGAGGAGCAGTACTCGATCGTCGTCGACCTGATCGAGGACGCGGTCGCCTCCGGCGCGACCAAGCTCTGCGGCGGCCCGACCGAGGTCGCCGGCCTGCCGGGCAAGTTCATCGCCCCGACCGTGCTCACCGGCGTGACCCACGAGATGCGGATCATGCGCGAGGAGATCTTCGGCCCGGTGCTGCCGATCGTCGTCGTCGACTCCGAGCAGGAGGCGATCGACCTCGCCAACGACTCAGAGTTCGGCCTCGGCGCCTCGGTCTGGACCAAGGACCGCCAGCGGGGCGAGCGGATCGCCCGGCGGATCGAGTCGGGGATGGTCTGGGTCAACGACCACTCGTTCAGCCACGGCGCCTGCCAGTGCGCGTGGGGCGGGGTAAAGGACTCCGGCGTAGGCCGCTCGCACTCCAAATTCGGCTTCTACGAGTGCGTCAACGTCAAGATGAACGCCTGGGAGCCGGGCCTCACCCGCGACTTCTGGTGGCACCCCTACGACCGCACCCTCGGCGAGGCCGTCCGCGCCTCGGCGAAACTGCTCTACGGCCGCGGGACGGAGCGGACCGCCGCGCTGCGCGACGGCATCGGGCCGCTGCTCGCGGTCGGGCGCCGGACGCTGCGCAAGCGGCGCGGCTGACGTCCCGAATTCACGTTTTCCACCCCACGGATGGAAAACGTGATGAGTTGTCTGGGACCAGGAGAATTGGAGCCATGACGGCGGCAATCGAGCTGCGCGACCTGCGCCACGAATTCGGCGAACGGACGGCCCTAGAGAGGATCGACCTGACCCTCGCGGTGGGCGAGACGATGGTCGTCGTCGGCTCCAACGGAGCGGGCAAGACGACGCTGCTGCGGATCCTCGCGACCCTGCTGCGCCCGACCGCGGGCTCGGTCGAGGTGCTGGGATGCCCGCTGCCGCGCGAGGCCTGGCGACTGCGCGGGCGGATCGGGTACCTCGGCCACGAACCGCTCCTCTACCGCGATCTGACCGGGCGCGAGAACCTCCGCTTCCAGGCGCGGCTCCACGGGATCGGCGATGAGGAGCGCGAGGCGCGGATCGAGGCGACGCTGCGCGCGATCGGGATGGAGCGGCGCGCCGACGAGCGGGTCGCCGACCTCTCGGCCGGGATGCGGCAGCGGCTGGCGATCTGCCGCTGCGTCCTCCACGAGCCCGAGCTGCTCCTGCTCGACGAGCCCGACTCCCACCTCGACGAGGAGGGAAGGGAACGGGCGAGCGCGCTGATCGGCCCTGGACCAAACCGGACGCGGGTCGTCGTCACCCACGACCCCGACCGTTTCGAGGGGGAGGCCGACCGGACGCTGCGGCTGGAGATCGGCGGCCGGGCCGAGCTCGAGCAGGGGGCGGCTTTGCGATGACCCCGACTTCGATCGCCTTCCGCGCCATCCTCGAGAAGGACCTCCGGACCGAGCTCCGCACCCTGCAGTCGCTGCCGGCGATGGCGCTGTTCGCCGTCACCACCTTCGTCATCTTCCGCTTCGGCCTCGACCGGACCCAGCTCTCGGGCAGCCTCGCCTCGGGCGTGCTCTGGGCGACGCTGCTGTTCGCCGCCCTGCTCGGCGTCAACCGCCTGTTCGTCGCCGAGCGGCAGGAGGGCGGCTTTGACGCGATCCGGCTGGCGCCGATCGACCGCACGGCGCTTTTCGCCGCCAAGGCCGCGGCGCTGATCGTCTATCTGGCGATCCTCGAGGCGATCGTCGTCCCGGTATTCGCGATCTTCTTCCTCGACTCGGCCGCCGCGATCCCGCCGCTGGCGGCCGTCCTGCTGCTCACCGACGTCGGCCTGGCGGCGACCGGGACGCTTATTGCCTCGATGGCGGTCCACTCGCGCGCCCGCGACCTGCTCGGCCCGCTCGTCCTGCTGCCGCTGGTGGTGCCGCTGATGATCGCCGCGACCGGCGCCAGCCGACACCTGCTCGAGGCGGGCGGCCCCGCCTACGAGCGGTTCGGCACCTGGCTTGCGGTCCTCGGCCTATACGATTTGATCTTCCTCCTGGTCGGATACGCGGTCTTCGACTTCCTTCTGGAGGATTGAGCACGCGCCACCGCGGGCGCCCGCACCGGATGTACGGCAAAGGACTGAAACCCCTCTCGATCGCGACCGTCGTGGCGCTCGCCGCGGGCCTCTCGCTGGTCTTCTTCTACGCGCCGAACGACGCCGACCAGGGCTTCATCCAGAAGATCTTCTACCTCCACGTGCCGCTGGCGATGGTCTCGCTCGTCGGCTTCATCGTCGGCGGGATCTTCGCGATCCTCCACCTGCGCAGCGAGGACAGCCGTTGGGACGCGTACTCCTACGTCTCGATTCACATCTCGGTCATCTTCGGCGTCGCGGTGCTGATCACCGGCTCGATCTGGGCCAAGGCCTCCTGGGGGCACTGGTGGGTCTGGGACGAGCCGACCCTGGTCAGCTACCTGATCGTCTTCCTCCTCTACGCGACCTATTACCCGTTCCGCTACGCGATCGAGGACCGCCAGCGGCAGGCCCGCTACGCCTCGGTCTTCGCGATCACCGCCGGCGCCTTCGTGCCGCTCAACTTCCTCGCCGTGAGGCTTGCCGAAAGTCTCGTTCACCCGCGCGTCTTCGCCACCACCGGCGGCGGCCTCCCCGGCTCGATGATGCTCACCTTCCTCGTCTCGCTGACCGCGATGGCCCTGCTCTGGGTGACTCTGGTCAAGCTCGAGCTGACCGCGAAGAGCGCCTCCGGTCAGGTGAAGCGACTGCGGCGCGCGCTCGACGCCCCGCCCGCCGGCCCCCGCTCCCGCGTCGCCCCGGAGGTGAGCTAGGTGTCGGCGCTGCTGCTCGGCGAGACACCGGCGCTGCCGCTCGACGAGGCCGGCAAGTACGTCGCCGGCGCCTACGTCGTCTTCATGGTCCTGCTCGTCGTCTACGTCGCGATCATGGCGATCAAACTGCAACGGATCGAGCGCGAGCTGCGCGATCTCGCCAGCTTCGCGGAGCAACGCAACAACAACGATGAAGACACGAGCGAGGGCGCGTCGAACTCTGGTGATTCACACCCGAGCGAGGTAGCAGCGGTGAGTTTTCAAGGTGGGGCAAACCCGCCCGCGGCGGACGCGGAGCGGAGCACGCGGGCGGAATTTGATGTCTGAGCTGCTGGCCCTCGGCGTCTCCCACAAGACCGCTCCGCTCGACCTGCGTGAGCGGCTCTCGCTGACCGAGGGCCGCGCGGTCGGGGCGCTCAGCGAGCTGAACACGGCGGAGGGCATCCACGAGGCGGCGGCGCTCTCGACCTGCAACCGGACCGAGCTGTACCTGATCGTCTCCGACCCGGTCGAAGCGGAGTCGACTGCCCTCGGCGTCCTCACCCGCCAGGCCGAGCTGCGCCCGACCGAGCTGCTCGGCCATCTCTACTCGCTGCGCTCGAGCGAGGCCGTGCGCCACCTCTTCCGGGTCACCGCCGGACTCGACTCGATGATCGTCGGCGAGGCCGAGATCCAGGGCCAGGTCAAGCGCGCCTACGAGCTGGCGCTGGTCGAGGGAGCTACCGGGCCGATCCTCAACCGCCTCTTCCGCGGTGCGCTCGCCGCCGGTGGTCGAGCCCGCGAGGACACCGCGATCGGCGAACGCGGCGTCTCGATCCCGTCCGTGGCGGTCGAGCTGGCCCGACGCACGCTCGGCGCTCTCGGCGAGCGCCGCGTCCTCGTGATCGGCGCCGGCGAAACGGCCGAGCTCGTCGCGCGGGCGCTGGTCGCGCGCGGCGTCGCCACCGTCTTCGTCGCCAACCGCCACCACGATCGCGCGATCGGCCTTGCGCAGCGCTTCGGCGGCGCGGCTGTCCGGTTCGAGGACCTCCCCGAGCAGCTGGCGAAGGCCGACATCGTCGTTTCAGCGACCAACTCGCCCCACCACATCGTCGAGCGCGACGGGCTCGAAGAGGTGATGGCCGGTCGCGAGGAGCGGCCGCTGCTGCTGATCGACATCGCGGTGCCGCGCGACGTCGAGCCCGAGTGCCGCGAGATCCCCGGTGTGACCCTGCACGACATCGACGACTTCCAGCAGATCGTCGGGCGCAACGCAAGCGGCCGCGAGGCCGAGGCCCGGCGGGTGGAGCCGATCCTCGAGGCCGAGCAGGACCGGTTCGAACGCTGGCTCGCGTCTCTGGCGGTGGTGCCGACCGTCGCCTCGCTTCGCGACCGTGCGGATGAGGTCATCGAGCGGATCCTGGCCGAGAACGACGGTCGCTGGGAGAGCCTCAGCGAGGCGGACCGCGAGCGGATGGCCACGATGGCGCGGGCGGTCGCGTCGCGCCTGCTGCACGAGCCGACCGTGCGGATGAAGCGCGCCGCCGGCAACGACGACGCCTACCTCTACGTCAGCGCCCTGCGCGAGCTGTTCGGACTCGACGTCGAGACCGAGCCGGAGGCCGAGGGCCGCGCCGAGGTGACCGAGCTCCGGCGCCGCAAGTCCGGCTAGGGGAGCGGCTTGGCGCTTCGCCTCGCGACCAGGGGGAGCGCCCTGGCGCTCGCCCAGGCCGAGTGGGTCGCGGGCCTGCTTGGCGGAGCCGAGCTCGTCGAGGTCTCCTCGGACGGCGAGCCCGGCGACAAGGGCCGCTTCGTGCGCGGGGTCGAGGCCGCGCTGCTCGCCGGCGAGGCCGACATCGGGGTCCATTCGGCCAAGGACGTTCCGGCCGAGATGCCTGACGGGCTCGCGATCGCCGCGGTGCCGGCGCGCGAGGATCCCGCCGACGTCTGGGTCGGATCAGGAGGGTCGCTCGACGATGTCGCCGACGGCGCGCGGATCGGGACGGCGAGCCTCCGCCGGCGCGCGCAGCTGCTGGCCGCGCGGCCCGACCTCGAGGTCGGCGATCTTCACGGGAACGTAGACACCAGGCTGCGGCGGCTCGCGGATGGGGAGCTGGACGGGATCGTCCTCGCCGCGGCGGGGCTGCGGCGGCTCGGGCGAGCCGCCGAGGCCTCGTTCGAGATCCCGGCCGAGGTGATGACCCCGGCGGCCGGCCAGGGCGCCCTGATCCTCCAGGCGCGCGCCGGAGACGACGACGCGCTCGAGTCGGCGACGGCGGTCGGCGACGAGCGGGCGCTGCTCGAGCTGACGGCCGAGCGCGCCGTCGTCTCCCTCCTCGATGCGACCTGCGCCAGCCCAATCGGCGTTCACGCGACGCCCGATGGCGAGCGGATCGCGGTCGAGGCCTTCGTCGGGCTGCCCGACGGGAGCGAGTGGATCCGCGACCGGATCGAGATCGAGGTCGAGCAGCCGGCGGCGGCAGGGGCACTCCTCGCCGAGCGCCTTTCTGCGGCAGGCGCTCGCGACATCCTCCAACGCGCCGAGGCATTGCAATGAGCGCGGAGCGAGCGAGCATCCATATCTGGCTCGTTGCGCTGCGAGCGAAGCGCGAGGTTTTGCAATGAGCGGCGCGCGGCCCGGAGTCGTCTACCTGGTCGGCGCCGGCCCCGGCGATCCGGGGCTGATGACGGCACGAGCTCTGGAGCTGATCGGCGCCGCCGACGCGATCTTCCACGACCGCCTGATCCCGCCCGGCGCCCTGGACGGAGCCCGCGAGGACGCCGAGCTGGTCTACGTCGGCAAGGAGCCCGGCCGGCCCTCGATCCCACAGGAGGAGATCGCCGAGCGCCTGGTCGAGGCCGCCCGCTCCGGCCGCAGCGTCGTCCGGCTCAAGGGCGGCGATCCGTTCGTCTTCGGGCGCGGCGGCGAGGAGGCCGAAGCCCTGCGGGCGGCGGGCGTCGAGTATGAGGTCGTCCCGGGGATCACGGCCGGCGTCGCCGCCAGCGCCTACGCCGGAATCCCGGTGACCCACCGCGACGACGCATCGGCGGTCGCCTTCGTTACCGGCCACGAGGACCCCGAGAAGGACGGGACGGCGCTCGACTGGGAGGCTCTGGCGCGGTTCCCCGGGACGCTCGTCTTCTACATGGGCGTCAGGCGCCTCGCGGACAACGCCGCGGCGCTGATCGCCGCCGGGCGTGATCAGGAGGAGCCGGCCGCCGCGGTCGAGCGCGGGACGATGGACGGGCAGCGGACGGTCACGGCGACGCTCGGGACCATCGCCGCCGAGGTCGAGCGGGCCGGAATCGGCGCCCCGGCCGTGATCGTCGTCGGCGCGGTCGTCGGCCGGCGGGACGTCCTCGCCTGGCTCGAGCAGCGACCCCTCCACGGGCGCAGCGTCGTCGTCACCCGCGCCCGCGCCCAGGCCAGCGGACTCGCCCGCACCCTGCGCCTGCTCGGCGCCGACGTCGTCGAGCTGCCGGCGATCAGGATCGAGCCCCGGACCGAGAGCGAGGAGGTGCGGCGAGCGGTTGCCGAGGTCGAGGCCTACTCCCTCATCTGCCTGACCAGCCCGAACGGTGTGCGGCTTCTGTTCGAGGCGCTGGCTGCCGCCGGGCGCGACGCGCGGGCCCTCGCCGGCGCGACCGTCGCCGCGATCGGCCCCGGCACCGCCGCGGCGCTGTCCGCGCACGGCATCGAGGCTGACGTCGTCCCCGATCGCTTCGTCGCCGAGGCCCTGCTGGATGCGCTCGGCGCGGTCGAGGTCGACGGTCGCCGGATCCTCGTCGCCCGCGCCGCCGAGGCTCGCGACGTCCTTCCCGACGGTCTGCGCGAGCGCGGTGCCGAGGTCGACGACGTGGCTCTCTATGAGACCGTCCTTGAAGAGCCGGCCCCGGAGGCGCTTGCGGCGGCTGCCGCGGCCGACTACGTCACCTTCACCTCCTCCTCCACGGTGCGCAACCTGACCGAGGTGCTCGGCGGCCGGTTCCCGAACGGCGCCCGGGTGATCTCGATCGGGCCGGTGACGAGCGAGACGGCGCGCGAGGCCGGGCTCAGCGTCGACGCCGAGGCCGAGCGCCACGACATCGACGGCCTAGTCGCCGCGCTGCTCGCCGACGCCCGCACCCGATGAGCGGTCGATGAGGTTCGGCAGCCCGCACCGGCACCTAAGGGTCACGGATTCGACCAACTCCCGGGCGCGGGAGCTCGCCGAGGCCGGCGCGCCGGGCGGCACCGTCGTCACCGCGGCCGAGCAGACGGCGGGGCGCGGCCGCCAGGGCCGGAGCTGGACCGCCCCCGCGGGCGGCGCCCTCCTCTACTCGGCGATCGTCCGCCCCCTCGAGCGCCGGCACGCGCTGCTGCCGCTGGCCGCCGCGATCGCCGTCTGCGAGGCGGCCGAGCGGCTCGACGACTCGATCGCGTGCCGGATCAAGTGGCCGAACGACGTCTGGGTCGAGGGTCGCAAGCTGGCGGGAATCCTGATCGAGGCCCGGCCCCAGGACGGGTGGGCGGTGATCGGCGTCGGCCTCAATCTCGCGATCGCCGCCGACGAGTTCCCGGCCGAGCTGCGGGAGACGGCCACCTCGCTGAGGACCGCCCCCGGCACCGAGGTGGCGCGGAAGGCGCTCGACGACAGTCTCGGGGCATGGCTCGACGCGGAGCCGGGCGACTTCCGGGCGGCGTGGGAGGAACGCGATGCGCTCCGCGGTCGCGAGATCTCCTGGGACGGCGGCTCGGGGATCGCCGAGGGCGTCAGCGACGCCGGGGACCTACTCGTCGTCACCGCCGGCGGCGACCGCGTCGCCCTCGGCGCCGGCGAGGTCCACCTCAGCCTCTGACCCGTTCTCGGAGCTCTCGACTTCCGCGGCCGCATCCTGCTTCGAGCCCTTGCCGCCGGCTGCGGCTTCCGCAGCCGCACCGTTCCGGCCCTTCGACTTCTTCCGTTTCCGCTTGCGCTTGCCGCCTTTCGGGAAGTTGCGCAGCAGTTCGCGCGCCGTCGCCGACGGTTTGCGGGCCATCCGCATCCGCGCCCCCCGCAGGACCTCCTCGCCTTCGGGGGTGTGGGAGACGGATGCCGCGAGCAGCGCGACCGCCAGCCGGCGGTCCTGTTTGCGCGCCGCGTGGACGAGGCGGCGGGCGTTGCGGCCGTGGGCGCGGCCGGAGGAGTTGACGAGCAGGCCGAGCAGCCGCTTCGTCTCCGGCCAGCGCTGCACCGCATACTCTTCGTGCAGCTCGCGGGTGTAGGAGGCGAGGCGCCAGACCCAGGCCTGCGCCTGGTCGCGGCGCCCGATCCGTTTGTCGACGAGCGCCTGCAGCAGGGTTTTGGTCCCGGCCCGTTTGTCGTCGCGGCTCCAGGTGCCGACGATGTCGATCGCGTCGTCGAAGGCGTCGGCGTCGCGCAGGTCGGCGATCTCGCCGAGTGCCTTGAGCCGCAGCTGCGAGTTGCGGTTGCGCTGGATGCAGGTCAGCAGGAACCGCCGGCGCAGCTCCTTGGTCCGGTCGTTCTGGAGCATCGCCCGCGCCCGGCGCCAGTTCTGCGGGTTGACCCGCGCCCCGGCCAGGGCCGCCCAGGCGTGACGCTCGGGGTAGTCGAGATTCTCGACCGCGATCCGCCACATCTCCCGTTCGAGCACCTGGGTGCGGCGTTCGGGATCCTCGGAGACCGGGACCACGCGCCGCTCGACCCGGACCCGGCGGCCGCGTCCGCGCCGGACCGGGCCGATCACGATCGCGCCACCGCGATAGACGTCACGGTCGAGCAGGCTGTGGAGGGTGACGATCGTCTCGTCGTGGGTCGTCGCCGGATGGACGAAGTCGACGACGAGGCCGGCCTCCTTGCCGGGAGCGCGGCGGGTGACGCGGCCGACCCGCTGCTGGTAGACGCGGCGCGAGGCGGTGGGCGCCAGATGCATGCAGATCGTCGCCCGCGGCGAGTTCCAGCCCTCGGCGAGGAGCATCGCGTTGCAGAGGACGTCGACGTCGCCGCGCTCGAACCCGGCGAGGATCTCCGCCAGTTCGCGCTTCGGGGTCTCGCCGGAGACGGCGCGGGCGCGGATGCCGACGTTCTGGAGGGCTTTGGCGACGTTCTTCGCGTGCTGGACGCCGGCCGTGTAGAGGACGCCGGGAACGTCCTTGAACCGGGTCTTGTAGAGGTCGGCGATCGCGACGTTGAACGGCTCCTGGTCGAGCAGCGCGGCCAGCTCCTCCTGGTCGAAGTCCTGATCGACCTCGCCCTTGCGGAGCGGCACCTTGGCAATCGTCCGCACGCTGTGGCCGGGCGGGATTCGCATGCAGCGCAGCGGCGCGATCACGCCACGGCGCGCGGCCTGGGCGAGGTCGAAGCGCGAGGTCTGGGTCGGGAAGAGGTCGGCGACGTGGCGCGCGATCAGCGCCCCGGTCGCGGTCATCCCGATGAACACCGGGCCGTCCCAGGCGCGGATGCGGGCGCTGGTTTTCTCGCCGAGCGCGGTGTGGGCCTCGTCGCAGATCACGATCGAGTAGGCGTCGGAGATCCGCTTGTGGTTGCGGACGAACCACTGGTAGGTCTCGACGGTGACCGGGCCGTCGGGGTCGTCGCGGTTGTCGAGCAGCGGCGGCCGCAGCCGCTCCTTGTAGCCGCGGTCGGAGATCTCGCCGATGAACTGGTCGACGAGGTTGCGGCGGTGGGTGAGGATCAGGATGCCGCCGGTGCGCGAAGCGTCGATGAAGCCGACCGCGGCGACCGTCTTGCCGGCACCGGTCGCGTGCTCGAACCAGAAGCGGCGTGAGGCGCCGGGATCCTCGGGAGCGTCGGCGACCTGGTCCTCGCCCTCGCCCTTCGCTTCATCCCAATCCTGCGGCTCCTCGTCGGCGGCGAGCGCCTCGTCCTCGAGCTGCTCCCCCGCACCGTCGGCGCCGTCGTCGGCGCCGTCGGCATCGTCCTCGGCCCGGGTCGCCGCCGTCGCCTCGGCCGCGGTCCCGTTGCCCCCGTTGCGGCCGCCGCCGTTGAGGGCGACCTGCTGCTCGGCGATCAGCTCGGTGAGGGTGCCCGAGAGAGCGTCGACCTGGTGCGGGTTGAGCTCGGCGCCATCGCGCAGCTTCGGCGGCTCCTCGGCCAGCAGCCGCTCGAGGCCGAGCAGCAGCGAGAAGCTCCGCCGCCACTCGATCGACGGGTTCTCGTGGCCCTGGTCGAGCTCGGAGATCGCGGCGTCGAGCGCTTCGCGCCGGGCGGTCCCGGGCGCAAGGGCCTCCGGGCCCTCGCCCTCGAGCAGGAACGGCTCGCGGGCAAAATCGGCCGCCCGCTCGATGTCGGCGGCTGAAGGAACTGCCACTGACGTGGCAACTTCGCTGGTCTTGGCCATGACGGCTTCTGGGATCCCGTCTCAGCAGCGAGTTTGGACGAGCTGCCGAGAAGATTGGTGAGGTTGCCGGAGGCCCAAACCCCGTCCCCGGCTTACTCAGCGGCCCGCATACCGGCGGACCGAACGCCACGTATTGTAGTCAAGGAATTGGCGGCATTGCGGCAAAGCTGGGCGATCGCGGCGATCGCCGCCCTATTCCTGGCCGTTCTGGCAGGGTGCGGGACGGGCGGCGAAGGAGGCGACGGACATCCCGACTACGCGAAGGCGCTCGCGGGCGCACCGCCCCGGCTCGCCTCGCTCCACCGGCAGGCGAACAAGCTCCTCGACGGCAGCGCCGCCGCCTACAAGGCGCGGATCGCGGGCCTCAAGGGCTACCCCGTCGTCGTCAACGTCTGGGCCTCGTGGTGCGGACCGTGCCGGTTCGAGTTCCCCACGTTCCAGCAGCTGAGCGCCCAGTACGGGAAGCGGGTCGCCTTCCTCGCGATCGACACCCAGGACTCCGACGCCGCCGCCCGCACCTTTCTCGGCGAGCACCCGGTGCCTTACCCGAGCTACACCGACCCGGACGAGGAGATCGTCGACAGCATCGGCGCCAGCCGCGGCATTCCCGACACCGCGTTCTACTCGCGCGACGGAGATCTGGTCTACCTGAAGCAGGGCCCGTACGACAGCGAGGACGGGCTCCGGGCCGACATCGAGCGCTACGCGCTCGGCGGAGCCGAACCCGAGTAGAGCGGATAATCGGCCCATGGAAACCTATTTGGTCGTCGCGCTGATCGGGATCGGCCTGCTGCTGGCCGAGCTGCTGCTGCCGACCGGGGGCTTCCTCGCCTTCATCGGCGCGGTCGGCCTGGTCGTGGGTGGGATTCTGGCGGAGACCGCCGATTCCGGCTCGACCCTCTCCGAAGTCGCCGGGCCCGCCCTGATCACGCTCGGGGTGCTCTCGGTCGCCACCTTCTACTTCGTCGGCCGCAAGGTGGTCCGCGCGCAGCGCGAGGAGCCGACGCGCGGCGGGTCGGATCTGATCGGCCTCAGCGCCGAGGCGCGGACCACGCTCGACCCCGGCGGCCAGGTCTTCGTCGAGGGGGCGCTCTGGTCGGCCCGGCTGCTCGAGGACGGCGCCGCGCTGCGACCGGGGGATAGAGTCACTGTCGAGGCAATCGACGGGTTGACCCTCCTGGTGCGGCCCGAGAAAGGAACCGGCTGATGGAAGCGGCAATCGTCGTGATCGTGATCATCGCGATCTTCGTGTTGATCTTCCTCGGGCTCTCGGTGAAGGTCCTGCGCGAGTACGAGCGCGGCGTGATCTTCCGCCTGGGCCGGCTGATCGCGACCAAGGGACCGGGCCTGATCCTGCTGATTCCGCTGGTGGACCGGATGGTCAAGGTCGACCTGCGGACGGTGACGCTGAACATCCCGCCGCAGGAGGTGATCACCCGCGACAACGTGCCGACCAGCGTCAACGCGGTCGCCTACTTCCGCGTCGTCGACTCCAACCGGGCGATCGTCGAGGTCGAGAACTTCCTGCTGGCGACGTCGCAGATTGCGCAGACGGCGCTGCGCTCCGTCCTCGGCAAGGCCGAGCTCGACCAGCTGCTCGCCGAGCGCGAGCGGCTCAACGAAGAGCTTCAGAAAATCATCGACGAGTCGACCGAGCCCTGGGGCGTGAAGGTGACCGCGGTCGAGATCAAGGACGTCGAGATCCCGGAGCAGATGCAGCGGGCGATGGCGCGCCAGGCCGAGGCCGAGCGCGAGCGGCGGGCGAAGATCATCAACTCCGAGGGCGAGTTCCAGGCGGCGCAGAAGCTCACCGACGCCGCCGACATCATCAGCACCAACCCGGCCTCGCTGCAGCTGCGCTACCTGCAGACGCTGCTCGAAATCGGCACCAACCAGACCCCGACCGTCGTCTTCCCGCTGCCGATGGACGTGCTCGAGCCGTTCGTCGGCAAAGGCGCGGCCGGCCGGGCCGCGGGAACCGAGCGGCCACCGCGGCCGCCGGCCTCGCCACCGCCACCGCCACCGGTCGACGAGCCCGACCCGGACGACCTTCCCCCCTCCCGCTCCTGACCTCCCCGGAGATCCGC
>DATAOP010000091.1:0-66482 GCA_036265675.1 Solirubrobacterales bacterium
TTGCGACCCTCGGCCCCGGCGACATCTTCGGCGAGCTGGCGATGCTCGACGGCGAGGTCCGCTCGGCGAGCGTCGAGGCGCTCGTCGACGGCGAGCTGCTGGCCCTGCCCGCCGGCGAGGTCCGCTCTCTGCTGGCGCGCCATCCCGAGATCACCGTGAAGCTCGTCGCGGCGCTGGTCCGGCGGTTGCGCAGCGCCAACGAGCGGATCTCGCGCCAGTCCTTCCAGACGGTCCCCAGCCGCGTCGCCGGGGTCCTCACCCAGCTCGTCGCCGAGGAGAGCCCGGTGAGAGAGGGCGGCGAGGTCACGATCCGGATGAACCAGGCCGACCTCGCCCAGCTCGCCGGCACCTCGCGCGAGAGCGTCAGCCGCTTCCTCGCCGACCTCGAGCGCGCCGGGGTCGTCCGCCCCGGCCGCGGCCGGGTCACCGTGCTGGAGCCGGCCAAGCTTCGCAACTACATCTTCTAGTTCTCAGGCGGGGCTTCGCTCTAGAAAGCCGAAAAGGCACAAGGTGATTGTGGCCATCGAGGCTCCCTGACTAAGAGACGAGCAGCGGGAGGGGGTACAGGCGAAGACGCACATCGGACGCTCGCTGATCTGTTGTCGAGCGTTTCCCTGGGTCCTCTCCTACGTGATCTGCTCTGCCGGGACGCCGGGGCAGAGGATCAGGCGCGGGAGGCGGTCGCCGGCTAGCCGACCAGAGTGGATGGTCAGCTGCCGAGTTTCAGGATCGTAAAGTCGATTCCCGCCAAAGAAAGAGGGGGCCCGTACGGGCCCCCTCTCCTCCTCCCTCATCAGGTAAAGCGTGTCAGCCTTCGTGCTGTTCCCTCAGAGCTTGAGCGGCTGCGGCCACGCAGGCGCTGAAGTCGCTGCGGTGCTCATTTTCGTCGGGCTTGCGGCTCATGTCGGCGCAGGCCCGACCGGGGGCGGCTGAACCGTGGAGCGCCTTCGCCAGGTCGGCGATGCACTTCCCGAACTGCGACTTGTTATCGCCGAAATTCTTCTTCCATTCCTGGCACTCTTCCCGGCCCAATGCCCGCGCCTCACCTGCGCTCAGGCTGTTGGTGGACGCGACGCCAGCGGGAGCGCCATGCGGAACGCCTTCGGGCGGCCCGGTTGTGACGCCTTCCGGCGGGGCGGTGCCTTCCGCGCCGACGGGGACGCCCGCCGGTGGAGTTTCTTCGGGCGGCCCGAGCGGGACGCCTTCAGGAGCGGTCGCTTCGGGCGGAACGCCTTCCGGCATGTTTTCGCTGCCCGGGTTTTCTTCACCGGAGTAGCCGGGGGGAACGCCTTCCGGCTGATGTTCGCCGCCGGTTTCAGTCCCGGCAAATGCGAGCGGGACCGCAAAAAGACTGATCGCCGCGACGAGCGACGCCAAACCTGTCAGGCGCCCCAACGGCCTGCGGAAGGGTCGGAAATGCGTCATTTTTTCCTCCTCGATTGGAACTTTGGAGCGCCGGGTCTATTGGCCCTCTGATCAGAAACGGGATACCGCCCGAATTGTCAGGTAGTAGTTGTCACTGGGAAAGGGCCCATCCAGAAATCGCCCCCCGGTGGCGCGAACGCCAGCCGAGGGGCAGCGGGAAGATTGCCTTCCCGACTGGCGCAGCTACTGGCGCGCAGACCCCCCGGAGCCGCCCGATCCCGCATGACAGCTGGCCTTCCGGCTACGAAGCCACAGAGCTACATCTTCTAGGCCTCAGAACGGAAGATCTCCCGACCGGGGCCGTTAGTCGTTGGCAGCCCCAGGTGCGATCACGGGAGGATCGCGCCGCTGACCACCGGAGGTCTGAGATGCAGCAGAAGCGCAATTTTGCCCCGCTGACCGGCGCGCTATTCGTCGTTTTGACCCTGGTCGCCTTTTTCGCCATCGGCGGTAGCACGCCTGAAGGCGATGACTCGGCGCAGAAGGTGGTCTCCTTCTATTCCGACAACGAATCCAAGGAGATCATTGCCGCGGTCGCCCTCGCCCTCGCCGCGGTCGCGCTGATCTTCTTCTCGGCGACCTTGAGGCGGTGCCTCGAGGCGGCGAGTCCGGACCGCGGCATCCTGCCGACCGCCGCGTTCGGCGCCGGGATCATCGCCGCCGGCGGGTTCCTCACCGCCGCCACCCTGCACTTCGCCCTCGCCGATTACGCCAGCGACATCGACGCCAGTGCGGTCCAGGCAATCAATGCCATCGACTCCGACTTCTTCCTTCCCTTTGTGGCGGGCCTCGCGACCATGATCCTTGCCACCTCGTTGTGGCTTGTGCGGAACAGGTCGCTGCTGCCGACCTGGCTCGGCTGGGCCGGGATCATCATCTTCATCGTCAGCTTCACACCGGCCGGCTTCATCGGCTTTGGGCTGGCGGGGATCTGGATCATCGTCGTCAGCGTCCTGCTCTACCTGCGCGACGAGACGACGACGGTGGGCTCGCCCACCCCGGCGCCGACGGCCGGCTAGCCTCGCAGCAGGGGCAGGCACTCCCTGCGCAACTACGTCTAGTAGCTCTCAGGCGCAGCTAGTAGTAGTGGCGCCGGCCTCCGACGCTGCGGCCCATCGCTCCGAGGATCCAGAAGATCAGGCCGAGAATGACCAGGATGACGCCGATCACCCAGAGGAAGCCGAGGTTGAAGATGGCGCCGAGAATCAGGCAGATGATTCCGAGAATGATCAAGTCAATTCCTCCGATCGTGGTCAAG
This sequence comes from Solirubrobacterales bacterium, assembly GCA_036265675.1. Classification (GTDB taxonomy): domain Bacteria; phylum Actinomycetota; class Thermoleophilia; order Solirubrobacterales; family 70-9; genus VRUE01. The sequence goes on from DATAOP010000091.1 coordinate 2,684, forward strand.
AATCCTCTACCCGCTGCCCCTCCCTGGAAAACCGCGGTTTGCTTAGAGTCAGACCGAGTGGCGGGTCATCGCAACACGCCCGAATTCGCCGAGCTGCGCGCGGCGATGGTCGAGCGGCAGCTGCGCCGGCGGGGCATATCCGACGAGCGGGTGCTGGCAGCGATGGAAGCGGTCCCGCGCGAGGAGTTCGTCTCCGAGCGCCACCGCTCCCGCGCCTATGCCGACGCCGCCCAGCCGCTCGGCGAGGGACAGACGATCTCGCAGCCGTGGATCGTCGCCGCGATCTGCCAGGCGCTCGAACTCGAGGGCCGCGAGCGGGTGCTCGAGGTTGGGACGGGGTCCGGCTACTCGGCCGCCGTCCTCGCCCGGCTCGCCGCCGAGGTGATCAGCGTCGAGCGCCACCCCTCTCTGGCGGCCGCGGCGCGGCTCAACCTCGACTCGCTCGGCGTCCAGGGGGTCGAGGTCAGGGTCGGCGACGGCAGCCGCGGCATCCCCGAGCTGGCCCCGTTCGATGCGATCGCCGTCCACGCCACTGCGCCGGGCCCGCCCAGGACCCTACTCGGGCAGCTCGGCGACGGCGGCAGGCTCGTGGTCCCGATCGCGGCGCGCAGCGCCGACATGCTGACCGTCTTCAGCCGCGACGGCGAGGAGCTCCGCAGCGAGGAGATCGGTCCCTGCCGGTTCGTGCCGCTGGTCGGGGAGGAGGGCTTCGGCGCGGACTGAGGCTCAGCAGGCGACCGGGTTCGGGTCGACCTTGTCTTTGAGGATGTCGTTGGAAGCCCCGCCGCCGCAGTTGATCACCTTGTCGTGGCTGCCGTCGAGCGCGTCGATGAAGTCGTCTCCGCCCTTGCCGAGGAAGGTGTCGGCGCCCTTGTGGCCGAGGAAGCTGTTCTCGCCGGAATCGCCGATCAGGACGTCGGGGCCATCGGACCCCTCGAGGCTCTCGTTGTTGCCTTGGACTTTGTCGTCGTTGCCGCAGCCGTTCGGGCCGCCGGTGCCGCCGAGCTGGATCTTCATCGCCGCGTCGGAGCGGCCGTAGGAGACCGTGTCGTCGCCGGAGCCGCCATCGAAGGTGTGGCCCTGGCAGGTGGCGACCGAGGAGACGAGGAGGTCGTTGCCCGCCCCGCCCTCGAGGACGTCGGCGCCGGGGTCGGCGTAGAGGACGTCGGAGCCGCCGTTGCCGATCAGCGTGTCGTTGCCGTCGTTCGGGCCGTTGTAGTTCTCGCCCGCTTCGAGGACGTCGTCACCGGGGCCGCCGCTGAGGACGTCGGAGCCGCCGTTGCCGTTGACGCGGGTCTTGACGCCCGGCGGCACGCCCGGGCCGATGCTGATCTGGTCGTTCCCGTCGCCCCCGGTGACCACCAGCAGCCCGGTGGCTGCGCCCGACGGGCAGCTGACCGCATTGGCGGCGCCCGCGACGCAGCCGCTGCCGGCGAAAATCGTGCCGCTGTCGGAGATCGACCAGCCGCCGGCGCCGAAGTTGATCAGGAGGTTGTCGGGACCGGGGCCGCCCTGAACGACAAGGCTGGTGCCGTCGAGCCCTTCGTTGAGGATCGCGAAGGCGCCGACCCCCGGCGGGCTCGCTTCCGGCCCGCAGGACTGCTCGGCAACGAATCCGGAGCAGGCGTCGCTGCCGGCGCCGCCGAACGCCTGGTCGTCGCCGCCGCCGCCGCTGAGGCTGTCGTCGCCGACGCCGCCGTCGAGCCGGTTGGCGCCGCCGTCGCCGGTGATCGTGTCGGCCTGCGGCGAGCCGACCACGTCCTCGAAGCCGCTCAGGGTGTCGTGGCCGTCGCCTTTGGCCTTGCCGCTGGCGAGGTCGACGATGACGCCGCCGCGGGTCGCGCTCGCGTAGGAGACGATGTCCTGGAAGCCGGGGCCGCCGTCGAGCGTGTCGACGCCGGAATCGCCGCGGACCACGTCGCCGTCGCCGGCGCCGCCGCTCGCATCGTCGATCCCGGTGCCGCCGAACACTGTGTCGGTGCCGGGGCCGCCGTCGACCTGCGGGTCGTCGCCGGCGCCGCCGTCGACGCGATCGTTGCCGGGCCCGCCCTCGAGGTGGTCGTTGCCCTTGTCGCCGACGAGCTGGTCCTCGCCACCCCCACCTTCGAGGTCGTCGCTGCCTTTGTCACCGCTGAGGAAGTCGTCGCCGCCCCCGCCGAAGAGGTTGTCGGGGCCTTTGGCGCCGCGGACCTGGTCATCACCGGGGCCTCCGTCGACCCCGTCGTTGCCCTCCGCGCCTTCCAGTTCGTCGTCGCCGCCGCCCCCGTCGATCCGGTCGGCGCCGGTTTCGCCGTTGAGCCGGTCATCGCCCCCTTCGCCGAAGAGCGAGTCGTAGCCGCGACCGCCGCGGATGACGTCGTCGCCGGGACCGCCGCAGATCCGGTCGTTGCCGTTGGGCCCGCCGCTGATCCTGTCGTTGCCGCCGCCGCCGTAGATGACGTCGCTGGCACGCTTGCCGACGATCACGTCGTTGCCCGGGGTGCCGACGATCGTCGCGTGGCGGCCCTTGCAGCTGGCCGCACCGGCCTGGGCCCAGGTCGGAAGCAGGAGGACGAGCGCGGAAACCATCAGAAGTCCCGCAACCCTGCGCGCATTCGATTTGCCCACTCGAGCCATTACAGATCCCCAATCGGCTGGAAGTGCCGGTATCTGTACCCCTGCCATGCCTCCGTTTACCCAGTTTGCAGTATAGGCAGGTGTCAAATAAGTCAACAGCCGAATTGCTGAAGGGTTTCGGACACCCCTGGTCACGCAGCGCGGAGGTGTCAGATACGCTCGCTGCGCAATGCGCGGCGGGATCTACGTTCTGAACTTCTACTCCGCGGTGTTCGTAGACCAGCTGAAGCGTGCCCGCAAGACGGCGACGATCAGGCTCGGCGACAAGACCTCCAAGTACGAGCGTGGTCAGGTCGTCTGGATCACGGTCGGCTTCCGCCACAGTCCGCGCGAGAAAATCTTCGCCGCGGTGATCGACGACGTCGAGGTGAAGAAGGTTGGCGACCTCTCCCCGCGCGACATCGAGCACGACAACCCGGAGTTCCGCCGGCTCGAGGAGGAGGTCAAGTTCCTCGAGCAGATCTACGGGGTGCCGATTGCCAATGACGACCTCGTCACCGTGATCCGGTTCTCCCAGATCGTCGAGCCGCCCGGAGCCCACTTCGGCAACGGCGAGACACCTCGCCACAACTGAGGTGGCCCGCTATGAGTTCCTCACGACCTGGCTCCTCGACGCGCCGCGGGAGCAGGTCTGGGACACGATCTACGCCCAGGAGCGCTGGCCCGAGTGGTGGCGAGGGGTCGAGGAGGTCGAGGAACTCGACGGCGGCGACGGCAACCGGCTCGGGGCGGTCTCGCGGATGGTCTGGCGCAGCTTCCTGCCCTACCGGGTCGAGTTCCAGGTGAAGACGACCAAGGTCGAGCGGCCGCTGCTGCTCGAGGCCGACGCCGTCGGCGAGTTCGAGGGGATCGGGCGCTGGCGGCTGTTCGAGCAGGACGGGGCCACCGCGGTCCTCTACGAGTGGAACGTCGCGACGACGAGTTCGTGGATGAACCTGCTGGCGCCGGTGGCGAGGCCGATCTTCGAGTGGAACCACGACTGGGTGATGCGCCGCGGCGGCGAGGGGATCGCCCGCCTGCTCGGCTGCCGGCTGCTTGCCGGCGGCTGAGCGCGGAGTGAGCAAGCGTCGAAATCTGATCCTTCGCGCAGCGAGCGAAGCGTGATCCCATGGCTGAGCGGCGAGACTCGCTATCTTTCCCTCGTAGTCCTCTTGGCACTCTCATCCATCGAGTGCCAAGACCAGTTTGAAACTTCTGACCGCACAAACGGAGGTACACGGATGAAGCTGAAGCCCCTCGGGGACCGGCTGATCGTCAAGCCGATCGAGGAGGAGGAGACGACCGCGAGTGGGATCGTCCTCCCCGATACGGCCAAAGAGAAGCCGCAGAAGGGCAAGGTCGTCGCCGTCGGCGATGGCGCGATCAACGAGGACGGGAGCCGCCGGCCGCTCGACGTCAACGATGGCGACGAGGTCCTCTATTCGAAATATGGCGGCACCGAGGTCACCGTCGAAGACGAGGAGCTGCTCGTCCTTCGCGAGTCGGACGTCCTCGCCAAGGTCGGCTAGCCGCTGCCAAAACGGACTTAGAAGAGAAGGAGGACTGAAATCAGATGGCTCATAAGGAGCTGAAGTACAAAGAGGAGGCAAGGGGGGCCCTGCAGTCCGGCGTCGATGCCGTCGCCGACGCTGTCAAGGTCACCCTCGGCCCGAAAGGGCGCTACGTCGTGCTCGACAAGAAATTCGGCGCCCCGACGATCACCAACGACGGCGTCACCATCGCCCGCGAGGTCGAGGTCGAGGACGTCTTCGAGAACCAGGGCGCCCAGCTCGTCCGCGAGGTCGCGACCGCGACCAACGACGTCGCCGGCGACGGGACGACGACCGCCACGCTGCTGGCCCAGATCATCGTTCGCCAGGGGCTGAAGAACGTCGCCGCCGGCGCCAACCCGCTGGCCCTGCGCCGCGGGATCGAGAAGGCCGTCGACCAGGTGGTCGAGAACCTTCGCGAGAAGCAGTCGAAAGAGGTCGCCGGCAAGGAGCAGATCGCCCGCGTCGCGGCAATCTCGGCCGCCGACGATGAGATCGGCAACGTCATCGCCGACGCGATCGAGAAAGTCGGCAAAGACGGCGTCGTCAACGTCGAGGAGGGCCAGACCTTCGGGATGGAGCTCGAGTTCACCGAGGGCATGCAGTTCGACAAGGGCTACATCTCGCCCTACATGGTCACCGACCAGGACCGCATGGAGGCCGTCCTCGAGGACCCCTACATCCTGATCGCCAACCAGAAAATCGGCTCGGTGCGGGACATCCTGCCGGTGCTGGAGCAGGTGATGCAGGGTGGCAAGCCGCTGCTGATCGTCGCCGAGGACGTCGAGGGCGAGTGCCTCGCGACCCTCGTCGTCAACAAGCTCCGCGGCACCTTCACCGGCGTCGCGGTGAAAGCGCCGGGCTTCGGCGATCGCCGCAAGCGGATGCTCGAGGACATCGCGATCCTCAGCGGCGGTGAGGTGATCACCGAGGAGATGGGTCTCAAACTCGAGAACACCCAGCTCGCCCAGCTCGGAAAGGCGCGTCGCGTCGTCGTCTCGAAGGACACGACGACGATCATCGACGGCGCCGGTGAGGGCGACGACATCAAGGGCCGGATCAAGCAGATCAAACAGGAGATCGAGAACACCGACTCCGACTTCGATCGCGAGAAGCTCCAGGAGCGGCTCGCCAAGCTCGCAGGCGGTGTCGCGGTGGTCAAGGTCGGCGCCGCCACCGAGACCGAGATGAAGGAGAAAAAGCACCGCGTCGAGGACGCCCTGCAGGCGACCCGGGCGGCGCTCGAGGAGGGTGTCGTGCCGGGAGGCGGCGTCGCGCTGCTGAACGCGCAGGCCGACCTCGACGCCGACTCGCTCAACGACCCCGATGAGGCGACCGGAGCGCGGATCGTCCACCGGGCTCTCGAGGAGCCGGTGCGCCAGATCGCCGAGAACTCCGGCCTGGAGGGCTCGGTCGTCGTCAACAAGGTCCGCGACCTGAAGGCCGGCGAAGGCCTCAACGCGGCCAGCGGCGAGTACGGCGACCTGATCAAAGATGGCGTCATCGACCCGACGATGGTGACCCGGTCGGCGCTGCAGAACGCGGCCTCGATCGCGAAGAACATCCTCGTCACCGAGGCCGTCATCGCCGAGCCGCCCGAGAAAGAACCGGCCGGGATGCCGGGCGGCGGCATGCCCGACATGGGCGGGATGATGTAGTCACGCCTGCTAGGCGCAATACTGCGTCGCAACAGGCGAGTGACTTCCGAGGGGCCCGGCGAACGCCGGGTCCCTCGCGTTCTACGGGGTGACGGGGACCGGTTCCGGCGGCGGGACGGGTGTCGTCTTCGGTGGAGGCGGCGGCAGCGGCGGCAGCGTGCCGGCGTTGTATTCGGCGTAGGAGAGGAAGTTGGGGCGGCGCACCTTCTTGCGCAGCGTGTTCGTCGTCCGCGGGTAGTGGCTGAGGTCGTAGGTGTTTTCGGCCGGGGCACCGAAGCCCGTGTAGTAGACGAACATCCGCACCCGCGGCCGCTTCGCGGTCCAGGCGACCAGCTGCTTCGCGAAGCGTGGTTCGTCCTTGCCGTAGACGCCCCACTCGGCGACCGCGAACGGTTTCCCCTTCCACTGCTTGCCGCGGTAGAAGTGGTTGAGGTCTTTCCAGACCGGGAACTGCGAGTAGAAGTCGGTCCCGACCCAGTCGACCCAGCGCCTCCCGGGCCAGTAGTTGCCGGGGAGGTTCCCCCTCACCTTCGGCGACCCGCCCGGCAGCGGGCTCCAGATGACCGCGACCGGGGCAACCGGCAGGCTGGTCGGCGGCGGCCCTTTTGTCCGGTTCAGCGGCGGCAGCCCGATTTCGGCCAGGGTCGCGTTCAGCTGTTCGAGGGTGAGGCCGCCTTTGACGATCAGCGAGATCCGGCGAAACGCCTGCTTGTACCAGCCGGTCGTGTGTTCGCCGCCGCGCTGGGCGCCGTCGCAGGTGACCGCCGTCCACGGGTTGAGGCAGCGGTTCGGCTCCCCGAGCGGCCTGATGTAGGCCGGCAGGCCGCGTTTGGAGAAGAAGTCGTTCAGCTGCAGCAGGTAGTTGTCGCCGCCGCCGAGCGCGATCTGCTCCGGCGTGATCATCTCCTGCAGGGTCTGGTCGTCGGCGGTCGAGATGTGGAGGATCGGCCGCGTCGCCGTTTCCCGCCACCGTTCGTAGGCCTGGTTGAGGCTGTTCCCCCAGGGGTGGAACGTCTCGAGCAGCGCCGGGTGTTTGCCGAGCACGCCGGCGAACGCGTTGAAGTCGGTCGCAGTGCCGCGATCGCTGACCCCGAACAGGACGCTCGGCTTCGGCGGCACCAGGGTCATCGCGGGTGCGGGCGCTGCCGACAGCCCGAGGGCCGCCATCGCCAGCACCGCGATCCAGCTAGGTGTCCTCCAGGACATCGCGCATCCTCCTCGGCTCGACTCCGAGCGCCTCCGCGTCGGCGGTTCCGCGCTCGCTGACCATCGGAACCTCCATCAGCTCGGCCTCCTCCCAGGTTGCAAACACGGACTCCCCTGCGATGGAGCGGGCTGCAAGCAATCCGTAGCGGACGAACGGCAGCGGCAGGTGGACAAGCGGCCGCGGCCTGCCTGCCGCCCGGCTGACGAGGTCCGACATCTGGTCGTAGTCGAGCACATCGGGCCCGGCGAGCTCGAAGCGGCCTGTCTGCGGCGCTCGGAGCCAGCCGCCGACGCAACGGGCGACGTCAGCCGCCCAGATCGGCTCGAAGCGCGCCTTGCCGGATCCCGCCACCGGCATCACGGGCAGGAACGAGAACCGGCGCAGCAATGTGATCCAGGGGTCGGAGTGGTCGTAGACGATCGACGGGGCGAAGATCGTCGTTTCGAGTCGCGAGGAGGCGATCGCCTGCTCGGCGAGCCACTTGGCGCGGAAGAATCGTGTCCGCTGCGCGGCCGATGCGTTGAGGGCGCTGAAGAAGACGAAGCGCCGCACCCCGCTGCGCTCGGCAGCACGCAGGAGCCGGACCGTCGCCAGCCCGTTCAGCTCCTCGATCCGGTGCGGCGGCTGGTCGCGGATCGTCGCCGCAAGATGGATCACGGTGTCGATCCCGCGCAGCGCCTGACGCACCAGGTAGGGGTCCGACATCTCGCCGAGGTCGCCGAGCGCGATCTGGACGGCGACCCGGCGGTCGCCGAGTTTGCGCGGCTCGCGGACCAGGCAGCGGACGTCCTCGCCGTGATCGAGAAGCAGGGGCAGCAGGCGCGAGCCGATGCTTCCGGTCGCCCCTGTCAGCAGCAGCACTGCGGCTCCGGATGGCTGCGGTATGCGTCTCCCATCGCTCGGCCTCAACCCTAGAGGACCCGTTCGCGGCCTCATCTTTAGAATGTCGCTCGCGTTGGCGGGGGCCATGTGTCTCGCCGGGCACCAAAAGACGAGCTAGGAGAAATACGCCGAATGACCTACGTCATCGCCGAGCCGTGCATCGGCACCAAGGACAACTCGTGCGTCGAGGTCTGTCCCGTCGATTGCATTCACCCGACCCCGGATGAGCCCGACTACGACTCGGTCGAGATGCTCTACATCGACCCCGACGAGTGCATCGACTGCGATGCCTGCGTCGAGGCCTGCCCGGTCGACGCCTGCTTCGCCGAGGACCAGCTCCCGGCCGAGTGGGCCAAATACGCCGAGATCAACGCCGAGTACTACAAGAGCAAGGTCTAGGCGCCGCCGATCTCCGGCCGGGCCCTGATCGGGCTCGCGACTCTCCTGCTGCTCGGCGTCGCACCGGCGACGGCAGCTGCCTCCGAGCCGCCGGTCTACGACGGAACCATGGGTTTCGGGACGATCGACGGGCCGTCCGACCCGGAGGAATTCACCTGGCGCGTTGAACTGGCCGAGGGCCAGGTTCTGGAACAGGTCGACGAGCGAAACGCCGGCGTCTACTACACGGATGTCGAACACCATCCTGCGTTCGCCATCACCGCGGTGGGGGCGCATGACGCGGACGGCCGCGCGGTCCCGACGACCCTGGTCGTCACCGAGCCCGATCTGATCACCCTGCTGGTGCACCACCGCGACGGGGTGCCGGCGACAGGCGAGCCCTTCGACTATCCGATCACCCCCGGATCGGGATGGACGGTGACCGAACAGGGCGGGAACGTCCCGCCCGAAGTCGTGGTCCGGCCCGTCGAGTCGAGTCCGAACCCCGGGTCCTTCGAACAGTTTCCCCAGATCGATTCCGGCTGCCGGGTTCCCCGGCTGAGAGGGCGGACCCTGCGGCCCTCGAAGCGTCTGCTTCGCTCCTCGGGCTGCAGGGTCGGCGCGGTGAGGAAGCGGAGCAGCGCGAGGATGAGGTCGGCGAGGGTCGTTCGCCAGTTCCCGCGGCCGGGCACGAAGCTCGCCGGCGGCTCCACCGTCGCCGTGACGCTCGCCGGTTAGGTGGCGCTACTGGACGACCGGGAGCGGGGTGCCGCTGAGCGGCTTCTGCTCGGCGACCGGTGGGGTCGCCTGGAGGACCGGCAGCTCCTGCGGGGTCGCGGCGATGATTCCGCGTGCCGCCTCGCGGATCGCCTGCGAGGCGGGCGAGTCGGGCTCGGCGGTCACCAGCGGCGACCCCGAGTCCGCGTGCTCGCGGAGCGCCTCTGAGAGCGGGACCTTGCCGAGCAGGGGAACGTCGAGCTCATCGGCGAGGGCCTGCCCGCCACCCTCGCCGAAGATCGTGAAGCGCTCGCCGTCCGGGGTCGTGAACCCGGACATGTTCTCGACCACCCCGAGCAGCTCGAGGTCGAATTTGGAGGCCATCTCGGCCCCGCGGCGCGCCACCGACTGCGCGGCCGGCTGCGGCGTCGTCACGATCAGGAACTTGGCCTGCGGCAACAGCTGGGCGAGCGTCATCGAGACGTCGCCGGTGCCGGGCGGCAGGTCGAGAAGGAGGTACTCGAGCTCATCCCAGGCGACGTCCTCGAGGAACTGCTGAATCGCCTTGTGGAGCATCGGCCCGCGCCAGACGACGGCCGCGTTCTCCTCGACGAAGAACCCGATCGACATCACCTTGACGCCGCCCGCCGACTCGAGCGGCACGATCTTGCGCTCGCCGTTGACGTCGGGCTTGCGGTTGACGCCGAGCATCCGCGGGATCGAGTAACCGTAGACGTCGCAGTCGAGCGCCCCCGCGGGATGGCCTTCGGCGGTCAGCGCGGCGGCGAGGTTCGCGGTCATCGTCGACTTGCCGACGCCGCCCTTGCCGGAAGCGACGCAGATCACGTTCTTGACCTGCGCCAGAGCCCCCTCGGGCAGGCGGCCGCGGCCGAGCGCCTTCTGAAGATTCCCTTTCTCCTCGTCGGAGAGGACGTCGAACCCGACCGCGACCGAGGTCACGCCGTCGAGCTCTGCGACCTGCTTGGCGACGGCCTGTTCGAAGTGGGCGCGGATCGGGCAGCCGGCGGTGGTCAGCGAGACAACCACCTCGACCCGGCCGTCGTTGCCGATCTCGATCGAGCGCACCATTCCCAGCTCGACGATCGAGCGGCGCAGCTCGGGATCGATCACGGTCCGCAGGCTCTCGGTGATCTGGTCCTTGGTCGGAAGTGCCATCGATCTCCATTCTCGCAAAGCCGGACCGGGGGGAGAGATCCGGGCTCCCTGCGCTTGGCCTCCGAACACATGTCTTCGGAGGAGGGTCGATGTCGGGTGCACGCGTTGCAATGTTGAGGATCGTCGGGCTCGTACTGGCGCTTGCGCTGGCGGTGCTCCTGCTTGTCGCGCGCGAGGCCGAGGCCGGCAAGTACTCGGTTGCGCAGTGCGGCTGGTACGTCGGCATCGACGCCAGCTGGGCGGACACCGCCGGCGCGGGCAAGTTTCGCCCCGACGCGTTCTGCGCCGTCGCCCCGGGCGCCGACCCGTTCGGCGGCGTTCACGTGAAGAGCTTCACCGCGACGGCGGGGACCGTCTCCGGCAACCGCTTCGCCCGCTGGCGCTGGGACGCTCCCCCCGGGACCGGCATCACCCGCATCACCGGAACCTGGTGGCACGCGCTCCACGACGGGATCGAGCAGCGGATCGGGACGATGTCGCCGGCCGGGTTCTCGCCGTTCGCGGTCGCGGCTGCCATCGACGTCTCCCCGCGCAGCTTCGTCGCCGGCTTCTCGCCGCCGGCGCCGGCGATCGAGGACCGGCTGCTCTGCGCCCGCGCCGAGTCGAAGTGGTGCAGCCTCGAACCGGGCTCGTGGTCGGCGGTGCGGGCGGTGACGATCACGATCGAGGACGATGGAGCGCCCGGGGCCGCGATTGCCGGCGACCTCACCGCGGGCGGCTGGCAGCGCGGGACCCGAACCGTCGGCTTCTGGGGGAACGACGGCGGCGCCGGGGTCCGCTTCGGCGAAACCTGGGTCGACGGCGCCCGGGTCGACCAGACCGAGTACCTCTGTCAGAAGGCGCTGATCGGAGGCGAGTGGCTCGGAACCCGGATGCAGCCCTGCCTGCCGCTTGTCTCCGGCTCGACCGCGGTCGACACGACCCGGTTCAGCGACGGCCCCCACGCCCTCAGGCACTGCGCCACCGACTTCGCCGGCAACGTCGGCTGCGCGGCGCCGATCACCATCGCGATCGATAACAACCCGCCGGCCCATCCGCGCGCCCAGGCGCTCGCCGGCGGCGAGGGCTGGCGCCGCGCCGATGATTTCGATCTCTCCTGGTCGAATCCCGACCAGGGCCCCGCGAGCCCGATCTGGGGCGCCTACTGGCGGATCACGGGCCCCGCCGGCTACGACACCGGGGTCCATCTGGCCCCGGGCCGGAACATCACCTCGCTTCCCGACCGGACCGTCCCCGGCCCCGGCGCGTACACCCTCCACCTCTGGCTGCGGGACGAAGCGGGCAACGACGCAGCCTCGAGCGCGGTCGACGTTCCTCTGCGGCTCGACAACGTCGCGCCAGGAGTCGCCTTCGAGCCGACACCCGACCGCGACCCCGCGGCCCAGCTGCCGGGCTCGGTCACCGCCGTGGTCACCGACAACCACTCGGGGCCGAAGAGTGGTGAGATCTCACTTCGCCATCTCGGCTCAGACGACTGGGCAGAACTGCCGACCAAGCTCCTCCCGGGCACGAAGGCCGACTCGGCACGCCTCCTCGCGACGCTGCCTGGCGACCTCGGGGCCGGCACCTACCTGTTCCGCGCCGTCGCGGCTGACGGTGCCGGCAACACCACCACGACCACACGTCGGGTCGACGGGACCGAGATGGCGCTGCGCAAGGTCGCGGTCGCCGCGCGGGGCCGGACGGCGGCTGCCGCCCGGGCCAAGACCAGGTTGTTCGCCCGGCTGCGCTGGCGGCGCCGGCGCGGCACCGAGATCACGGTCCCGTTCGGGTCGGCTCCGATCCTCAGCGGCCGCCTCCTCGACAGCGACGGGGCAGGGCTCGCGGGTCGGCGGCTGCGAGTGGTCTCGCGCCCCTCGCGCGGCGCCCTCTCCGGGATCAGGGTCGACGAGGTCCGAACCGGCCCCCACGGCGGCTTCAGGCTGCCGCTGTCCGCCGGGCCGTCACGGCGGATAACGGTCGGATTCGCCGGTGAGGACGGCCTCGAGCCATCGCGGCGGCCGGGGATGGCGCTGCGGGTCCGCGGCGCCGCCGCCCTCGGGGCCGTGCCGGACACGGTGCCGGCAGGTGGCATCGTCCACTTCACCGGGCGGGTCATGGCAAAGGGGGCGCCGCTGCCGAGGCGCGGCAAGCTGATCGCGATCCAGTACTACGAGACCGCGGCCGGGGAGTGGCGCCCGGTCCTCTTCGTCCGCAGCGACCGCAGCGGCCGCTTCCGAGCCCGCTACCGGTTCCGCTACCTGACCGGCAGGGCGAGGATCAGGTTCCGCGCCGTCGCCCTGGCCGAGGAGCGCTGGCCCTACGCGACCGGGGCGTCGGAGCCGGTCATGGTCCGCGTCGGCGGCTGATCGGTAGGGTGACCCTGCGTGCGGAGCGAGCAAACGTCCATATCTGGTTATCCGTGCAGCGAGCGAAGCACGAAGATTCGTTACTGATGTCGCAGGCGACCCTCCACACCAGTGCCGGCCCGATCGTGCTCGAGCTCCACGACGAGGATGCTCCGAAGACGGTCGAGAACTTCCGCAAGCTCGCCGGCGAAGGCTTCTACGACGGCCTTATCTTCCACCGGGTGATCCCCGACTTCATGATCCAGGGCGGCTGCCCCGAGGGGACCGGCACGGGCGGGCCCGGCTACACCTTCGAGGACGAGATCAACGACCACAAGGTGGTCAAGGGCGCGCTGGCGATGGCAAACGCCGGTCCGAACACGAACGGGTCCCAGTTCTTCATCGTCACCACCGAGGCGGCGCCATGGCTCGACGGCAAGCACACCGTCTTCGGCGCCGTGGTCGAGGGAATGGATGCGGTCGACGCGGTCGAGGCGACCCCGACCGGCCCCGGTGACCGGCCGATTGAGCCGCAGACGATCGAACGAGTCGAGCTCTCCGAGTAGCTCACCCCGCCAGCCGCGACCAGAACTTCACCCATTCCGTCTCGCTGGCGATGCCGGCGTCGAGCGTGATCCGCACCCCTTTCGGCAGGTGCTCGCCGCCGAGCTCGACGATCTGTTCGTATTCCTCGAGCTTGGCGCGATGGGCCTCCAGCTGGCGGGGCGCCAGGGCGGCGGGATCGGCGCCGAAGAAGATCTTCAGCAGCGCCCGGTCGCGCAGCTCGGGAAGCTCATCCGTCGTCTCCTTCAGCCACTCGGCGAGTGCCCGGCGCCCCATGTCGGTGATCTCGTAATGCTTCCTGCGCCGGCCGCCCTCCTCGCGGCGCTCGGTGACGTAGCCGGCCGCCGCCAGCCGTTCCGGCTCGGAGTAGAGCTGCGCGTGCTGGAGCGACCAGAAGTTCCCGAGGCTCGCCGCGACGCCCCGTTTGAGGTCGTAGGGGGTCGACTCGCCGGCAGCCCTGAGCATGCCGAGGACGATGTAGGAGGTGGGGGTGAGTCGGATGTCGCTTGACATGGGCTCCGGACGGTAGTATAAGAAGGATCGTCTATTATGGACGGTCTATCGAGGAGGAATTATGACCGCTGAGGCGCAGACCGTAACCGGCCGGGAGTACGCGTTGGGGTTCGAGACCCTCGACTCCGAGATCGAGCTGGACTCGCTTCCAGTCGAGGGTTCGATCCCCGACTGGCTCGCCGGCAGCCTGGTCCGGAACGGGCCCGCAAAGTACGAGGCCGGCGAGAGGCGGATGCGGCACTGGTTCGACGGCCTCGCGATGCTGCACCGCTTCAGCTTCGCCGGCGGCTCGGTCTCCTACGCCAACCGCTTCCTCCGTACCAGGGCCTACGGCGAGGCGGAGAAGGGGCAGATCTCCTACCGCGAGTTCGCCACCGACCCCTGCCGCTCGATCTGGAAGCGGGCGACGACGATGTTCCGCCCGGGCTTCTCGGACAACTGCAACGTCAACCTGGCGAAGCTCGGCGACGAGTACATCGCGATGACCGAGACGCCGCTCCCGGTCGCCTTCGACCCCGAGACCCTCGACGCGCTCGGCGTCGCCTACGAGCCTCCCGGCCTGCACGCCACGGCGCATCCGCACTTCGACCGCGAGAGCGGCGAGCTGCTTGCCTACGTCACCCACTTCGGGCCGCGCTCCGAGTACCGGCTCTACGCGCAGCGCGACCGCTCGCACCAGCGGCGGATCGGATCGCACCGCGTTTCCGAGCCCTCCTACATGCACAGCTTCGCGCTGACCGAGCACCACCTCGTCCTGGTCACCTTCCCGCTGGTGGTCAACCCGCTCCAGCTCGCCCTCAGCGGCCGCCCCTTCATCGAGAACTACAGGTGGAAGCCCGAGCTCGGAACGACGTTCCTCGTCTTCGACCGCGCCAACGGCGAGCTGGTCCGGGAATGCAAGGCGGGCCCCAGCTTCGCCTTCCACCACATCAACGCCTTCGAGCGCGGCTCGGAGATCGTGATCGACATGGCCTCCTATGAGGACGCCTCGATCGTCGATTCCCTCTACCTCGACCGGGTCCGCCGCGAGGCGCCGAGCGGCGCCGCCAACGCGTGGCCGATCCGCTACCGGATCGTGGCCGGCAGCGAGGATGTGGTCGAAGAGAAGCTGAGCGACTCGGCGCTCGAGCTGCCCCAGATCGACTACGGCGAGCGCAACGGCCGCCCCTATCGCTTCCTCTACGGGATCGGCGCCCACGACGAAGGCGACTCGCCCGACTTCGTCGACCGGCTGCTCAAGATCGACGTCGAGAGCGGCGAGGAGCTGACCTGGTTCGAGCCTGGCTCATACCCGGGCGAGCCCGTGTTCGTCCCCGCACCGCAGCCCGACCGCGGCGAGGACGAGGGAGTCCTCCTCTCGGTCGTCCTCGACAGCGGCAGCGGCTCCTCGTTCCTGCTCGTCCTCGACTCCCGGACGCTGACCGAGATCGGCCGGGCCCAGGTCCCGCACCACATCCCGTTCGGGTTCCACGGGCAATTCTTCGACTGAGCTCAGGAATCTACGTGGGCGCCTCGAGCGGCTGCATGGCGCTTTCCTCGAGCTCGTCGAAGCGCCGGGTCGGCAGCTGCCTGGTCGCCCAGAAGGAGGCGATGACGAGGAATCCCGCGACCAGGAAGGCGATCTTCAGCGAGTTCAGCTGCGCGTCTTCGTAGCTGTTGACGATCGCGTCGACTTCGGACGGGGGGACGCCCTCTCCGGTTGCGGTTTCCCTCACCTGTTCGGCGGAGACGAAGCTGCCGCCGGAGCTCAACCGAACCTCGATCTGGCCCTTGACCCCCTCTGAAATCCGCGGGTGGTCGGCGACATTGGTCGAGAAGGATGCGAGCAGTCCACTGATCACGATCGCGCCGAGCAGGGCGGTGCCGAGCGAGGAGCCCAACTGCTGGGCCGTGTACTGGAGGCCGCCGGCCTCACTTCGCTCGCTGTCGGAGACCGCCGACTGAACCACGTTCCCGAGCTGGGAGACGATCAGCCCCATCCCGACCCCGAGCACTCCCATCGCGGCGAGGAAGGCTCCGTTGTCGAGCTCGGGCTCGATCGTCCCGAGCAGCATTCCCGTCGCGACGAGGACGATCACCAGGCCCACCCGGACCAGAGCTTTGGCGGGGAAGCGTCGGGCGAGGGCGGAGCCGGCCAGCGCGGCGAGGAAGAGCCCGATGGAGGCGGGCAGCATCCTCACCCCGGTCTCCAGCGCATCCAACCCCTGCACGACCTGAAGGAAGAGCGGCACCGTGAAGAAGATGCCCATCAGGATCAGGTTCTGCGCGAGGAGCATCGCAACCCCGCCGCGCAGCGTCGGGATGGCGAACAGGCCGAAGTGAAGCAGGGGCTGCGATCCCCGCTCCTCGAGGCGCCGCTCCCAGGACCGGAAGGCGGCGAGGATCAGCGCCCCGGCGCCGATCAGGAACGGCGTCAGCGAAAAGCCGAACGGCTCGAGCGGCGAATTGCGAGGGACGAGCCAGCCCCAGTTGCTCGCCTGAAGGACGCCGAAGACGATGAGCCCCAGCCCCAGCGCGGAGAGGACGCCGCCGGTGCGGTCGAGGCGGACGCCCTCCTCCGGAGGAGTGGGCGAAATCAGGCGCGCCCCGGCGAGGATCCCGACCGCGACGACCACCTCGCCGGCGAAGACGATGCGCCAGGTCAGCTCGGTCGTCACCCAGCCGCCGAGGATCGGCCCGACCGCGATCCCGGCTCCGGCAACGCCGCCCAGCACGCCGTAGGCGAGTGCCCGCTCGCGGCCCTCGTAGGTCGAGGCGACCAGCGCGACCAGCGCCGGCAGCACCAACGCTGCCCCGATCCCCTCCAGGACCGACCAGCCGACGATCAGGGCGGGGACGCTCCAGGAGACCGCGGTAAGGGCCGAGCCGACGGCGTAGATGCAGATGCCGATGACAAGGGCACGCCGCCTGCCCCAGATGTCGCCGAGCTTGCCGCCGATCAACATCAGCCCCGCCATCACCAGGGCGTAGAAGGCGATCACGAATTGGATCGTCGTCACCGTCGTGTCGAAATCGGCGACGAGCTGGGAGATCGAGACGTTCATCACCGCCTGGTCGAGCACCATCAGGAATTGGGCGGCCCCAAGAACCCCGAGTGCACCCCACCTGGCCATCGCGCGAGCCTACTTGCGTTTCACGCGGCGTCGGATGGGGGGGACCCGTTGCCTCCGGAGAGGCCTCGTTCGATCCGGTCCAGCCGGGCGACGATCTCGTCGAGCCTGTCGGCCAGCGGATGCTCGTTCGGATCCTCAGCGACCCGTTCTGTGGCGGCGTGGATGAAGGCTGCGGCGATCACGGCGGTGACGACCGCCACCAGGCTGACCCCGAGGAGCATCACGATCCCCCCGAAGATGCGACCCTCGGCGTTGTGGGGCACGAAATCGCCGTAGCCAACCGTGGTCACGGTCTGCACCGCCCACCACAGCGATACGCCGAGATTGGGGAAGTCCTCGCGGTCGAGAAGGAAAACGAGGAGAGCGGCGAGAGTCGTGAGGCTGAGGCTGAACAGCGAGATGACAATGGCGGCCCGTCTAACTGTCAGACGGCCGGAAATCACCTGATCTCTCAGTAACTTGCCGTGCCCGACCTGGTCGAAGTCCGACATCGTCGTCAGGCTAGACGGCCGATCGGAGGTCTCGGGTCGATGGAATCGGAATCGGGAAGCGACAAACTCGCGCTGCTGCTGGCGATGGCGATGTTCGTCCTCGTCGTCGACACATCGTTGATGAACGTTTCGATCTCCGCCGTCGTCGATGACGTCGGGACCACCGTCAGCGGCATCCAGGCCACGATTGCGCTCGAGGCGCTCGTCTCGGCCGCCTGCATCCTGATCGGCGGCAAGATCGGCGACCTGATCGGGCGCAAGCGGGCGTACGTCCTCGGCCTGCTCGGCTACGCGATCGGAGCGACGTCGATGATCTTCGCCCAGAGCCTGGTCCCGATCATCATCTTCTGGGCGATCGTCGGTGGGATGGGGGCATCGCTGCTGCTGCCCGCGATGCAGTCGCTGATACATGGCAACTTCGAGGGGGCTGCGCAGAAAAGGGCATACGCCCTGGTCGGCGCGGCGGCCGCGATCGCCGCCGCCGTCGGGCCACTGCTCGGCGGCTTCATCACCACCTATCTCTCCTGGCGGGTCGCCTTCGCGCTCGAGGTCGTGGTGATCGCGATCGTGCTCTCCGGCATCGGGCTGGTCCGCGACATTCCCTACACCGGGCCTCGCGGCGTCGACTGGGTCGGCGCCGGGCTCTCGGTGCTGGGGATGGGGGGAGTGGTTCTCGGCATCCTCGTCTGGCAGGAGGGGGGAGAGTCGGTCGCGGCCCTGATCGTCATCGGTCTGATCGCGATGGCCGGGCTGGTCCGCTGGCTGCTGCGCCGCAAGCGCCGCGCGGAACCGACGCTGCTCGACCCCGGCCTGTTCTCCTCGAAGCCATTCAGGCTCGGGATCACGCAGCAAACGCTCCAGCAGATCGCTCTCGGGGGGATGATGATCGCGCTGCCGATCTACCTGCAGATGGTGCTCGAGTACAACGCGATGCAGGCAGGGCTCTCACTTGCGCCGCTGTCGCTGAGCATGTTCGCCGTCGCGTTGATCGCAGGAAAAAAAGCCGGGTCCCGGCGCCCCAGCGCGATCATCCGGCTCGGGTTCCTCCTGGTCTCGGCCGGGCTCCTGATCCTGTTGCCGATCGTTCCACGAGCCGACACCGGCTGGTATCTGGTCATTCCGCTTCTGATCTCGGGCTGCGGGTTGGGCCTACTCGTCTCCCAGCTCAACAACTACACGCTGTCCCCGATTTCCGAGGAGCGCGTCAGCGAGGCCGCGAGCGTGAACTCCGCCGGCGGCTCGTTCGGCCTGTCCTTCGGCCTCGCCTTCGCCGGCGCGATCATGCTCGCAACGCTCTCGATCTCCTTCACCAAGATGGCCGACGACAGCAAGGTCCTGTCGCCCGCCCAGCAACAGCACGTCGCCGACGCTCTCGACGACGACGCCGAAGTGATGAGCAACACCAGGTTGAACGAACAGCTGGCCGGGCAGCCTGACGACGTGCGCGAAGAGATCGTCGACATCAACACCGACGCCCGCCCGCTGGCGCTCCAGGTGGCGCTGCTCATCCCGCTCCTGGCGGCGCTGCTGGGGCTGGTCAACTCGTTCCGGATGATGCGCCTGCCCGACCCGGCGCCGTCGGCCGCGGCCGAGGCGGCCGCGCTCGGCTAGCCGCCGCCGAGTGATCGCGAAGTCCAGGGTAAGCTCCTCGCGGCTCCGCGGGAGCCGCTCACAGGGCGAGATCGAATGAAAGGCGAGCTGATGAGACTGCGACGTTCCGGGATTTGGGTTGTTCTGCTCACCGCGGCTCTCGGCCTCGCTGCCGCTACGTCGGCGTCGGCCGCCCCGGTCTCCCTCGGCGGCAGTCCGCTCAACGTCATCGTCGGCGAGCGGGGTCAGCTTCAGGCCTTCCGCACCGATCGCGCCTCGGAGCCCGGAATCTTCTTCCCGGGAGACGACCCGGTCGGCGATGCCGGCTTCTTCCTCGCCTTTCCGGAGGGTCTCCCCGGAAGCGCGACCGAACATGTCTACGGCTTTGACGGTCACGCGGGTCCGTTCGGCCTCGACGAATACACGGTGGGCACCCAGGGGGCCGTCACCGGGGCCGGCACTGCCGGCGACCCGCTCAGAGAGACCACCACATACGGAGTCAACTCGGAACTCCTCGTGACCCAGACCACCACCTACGTCAACGGCTCGCAGGAGTTCCGCGTCCGCTGGGAAGTCCACAACAACACCGGCAGCCCGGTCAACCTCAAGGCGCTCGCCGCCGCCGACTTCTTCTTCGAGGGGGACGACTCCGGGACGGGGATCTTCACCCAGGGCCCGCCGCGCTTCATCGGCGGCACGAACCTTGATTCCGGCAGCTCGGGTGGCTTCGTCGAAGTCCTCGGGGGCGGCATCGACCCGTGGTCGGCCTACGAAGCGCTCAGGTACGGGAACACCGAAAAAGACACCGTTTGGGGCAAGATTGAGAGCGCTGCGGCAAGCACCGAATCGACCTTCAAAGACGAAGTCATCGGCGTCCCGGTCGACAACGCGGGCGGCGTCGAGTGGGACCAGGGTCTGACGACCCCGGTCGGACCGGGCGCGACCCGCTCGTTCGAAATCATCGTCCGCAGCGCGGTCCCTGCGGCGCTGCAGCTCAACCCGACGAACGCGGCGTCGCGACAGAAAGTCCCGGTCAACATCACGGCGACTGCGCAGGACACGAAC
The DNA here is from genome assembly GCA_036265675.1 of Solirubrobacterales bacterium. Lineage (GTDB taxonomy): Bacteria > Actinomycetota > Thermoleophilia > Solirubrobacterales > 70-9 > VRUE01. The sequence goes on from DATAOP010000091.1 coordinate 22,510, forward strand.
GGCGCGCCCTACGCCGGCAGAGCCCTTCGCTACACGATCATCGGGCCGAATGCGACGACGGGTGGCGCGACGCTCAACGCCGCCGGCTCGGCCGTCATTACGGACCCCGGCAAAAACGCGGGCACCGACTCGGTCATTGCCTTCGTCGACTTCAACAACAACGGCAGCCGCGAGCCTTCCGAGCCGCAGGCCTCGGCGCAGGCCACGTTCGTGGACTCGGTTCCGCCGAACTGCTCCCTGAAGGCGAGCGGCACGCTCGCCGCCGGCGGCGAATCAGGCAAGCCGCTGGTGATCACCGTCAACTGCGGCGAGAGCGGGACGGTGACGCTTGAAACCACGCTGACCCCGCCCGCCGGGGCCGGGTCATCCGCGGTCATCTCGAAGAAGTCGAAGAAGATCAAGCTCAAGCCCGTCAAGAAGAAGGTCAAGAAGGGCAAGAAGACCGCCTTCAAGATCAAGATCCCCAAGAGCATCGCCCACAGATACGCGGGCAGGACGCTTAAGGGCAAGGTCAAAATCAAGGCCCGCGATAAGAAGGGCAACAAGAAGACCAAGACCTCGAAGATCAAGGTCAGGTTCGCGAAGCTGAAATAGGGCGGCCTCCTGGGGAGCCGACCGACGATTTCCGGTCGGCCGGCCCGGCCCGGGAGTCGCCAGGCGAGCCTAGTCAGCCCTCCAATTGACCATCAGCTGATAGAGGATCACGCTGTCGATGATGATCATCAGGAACGCCCAGAGCGGAGCTGCCGGGAACCAGACGATCTGAGCCACGGCGTTGATGGCGACGACGAAGATGCCTGCCACGCGTGCCGCTGAGTTCCCGCTCAGCAATCCATATCCGATCAGCGCCACGCCCAGGCCGAGGATGAGGTGAATCCATCCCCAGACCGTGATGTCGAAGATCAGTGCGCCGCGCCCGCCGACGACGACGATTTCGTTGTTGAGGATCGCCGCCAGCCCCCAGAGCGCGTCCAGGGAGCCGAGGATCACCATCATCATCCCGGCGAAAGCGATCCAGCCCGAGTATCCGCCTCCTGCTGCCGGACGCGAGCCTCGATGTCCCTCCATGAGAGCCTCCTTTGCCAAGCCGTTTCGGCTGGGGTCGGTGTGAAACGAATGTAGACCGAGGCGAGGACGCTCAGCGGAGGGGGTGGGATTCGAACCCACGAGACGCCTGACGACGCCTAACGGCTTTCAAGGCCGCCGCATTCAACCGCTCTGCCACCCCTCCGGGGGGTTGGCCGATGAGCGTAGGTGATTGGATCGAGGCATGCGAAGGCTGCTGATCCTCGCATCGACGATGGTCTTCTTCGACGTCGCGTTCTACGCCGCGATCGCGCCGCTCCTGCCTCACTACGTGTCCGAGTTCGGGCTCAGCGAGGCCCAGGCCGGCATCCTCCAGGCCTCCTACGCCGCGGGGACGCTGGCCGTCTCCCTCCCGGCCGGGATCCTGGCCGCGCGGATCGGACCGCGGTCCACGGTCGTCACCGGACTGGGTTTGTTCGGCGTCTCCGGCCTCGTGTTCGGCTTCGGCAACGAGATCATGCTCCTCGACGTCGCCCGCTTCTGCCAGGGAGCCGCCGGCGCCCTGATCTGGTCCGGCGCGTTCGCGTGGCTGATTGCCGAATACCCGCCCGAACGGCGCGGTGCGGTGATCGGCACCGTGATCGGGACCGCGGTCGCGGGCGCGTTGTTCGGGCCGCTGCTTGGCGGCGTCGCGGCGCAGATCGGGACCGAGCCGGTCTTCGCCCTGGTCACCGTGGTCGCGGGCGTAATGGCGGTCCTGGCCCTGCGCACGCCCGAGATCGGAGTCAGCGAGGCACAGGGCCTGCGGAGCGCGCTGATGGCGATGTCGAACCGGCCGATAGTCCTGGCGACGGCGTTCGTCGCGGTCCCCTCCCTCACGGCCGGCGCGATCGAGGTCCTGGTGCCGCTGCGGATCGATCATCTCGGTGGCAGCTCGACCCTGATCGCAGGCGGGTTCGTGATCGGGGCGGCAATCGAGGCCGTCTTCGCGCCGATCTCCGGCCGCTACTCGGACCGGGCCGGTCGCCGGGCCCCCTACGTCGCCGGGATCGCGGTCTCGGCGGTGGCGATGGTGGGGATCGCGGCCGCGCAGTCGCTCGGGGTCGTGCTCGGCTCGCTCTTCATCGTCGCGCTCGGAGCGGGCCTCTCGTTCACGCCGGCCATCACCCTTCTCTCCGAGGCGGGTGAAGCGGCGCGGCTGCACGAGGGCTTCGCCGCCGGCCTCTCGAACGTCGCGTGGGCATCCGGGCAGGTGGTCGGGGCGGTTCTCGGCGGTGGCCTGGCCACGGTGGTCGGCTTCGCGGTCCCGGGTCTCGTCGTTGCAGCGCTGCTCGCAGCAACGGCGATCTACGCGGCCGCATCCCTCGAGCGCGGATACCCTCAGCCGGTGAGCGCGGAGTGAGCGGGGGGCGGACTGCGGCTGCCGAGTGGCGGAACTGGGCCGGCGATCAGGCGTGCCGGCCGGCGGAGCGGATCGCGCCGCGCGATCGCGACGAGCTCGCGGCGGCGGTGGTCTCGGCGGCGGAGGCTGAAAGGAAGGTGAGCGTCGCCGGCTCCGGCCACTCGTTCACCGAGGCGGCGCTGACCGACGGAACGATGATCGACATCGCCGCCCTCAGCGGGGTGATCGACGCCGATCGCGAGAGCGGGCTGGTCCGGGTCGGCGGCGGGACCGTCCTCGCCGAGCTCAACCAGGAGCTCCACCGCCGCGGCCTCGCGATGGAGAACCTCGGCGACATCGACCGCCAGACCGTCGCCGGGGCGGTCTCGACCGGGACTCATGGCACCGGTATCAGGCTCGGCAACCTCTCGACCCAGGTCGTCGGTGTCGAGCTCGTCACCGGCGATGGGAAGGTCCGCGAGCTCGGCGAGTCCGACGGGGACCTGCTGCGGGCGGCGCGGGTCGGGGTCGGCGCGCTGGGGGCGATCAGCGCGGTGACGCTGCGCTGTGTCCCCAGCTTCGTCCTCGAGATCGTCTCGAAGCCGGTCCCGCGCGAAGAGGTCCTCGACACCTTCGTCGAGCGGGCCGAGGCCAACGACCACTTCGAGCTCTTCACCTTCCCCTACGCCGACTCGGCGCTGGTCCTCGAACGCGACCGGACCGGATCCGCGCCGCGCCCGCGCGGGAGGGTCGGCGCCTACCTCAACGACATCGTCCTCGAGAACTGGGCGCTGGGTGCGTTCTCGGGGGCGGGCAGGGCTCTCCCGGCGGCGATCCCGCTCCTCTCGCGGATCGCGGCGCGGCTCGCCTCCGGCGGCAGGGTCGTCGACCGCAGCGACCGGGTCTTCGCCAGCGAGCGCCGGGTCCGTTTCACCGAGATGGAGTACGGGGTGCCGCGCGAGAAGGGGCCCGAGGCTGCGCGCAGGGTGGTCGAGTGGGTGCGCGAGAACCGCTACCCGGTCTTCTTCCCGATCGAGATGCGGGTCGCCGCCGGCGACGACGCCCTGCTCAGTCCCTCGCACGAGCGCGACACCACCTACATCGCAGTCCACCAGTACCGGGGGATGGAGTGGCGTCCCTACTTCGAGGCGGTCGAGGCGATCATGGACGAGTACGGTGGCCGCCCGCACTGGGGCAAGCGCCACTTCCAGACCGCGGCGACGCTCGCGCCGCGCTACCCGCGCTGGGACGCGTTCGCCGCCGCCCGCGACGAGCTCGACCCCGGGCGCGTCTTCGGCAACGAGTACGCGACCCGCGTGCTCGGAGCCTGAGCTAGAGGAAGGCCCGGCCCTCGCCGCGGTAGGTCGGGACCTCGTCGACGATCCGGCTGCCCTCGACCAGGTGCAGTGAGTTGAAGCGCTCGCAGAGCTCGCCGGCCTTGGCGTGGCGCATGTAGACGCGGTCGCCGATCCGCAGCTCGGCCGCCGCGGGGCCGAGGAGCGGGGTCTGGACCTCGCCCGCGCCCTCCTCGGCGTCGAGCTCGAGTCCCGGCGGAAGCCATGGGGAGGGGAGGCGGGCGGCGTCGCCGCTGCCCGAGGCCAGGTAGCCGCCGCCGAGCGCCGTCGCGACCCGCGGCGAGGGCTTGCGGACGATCGCCAGCGCGAATCCCGCGGCCGGGGTCAGCGAGAAGCGGCTGTAGTGGTCGAAGAGGGTCGGGGCGTAGAAGCCCGAGCCGGCTGTCACCTCGGTGACGGCGTCCTCTGACCCGGTCAGCTCGAGGCTGCCGGTGCCACCACCGTTGACGATCGGGACCTCGGCGAAATCGCGGATCGCGGCGACGATTGCGGCCCGCCGCTCGGCGATCTCGGGGGCCGAGCGGCGCTGCATGAACCTGATCGACGCCCCGCGCAGGCGCCGGCCGGGGGGCGTGTCGCCGACCCCGGCGATCTGGCCCTCGTAGGCCATCACCGCTGCCAGCAGCAGCTGAGGGCGCCGCTCGATCTCGCGCGCGAGCGCGGCCGCCTGCTCGACGGTGTGGACGGGCGAGCGCTTGGGGCCGACCTTGACCCGGCCGCCGAGGGCCCACCAGCCGGCGTCGACGTCGATGCAGACCCGGACCGGCGCCGCGCCGGCTCCGAGCACGGACTGGATCGCGTCGAGATGCTCGACGCAATCGACCATCACGATCGGTGCGCCGTCGGGGTTCGCGACCGAGCGCAGGGCCAGCTCGCCGAGCGCGTCCGAATCGGTGGTCGGATAGGCCACGAGGAGGTTCTCGTGCCCCTGCTCCGCCAGCCACAGGGTCTCCGGCAGAGTGAAGGTCAGTAGCCCGTCGAAGCGCTGGTCGAAGGCGAGGATCCGGTCGATCACAGCGCGGCAGCGGAGGCTCTTGCTGGCCACCCGGACCGGCTTCGCCGCCGCCCTCGCGAGCATCGCCTCCGCGTTCGCCCACATCGCATCGAGGTCGACGAATGCGAACGGCGCCTCCACCTCGGCAAAGATCTCCTCATACTCCGCGTGGGTGGCCATGGGCGATTCGAGCCTAACCCGGCAGGGCGGACGCGGAAGCTCGCGCCAATCCATATCTGTTTCTTCTGGCGCGGGCGTGAGCGGAGCACCTGCCGGTATGTTTGGTCCCTTCCCCGGAGAGGTGGCCGAGTGGCTGAAGGCACTCGCCTGCTAAGCGAGTAGGGGGCGCAAGCTCTCTCGAGGGTTCGAATCCCTCCCTCTCCGCTCCGGGCTAGTCGCGGCGGGCGCGGACGACGACCCGGGCCCCGCCCGAGGGGATCATCGTCACGTTCCGGTGCCGCGCCCGCTCCGCCTCGGAATCCGCCGCCTCGAGGTCGAGCCGCCGGGCCATCATCTCGAGCACGACCCGCTGCTCCGCCATCGCCAGCGCGGCGCCAAGGCAGCGACGGGTCCCGCCGCCGAACGGGATCCACTCGTAGGTGCCCGGCCGGCGGCCGATCCAGCGCTCGGGCAGGAAGTCGAAGGGCCGCGGGTAGAGGTCCTCGCGATGGTGCAGGAGGAGGATGCTGATCAGGATCGGGGTGTCGGCCCTGACGGCATAGGGGCTGAGCAGCCAGGGCGCCATGACCCGCCGGCCGACGATCGGGACCACCGGTCGCGAGCGCATCGTCTCGAGGATCGTCGCCTCGACCTGCTCGGCAGCGTCCTGATCCGAGCGGACCGCGTCCCGCAGCCGGTCGTGCGCCTCGGGGGCGCGGACCAGCCGCTCCCAGGCCCAGGCGAGCGAGTTCGCCGTCGTCTCGTGGCCGGCCAGGACCAGGGTCAGGAGCTCGTCGCGGATTTCGCGGTCGCTGAGCGCCTCGCCGTCATCGGTCCTCGCCTGCAGCAGCTGCGAGAGGATGTCGCGCCGATCGGCGAGATCGGTGTCGGCGCGGCGGCGGGCGATGACCGCGTAGGTCGGGCGATCGAGGATCTTGAGCGCGATCCGCATCGGGCCGACCGGCTCGTCGCGGAACAGGTTCATCAGCTCGCCGATCTGGGCGGCCGGCTTGGTCGAGGCCGCGACCAGCCGCTTGGTCGTGAGCCTCAGCCAGAACTCCGGCGTGTCGCGCCGCGGCGTCCCCTCGATCCCGAAGATCCCGGACATGATCACGTCGAGCGTGATCGCCTGCATCCGCGGTGCCAGCGAGAAGGGGCGGCCGACCGGCCAGGTCGCGATCTCGCGCTCGGCGGCGGCTGAGATCGAGCGGGTGTAGCGCTCGATCGCCTCGCCGTGGAAGTTCGGCAGCAGCAGCTTTCGCTGGCGCATGTGGCGCGGTTCGAGCGCGGTGAGCACCGAGCTCGTGCCGACGATCGGCGCCAACGGCGATTCGGCCGCCAGTGAGGGGGCCAGCTCCGGCGACGCGGTGAACAGCGAGCGGACGTGATCGGGATGGCTGACGATGACCAGGCCGCCGGGCATCGCGGTCCGCATCCTGAACGTCTCGCCGAGGCGGCGACGGGCGCCGAAGACGAACTGGATCTGGCGCTGGTTGAAGCGCAGGATCTGCGCCGCCGGGTGCATCTCGACGACCGGCGGCGCCTCGAGCGCCTCCTGTTCGGCGTTGGTGATCGGGCCGGCGGGGGAATCGGGCGCCGTCCGTGCCTCGGGCTCTGCGGCGAGCATGGGAAAAGGTTACATGGATCGGTGTCGCATTAGCGGCCCCCGCCGACCATCTACAGTCGCCTGTTACGACGATGCAGGCAGATCCGCGAAAAAGATACGGGCGGCGGACGAAGATCATCGCCACCGTCGGCCCGGCGAGCTGGGAGGAGAGCACACTCACGCAGCTGATCGATGCCGGTGTCGACGTCTTCCGCCTCAACTTCTCCCACGCCGATCGCGACCGCCATGCGGAGACGATCGAGTCGATTCGGCGCGCCTCCGACCAGGCCGAACGGCACGTCGCGATCCTTGGTGACCTGCCCGGCCAGAAGCTGCGGATCGGCGAGCTGCGGAACGACGTCGCCGAGCTCGAGACCGGGATGCACGTGAAGCTGACGCCGCGCGACGTCGAGGGCGATGCGGCGACGATCCCGGTCCACTGGCCCGGCCTGAAGACGCTGCGCGAGGACGAGGAGGTCTATCTCGCCGACGGGGCGATCCGGCTGCGCGTCTGCGAGCCGGAGGGCGACGACGTCGACTGCGAGGTCGAGGTCGGCGGGACCCTCTCATCACATAAGGGGATGAACGTCCCGGGGGCGACCGCGCAGGCGACCGGCGACGGCGACCTCGGCTGGGTCGAGTTCTCGATCGAGAACGGCGTCGATCTGCTCGCGGTCTCGTTCGTATCGACCGCGGCAGACCTCGAGCCGGTGGCGGAGCGGGTGCGGGCGCTCGGCTCCGACATCCCTCTGATCGCGAAGATCGAGAAACGGCAGGCGGCGGAGAACGCGGAGGAGATCGTCGAGGCGGCGACGGGCGGGATCATGGTCGCCCGCGGCGACCTCGGAATCGAGCTGCCGCTGGCCGAGGTGCCACTCGTCCAGAAGCGGCTGATCCGCGCCGCCGGCAAACGCTCGAAGCCGGCGATCACCGCGACCCAGATGCTCGCTTCGATGGTCACCGAGCGGCGCCCGACCCGGGCCGAGGTGACCGACGTAGCCAACGCGATCTTCGACGGCACCGACGCCGTGATGCTCTCCGAGGAGACGGCGGTCGGCGGCAACCCGGTCGAGGCGGTGCGGGTCATGGACCGGATCGCCCGGGCGACCGAGCCGGACCTTCCGTACGGCGACTGGCTGTTCACCCGCACCGACCAGCTCGATCAGGAGGTCGCCGATTCGGTTGCCTGGGGCGCGGTCGGCGCCGTATACAGACTCGGCCTCGCTGCCCTGGTCGTGCCGACCCACAGCGGCCGCACCGCCCGGCTCGTCTCCGCCCACCGGCCGAACGTCCCCGTGCTGGCGATCTCGCCGCGGATGGAGACGGTCCGCCGCCTCAACGTCCTGTTCGGGATAAGAGCCATCCACAGCGACCACGAGACCGAGGTCCGGGCCCTGCTCGACGACTGCGCCGCCCTCGCTGCCCGTCATGGGATCGCCAAATCCGGCGACCTGATCGCGATCACCGCCGGCCTGCCCGAGCAGGAGCTGGGGACCAACCTCTTCGAGGTCCACCGGGTTCCATGAGCGAGGGGCCGCTGCGGGTCGAGCGCGAGGAGACCGGGCTGGCGGTCGCGACCTTCGACAGCCCGCCGCTCAACCTCTTCGACCGGCGGATGTTCGACGCGCTGCGGCAGGCGGTCGACGAGATCGAGCGCGATCCGCCGCGGGCGCTCCTCTTCCGCGCCGAGGGCCGGGCCGTCTCCGGTGGCGTCGACGTCCACGAGTTCGCCGGGGTGACGCCGGAGCAGGGATCGGAGCTCTGGGCCGAGCTGCTGCGGGTCGTCGACCAGGTCGAACTGCTGCCGCTGCCGGTCGTCTTCGCCGCCCACGCCCTGACCCTGACCGCCGCGTTCGAGCTGGCGCTGGCCTGCGACCTGATCGTCGCCGCCCGCTCGGCCCGGTTCGGCTTGGTCGAGCGGGTCGTCGGCCTCACCCCCTCGATGGGCGGGACCCAGCGCCTCGCCGAGCGCGCCGGCAGCGGTCGCGCGCGGCAGCTGGTGATGACCGGCGACCTCTTCGGCGCGGAGGAGCTCGAGCGCTGGAACGTCGTCAACCACGTCCATGACGACGACGGGTTCGACGAGCGGGCGCGCGCCCTCGCCTCCGACCTCGCCTCCGGCCCGACCCGCGCCCATGCGATGACCAAGCACGTCCTGCGCCGCTTCCGCGAGGGCGGGATCCCGGCGGCCGACGACACGATCCGCGAGGACGCCGGCGAGCTGTTCGGAACCGAGGACCTCCAGCGCGCGGTCAGGACCTTTCTCGAGGAGGGCCCGGGCCACGCCAAGTTCGAGGGCCGCTAGCGCTGCTCCGCGGCGGGCTCTCGCCACATCGTCGAGACCGAGACCGCCTCATCGGGCCTGGTGAACCCGCCGACCCGCGAGAACCCGAGCCGTTCGTAGCGGTGGTCGTTCGCCGAGTTGCTCGACTCGAGGTAGGCGGGCATTCGCTCGGAGTCGACCCGCTCCAGGCCCTCTGCCAGCAGCGCCATCCCCCGTCCCTTCCCGCGATGATCCGGATGAGTGCCGAGCAGGCTCAGGTAGTAATGGGGGACCTCATCAGGGTGGCTCTGCTCGAACCGGTCCAGCAGCTCCAGCACCTCCGCGGTCCGCTCCCCGGTCAGCTCGCGAAGCAGCGGCTCGACCCGCTGTTCCTCCGCGTCGGTCAGCTCGACGCCGCCGGGCGGTATCCAGACCGACGCCGCCGCGCCCTCATCGGCGACCCACACCCACGGGTAGCGGAGGGCGCTCGAGACGAGGAAGCACCACCACCTCGCGAGGCTCTCCCGCTCGGGGAAGGCCCAGCCCCAGAGCGGATCGTCGGCGAAAGCGGCGGCGAGCGTCTCCGCGATCAGGTCGAGGTCCCGCTCGGTTGCGACGCGCGCTTCCATGCGTTGCCGCGACCCTAGCCGACCGATACGGTTGCGCCGGGAAGTCTGAGCCGAACCCGATCGAGAGGAGACGGTGATGACCCGTCCGACGGCGGAGTATGTGGTCGAGGATGTCGACGTCGAGAGCTATGTCCCGGAAATGATCGATGGGTCCCAGGTGGGCGAGTGCCATCAGCTCGAGCCGGCCGGAGCCTCGACCACGGACCTCGACGTCAGCCTCTGGCGCTCGGATCCCGCGACCTACGACTACATGTTCGAGAAGGACGAGGCGAATCTCGTCGTCGCAGGGGCGGCAATTGTCGAGCTCCCTGAAACCGGCGAGACAATCGAGCTCCGGGAGGGGAACGTCGCGTACTTCAGGGCCGGGATGCGGTCGGTCTGGAAGATCACGCAGCCGTTCACGAAGTTCGTCGTCATGCCGAACTGATCGCGCGCGCGGGCGGGACTCAAGCGGCGAGCGCCGATCGCGTGCCGCGGGCGATCTCGATGTCCTCGCGCGCGGTGACGACGAGGACGCCGGCTTTGGAATCCGGGCTCGAGAGAACGCCGTCACCGGTCGCGGTGCTGTTGGCGGCGGGATCGAGCTCAAGGCCGAGGAACGCCACCCGTTCGCACGCCTCGCTCCGCACCCGCGACAGGTGCTCGCCGATCCCACCGGTGAAGACCAGCGCGTCGAGGCCGCCCATCGCCGCCGTCATCGCGGCGATCTTCGCGGCGAGCCGGTGGAGGTAGACCGCAAGCGCCAGGCCGCAGCGCTCCTCACCGGAGTCGGCGCCGGCGATCACCTCGCGGAGGTCGGAATGCCCGCAGAGGGCGAGCAGCCCCGAATCGCGGTCGAGCTCGGACTCCATTCGCTCGGCGTCGTGGCCGCGGTGGCGCTGGACCCACAGCAGCAGGCCGGGATCTACCGAGCCGGACCTGGTCGCCATCACCAGCCCCTCGAGCGGCGTGAAGCCCATCGTCGTGTCGACGGAGCGGCCCGCTTCGACCGCCGCCAGCGAGGCACCGGCCCCGAGGTGCGCGGTGACGAGACGCAGTTCGGCAATCTCTCGATCCAGCAGCTCGGCTGCGCGGCGGGCGGCGTAAGCATGGGAGAGGCCGTGGAACCCGTAGCGGCGCAGCGGCATCGGCGCCGACCAGTCCGCCGGGATCGCGTAGGTCGACGCCGCGGCCGGGATCGTCGAGTGGAATGCGGTGTCGAAGCAGGCGACCGAGGGCAGCCGCGGGCGCAGCCGGCGCAGCGCCGCGATCGCCGCCAGCGCGGGCGGGTTGTGGAGGGGGGCCAGGTCGGCGAGGGCCTCCAGGTCCGACTCGGCCCGATCGTCGATCGGCAACGGGTCGGAGAATTCGTGACCGCCGTGGACCACCCGGTGCCCGGCGGCGGCGATCTCCGGCGCCTCGGCCAGGATCCGCTCCAACGCGGCCTCAAGCTCCCGCTCCTCGCTGCCGAACTCCTCCTCGCGTGCGACGAGGACCCGGTCGCGTGCGTCGAGCACCCTCAGCTTCACGCTGGAGGAGCCGACGTTCACGGTCAGGACCGGTCCCGCGGGGGCCGGCATGCGACCTCAGCTCTCCCAGGTCCAGTCGCGGACCTCGGGCATGTCCTCGAGGTGCTCGCGGACGTAGTCGTGATGGCGGGCGAGCATCGCTTCGCAATGCTCCTCCAGGGCCGCCGCCCCGGCCGGGACCCGGCGCGCGCGCCGCAGCGCCTCGATCGCCAGGTGGTAGCGGCTCATCCGGTTCAGCACCACCATGTCGAACGGGGTCGTCGTCGTCCCCTGCTCGTTGAAGCCGCGGACGTGAAAGCGACCGGGGTGAGGGCGGCCGTGGAGGAGCTGGTGCAGCGCCCGCGCGTAGCCGTGGAAGGCCATCACTACGTCGTGATCCTCGCCGAAGAGCTCCAGGAAGCGGTCCTCCTCCAGCCCGTGCGGATGCGCTTCGCGGGGGAAGAGGACCATCAGGTCGACGACGTTGACGAGCCGCACCCGCAACTCGGGGGTATGGTGGCGAAGCAGCCAGGCGGCGGCCGCCGTCTCCATCGTCGGGATGTCCCCGGCGCAGCCGAGGATCACATCCGGTTCGTAGTTGCCCTCGTTGCTCGCCCAGTCCCAGCGCGAGGCGCCGGCAGCGGCGTGGTGGCGCGCAGCGGGCAGGTCGAGGTACTGGAGCTGCGGCTGCTTGTCGATCACGATCAGATTGACGTAGTCGCGGCTGCGCAGGCAGTGGTCCGCGACCGAGAGAAGGCTGTTGGCGTCGGGCGGCAGGTAGACGCGGACGACTTCGCCGCGCAGGCTGATCATCGTGTCGATCAGGCCCGGCCCCTGGTGGCTGAACCCGTTGTGGTCGTTGCGCCAGCAGGTCGAGGTGAGGAGGACGTTGAGCGAGGAGACCGGCTCGCGCCACTGCAGCCGCCGCATCTCCTCCAGCCACTTGGCGTGCTGGACCGCCATCGAGGAGGAGACCATCGCGAACGCCTCGTAGGTCGCGAACAGCCCGTGGCGGCCGCTGAGCACGTAGCCCTCGAGCCAGCCCTGGCAGTTGTGCTCGGAGAGGACCTCCATCACGCGACCGTCCGGAGAGAAGTTCTCGTCATCGGGGCGCGCGTCCATCAGGCAGCGGTCCTCGACCTCGAAGACGGCGCCGAGCCGGTTCGAGTTGGTCTCGTCGGGACAGAAGAGGCGAAAATTGGCCGGGTCGCGGTTGGCGACGTAGACGTCTCGCAGCAGCCGACCGAGTCGTTTTGTCGATTCGGCGCGCTCGCTGCCGGGCCGCGGGACCTCGATCGCGTAGTCCCCGTAGTCCGGGATCTCGAGCGGCACCAGTCGGCGCCCTCCGTTGGCCTGCGGGGTGGCGCCCATCCGCCTGTCGCCTTCGGGGGCGAGGGCAGCCAGCTCCGGGACGAGCCGCCCGTCGCCGTCGAAGCGCTCCTCGGGTCGATAGCTGCGCATCCATGCCTCAAGCTGGGCGAGGTGCTCGGGGTTCTCCCTTACCGCGGGCAGCGGCACCTGGTGGGCGCGGAAGGTCCCCTCGACCGGGACGCCGTCGACCTCCTTCGGCCCGGTCCACCCCTTCGGGGTCCGCATCACGATCGCCGGCCAGCGCGGCCTCCCCTGGTGGCCGCCTCCGCGCGCCCGTTCTTTGATCGCGACGATCTCGTCCCGGCACTCGGCGAGCGTCGCGGCGAAGTCGCGGTGGACTGCCCTCGGATCGGAGCCGGCGACGAAGCGGCACTCGTAGCCGTGGCCCGAGAGCAGCGACGCGATGTCCTCGTTCGAGGCGCGGCCGAGCACTGTCGGCCCGGAGATTTTCGCCTCATTGAGGTGGAGGATCGGCAGCACGGCGCCATCGCGCGAGGGGTTCAGGAACCGCACACCCTTCCACGAGCCCTCCAGCGGCCCCGTCTCGGCCTCGCCGTCGCCGACGACGCAGGCGACCAGCAGGTCGGGGTTGTCGAAGGCGGCGCCGAAGGCGTGGACGAGCGCGTAGCCGAGCTCGCCGCCCTCGTGGATCGACCCTGGCGTCGGCACGCTGACGTGGCTCGGGATGCCGCCGGGAGTCGAGAACTGCCGGACGAGCCGCTGCAGCCCCGCCTCGTCGGCGGAGACGTCCGGGTAGACCTCGGAGTAGGTGCCCTCGAGGTAGACGTTGGCGACGATCGCCGGCCCGCCATGGCCGGGACCGGCGATGTAGAGGACCTCGTCGCCGGTCTCCCGGATCAGGCGGTTGAGGTGGGCGTAGACCAGGTTTAGGCCAGGCGACGTTCCCCAATGGCCGAGCAACCTCGGCTTGATGTGCGCCGGGGCCAGCGGCTCGCGCAGCAGCGGGTTCGCCTGGAGGTATATCTGGGCGACGGTCAGGTAATTGGCCGTCTCCCAGTAGGAGTTCAGGCGGTCGAGCTCGGCATCGCTCAACTCCGAGACGGGTGTCGGCCGCATGACTGAAAGGTAGGGACCTCGCTCAGCGATGGCTTCCGGGCCTCGCCGCGGCGTTATCGGGACTGGCCTGCGCCCGGCTGTGGCGTATGTCACGCGCCGGGTGAACGCGGCGGGCGAGGGCGTCGTAGTCGTGGTCGATGAGGCTCGGTCTGATGATCGTCGCGACCGCGGTTCTTCTCGGCCAGATCGCGGTGGCGCTATCCCGAGCGGAGCCTGCGCAGGCGAGCGTCATCGACCTCGCCGACCTCCAGCGCAGTGTTCGGATCGTCGGCGAGCCAGGGGCGCTGACCGGCCAATCGGTGGCCGGCGCCGGCGACGTCAACGCTGATGGGGTCCCCGATGTGATCGTCGGAGCCCCCTTCTCCGACGCCAACGAACAGACCGACCAGGGATCGGCATTCGTCGTCTATGGCGGCCAGGGGCCGGGCCCCATCGACCTCCACAATCTCGGCGCCCGCGGCTTTCGGATCGACGGCGCCGCGGGGAGGGACAGCGCCGGCTTCGCGGTCGCCGGGGCGGGCGACATGAACGGAGACGGGATCGACGATGTGGTGGTCGGCGCCCCCAATGCGAGCTTCACGGCCGGAGCGGTCTACGTCATCTACGGGCAGGCGACGCCGGACCCGGGTGACGTCGACCTTGCGAATCTCGGCACGCGCGGATTCCGCTTCCTCGGTGGACACGGAAGCCTGATCGGCGAAGGCGACTTCGTCGGTTGGTCGGTCGCTGCCGCCGGCGACGTGAACGACGATGGCATAGCCGACATCGTCGCCGGCGCGCCGGGACTCGACGGACCGAACGGAGCGCTGCACCAGGGCGCGGCCTACGTCATCTACGGCCGCAATCTCGCCGACCTCCCCGACTTCAACGCGTTCGAGCTGGATTCGAAGGCGATGGAGATCACCGGCGCCGGGGCCGAGGGCCGCGCCGGGGAGTCCGTTGCCGAGGCCGACGTCAACGGCGACGGGGTGGGCGACGTGATCCTTGGCGCACCCGGAGCGGGCAACAACGGGCGTCCGGACTCCGGCTCCGCCTACGTCGTCTTCGGGCAGCGCACCGCCGACCCCGCCGACGTCGATCTCGCCAGCCCCGGCGGGCGCGGTTTCCGGATCGACGGGCAGGGCTCCGGCGACGCTGCCGGCGGTGCGGTTGCCGGCGCCGACCTGAACGGGGATGGCGCCGCCGACGTGGTGGTCGGCGCCCGCCTGGCGTCCAACAATGGACGCGCGAATTCGGGATCGACCTTCGTCGTCTTCGGAACCCGGCCCCCGAACCCGCCCGATGTGGATCTGCGGAGCCTCGGCGCGGGCGGGTTCCGCATCGACGGCGCGGTCGCCGGCGATGAGGCAGGCTTGTCGGTCGCCGCTGCCGGCGACCTGAACGGCGACGGGATCGATGACGTGATCGTCGGCGCACCCGACGCGAGCGCCGCCGCCCGGACGAACTCGGGGGAGGCTTTCGTCGTCCAGGGGCGGCGCGCGGCTGATCCCAGGGACATCGATCTTGCGTTCCGCGGCGACGCCGTGCTCCAGCTCGAGGGGCCGGCGGGGGAGATCTTCGCGGCGTCGCTCGGGGTCAGCGACGACCTCAATGGCGATGGTCACCCGGACCTCGTCGTCGGCGCCACGGGCGTCGAGACGGCGTACCTGATCGACGCGACCGGGCCTGACACGACGATCGACGCCGGGCCTCCGGCACGGACGGACGACACCACGCCGACCTTCTCCTTTCACGCTTCGGAGGCCGAGACGACGTTCAGGTGCTCGATCGACCAGGGCACCCCGTCGTTCTTCCCCTGCGGCAGAGGGGGCTCGAGCCACACCTCGATCGCGCCGCTCGCCGACGGCACCTACACATTCAGGGTCGCCGCCGTCGATGCCTCGCTCAACCCGGACCCGACCCCGGCCACCGAGACGTTCTCGGTCGATACCTCGGGGGAAGATGCCGCCCCGCCGCAGACGACCATCACGAGGCATCCACGGCGGACGCTGAAGCTGAGACCGCACCGTCGCCGCGCGCGGGCGACCTTCGGGTTCACCTCCTCGGAGCCCGGCTCGACCTTCAGGTGCAGCCTCGACGGGCGGCGTCCCGTCCCCTGCCACTCGCCGAAGCTCTACAGGCTCGGCGTCGGCAGCCATGTCTTCACCGTTGCCGCAACCGATGCCGTGGGCAACCGCGATGCCTCGCCGGCGGTCTTCAGGCTCGGCGTGAGGCGCGCCGGGCGCCGTCGTCCCTGAGGGCCGCCCTCAGCGCAGGCGGCCGTGGGTGATCGCGACGAAGCTGTGCCAGGCCGGCTTCGGGTGGAAGCGCGCCCCGCGGCGGAACAGGCCGACCGAGCCGCAGAAGCTGCAGAACCCCGGTGCGTCCTTCCAGCTGAACCAGTGGACCTGCTTGAGGTTGAGGCGGCGGCGATTGCGGATCAGGTAGCGGTAGGCGCCGCGCAGTTCGCGCGCCTGCGGGCGCAGCCCGACCTCAAAGGCCACCTGCCTCGGACGGTGTCGCGAGCCCCATCCCATCTCGGTGAGGTAGAGGCCCGCGTGCCGGTCCCGGTTGCGCACCATCACCCTCCGGATCGCCTCGGTCAGCCGTCGCAGCTTCGCCACGTTGGCCGCGTACGGGTGAAGCGCGACCCCGTCGAAGCTGCGCTTGATTCCGTGGACCCTGTAGAGGCGTTCGAGGAAGACCGCCGAGTCCATCGCGCGCGGCGGCCGCTCCTTCGGGTCTCCGAACAGCCCCCCGATCACGATCTTTGCCCGGCCGTCGGCGCCCTTGATTGCCGGCCGCGTGATCTTCAGCAGCCGCGCGTAGCGGCCCGGTGAGGCCGGCGTCGTGAAGTAGAAGAAGTTCTCCTCGTTCCAGACCTGCCAGGTCCGGACCGGGTTGCGGGGGACGAAGTCCGGACTTCCGGGTCCGTGTTCGGTCCAGAACGAGCCGAACCGCCCGTAGCGGTCGACGACGGCCCGGACGAATCCCCTCCAGGCCCGACGCTGCCTGGCGTTCGAGATCGGCAGCTTGGTCCCGTGCCGCGCCAGCCACCGCGGGGTGCCATAGAGCACGGGCAGGACTTCCAGATGGGCGCGCGAGAGGAGCGCGACCGTCTGGTCGTAGCCGGACAGATCGAGCGAACTCGGTCTCTGCTGAACACCGCTCCAGAAGATCGGCAGGCGGACGATGTCGATCCCACCGCGCTTCATCCGCGCCGCGTCGGCGGCGGTCAGCGGCGTCTGCGGCGCGATCCCGAAGAAGTCGCGGGGCAGCCGGGCGTCGGCCGTCGCCGGCAGTGCCACGGCGACGGTGGCCAGAAGAGCAAGTGTCATCCGTTTAGCCACTTGTAGCCGGAACAGGTGCGGAGGGGCGGTGATGCGCCCCACTACCCGGTCTCGGCCCGATCCTTCCAAGCGGAGGACCGATACGGTTCCCGCCGTATGCCTGACTTCGACGCGATCGCGGCCGGAATGACGCAGGCGGTCCCCTTCGCCGGCTTTCTCGGTCTCGAGATCAGGAGCATTGCGGATGGGGAATCCGTCGTGATGCTGCCGGCCCGGCCCGAGCTCACCAATCATGTCGGCTCCCAGCACGCCGGCGCTCTGTTCACGGCCGCCGAGGCCGCATCGGGAGCTGCATTCATCGGCGCCTTCGCCGAGCGTTTGGGCGACGTCACTCCGCTTGCCCGCAGCGCCGAGATCTCCTACGAAAAGATCGCCAATGGCCCGATCGAGGCGCGGGCGAAGCTGGGCATTCCGGCAGCGGAGGCGCTTTCGACTCTCGATTCCGATGGGAAGGTCGTCTTCCCGTGCGAGATAGTGCTCACCGACGCCGACGGTCGCCAGGTCGCGAGCGCGACTGTCGACTGGCACGTGCGGCTCAACCAGACCGCCTCCGCACCGGACGCCTAGCGCGCCGGTCGCTCTAGAATCGCCTCCCGGGCCAAGCCCGGCACCCGCGCCCGTAGCTCAGTTGGATAGAGCGTCGGTCTACGAAACCGAAGGTCACAGGTTCGAATCCTGTCGGGCGCGCTTCGGTCATGACGTGATGCGCTGAAGCTACTTCTTCTTCGGCACCTTGATTTTGACCGTCTTCTTGAAGGTCTCAGGCTTTTCCTGGTCGCGGCTGACTTTGATGTCCAGCTGAATCTTGAGCGTCTTGCCGGGCTTCGCCAGCTTCTTCCCGGCGGCCGTGACCTTCAACTTCATGAGCTTGGACTCGCCGCCCGGGACTTTCACCGAACCCTTGGCGAAGACGATCCTCTTCACCTTCTTCTTCAGCTCATGCTTGGGCGAGCGCCGAAAATTGTCCCCGGCGGGGGCGACCATCTTGGCGATTCCGTCGCCGTTGCAATATTTCGGGTCCGGGTGCCCTCCATCGGCGAAGCAGTTGATGCTGACCGCCATGCGCGGGTAGATGTAGACATTTTTGAAGGAGACGACCCGCACTTTTGTCGGTGTTTTCGTCGGCTGCCCGCCGCCATTGCCGGGGTTCTGGGATTTGCCTGGGGGCGCGCATCCTTCGCACGGCTTCCAGTCCGGCTGTTCGTTGTTCATGGACGATTTCGTGATCGGCACGGCGGGCGCGCTGCCGTCGGTCGGGCCAACCAGAACCTGCTCGTTGCCTTCGGAGGTGTCCGGCCGCGCGTCGAACGCGACCCGGGTGCCGTCGGGCGAGAAGGTGGGGTTGTGCGGCCCGATCCATCCATCGGGCATCGGGACAAGGTGCCCGGCCCCCGATGCGTCGGAGGGGGCGACCCTGACCCTGTCCTCGGGTTCTTCGTCGGCGACGTAGACGATCTGGGACGAGTCGGGGGACCAGTCCACCGACGAGGAGAGGTCCGTTGCCACCGGCAATTCTTTGAAGCCCGACCCATTGGCCTGCGTCACGCGGATGTGCTCGGGGTCGGAGAAGGTGACCGTCGCGACCCGCGATCCATCGGGGGACCAGGCCGGCTCATAGCCAGACGAGTTGGTCAGGACCGTCGGTTTCGCCGAGTTGTTCGGTGGGCCCTTCCACAGAACACCTTCGCGGCTGAAAACCAGCGACCCGTCCGTCGACCAGCCGGGTGTGAGCTCGGATTTGTTGGAGGTCGAGTCGATCGCTTCCGGGTCGGAGGTCCCGTCCCGGGGCGCGACGTAGATCTCGCTTTCCAGGTTCGGCGGCGCGTTGGAGAAGAAGCGTTCGGCGAAGGCGATGCTGTTGCCGTCGGGAGACCAGGCCGGGGGATAGAATTCGGCCCCCCGGTCGAGGGTTTCGCTGATCGCGATCGCTTCCTGCGCCGCTGCAGTCTTGGTCGGGTCGACCGTAAAGACGTCGTAACTGCCGAGGTAGTCGCCGACCATCGCGATCATGTTGCCGTCAGGCGACCAGGATGGAAACACGTCGTCGGCGGTGCCCGATTCCGTCAGGTTCGTGTGCTCTTCCGGATTGTCCGGGTTGATCAGGCAGATGTCGTTTCCGCAGTTGTAGGCGATCTGGTCGGCATTGGCCATCGGTGCGACGATGAGCGACGCCGCGACGGCCGAAAGGCCGACCACCAGTCCCAGGGCCCTCCCCCGCGAATCAAGCGTGAACATAAGCTGACCTTCCCATAGTCGATTCAGAGAGGGCCCATCCTCTCACCCCAGTCTGGCAATGGCGCCTTGCGGATCGAGGCTCTTCGAATATTGATGAGCGATGGCGAATCGAACCGTCGGTCTACGAAACCGAAGGTCACAGGTTCGAATCCTGTCGGGCGCGCTTCGTATTCCGCAAAGATCCAGGGATTCTGCGAGGCGGAAGCGCCATCCGTCATGTCCAAGCGGACCGGCTGAGACGAGCGACTTTTCCGCAGGCGGGCTCGACTTGGCGCCTCGCGGTTCCGGAAGCGGACGATATCCTTGAAAGCCCTGGACGAAAGACGAATCATGCTCCCCACGCAACCGTTCCGTGACGAGCATCGCGAGTTGATCGAGCACATCGAGCACCTGGCCGAGGCCGCCCGCCAGATGCCGCAGCTGACGAGCGAGGAACGCGAGGCGCTGCGCGACCGGGTGCTCGAGTTCCTGCGTGGCACGTTGATCCCGCACGCGACCGCCGAGGAGCAGGTCCTTTATCCGGAATGGGCCCGGCTGGTCGGCTTCGCCGACGCCGCGGTACCGATGATCCACGACCACGAGGCGATCGCTGCCCGCGTGAATCGACTCGAGACGGTCGACGTCGGCCAGGTCGACACCCTCCAGGAACTGCTCTATGAGCTTCACGCGCTCGTTTCGGTGCACTTTGCGAAGGAGGAGGACATCCAGCTGCCAGTCTTCGATGCCGCCCCCGAGGCGGCCGAGCGCGTCCTGCAGGCCATGGAGACGGCCGGCGGAAACGCCCACACCCACTGATCGGCCGCGGAGACGATGCCCCGCCTGGCACAGCCCGAGCAGCACTTGGGGATCCGGTCGAATTGGTTGCGCGCTGGCGTCATGGGCGCCAACGATGGCATCGTCTCGACGGCGAGCCTCGTCCTCGGGGTGGCGGCCTCCGGAGCGGGCTCGGCGGCGATCGTCACCGCGGGCATCGCCGGCCTGGTGGCCGGCGCCCTGTCGATGGCCGCAGGGGAGTACGTATCGGTCAGCTCACAACGTGACACCGAGCTCGCCGACCTGCGCCTCGAGGAGCGCGAGCTCCGTGAGGATCCCGAGGGCGAGCGGCACGAGCTTGCGCGCATCTACGCCGGCCGCGGCCTGCCGCGAGACCTGGCGACCCAGGTCGCGGACGTGCTCTCGGAACGGGACGCGCTCGCTGCCCATGCGCGTGATGAGCTCGGCTTCGACGATGAACGTCGTGCGCGGCCAGTGCAGGCGGCCTGGACCTCGGCTCTCTCCTTCTCCGTCGGTGCGATCCTGCCCGTCCTCGCCATCGGTCTCGCACCCACCGGCGCCCGAACCGCCGCGTGTGTCGTGGTCACGCTGGCTGCCCTCGTTGTCCTGGGCTCACTCGGCGCGCATCTCGGCGGGGCCGGCCGGGCGCGAGGCGCCGCACGTGTCCTCGTCTGGGGGACCGCCGCGATGGCGATCACCGCAGGGATCGGCGGCCTTGTCGGCTCCGCCATCTGACGCCCCGCCAGCGCGACCCGCCGTCATTCCTGCCGTCGTTACGCAACCGAAGGTCACAGGTTCGAATCCTGTCGGGCGCGCTCCATTTCTTGGCACAACCTCTAGTTTCGGAGCTCGTCGAGCGAACCTACCTCGAGGTCGAAGGGCTCATCGGCCGAACGGCGCCGTCGGTATGGCGACACGGTGACCCGGTGCACCTCACCGCAAGGACATGGCACTTCAATCGGGCTCGTATTGGAGGCGGGGTCTGAATCCACCTTCAGTCGTCGCAGCTCACCGGTCGCCTTGCAGCCGAAGCTGACCACCCAGCCAAAATCGTCCGGCTCACGGTTCGTCGTCGGTCTTCGCATCGGCTCCTCGGCAGCTCAACCCTCTTATTCGACCGCGTTTTTGAGCTCTGCGCCCGCGCCGAATTTCGGCACCCGCTTGGCCGGAATCTGCATCGTGGCTCCGGTCTGCGGATTGCGACCCTCGCGTGCGGCGCGCTGGCTGACCGAGAACTTGCCGAAGCCGGTCAGCCGTACCTCATCGCCACCGCCGAGTCGCGCCGCGATCTCCTCGAGGGTCGCCTCGAGGGCGAGCTTTGCCTGGCTGTTGTTGAGGCCAGTGCGCTCCGCCACGCTTTTGGCCAGCTGGTCCTTATTGACGATCGCCATCTCTAATCCCTTTCTGTAGCGCCCGCCTCAAGCGGACTTTGGGGCGACGCTACTGCCAGCAGCGGTCACCTTCAACGAGTCGTGGCCAATTCATTCGCCATATTGGCTTGAGCACTGGCATCGGCCGCCCAGGCGGCGGAGCAACTCCGCTAGAAGCCACGCGAGAGGCGGGACTTGAACAGCGGGCCGGTCATGGCTACGTCGGGGTCGCCGAGAAAGGACGCCGTCAAATCGCCCGTCCAGCTGCGAGATCCGTTCTTTGCGCGCCTCAGGGTGGCCGTGCCGGCGAAGGGCCCGATGCCTCTGACGCTGGCTGAGCTCAATGTTCGGGTGGCTCGTAGGCGACTTCGTGGCGCACGTGCAAAGACCGTCCGGTAGGTCCCGAGCTCGTCGACAACATCCTCCTCGGTTGCCGCCATGACAAGTCTGCCGCGGGCCTGCTTGGAAGCTTCAAAGGCTCGCGCCAAAGGCCCCGAGCGAAAGCCCGCAAGCAGAAGAGTGCGGGGACCCCGCTCTGCCGGGGACAGTTCGGTGCTCGGCGGACCGAGGCCGGGCCGCCGTCCGAGGCGCAGACTCCGATGGTCCCGTCGATCGCCGGTCGACGGGCAGGCGCGACCGGATTGTCGCTCGCTGCCGCGAGCTCGCCTGCGAACCGTGGTCAGGTAACGATGCTCGCCGACGAAGCGCAGCTTGCCGACGAAGACTCCTGCGCGCTCGATGCGAGGGCGTCCTGGTGCGCAATGAGCCGAGGCGTGCCAGTGGCCCGTCGGTTCGAAATGCATCGCGATCCGCCCAATCCCTGGCAAGACCGCGCGCAGGCCGCCGCTTGCGGTGCCACGAGCGACGTAGTCGGTTTCTGCACCGCGATGCCTTGAGCGTTCCTTGCGAGTGACACTGATGACCACAGTCGCGCGTTCGCCGCTCGCCGCGACGACGTAACCGTGGGCCTTGAAGGCAAACCGGAAAAAGGTTGAGCTCGCTGCCGAAGCATGAGCAGCGGTGAGCGGCAGCACCAAGGCCAGCAAGCCCACAAGCAACGCGATTGCGCGAACTCTCATCGGACCCTCCCGGCCACGCGCGCCAACCTGCCGACCGCGTCTCCGAAGTAGGGCCCATAGTCGGTCGCCGGGTCTTCTGTGTAGGAGCTCGACGTGACGCCGTTGAGCAGATCGCCGTCGATGAACCATCCACCCCCCGAGGCGCCACCGCTGATCCGACACGAGACGCCAAGCTCGAGCGGACCGGGCATGAGGAGGGCTTCGAGGTCGTGGCCGACTCGCGCCGCCCCCTGGCAGACCTGAAGCGTCCCGCCATTGAAAGGACGGGCGACCGGATACCCGTAGATGTCGAAGGCCCGCGAATGGCGACCCGTCACAAGCCGGTCGGCGCCGGCAGCCTGGGCCAAGAGTTCACCCCGTTCGTTGCGACCGACCACGGCGGCCCCGACGTCGAAGTTGTCGTTATGGGCACCGTGCCACTGCGGCGTCGTGCCCAGCCAATGAGCGATGAATGTCCCGAATGGCCGTTCGCCATGCCGGTACCCGGGCACGAAGACCCAGCGCCGGCCGAGCCAATGGCCGTCGTCGAACACGCAATGGCCGGCGGTGATCACGAGGCTCCTGTTGGGAGCGATCACCGACGTCCCCGAACAGCGGCCGTAGCCGCCGTCTTCGCGAATGAAGATCGCGCCGTTGACCGAGAGGCCCGGTGCGGTGGGATCCGGGACGGTGACCGATTTCGATCCCGAGGCGAGGCTCGGCAGCGCCAACAGTGCGATCGACATCACGGCGAGGCTGAGCAGGCGCATCGAGAGGACCGAGACTCTACGAAAGCGAGGTCAGAGTGACCACCGAAATTGGGTTTGGCGGGGCGTCCGACGGCCGCTAGATTCGTCGGCATGTTCGCGTCCCGCCGCGCGCAAATGCAGCGATCGCCTCAGCCACGACGCTGACCCTGGTCGTCCTCGCCGCAGCCGGAGCCGGGGGCAGGACCTTGGCCAGGGTCCATCCGACCGCGACCGTGAGGTACGCCAGGGCATCGGGGAAGCGGCTGCGATTCCAGGTCGACGTGAGCTTCCCGGCGCCCGGCGGCTCCTCCTGAGCATCACATTCGGCGTCCACAAGGTTTGATGCGGCCGGTCGTCTTGTCGATTGGCGGGGAGGGTACGCTTCGTCCATCGTGGTTCCCCTCTGGAATCGCATCGCCTACGTCGTCTTCGGTCTGGCCTGGATCGCCCTCGGCATCAAGACCCTCCTAGACGGCGGGGAAACCGGCGTGGGGGTTTGCTACCTCCTGCTCGGCGTCATTTGGTTCGCAGTCGCGGTCCTGAAGGGCCGGGGCCTGCGCGATCGCTTTCGGGTGGATGGCGGACCGCAAATGACCCCGAGCACGGAGCGCGACCCGGAGGCCTAGGATCGCCTCACCCGCGCGGACGCGCACGTAACCTGCCCTCGGCGGAAGTCGAAATATTTGGAGGACTCCGATGCCGGACACCACCTGCCACATGTCGATCTCGCTCGATGGCTTCGTCGCCGGGCCGGACCAGAGTCGGGAGAATCCGCTGGGGAAGCGCGGCAGGGAGGTCCATGGCTGGCACCTCGGCGACGAGCGTGCAAACGACGCCGACGCGACGGCGGAAGGCTGGCTGATGCGGCCGCGCGGGGCCTACGTCATGGGCCGCAACATGTTCGGGCCGATCCGCGGCGAGTGGGATGAGGACTGGGATGGATGGTGGGGCGCCGAGCCGCCCTACCACGCGCCGGTCTTCGTGCTCACCCACCATGCCCGCGAGCCGATCGAGATGGAGGGCGGCACGACATTCCACTTCGTCACCGACGGCTTCGAGGCCGCATACGCGCAGGCGCGTATGACGGCCGGCGAGGATGGCGTCGACATCGCGGGCGGCGCCTCGACCGTCCGTCAGGCGCTCGCCGCCGGAGTGATCGACGAATTGACGCTCGACGTGGCCCCCGTCCTCCTCGGGTCCGGCGAGCGGCTGTTCGACGGAGTCGAGTCGTTCGAGTTCGAGCCGGTCGAGGCGCTCCACTCTCCGCTCGCCACGCACATCCGCTATCGACGGGCGACCGCCCCATAGAATCGCGGGCGTGAGCACGAAGTACCTGCTGGACGAGTCCCAGATCCCAACCAGCTGGCTGAACCTGCTGCCGGATCTCCCCGGTGAGCCGCTGCCGCCGCTCAATCCCGGCAGCGGAGAACCCGCCGGGCCCGAGGACCTGAGCCCGATCTTCCCGATGGGGCTGATCGAGCAGGAGGTCTCAGCCGAGCCGGAGATCGAGATCCCCGAGGAGGTCCGGGAGGTCTACAAGCTCTGGCGGCCGACGCCGCTCTACCGCGCCCACCGGCTCGAGCGCGAGCTCGATACCCCGGCGCACATCTACTACAAGTACGAGGGAGTTTCTCCGGCCGGGTCGCACAAGCCGAACACCGCGGTCGCTCAGGCCTATTACAACAAGCAGGAGGGCGTCCGCAAGCTGGCCACGGAGACCGGGGCGGGCCAGTGGGGCTCGGCACTGGCGCTCGCCTGCCGTCTGTTCGGGCTGGAGTGCGAGGTCTTCATGGTCGGGATCTCCTACGACCAGAAGCCGTACCGCCGCGCGATGATCGAGACCTGGGACGGCACTGTCCACAGGAGCCCTTCCGAGCTGACCGAGGCCGGACGCTCCCAGGCCTCGCATCCGACCGGCAGCCTCGGGATCGCGATCTCCGAGGCGGTGGAGGTTGCGGCCAAAAACGAGGACACCAACTACTCGCTCGGCTCGGTCCTCAACCATGTCTGCCTGCACCAGACGGTGGTGGGCCAGGAGTCGATCGCGGCGCTCGAGCTTGCCGGCGAGTATCCCGACGTGGTCGTCGGCTGCGTCGGGGGCGGCTCCAACTTCGCCGGGCTGGCCTATCCGTTCGTGCGGGCCAACATCCGCGAGGGCAAGCGGACCCGGTTCCTGGCCGCCGAGCCCGCCGCCTGCCCGACCCTCACTCGCGGCGCCTATGCCTACGACTTCGGCGACACGGTGGGCATGACCCCGCTGATGCCGATGTACACGCTGGGCCACGACTTCGTTCCGCCGCCGATGCACGCAGGGGGGCTGCGTTACCACGGCGACGCCCCCAGCCTCTGCGCCCTGGTGAAGGAGGGAATGGTCGAGGCGACCGCAGTTCCTCAGACCGCGGCCTTCGAGGCAGCGGTGCGTTTCGCCTCCTGCGAGGGGATCATCCCCGGGCCCGAGCCTGCCCATGCGATCAAGGTCGTGCTTGACGAGGCCGAGGCAGCCAAACAGGCGGGGGAGAAGCGTGTGATCCTCCTCGGTCTCTCCGGCCACGGCCATTTCGACATGGCCGCCTACACGGCCTACCACGCCGGCGAGTTGGAGGATCTGGAGTTCTCCGAGGATGAGATGCGGACCGCCCTCGAGCGTCTTCCCGAGGCTCCGGCGATCGCGTAGAGGCCGCTGACCCCTTGTAAGGGGAGTGGTTCAGCCGCCTTCGTGCCGCACCTTCGAGACGGTTTCGCTGAGGTTGCGGAGGTTGTCGCGGGTCTGGTTCTGCTGGGTGCGCAGCACCTTCACCTCACCCTGGAGTTTTGCGACCTGTGAACTCAGTTTGGCAACGGCCCGGCGGGTCTGTTCGGCTTCGGCTTCAGCCTGCCGGGCCCGTGCTCCCGCCGTGCCGGCTTTCTGACCGAGCGAGGTGCGGATCTGCTGAATCTCGCGCTGCGTCTCGATGCGGACCTGGCGGGCGACCTGTTTGTCGTCACCTCCTTCTTCCCGGGCGTCGAGCGCAAGGACGATCGCGACGATCGCTCCGACTAACGCCAGCAGCCCGAGTATCTCGGCGAGGCCGATGCGGCGTTCGCGCGGTGGCTCGTAGTACTCGGGGGGCGGCGGAGGCGGCGCGGGTTGCGCATAGGCGGGGTCCCGGCGCGGATATCCCGGATCACCGGGGCGCGGTTCATAGGGTCCCCCCTCCATATGCGAGTCAGTGTATGCCGATCATGGAGGACGCCGATGCCGGACATCGCCTGGCACACGTCGATCCCGCTCGACGGCTTTGTCGCCGGGCCGGACCAGAGTCGGGAGAATTCGCTGGGGAAGCGCGGCAGGGAGGTCCATGGAAGGAGCAGCAAACCGTGGCCGGATCCGCTCCGCCGCCCATGATGTTCTCGTGAACCCGATCAATCGCAGCCGCAAGCTCGCGACCGACGGGCAGGTTCTCGCGACTGTCGTGGACATCGCCGACGACGGCTTCGCCTCCTACCGCGACATCGCGCAGCACCTTCCACGTTATGGCGAGCGCGAGGTGCGCCGCAGCGTTTCCCGTACCGTTCGCCGAGGCCTCCTCGTCGAGCGCCATGGCTCTGACGGCCGCCGCCACTTCGCCCTGACCAGCGAGGGCTGGCGCCTGCATCGTGCCTCAACGGTTACGCATGCTGCAAAGGGGATGGGTGGTGGCCCTGACCCTTGAAAGCCTCCCGGTCGCAGAGGTGTCAGATCGCCCGCTTCGCCTCGCCCTCTGACGACGCCCTGGCGATGCTCAGTAGCTCTCCGGGGCAGCGATTCGATAGAAGAACTGCCCGACCCCGCCGTCTTTCGCCGTCCTCGCCTCCTCGTCCCCCCACCACAGGTTGGCCGGCGGCGGCTCAGCAGCATCGAGCTGGTCGTAGAGGGCAGCGAAATTGATGTTGAAGGCCTTGGCGGTTGGGCCTCCGGTCCGCGATTTCACGAACTCCGCGTTCGAGGGGAAGCTCTCCGGAGGCTCTGCGCCCACCAGGTTGGTGGCGTCGATGACCGTCTTGCCGTCAAGGCCGGCGACCTTCTCCAGGGCGCGCTGCCAATCGTCGCCACCCTCATGGCGGCTGTCTACCCTGGTGGTCAGGGTTCACGCCGGCGACATACCTACGGCGCCGGGCAGGCAGGTGTATCGAAGCCTCCGTCGCCGACTTCGAGCGGCGATTTGCCGACGGTGATCGGGATCACCCCTTCGAACGGCAGGCGACTCCGTTCGGCAGCGGGAACCGTGTCGGTGCGGTTGGCGCCGTCTTCGGCGACGCCGACGCAGCGCAGGGGCGTGATCCCATGCACGTGCGCGCCTGCCGGCGGCGCCAGCAACAGCACACCGGCCGCAACCACTGCGAGCATCGCGATCAACACTCTGCTGCGCTTCGGCAAAGCCCTCGTCTCCTCCATCGAAAAAATGCCTCCTCACGTGCGCACGCGTTGGGTGATGACCTTCTGGTGTACGGAAGCGTCCGCGCGCCGGTTCAGCCCGACGTGGACCCTCACGGGAGGCAAGACCTCGGGGAACGGTTTTCGGCAACCGGCCCTCGTAGTCGGCGCGCGGCGCTCGCTTCAATGGAGGGTGGGCCGATATATGAGCTCCTGGATGTGACCGTCGAGCGTCCGGCTCTCGACCAGCTCCAGATCGAAGTCGGCAGCGTTCTCGAAGATTGGATTCGCCCCGGTCTGGCCGGTGATGACAGGGAAGAGGGTCACCTGCAGGCGGTCGACCAGGCCGGCTGCCATCAGCGCCCGGTTCATCGACAGGCTGCCGTGCGATCGCAACGGCACCTCAGACTCCTCCTTGAGCTGGGCGACGACGTCGACGGCGTCACCGCTGACGACGGTCGCGTCAGGCCAGTCGAGGGGGCCTTCCAGCGTCGTCGACACCACCGTTGCCGGCAGGTTCCTCATCCGGGTGACCCATGGGTCGCGCACCTCGGACTCCTCGCTGCTCGAGGTCAGCATCCGTACGAATGCTCGATACGTGTTGGCCCCGAATACCATCCGCTGCTCCGGGCCGTATGAAGCGAAGCGGTGGTCGAGCAACTCCGGGCCTTGCTTACCCCAGTACCCGGTCCAGCTGGCGCTGGCGGAGCCGAAGCCATCCAGGCTCGAAAAGACGTCGAAAGTGTAGGTAGCCGCCATGTCGTTCTCCTCTTTCGGTCATCAATCGGTCTCTCCATCATCCAGGCGTGAAGCCGCGAGCGACCGCCGGTAACGTGCAGCCCTTGGAGGTGAAGACAGCGATGCTGCACGGCCGCTCCGTGAGCTACGCCGAGGCGGGCAGCGGCCCGGTGCTGCTCCTCATCCACGGCATGGGGGGCAGCTCCGAGAATTGGCGGGCTGTGATCGAGCCGCTGGCGCGTGAACACACAGTGATCGTCCCCAACCTTCCCGGCCACGGTCAGTCCGGGCCCAGCGCCGGGGACTACTCGGTCGGCGGCCTTGCGGCCGGCCTCCGCGATCTGCTTCTCCTACTCGGCCACCGGCGCGCCTCCCTCGTCGGGCACTCACTCGGCGGGGGAATCGCGATGCAGTTCGCCTACCAGTTCCCCGAAATCCTCGAGCGCCTGATCCTCGTTTCCAGCGGCGGGCTCGGCCCCGAGGTGAGCCCGCTCCTAAGGGCTGCCACGCTGCCCGGGGCCGGGCCCTTCATCGCGACGACTGCCCCTCTGATGCGCGCGATCGCTGCTCGATTGCAGCAGCGCGGGAGAGCCGGGCGTCCGCTCAGCACCGACCTCATCGAGGTCACTCATGGATATGGGCTCTTGGCCGACCGCCGCCGGCGTGCCGCGTTTCTGGCCACGGTGCGCTCCGTCATCGGCATCGGTGGCCAGACAGTCAGCGCCGTGGATCGTCTCTACCTCGCCGAAGCGGTGCCCGTGCTGATCATTTGGGGCGGTCGGGATCGCCTCGTTCCGGCACACCATGCGGAACACGCTCACCGCGAGATCCCGAATAGCCATCTCGAGGTCTTCGAGGGTGCCGGCCACCTGCCTCAGCTCGAGGAACCGTCGCGCTTCGTCGCTGTTCTCGAGAGGTTCTTGGAAGAGACCGAACCCGCTGAGTTCGACATCGATGATTGGCAGCGCCGCTTTGAAGCTGGTGCGCGGAAGTGATTCCTGGGTATTTCCGGACCCCAAAAACCCGTAGAACCCTCGGCCGCCCGGCTTGACCTCGCCCCCCGCAGAAACTAGGGCTTTGTAGCCCGTCGCCGGACGGGTCGCTTCCGGCCCGCAGCCCGCATTGCGGCGTCATTCATCAGTGGCCTTTTCGGTGTCGAAGACGACCGAGGAGGAGCACGATGTCTGAGTTCACCGTGAAGGTTCCGGCCGACTACTGCGAGGCTTTCCGGGCGGGCGTTCTACTCGAGGTCTTCTGGGACGCCGAGCGCCGGACGAAGGAAATCCCCAAACTCATCCGTGACCAGTCCCACGGCTGGTTCCGCGACATGGCGGCGACGGGGAGGCTGATGGCGGCGGCGCTGGAGGCCGATGGAGACGGCGACCTCGAGATCGAGGGGGATCCGGAAGCCATCTACCGCTCGCTCCACGAGATGATGCACAAGGTCACCGCGCCGATGGTCACCGAGGCCGCTGACGCGCTTCCGCCGGAGCGGACGACGATCAGGCGGTGGACCCAGGCCACCGAATGGGCGCTGTCGGAAATGGCCCGGGCGGAGGTCGCGATGTGCGCAGCCAACGACGCCTGAGCGACGCCGTTCTAGAAGCGGATTTGTCCGCCGAGGGCGACGACCCGCTCAGCCGGCAGGTTGAAGTAGCCGACCGGGCTTGCGGCATTGCGGTTCATCGCCAGAAAGAGGTCCTTGCGCCAATGCGCCATGCCCTTGTCGCCGAAGGGGACCGGAGCAATCTGCGAGATGTAGTAGGTGACGTGGTACGGGTTGAAGCTCGCGAGGCCCTGATCGCGTGCCACGTTGATGCCCCTCGGGACGTCGGGGTTGTCCAGGTAGCCGTAGCGGAGGGTCAGAGCCGAGAACCCATCGTCAGGGTTGCCGAGGTGATCGAGCTCCGCGCGCTCTTCATCGGGCACGGTCGGCACGTTCCCGATCTCGACCGTCAGGATCACGACCTCCTCGGGAATGGCGCGAAGCCGCGTTTGCGCGACACGGAGCGCCAGCGGCGTCGTCTCCTTCGAGGGGTTGAGAAAGACGGCCGTTCCCTTGATCCGGGTCGGCAGGTCCTTGCGGTTCATCTCATCGATGAAGTCGGGCAGCGCGCCCTCGGCCCGCACTCGTTCCGCGGTTAGAAGCTCGCGCCCTCGATGCCAGGTGGTGAAGAGGAGCAGGATCGCCATCCCGACCATCATCGGGAACCAGCCGCCCTCGGCGATCTTCGGCAGGTTCGCGCCGAGGAACAGGAGGTCGAGCAGAACGAAGCCGATCACTCCGAGGGCGATCAGGGAGCGCGGCTTGTGCCAGAGCGTCCGCGCCACGACCAGGAAGAGGATCGAGTCGACCAGCAACGTGCCCATGACCGCGATGCCGTAGGCCGTCGCCAGGTTCCCGGAGGAGCCAAAACCGAGACAGAGGCCGACCACCAGGACGAAGAGGGTCCAGTTGACGGCGGGCAGATAGACCTGGCCGATCGTCTCGGCCGAGGTGTGTCGGATCGTCATCCGCGGCAGGAAGCCGAGCTGCACGACCTGACGGGTCACCGAGAACGCCCCCGAGATCACCGCCTGGGACGCGATCAAGGTCGCGCAGGTCGCGAGCCCGATCATCGGAACCCGCGACCACTCCGGCAGGAGGAGGTAGAACGGGTTCGAAACCGCGCTTGGCTTCCCGAGGATCAGCGAGGCCTGCCCGATGTAGTTCAGCAGGAGGGCCGGGAAGGCGACGAAGAACCAGGCCCGGCTGATCGCGGGTCGCCCGAAGTGGCCCATGTCGGCGTAGAGGGCCTCGGCGCCGGTGAAGACGAGAACGACGGCGCCGAGCGAGAGGAACGCAGTCAGCGGGTGGTTGGCGAAGAACTCGACGGCATATGAAGGCGAAAGGCCCTTCAGGGCCTCGGGATTTCGGAGGATCTCGGCGATGCCGGCGGCGGCGATCGCGGCGAACCAGAGCAGGATGATCGGCCCGAAGAGGCGACCGACGGCGGCGGTTCCGTGGCGTTGAATCGCAAACAGGAGCGCCAGGACGCCGATCGTCAAAGGCAGGATGATCGAGGAGAGGCTGGGAGCCGCGACTTCGACGCCTTCG
The DNA here is from genome assembly GCA_036265675.1 of Solirubrobacterales bacterium. Classification (GTDB taxonomy): domain Bacteria; phylum Actinomycetota; class Thermoleophilia; order Solirubrobacterales; family 70-9; genus VRUE01. Next base: position 53,601 of record DATAOP010000091.1, read on the forward strand.
ACGGCTGAGAGCACCGAGATCGCCGGCGTGATCATCGCGTCGGCGAAAAAGAGCGCGACGCCGATGACGCCGGCGGCAAGGAGGGCACCCTTGACCGATGGCCGCTCGATCGCGGTTCGCCGCACGAGCGCGTACAGGGCCATCACCCCTCCCTCGCCCTCGTTGTCGGCCCGCATCACGAAGACGACGAACTTGATCGAGACCATCAGCGTCAGGGCCCAGGCCACGAGCGAGATGACCCCGTAGACATCCGCCGGGGTTGCTCGAACCGGATGGTCGCCGGTGAAGATCGCCTGCATCGCGTAGAGCGGGCTCGTTCCGATGTCGCCGAAGACGACTCCGAGCGCTGCGAGGGCCAGGAAATTCCGGGAACGAGGTCGCGGCGCGGATGAGGCGCCGGTGATCCGGCTTCTTGGGGCAGTTGCTGTGGCCTGGCTCATGCGCGGTCCTTGCCGACCAGCCTTCCCGGCGCACCGGTGCGGAGCGTACTCCTGCATCCGGCGCGCCGGAAGAGGTAAGACCGATCCGGGCGGCGACGCAAAGGGGGGTATGGCCGCACCGACACGAAACGATCGGTCCCCTGATCTGGACATCGTCGTTCTCGCCTGTGCTCTCAGCGCCGGCGTGCACGCGGGTTTGGTCCCCGAGCACATGCACGAGTCGCCCCTCCTGGGGGTGAGCTTCGTGGTTGCAGCCGTCCTGGCGGCGCTTCTCGCCTTCGCCCTGCCGCGGGTAAGGGGAAGCGTGCTGCTGCCGGCGGCGGCGGCCGTGCTGCTGGGCGGATTGATCGTTGCCTACGGGCTCAGCCGAGTGAACGGGCTGCCGCTCCTCGGAGCCGAGCAAGAGGCGCTCGACCCGCTCGGCGTCGCCACCAAGGCGATCGAGCTCGCAGGCCTGGTCTGCGCGGTCCGACTCATCACAGAGCCCATGCGCTCGGCCGGGGGATCCCGGACCGGGCGCCCGATCAGGGAGGTCCGATCCAGATGAACGAACACCGAGGTAGGAGCCGCGTCTCGACGCGCGTCGTGGCGCTGGCCGTCACGGCGGCCGCGGCGCTCGCGCTCGTCGTGTCAGGCGCCAGCGCCGAGCACGACCATTCCGCGACGCACAGCCACGCCGCGTCCCACAACCACGCCACGACACCACCGCGGGCCATGAATGCCGCCCGGCTCGCCTTTCATGACGAAATGCGCAAGCTGTGGGAGGACCACGTCACCTGGACGCGGCTCGCGATCGTCAGCTTCGCCGCCGGCCTGCCGGACTTCGAAGCGACGGCCGGGCGCCTGCTGCAGAACCAGGTGGACATCGGCAACGCGATCAAGCCGTTCTACGGAGATCAGGCCGGGGAGCAGCTGACCGACCTCCTCAAGGAACACATAACCGGCGCCGTCGCCCTGCTCGAAGCCGCCAAGTCAGGTGACGAAAACGCCTTCGCGCAGGCGAAAGATGCCTGGTACGAGAACGGTGAACAGGTCGCGCGGTTCCTCAGCGAAGCCAACCCGCGGTATTGGAAGTTCCCGGTGATGGCCGCGATGATGAAGGAGCATCTCGACCAGACGCTGCAGGAGGCCGCGGATCGGCTCGCGGGCAACTTCGAAGCCGACATCCGCGACTACGAAGCGATCCATCTCCACATCCTCGAGATGGCCGACACCCTGAGCAACGGGATCATGGCCCAGTTCCCGAACCGCTTTCACTAGGGGTACGTCGCCCATCCCGGTGAGGGGCCGCCTGCGGGCCGGCCCCTCACCGGCAGTGCCGGTGGGTGGTATACCGGTTGGTGCATGGCGACCTTCGGCCTGTTGCATGGCGCCTGGCACGATCCCTGGTGCTGGGGGCTCCTGGTCGATCGACTCGAGGCTATGGGGCACCGCACGATCGTTCCCGACCTGCCGCTCCACGATCCCGCGGCCGGCTACCTGCAGCGGGTCCAGCCGATGGTCGACGCCCTCGAGAGAGCGGAAGACGAGGTGGTGGTCGTCGCCCATTCTCAGAGCTCGGCGCTCGGGCCCCTCGTGGCAGACTCGCGCGCCGGCGCGCGGTCGGTCTCAGCTCTCGTCTATCTCTGCCCGCGGATGGGGGGCATCGATCTGCCGGATGAGACGCCCCCGGTCTTCAGAGAGGGCATCCCTTTCCCCCAGGCCCGTTCCGACGAAACGTCGGTGTGGGATCCCGTCGTCGCCGCCGAGGTGATGTATTCGCGCCTGTCCCCGGAGACGGCGCAGGAGCTCGTCCGGCGTCTGCGCCCGATGGCGATGCCCCCCGACGAGTACCCACTCAGCGAGCACCCCGGCATCCCGACGGCATTGATCTACGCCGCAGGCGATGAGCTCTTCGAGCCGTCGTTTGAGCGATTTGTGGCCCGCGACGTCCTGGGCATCGAGCCGATCGAGCTTCCAGGCGGACACTTCCAGATGTTGGAGAATCCCGATGGTGTCGCCAGGCTGCTGGATCGCCTGTCGCCGGCCAGCGCCATACCCTCAAGGTGAGGGGCCAAGCCCGCCTGGTCAGCAGGCCGTGATCGTCCCTTCGAGGGTGCGTTTGATCCTCTTCTTCTTCTCGCCCTTGGTGAGGGTCGCGGTAACCCTGACCTTGACCTTGTGGGTCGAGCCGGGAGCCATGACGCCGGGGTCGACCAGGTAGCGGAACGGTTTCCGCTTCTTGACCCTGAGTTTTCTGCCGTCGAAGAAGAAGGTGACCTTCTTCAACTTGAGCTTGCCGCCGAGTTTCTTCGAAAGCGCCTTGCGATTGCGTTTTCCGACGCCGGCGAAGAAGCGCTGGCGTGATTGCACGCAGCTCTTCGGCAACCGCAGGGTGATGAGAAAAGCGCCCACCTGTTTGGAGATGGTTTTCGTTTTGCCTTTGTAGGGGCCGGGCAGTTTCTCCGGCCCGCTCGGAAGCACCGCGATCGGGGTGAGATCGGCGAGCTGAAGCCCGTTGTTGTCCGTGAACACGATCCAGCCGGCACCGCCGTCGCCCACTGCGAGGTCGGCGTTGTCGTGGATCGCGTAGGTGGCTCCGATGTGCGCGATGTCGCTCTGCGAGTACGTGGCCCCGCCGTCCGCCGAGCTGAACAGCCGCATCACGTAGGCGTTGTCCCCGGCACGGTTGCCGGGCCAGGCGACTGCTATGCGGCTGCCGCCGGCCGACTGTGCGATCGCGCCGCCGATGAAGAGGCTCGGGGCGGGATCGACCGCCAGGGTACGGGGCGGGCCGAAGCCCGTTCCCTCGAAGCGGCGGACGTTGATCGCATCCGGATACTGACCGCCGGTGTAGTCCTGGGAGACCAGGAACAGGCCGGCGGGCCCCCCGGCGAGGCTCGGCTCATAGCCGTTGGTGATCTTGCTGGGACCCGCCCAGTTCGAGTCGGCGGTCAGGGAGCCGGAACCTTTGTAGCGATAGAACTGCAGCGGGTACTGCGGCCCTTCCAGGTTCCAGTAGGCGATCACGGGGTTGCCGTCGGCGAGGCCCATGCTGGAGCTCGCGACCGAGCCCGGGTCGGCGAAGCTGAACGAGCCGCCTCCGACCCCGGCGATTTCGGCCGTGCTGAATCCGAGCCCGGGGTTGTAGGCGCCTATCAGGAAGGTCGACCCGCTGAGGAAGACGTCGGTCGGCCGGGTCTTGTTCGAGTAGAAGCTCCGCAAGGTGCCGCCTCCGAAGCTGGCGCCGCCGTTTGTGGAGGTCCAGAAGACGAGGTCGTTTTGCGCGTACCGGGGCGCCACGACGTAGACGGTGCCGCCCGGGCCGAGGACAGGGATCGCCGCGGAGGCGCTGTCGGAGAGGCTCGTGGCGCCGGGTATCGGCAGCGAGGTCGGGGCGCAGGCGCCGCCCGGCGGCACTTTGCAGAACCTGACCGGCTCCGGGCCCGTGCCGACGCCCTCACTGGTCCAGGCCACGTAGGCATTGCCCGCCGCGTCCTGGACGACGTGACCGGGAGAAACTGCGTCCGCGTCGAGGGTCTGGAGATTGTTCGCGCCGGCTGCCGCCGGCAGCCCGAGGGCAGCCAGCGACACGACCACCAACGCCATGAAAGCCCGGACGAGACTCATCGCGCCTCCAATCTAATGGCCGGAGCGCCGGTGTTCCATCCCCTTTTTTCGTTAGCGGGTCGCTCACCGTGCGGAGGCCAATCAGCTGGCGATCACCGCGGGAGAACGGGAATGGCCCGATCAGCCCGGCGGATGCTCGAGGAGACGGCCGTAGCCGCTGACGGCCGCGCCGCTACCGGCCAGGTCGAGCAATTTCCTGAGCAGCGCCTGGTTCGCGGTGATGACGGGCCGTTCCAGATCTCTCTCGAGTCCCGAAGTAGGCGCTTCCGAGCGAGCTCAGCTCGGTGTCGAACCAGTGATCACCGAGCTGGGCGCTTAGGTTTTGAAGATTGGGCGAAGTTGGTCGCCCGAGATGTGAGGTTTTGGGCAGGATTTGCCGTCTTTGGGCGTGTCTAGGATCCGTCCGTGGCTCCAAAAGCCAAGAAAAAACGGAAACCTGCCTCGTCCAGCAGCAGCCCGCGACCCCGGGCGACGCCGGCAGAGACTGCGCGCGAGCAGCTGCGGGAGGGCTTCGACCAGCTCCGCGCCCATGTGGGCGAGGAATTCGAGCAGCTCCGCGCGCAGGTGCACGAGGAGTGCCAGCAGCTGTGCGGCGAAATCGATGAGCTGCGTGCAGAAGCGGGGCGGTGACCCCTCTTACGTTGTCGCTTTTTGCGCCAGAAGCCTGTTTGGGAGCATCTCTCCCTGACTTAGGATTCGGCTCGTGAGCGAGCCGAATCCGACGGGTCGGGGCTCGGCGGAGATCTCGGAAGCGGCCGAGCGGGCGCGCAGGCAGCTGCGGGAGGATTTCGAGCAGCTCCGGGCCGAGATCGAGGAGGAGCGCGCCGCCGAGAGCGGCGCCCCCTCGGCTCCGGCAGGCAGGCTTCGCGGCAAGGCGCGGTTGTCATTCGCGGCATTTGCCGTGACCGCTGCGGTTGCCGCCGCTGCCGCCAATTTCGCCCTCAACGGAGGCCGCAGCTCAAAGGAGAGCGGCGTCTCGGTCCCGCCGGCGACGTCGCAGCCGGAACCGGGTGCGATCGCAGCCGCCGGGGGGAGCCCGCAGAGCTCGTCTGGGCTGCTCGCGACCGTTCCCCAGGGACTGCCAATCGGCGCCCTTGGATCGAGTGGCGCCCTGTCCGGTGGCGCCGGCGCGGCACAGCCCTTCCCCGGGCCCTCCTCCCTCTTCGTGGTCGGGACGCTGGTGCCGGTGGGCAGCCACGGCGCGTCGGGTGGTCGGGTGGCGGGCGGCAACCCGGTCGGCGGGGCGCCCGGGCGGCATGGGTCGCCCGCACCGACCGGCTCGCCCGCCCAGCCGCTGCCGTCGGCCGAGGCACCGAAGGAGCTCGCCTACACGCCGCCGCCGCCCCCTGCGGAAGGCGGGCATGGCGGCGGTGACGGTGGCGGAGGTGGCGGCGACGGCGGCGGGGGAGGCGGCGAAGAGCCCGGCGGTGGCGGTGGCGCTCCGGGCGGCTCCGGTGGCGGTGGAAAGTCGCCGACCCTGCTTCCGCGGGGTGTCGGCAATGGCCACATCAAGGCGCGCGGAAAAGGACACGACGGCGGGAGCAACGGGAAGGGCCACGAGAAAGATGCGGGCGGCGGCGAACCGACCGAGACCTCACAGGGCGGTGGCGGCGGAGCTCCCGAGAGCTCAGGCGGCGGCGGCGACCGTCCGGGAGGCGGCCAACACGGCCGCGGCCACGAAAAGAGCCACGGTCCTCCTCCACCCGCTCCTCCGCCCGCGCCGACCTCGCCCCCGCCGGCCGCTCCTGCACCCGAACCGGCACCCGCCGCGACTCCAGCCGAAGGCGAAACCCCGGGCAGGGGTCATGGCAAAAGCGGGGCTCCCGGGCAGTTGAAGAAGTAACCTCGCTCCCGCTATGGGAAGCAGAGCGGTCCTCGCCGGCGCCGCGACGGCGCTCCTCCCCCTGCTCATGCCGGGGGTCGCTGCCGGGGCGGCCCGGGAAGAGATCGGAAGCTTCGACCACCCCGTCTACGTCACCTCCGACCCGGGAGATGCCGGCCGCCTCCTTGTCGCCGAGCGCCGCGGCATCATCCTCGAAGACCGGGGCGGGGCGCGGTCGGTCTGGGCCGACCTGAGCAAGCTCGTCCTCTGCTGCGAAGGCGAACGGGGATTGCTGTCGATCGTCCCGGCGCCCGATTTCCACCAGAGCGATCGCCTCTATGTCGCCTACACCGGCGAGGTGGCGGCCGGCGGGCAGGCGGGTGACATCCATGTCGACTCCTTCCGTCATGTCGCCGGGGGCCTTGTCCGCGAGCCGGTCCTCGCGGTGCCGCACTCGCTCGAAACGGACCAGAACGGCGGCCAGCTCCAGTTCGGGCCGGAAGGAGCGCTGTACGCATCGTTCGGCGACGGAGGGGGCATCGGCGACCCGTTCAATGACGCCCAGGACCTTGAATCGCTGCTCGGCAAGCTGATCCGCGTCTATCCGTATCCGGAATCGAGCCCGCCATACGTCGTCCCGGCCGACAACCCCTTCGTCCACAGGGCGGCGTTCGACGAGATCTGGGGCCTCGGCCTCCGCGACCCGTGGCGCTTCTCCTTCGACCGCGCCGGCGGCGATCTGGTGATCGCCGACCGCGGAGAGAATTCGCGGCAGGAGATCGACCTCGGCCCGCGGCTCGTCGGCGAGCCGGGGGGAAGGCAGGCCAACTACGGCTGGGACTGCCGCGAGGGCTCGCTCACATACGGAGGTGACTCGAGCGAATCCTGCAAGGAATCGGTCGACCTCATCGATCCGATCTTCGAGTACCCCGACGAAGACCACCAGGACGGCACCGCCCACGGCTGCTCGATCACCGGCGGCTACGTCGTTCGTGACCCGAGCGTCCCCGACCTCGCCGGCCGCTACATCTACGGCGACCTCTGCACCGGAGTCGTCCGCTCGCTCGTCCTCCATGCGCCGAGCCCGGCAGCGACCGATCGTGCCGAGGCGGCGCTGAGTGTCCCGCCCGCATCGGGCCTGATCTCCTTCGGCGAAGACGCCTGCGGGCGCGTCTACATCGTCACCGAGGCCGGCCCTATCTACAGGGTCGTCGGCGACGGGCCGCGGAGCTGCGAGGCCCTCCCACCACGGACTCCCCTCGAGCACGTGGCCCGGCACCGGACGGTGGTCGCGATCCGCGCCTGGCACGGCAACCGGGACCGGTCGATCGTCCGCCTCAACGCACGGGTGAAACCGTGTCCGGAGAACAGGCACCGCAGGCTGGTCCTGACGCGAGATGGGCGGAGGGCCGCGAGCAGGCGGGTTCGGGGACGGTGCGTGGTCGGTTTCAAAGTCCACGTCGCGGACCGGACGGTGTTCCGCGCGCTGCTGCCGGCCGATCACGGCGCCAAAGCCGTCCGCTCACGCCGGGTCGTGGTTCCCGGGCCCCAGGGTCGGTAGCGCGGCGGCGGCTCGATCCGGTGGATCCGCATTCGGCACAGCCCCCGGCGGAGTGCGACCTGGCGGTCGTCGGCGGGGGGATCCTGGGGACGGCCGTCGCGAGGGAGCTGGTCATCCGGCACCCCGACGCGCGGGTCGTCGTCCTCGAGGCGGAGCCCCGGCTGGGTTGGCACCAGACCGGCCGCTCGAGCGGGGTGATCCACGCCGGGATCTACTACGAGCCCGGGTCCCTGAAGGCGCGGCTGTGCGTCGAGGGCGCGCGCTCCCTCTATGCGTTCTGCGAGGAGCGCGAGATACCTCACCGGCGCTCCGGCAAGCTGATCGTCGCCGTCGACGAGGGCGAGGTCGGACGCCTCGACGAGCTCGAGCGGCGCGGCCAGGCCAACGGAGTGCCCGGCCTGCGCCGACTCGGACCCGGCGAGATGGCGGAGATCGAGCCCCACGCGCGCGGTGTCGCGGCGCTTCATTCGCCCGCCACCGGGGTGGTCGACTTCGTCCGGGTCGCAGAGGCTTTCGCCGAGGACGTCACCACAGCGGGGGGGAGCATCCACGTCGATACGCGGGTGACGCGAGCCGAGCCGGTCGGAGGCCGGATAGCGATCGGCCACTCGCGTGGGGTCACCTCGGCGTCGGCGGCGGTCTTCTGCGCCGGGCTCTGGGCGGACCGCATGGCGGTCGCCTGCGGCGCCCCGGCGGAGCCGCGGATCGTTCCCTTCCGCGGCGGCTACATGCGGCTGCGCCCGGCACAGGCTGAGCTGGTTCGCGCCAACGTCTATCCGGTTCCGGACCCCGAGCTGCCGTTCCTCGGCGCTCACCTGACCCGGACCTTGGGCGGAGAGGTGCTGGTGGGGCCGAGCGCGCTGATGGTGGCGGCCCGCGATGCCTACCGGCTTCCGACCGTGCGGATCCGCGACCTCGGCCAGACGCTCGGCTGGCCCGGAACCTGGCGGATGGCTGCCGGGCACTGGCGGGCCGGTCTCAGGGAGATGAGGAATGCCTCCAGCAGGCGATCGTTCCTGGCCGAGGCGGCGCGGCTCGTCCCCGCCCTGCAGGGGGCCCGAGCGGACGCCGGGCCCGCCGGGATCCGGGCGCAGGCCGTCGGCCGCGACGGACGGCTCGTCGACGACTTCGTCATCCATCGCACCGAGCGCGCGGTCCACGTTCGCAACGCGCCCTCCCCGGCCGCGACCTCCTCGCTCGCCCTGGCCGGCCTGATCGCCGACGAGCTGGCGCCGCTGCTCGGCGACGGCTGACCCGAGAATTCCGCCGAATTTAGTACTGGGCGGCTGGAACTTCGGTTCAAGCGTCGACGTTGCCTGGATAAGGATGAGAAATCTCGGGCTACCCCGCCTGTTGGCGGCTGTGATCCTTGCGGCTGCGACGATCCTGCTGCTGACCGGCGGGACGGCCGCTGCGGCGGACCCGTGCGCGGCGCCCGTCACCAACAAGGTCGCCTGCGAGAACACCAAACCGGGCGATCCGCCCTCCGACTGGCAGGTGAACGGGATCGGCGACTCCTCGATCCAGGGCTTTGCCACCTCGATGAGCGTCAACCTCGGCCAGACGGTCAACTTCAAGATCAAGACGCCGTCGAGCTCCTACCACATCGACATCCTGCGGCTCGGCTACTACGGCGGCGACGGAGCCCGCCTGATCGCCTCCAACATCAAACCGACCGCGTCGCTGCCGCAGACGCAGCCGAACTGCCTGACGAACAGCTCCACGGGCCTGGTCGACTGCGGCAACTGGAACGTCTCCGCGTCGTGGACGGTCCCATCAGATGCGGTTTCGGGTCTCTACATCGCGCACCTGGTGCGCAACGACACCGGCGGCGAGAGCCAGATCTTCTTCGTCGTGCGCGACGATTCCAGCCACTCCGACCTCCTCCTCAAGACGTCGGACACGACCTGGCAGGCATACAACGCCTACGGCGGCAACAGCCTCTACTCATGCACGGTCGCCTGCCCGCCCGGCAACCCCGGCGGCTACAAGGCCGCCTACGCGGTCTCCTACAACCGCCCGTTCGACGGGACGCTGGAACGGGACGGAGGCTTCTCCGACCCGTTCTACGCCGAGTACCAGCTGATCCGGTTCCTCGAGCGCAACGGCTACGACATGAGCTACGTCTCCGGCCATGACCTCGACGCGAGCCCGGCGCTGCTCCAGAACCACAGGGTCGTGATCTCCAGTGGCCACGACGAGTACTGGACGCCCGGCGAACGCGCGGCGGTCGAATCGGCCCGCGGGGCAGGGGTGAGCCTTGCCTTCTTCAGCGGCAACGAGATGTACTGGAAGACGCGCTGGGCGAACAGCTCCGAAGGGTCGAACACGCCGTACCGGACCCTGATCACCTACAAGGACACCCACTTCCCGAAACCCGTGGACCCGCTCGGCCCGAGCGTCACCACCCCGACCTGGCGAGACCCGCGGTTCAGCCCGCCCGGCGACGCCGGGCGTCCCGAAATGAGCGTCACGGGCCAGGAGTTCATGATCAACTCGGGCACCTCCGAAATAAAGGTGCCGGCGGCTTTCGCCAAGCTGCGCTTCTGGCGCAACACCGCCGTGTCGAAACTGACCTCGGGGCAGACGCTCACGCTGGCCCCGGGGACGGGGACGCTCGGCTACGAGTGGGACGTCAATCCCGACAACGGCTTCCGCCCCCCCGGGCGCATCTCGCTTTCGTCGACCACGGTCACCGGGGTCGAAACGTTCATCGATTACGGCACCGAAGTCAGGAGTGGCAATACGGAGACCCATAGCCTCTCCCTCTACAGGACGCCGAGTGGAGCGCTCGTCTTTGGCGCCGGCACCGTCCAGTGGTCCTGGGGGCTCGATGTCACCAACGCCTGGAACAGCGCCGGGCCCAACGGCTCGGCACCCGACCCGACGATGCAGCAGGCGACCGTCAACCTCCTGGCCGACATGGGAGCGCAGCCGGCCACCCTCCAGTCCGGTCTCATCGCCACCCCGGGATCGACCGATTCCACCCCGCCGAGTACGACCGTCACCTCCCCATCCGAAGGAGCGAGCCTGGCGGACGGGAGCTCGTCGACGGTCTCCGGCACCGCGACCGACGCTGGCGGCGGGGTCGTCGCCGCAGTGGAGGTGTCGACGGACGGAGGCAGCACCTGGCACACCGCCAGCGGCACCTCGTCTTGGACCTACTCGTGGATCGTCCACGGGGCTCCGTCGACCACGATCAAGGTCCGGGCGGTAGACGACTCGGGCAACATCGGCGCTGCGAGCGCCGCGAGGACCGTCTCGGTCTCCTGCCCCTGCTCGATCTTCAATGGGATGACCCCGGACGTGCCCGACTCGCACGACGGCAACTCGGTCGAGGTCGGGATGAAATTCCGCAGCGACGTCGCCGGCCAGATCAGTGGCATCCGCTTCTACAAAGCCTCGACCAACACGGGCACACACGTCGGAAGCCTCTGGACGAGCAGCGGCACGCTTCTCGCGCAGGCGAACTTCAGCGGCGAGACGTCGAGCGGGTGGCAGCAGATGAGCTTCCCGAGCCCGGTCGCGATCCAGGCCAACACGACCTATGTCGCCGGCTACTTCGCACCCAACGGCCACTACTCGCAGACGGAGTTCGCGATCAACAGGCCCCCCGCGATCGGCCCCAACATCCTTGACAGCCCACCCCTGCACGTCCTTCCCGACGCCGGCAACGGCAACGGGCTCTACCAGTACGCCCAGAGCAGCACCTTCCCGCAGAACACCTACCAGTCGGAGAACTACTGGGTCGACGTCGCCTTCACCGCGACCGGCCCAACTCAGCCGCCGGGGCCGGTGACAAATGTCAGCGCGGCGGGAGGAGTGCTGCAGGCGACGGTCAATTGGACCCCCCCGACGACCGGCGGCGCGGTAGCCAGCTACCGAATCACCCCGTACATCGGCGCCACGCCGCAGACGCCGACCACCGTGAACGCGCCCGCGACCTCGAAGACGGTCACCGGCCTGACCGGCGGTACCACCTACACCTTCACGGTCACCCCGATCAATGAAAAAGGCAATGGCCCGGAGTCCTCGCCCTCCAATGCCGTGACCCCGACCGTCCCGGATCCGCCGGGGGTTCCGAGCGGTGTCAGCGCCACCGCCGGGCCACTGCAGGCGACCGTCAACTGGACTCCGCCCGCAAATGACGGCGGCAGCCCGATCACCAACTACCGCGTGACCCCGTACATCGGCTCGACCGCCCAGACTCCGACCACCGTCCCCGCGCCCGCCGCTTCGGCGACGATCACCGGCCTGACCGGCGGCACCACCTACACCTTCAAGGTCGCCGCGATCAACGCTGCCGGGCCGGGCCAGGATTCGGCGGCCTCGAATCCGGTCACCCCGACCACTCCCACCGCGCCGGGGGCGCCGACCGCGGTGAGCGCCAGCTCGGGCGGACAGCAGGCGACGGTCAGCTGGACCGCCCCGGCGAGCGACGGCGGCAGCCCGATCACGAGCTACGCCGTCATCCCCTACATCGGCTCCTCGGCGCAGACGCCGACCACGGTCGCCGCGCCGGCCACCTCGAAGACGATCGGCGGCCTCACGGCGGGCACGACGTACACCTTCAGGGTCGCCGCCGTCAACGCGATCGGTCAGGGACCCGAATCGACCGCCTCGAACCCGGTCACTCCGACCAACCTCGCCGTCGACCAGCTCGTCACCACCCACCAGTCCAGCTCCGCGACAAGCATCACCGCGCCGGCTTTCTCGACGCCCGCCCCGAACGAGCTGCTGCTCGCGTTCATCGGCTCGGACGGGCCCTCTACCGGGGGATCGCAGAGCTTCTCGGGCGTCACCGGGGGCGGCCTCACCTGGCGGCTGCGGCGCCGCGCCAATGCCCAGGCGGGCACGGCGGAGATCTGGCAGGCGAACGCATCGACCGCGCTGAGCAACGTGACCGTCACCGCGACCCGCTCGAGCGGGTCCTACGTCGGCTCGATCACGGTGGCGGCGATCAGCGGAGCCGACCAGGTCGTCGACGGCGCCACGGCGGGCGCAAGCGCCGCCTCGGGCGCTCCCTCGGTCTCGCTGACCACGACCCGGGCGGGATCCTGGGTGTGGGGGGTCGGCAACGACTGGGACAGCGCGACTGAACACACCGTCGGCACGGGCCAGACCAAGGTCGACGAGTTCCTCGCCACGGTCGGCGACGCATTCTGGGTTCAGCGGCAGACCTCGACGACCCCCCTGAGCGGCACCCAGGTGTCCCTCAACGACAGCGCCCCGACCTCCGACCGCTGGAATTTCGCTTCGGTCGAGGTCCTGCCCGCGGGCCAGCAGACTCCTCCGCCCCCGGCCCCATCCCTGACCTCCACCGTCCCCGCCTCACCCGCCAACCAGAACTCGCCGAAGGTCCTCGGCAGCGCCGCCGCCGGCTCCCAGGTCTCGATCTACACCAGCTCCGACTGCAGCGGCGCCCCGCTCGCCACCGGCAGCGCCGCCGA
>DATAOP010000092.1:0-13259 GCA_036265675.1 Solirubrobacterales bacterium
GAAGATCGGCGGCGGCGAGGAGACCTGCCACTCGATCGTCTTCGCCCGCCACGGGTTGGACTCGGCGCGCGGCCCGTAGCGCCAGCTGACGATCATGTTGTAGAGGAAGACCAGCTGGCAGGCGCCGAGCAGGAACGCGAAGCAGCTGATCAGCAGGTTCCAGTCGCCGAACTGGGCCGCGTAGTCGGCGACGCGACGCGGCATCCCGTCCATGCCGACCCAGTGCATCGGGATGAAGGTGCCCCAGGTCCCGACCAAGGTCCCCCAGAAGTGGACGCGGCCGAGCTTCTCGTCATACATCCGCCCGGTGATCTTCGGGAACCAGTGGTAAATGCCGGCGAAGATCGTGAAGACCGAGCCGCCGAACAGGACGAAGTGGATGTGGGCGACGATGAAGTAGGTGTCGGAGACGTGGATGTCGATCGGCACCATGCCCAGCATCACGCCGCTGATGCCGCCGATCGTGAAGGTGACGATGAAGGCGAGCGCGAACAGCATCGCCGTCGAGTAGGTGTGGATCTTGCCGAAGTAGAGGGTCCCCAGCCAGGAGAAGATCTTGATCCCGGTCGGGACTGCGATCAGCAGGGTGGTGATCATCATCGGCACCCGCAGCCAGCTGAACATCCCGGCGACGAACATGTGGTGGGCCCAGACCGAGTAGCTGAGTACGACAATCCCGATCAGCGCCAGCGCCATCAGCCGGTAGCCGAAGATCGGCTTGCGGGCGTGCGTCGATATGACCTCGGAGATGATGCCGAAGCCGGGCAGCATCATGATGTAGACGGCCGGGTGTGAGTAGAACCAGAAGATGTGCTGGTAGCTGACGACGTCGCCCCCACCGGCGAACTCGAAGAACTGGGTGCCGAGGAGGCGGTCGAAGAGGACCATGAACTGGGCGCCGGCGATGAACGGGGTCGCGGCGACGACCAGCAGCGAGGTCGAGAGGTTGGCCCAGACCAGGAGCGGCATCCGCCAGAAGGTCATCCCCGGCGCCCGCATGGTGATGATCGTGACCAGGAAGTTGAGCGCGGTCGCGATCGACGAGGCGCCGGCGAACTGGACGCCGAGGTTGAAGAACGACTGCCCCAGCGGCGCCCCGGTCGATAACGGCGCATAGCCGGTCCAGCCGGCGTCGAAGGCTCCGCCCGGCGCCAGGAAGCTGCCGACGAACAACAGGCCGGCCAGCGGCAACATCCAGAAGCTGAGCGCGTTGAGGCGCGGGAAGGCCATGTCCGGAGCGCCGATCATCAGCGGCAGGACGTAGTTCGCGATCCCGGCGAAGACGGGGATCACGAAGACGAAGATCATCAGCACCGCGTGGGTCGAGAAGAGGCTGTTGTAGGTCGAGGCCTCGACGATCTGCTGTCCCGGCTGGGCGAGCTCGGCCCGGATCAGCATCGCCATCAGCCCGCCCACGAAGAAGAAGAAGAACGTGGTGACGATGTACTGGATCCCGATCACCTTGTGATCGGTGTTGAAGCGGAAGTAGTCCTTCCAGCCCTTGGCTCCGTGCTGGGAGTGATCCTCGGGGATCGTCGGCGCGCCGAACGCCCACCGCAGCCAGTAGTCGAAGCAGCCGAAGCCGAGCAGGAAGCCGAGCGGGCCGCTGACCAGCGGCACGACAACGTGCGGGTAGCCGGTCTGCCTCGTTTCCCAGATGTTCAGGCCCGAGATCGCGCGCAGCGCGACGACGAGGCCGAAGCCGAAGGCGGCTCCCAGAATCAATCCGAGCCCGCCCCTGATCCACCCGGGCTGCTTAATCGCACTCACCATCTAACTGACCCCTGCATTATGCCCCTCCTGCGCCGACGGGTTCCACGGGATTGGTCTCGGTGTCCTGGACGACCGAGTCCTCGAGCGGTTTCGGAACCGTCTCTTTCAGGCCTTCGACCCATTTCCGGAATTCCGGCACCGACTCGACGACGACTTCGGCGCGCATCGCGGCGTGCCCGAACCCGCAGAGCTCGGTGCAGATCAGCTGGTAGTGACCGACCTTGTCGGGGGTCACGATCGCCGTCGTGGTGATCCCGGGGACGGCGTCTTTCTTGATCCGCCACTCCGGGACCCAGAACGAGTGGATCACGTCCTGGGCGTGCATTTTGAACTGGACCTGGCGGTTGACCGGCACGTGCAGCACGCCCTGCGAGTAGGCGTTGTCTTTGCCTGGATAGCCGAAGCTCCAGGCGAACTGCTGCGAGAAGACCTGGACCGTGAGCGGGTTTTCGTCCTTCTTTTCGATGTTGTCGAGGACGACCCAGCTGTAGCCGGCGCCGAAGAGGACGATGATCGTCGGGATCAGGGTCCAGGCGACCTCGAGCCGGGTGTTGCCGTGGATCGGCTCGCCGTCGGACTCGTCGCCCGGTTTCGCCCTGAACTTGTAGAGCGCGTAGAAGAGCATCACGACCACGAGCGAGAAGACGAACGAGGAGATGACGATCATCACGTCGAGCAGGCGGTCGATTTCGGGGGCCGCGGTCGAGGCCTGCTGGCCGTCCCAGTGGATCTGAAGCATCACCCCGGAGATCACGACCGTCGCCGCGACGGTCGCAGCGAGCATCTTCGCTATCGGGAGGCGTCCGATCATCGAGCGGGGATTCTATGCATCCGGCAGACGGTCCAGCGCGCCCCGTGAGGCGGCCAGGACGCCGCGGGCCACACCCTCCCAGCTCCAGAGCCGATGGGCAGTCGAAACGAGCGCCTCGCGGGCCACCTCGCGACGCTCCGCGGGCAGGCCGAGCCACCGATTGAGCCGCTCCGCGATCGC
Source organism: Solirubrobacterales bacterium (assembly GCA_036265675.1). Classification (GTDB taxonomy): domain Bacteria; phylum Actinomycetota; class Thermoleophilia; order Solirubrobacterales; family 70-9; genus VRUE01. Next base: position 2,765 of record DATAOP010000092.1, read on the forward strand.
CTCGACGGCACCCTCCTCGACCGCGAATGAGGTCAGATCGCTCGCGTCCGGCGGCAGCGACGAGGCCAGCTTCCGTGAGACCTCGAGCATCCCCGAGTGCCCGGCCGAGACCGGTAGCGCGCCGCAGGCAGCGGCCTCCGCCGCGACCATTCCGAATGCCTCGGGGAAGGTGCTGGGCATCACCAGCGCCTCGGCCTCGGGAAGCATCGCCGCGACCTCGTCGTGCTCGAGCCGGCCGACGAGCTCGACCGAGGCGGCCATCCCCCGCGCCGCCTCAAAATAGCCGGGCGGAGGGGCGGCGAGGAAGGCACTGAGAATCTTCAGCGGCTCCTCCGGCCCGCCTTCGAGGCCGCGGCCGAGCCTGGCGACCTCGCGCGCGTCGTCGATGTCACCGCGATCGAGGGCGCCGAGGAGGCGATCGACGCCGCCCTCGTAGGCACCGAAGCCGGCGACCCTGAGCCGCGCCTCGGGGAATCTGGCGAGGACCAACGGCCAGGCCGCCAGCAGCAGGTCGATGCCCTTCGAGATCATCAGCTTGCCGACGAACGCGACCAGCGGCTCCCGCCGGCCGTCGCCGCGCGGCCGGAACCGCTCGGTGTCGACGCCGGGCGGCCCGAGGCGGGTCTTCTCCCGCAACCCCGCGACCTCGGGCAGCGCCTCCCAGAGCGACAGCGCCGTGTGGTGGGACCCGGAGAGGACGCCGGAGGCAGCGGCCATGCCCTCCTCGGCGTAGGGAATGAAGCGGGGGTGCGGTTTGACCGTGTACTCGAGGGCGGAGCCGTGGATCTTGGCCGCAAACCCGCCGATCCCGGCCCGGGCGAGGATGCAGGGGCCCATCACCAGATGGCCGGCGAGGGCGGCGTCAGGAGGGCCTGCGCTGGCGGCGACGTCGCGCACGGCCGCGACGTTGTCGTCGAGGTATCGCTCGAGCTCCTCGTCGGTCAGCTCCGGGAACACCTTCACCTCGAACCCCTCATAGGGGTCCTTGACGTAGACCGGGAGGAGCCCGTGGATGTCGGGATTGTGGATCTCGACGCCGTCGATCCCGACCCCGCGCTCCTGGCAGACCAGGTGCACCTCGTGTCCGAGCCGGGCCAGCGCCGCGGCCAGATTGGCGCTGTAGATGTTGCTGCCGGTGCCGCGCAGCATGTAGCCGTGAAAGAGAAGGACGCGCATCGCTGCCGCGCAAGCTATTAGTCTTCGGCGCCGTGAACGAGAAGCAGCTATATCGGATGCGGGCGCCGGGGTCAGGTCGTGAGGCTCTCGCCCATGCCGAGCCGGGCTCGGTCTACATCGACCGCGAGACCGAGGAGGAGATGGTTCCGGTGGCGGCGGTGCTGCCGCTCGCCCCGTCGCCCTCCTCGCTGCCGCGCTCACCGGAGAACCTCCGCTCCTGCCGCCGCTGCGACCAGCTGATCGGTCTCGACGTCAGCGACTGCCCCTACTGCGGCCTGCGCCAGTCGGCGATCTGAGCGGCGGCGCTCAGGGCGCTTTGACGATCGTCGCCGTGTAGAGCAGCCGGGCCGACGAGTAGAAGCAGCCGTACGTCTTCACCTTGCCGACCCCCTGCTGGGGGTGGCCGCCCTGGATGTCTTCCTTCGAGGAGCAGTGGCCCGGCTTGCGGCTGCCGCGCCAGGTGTTGTCTTCGGCGACGTTGAAGGCGAACATCGGCGCCCAGGTCGGGATCGTCAGCGCGACGACCTGGTCCTGGAGGACAGTCAGCGGATGGTCGAGCGCGAAGACCGGGGTGCTGCCGAAGTACGGGTTGAGGGTCTCGAGCGGGCTCTGCCGCACCAGCTTGTAGCGGGGCGGCTTCGACCCCTCGAGGCGGCGCAGAACCCCGATCCGCGCCTTCGACGGCGAGCCGAGGAAGTCGTTGAAGAACCCGACCTCGTCGGTCGTCTTCGAGCTCGCCTGGCGCGAGGGCCGCGAGAGGCTGATCGACCAGGCGACGATCTTGCCGTCGAACGGGACGACATACGGTTCCGGAACGCCGCCGGCGCTGACCTGGAATCCGCTCACGTGTCCCTCGACCCTGCAGGGGACGACCTCGACGTTGTTGACCGTCTTGCCGGGGCAGGACGGCTTCGGCGAGCTGTCGGTCTGGCCGAGGATGATCACCCGGGCGGGAGCCGAGTTGGCGTCATCCGGGCGCGCGAAGGAGACCAGCGCGGCGAGCGCGCAGGCAAGGCACAGCGCGGCAGCCGCCCGGCTCCGCTGCTTTCGGCTGTCGGTTGCGGTCAGCACGGACTCATTGGAACCCTGCTTCGATCGCAGGGTTGCGGCCTCGATTCTGCCTGGACGCAGGCAGAATTGCCTGGCGGCGGCCGGAATTGCACAATCCCGGCCAGGAGGGCGCGCGAGGCGGTCGACTAGGGTTGCCTGCCGAGCATGAGCGACGCGCCCGCCCGCGGAGAGGATTTCATCGCAGCCGGCCTGGCCTCCCTCGGGATCGAGGCGGACGGGGCCGAGCTCGCGGTCATGGCCGCCGTCGACCAGGTCTTCGGACCGCCGATCCGACAGCTGGTCGAGTTCGACGTCAGCTCGGTGGCCCCGGAGCGCGACCTCGATCTCTCCCGTGCGCCGGCGCCGGAGGAAGGATGAGCGCGATCGACCTCTCGCTGCGCGGGCAGGCGGCGGCGATCGCCGCCGGCGACGCCGACCCGTCGCAGCTCCTCGACGAAGCGCTGGCGCGGATCGAGGAGCGCAACCCGGCGCTGAACGCGATCGTCGAGACCTTCCCGGAGCGCTCGCGCGAGATGCTCGCGGCGGCACCCGACGGCCCGCTCCACGGCGTCCCGGTCGTGATCAAGGACGAGTGGCCGCTGCCGTGGCGGGCGCAGCGCTTTGGCAGCGCCGAACTGCCGGCGCCGACGGCTCCGGCCGAGTCCGGTCCCTACCGCGCGCTCCGCGACGCCGGCGCAGTGATCGTCGGGGTCGGCAACATGGAAGAGCTCGGCTCGGGCAGCACCGGGGCGATCTCCGTCTACGGGCCGGCCCACAACCCCTGGGACCTCGATCGCTGCCCCGGCGGCTCCTCGAGCGGCCCGGCCGCGTCCGTCGCCGCCCGGCTCGTCGCCGGCGCGGTCGGTGCCGACGGGCTCGGCTCGGTCCGCTATCCCGCCGCCTACTGCGGTCTGACCGGGCTGAAGCCGACCTTCGCCCGCGCGGCGATGGAGGGCCATCATGCGGCGAACTGGACGACGACGATCGTCTCCGGCCCGCTCTGCACCGACGCCGCCGACTGCCGACTGCTGGCCTCGGCGCTCTTCGGGGAAGCGCTCGAGCAGGCGGACGCCTCCGGGCTGCGGATCGGCGTCGTCCGCGACGTCCCGTCCGAGGACGTCGACCCCGAGGTCCGGTCGGCCTGCGAGGAGGCGATCGAGATGCTGCGCGGGGAGACCGCCGGCTCGATCCGGGAGATCGAGCTGCCCGACCTCGAGATGGCGACGATCGCAGCGGTCCTGATCGCCAACAGCGACGGCCTCGCCGAGATCACGCCGGCGCAGCTCAATGGCCTCGATCCCGAGATCAGCCTGATCAACCGCGGCGTCCTCAAGTACCGGATGCTGATCCCGTCGGTCGCCGTCTCCCACGCGCACCGGGTCCGCACCCTGACCCGCCGCCGGCTGGCCGCCCTGCTCGAGGACGTCGACGTGATCGCCTGGCCTACCGTCCCGGCGCCGGCGCCGCCGCTCGAGGCGCCGATCGTCGAGCTCCCCTCGGGCACCGAGACCGCCGACCAGGCGAACGTGCGCGGCGGCGCCCTTGCGAACCTCACGGGGACCCCGGCGATCACCGTCCCGGTCGGGCTCAGCTCCGCGGGCATGCCGATCGGCCTCCAGCTCGGTTCCGCATGGGGCCGCGACGAGCTCCTCCTCGATGCGGCCGAGGCGCTCGAGCGGGCCAACGAGCGCCGCTGGGTCGAGGCCAGGCCGCCGCTCGCCGAGACCGAGCCGGCGGCGGCCGACGGCTCCTGATGGCGGAGGCGGTCGTCGGGATCGCCGAGCGGGTCCTGCGGGGGAACTGGCTCGAGGGCGAGCGTGACGGCACCACGTTCGCCTACACCAGGCCCGACCCCACCCGCTATCCCTGGCAGTGGTACTGGGACTCATGCTTCGCGGCAATCGCCTGGCGCCACTTCGACCCGTCGCGATCGCGACGCGAGCTGGAGAGCCTACTCGCCGCCCAGCGCGAGGACGGCTTCATCGGCCACACGATCTTCTGGGACCGACCTGTTTCGCTGACCCGCCTGCCGTTCTACAACGTCCTCTCGCGGCGGGCATTCCAGACCGAGACGATCCAGCCGCCACTGCTGGCGTGGGCATGGCGCCTCGCGGTCGGCGACCCCGCCGCGGATCCCCGGATCGGGGCCCAGGTCGAGTGGCTGGCGGGGAACCGCGATCTCGACGGCGACGGACTGCTGTGGATCGTCCAGCCCGACGAGTCCGGGCTCGACGCCTCACCGAAGTTCGACGAGGCCTGGGGATGGCGCGCCAACGGCCGGATCGGGTTTCCCCTCTTAGTCCGGCGCAACCGCCGGCTCGGGTTCGACGCGGCGCGGGTCCGGGACGCCGGCGGGCCGCTGCTCTGCGAGGTGCTCGTCAACACCCTCTGGTCGCTCTCGCTGCAGGCGCTGGGGCGGCCATCGGCGACCCCGGCGCTCGTCGACCGGCTCTGGGACGAGGCGCGAGGACTGTTCATCGACGAGGCCCAGCCCGGCGGTCTGCGGCCACGGGCGCTCACCTGGGCCTCACTCGCCCCGCTCGCCCTGCCCGACCTACCGGAGGAGATCGGGCGGCGGCTGGTCGAGGAGCATCTGCTCTCCCCGCGCGAGTTCGCGACCGCCGTGGCGCCGCCCTCGGTGGCCGTCAGCGAGCCGAGCTACGAGCCCGACGGCGGCCGCGGGCCGATCCGGCGCTACTGGCGGGGCCCGACCTGGGTCAACTCGACGTGGATGGTCTGGCTCGGGCTGCGACGGCTGGGCTATGACGAGGAGGCGGCGCGCCTCACCGAGGGCCTCTTCGGCGCCGTCGAACGCGAAGGGCTGCGCGAGTACTACGACCCCCGCGACGGCAGCGGCCTCGGCGCCGAGCACTTCGCCTGGTCGGCCCTGGTCGCCGAGATGGCCGATCCGGATCCGACCTACCGCTTCAAATGACCGCCCTCGCAAGGATGCAGGGGCGGAATAGGCGATCCGGCAAGGACGCAGGGAGCGTGGCGTGCTCTGCACGCGAGCGACCGAGGACGCAGCCGGGCGACTATTTGTAGCGGTAGGTGATGCGGCCGCGGTCGAGATCGTATGGGGAGAGCTCGATCTTCACCCTGTCCCCGGGGAGGATCCGGATGTAGTGGCGGCGCATCTTGCCGGAGATGTGGCCGAGCACCTCGTGCCCGTTGTCGAGTTTGACCCGGAACATCGTGTTGGGGAGGGCCTCGGTGATCTCGCCCTCCATCTCGATCTTCTCCTCTTTGGCCATGCCGCGGGAGAGGCTACCTGACGGGGAAGACTCAGCCGCGAACGGCGCGCGCTCGCTCCACGGCCTGATCGCGGCTTTTCACCTCGCCCGCGTACTGCGCCGCCTCGAGCTCGGCAAGGAGGTCGCCCAGCTCGGGCCCGTGCTCGATACCCAGCTCGGCTGCGAGCTCGTCGCCGCGAAGCAGCGGCTCGGGCGGTCCGTCGCGGCGCCAGTCGAGCGCCGCGGCGATCATCTCGCGGGCAAGTGAGAGGTGAGCCTCGATCGCCTCCTCACTGGCGAGCGGGCCGCCGCCTCGGGCGGAGAGGCGGTCGGCGACGGTCAGCAGGGTGACGTCGACCCCGACCGGTTCGGTTGCGCGCAGGTACTCGTGGACGCGGCGTGGCGGCAGCGGCATCTCGTGGACGAGGAAGCCGAGCCGCAGGTGGTGGAGCGCAAGGCCCCGAAGGTGGTCGGTCAGAGCCCGGCTCGCCCGCAACCGCCCGCAGATCTCCGAGATCATCTCCGCCCCCAGCCTGTCGTGGCCGATGAAGGTGACATAGCCGCTCCGTTCCCCCCGCGTCTGCGGCTTCGCGATGTCGTGCAGAAGGGCGCCGAGTCGCAGCGCGTCGCGGCGGCTGAACTCGTCCGCGAGCGGCTCGTCGAGCAGGGCGGCGACCTCCTCCGCTCGCTCGCCCGCGAACCGGTCGAGCCCCGCCTCGACGGACAGGGTCTGTTGGAGCACGGCGATCGTGTGGTCGTGGACGTCGAGGTGGTGGTTCGGGCCCTGTTCGACGCCCCGAAGCGCGTCGAGCTCGGGCAGGACGGCCGCGGTCAGCCCGAGGTCGTCGAGCAGCTCGACCCCCCGCAGCGGGTCGGGGCAGGCGATCAGTTGGCGGAGCTCTGCGAGCTGGCGCTCACCTGCCGCCTCGGTGGCGCGACCGGCTTCGGAGCGGGCGAGCGCCCGGGTGCCGGGATCGACCTCGAGCTCGAGCTCGGCCGCGATCCGCGGCGCGCGCAGCAGGCGCAGCGGGTCGGCCGCGAAGCTGCGGTCGTTGACGACTCGCAGGATCCCCCGGTCGAGGTCGGCGAGGCCGCCGTGGGGATCGATCGGGTCGCCGCCGGCAAGCGGGACGGCGACCGCCCCGAGCGTGAAGTCGCGCGCGTCGAGGTCCCCCTCGATCGTCTCGCCGCGAAGCGCGGTCAGGTCGACCTGCCAGGAGCCGTCGCCGGCGACGGCCCGCCAGGTCGCGAACTCGGCCGAGAGCTCGAACGCGTGCCCCTCCCCCGCCCCCGCGACGGCCCGTGCGGCTGCGGCGGGATCGCCGCCGATCGCGAGGTCGAGGTCGGTGATCTCGCGGCCGAGGGCCGCGTCGCGGACGGCGCCGCCGGCGATCCAGCTCGGATCGCCACCGGCCAGCGCCCGACGAGCGAGCGCGACGGTGGGCGATGCCTCGAGCCGCTCTCTCATTTCGCTCATGCTCCGACTCTCGGCACCCGGGCCGATATCCCGCAGGTGACCTCATAGTTGATTGTGCCGAGCCGTCGCGCCACCTCCTCGGCGAGGATCGTCTCGTCGCCCTGGGCTCCGATCAGCACCGCCTCGTCGCCCGGCTCGACATCGGTCTCCGGCCCGAGGTCGATCGTCACGTTGTCCATCGACACTGTCCCGACCAGCGGATATCGACGACCCCTGATCAGCACCTCGGCATTGTTCGAGAGGCCGCGGCGGACCCCGTCCCCATATCCGACCGGCAGCACGGCGACGTTGGTGGCGGCCGGCGCCCGCCAGGTCCGACCGTAGCCGGCGCTGTCGCCGGCGGCGAAGCGCTTGACGTCGGCGACGTAGGAGTGCAGCGAGAGAGCCGGCGCGAGGTCGTGCTCGGCGGGGTCCTGCTGGAACGGATCGAGGCCGTAGATCGCGATCCCGCAGCGGACCATGTCGAAATGCGAGCGGCGGTCGCGAAGGACGGCGGCGCTGTTGGCGGCGTGGACGATCACGTCGGGGAACTCGCGGCGGACCGCCTCGGCGACGACCGAGAACCGCTCGAGCTGCTCGCCGAAGAAGTCGGAGGCCGGTTCGTCGGCGGTCGCGAAGTGGGTCCAGATGCCGGCGAGCTCGAGGTTCTCGTCGCCCGCGCATGCGCGGGCGATCGCGATCACCCGCGACGGGTCGCGGTTGCCGAGCCGGCCCATGCCGCTGTCGTGCTTGACATGGACGCGGGCCGGCCGCCCCCAGGCGCGGGCCCGCTCGGCGGCCAGGCCGACGAAGCCTTCGCGCCAGACAGCGATCTCCGACCCCGCTCCGAGCGCCGCGTCGAGCTCCTCCGGCGTCAGCGCGCCCATCGTCAGCAGCGGGATGTGCGGCAGCGCGTGGCCGATCAGCTCCGCCTCGGCGGCGGTGGCGACCGCGAGCCGGGTCGCTCCCCCCTCGACCGCGGCATCGGCGCACGAGGTGGCACCGTGGCCGTAGCCGTCGGCCTTGACCACTGCGCAGAGCTCGACGTCCTGCCCGACCTCCTCCTTCAGCCGCGCGCAGTTCCGCTCGACGGCGCCGAAATCGATCCGGGCGGTCGCCCGCGCCATCTAGGAATCGACTAGCGCGGCCAGCGCGTCGGCCCTGGTGACGAGGCCGGCGAGCCGGCCGTCGCCGTCGACCACGGGCAGGTGGTTGTGATGCGTCTCGGCGATCCTGCGGGCGACGGTCTCGGCGTCGTCGTCGACGCTGACCGTCTCCGGGTCGGCGGTCATCAGGTCCGAGACCTTCGTCGCGAAGGCCTTGTTGAGCCGGTCCTCGAAGTGTTTGATCGAGCCGAGGAACACCGGCGAACCCATCAGGTCGAAGAAGAGGGGCAGGTGAAGGTCGGCCTCCTCGTCACTGAGGACGAGGTCGGACTCGCTGACGATCCCGATCACGCCGCGCTCCTCGTCGACGACGGGGATCGCTCCCTTCTCGGTCCTGGCGAGAAGCTCGACCGCGTTGCGGGCATCGGCGTCGGGCGAGACCGTCGGGACGGTCGTGTCCATGATCTCGGCGGCGGTCGTGTTGGCGGCCATGCGGATTGCGAGGTTATTCGACCCGCGCCCCAACCGGTCGCAACCCGGCGGGGATAGATTCGATGACGTCGGTGGCGATCGTCGACTCGGCGGCCCCGATCCGATCGGCGGCGTGGTTGCCGGCGCGGGCGTGGGCGAGGACTCCCGCGCAGGCGGCCGCGAACGGCTCGAGGCCGCGGGCGAGTAGGGCCGCGACGATCCCGGAGAGGACGTCGCCGGTGCCCGCCGTCGCAAGCGCCGGCGCCGCGATCACGTTGACGGCGACGCGATCTCCGTCGCTGACGATCGTGTCGTCGCCCTTGAGGACGACGACGGCTCCGGCGGCCTCGGCGGCCCTGCGGGCCGAGGCGACGCGGTGGGCGGCGATCTCGTCGGAGTCGATCTCCAGCAGGCGGCCCAGCTCGCCGGCATGCGGAGTCAGGATCGTCGGCGCGTCGCGGGCGGCGATCCGCTCGAGCAGGCCGGCGAAGGCGTTGAGCCCGTCGGCGTCGATCACCAGCGGCGCCTCGATCGCGCCGACGACTTCGCGCGCCAGCTCGACCGAGGCCGGGTCACGGCCGAGACCGGGGCCGAGGACACCGGACGCTGCCCGCTCGAACGCCCGCAGCAGCGTCTTCGCCGAAGCCGGGGCCAGGAGCCCGTCGCCGCCGGGGCAGCCGGCGGACATCACCTCGGGCTGGCCCGCCTCGAAGATCTGCTCGAGGTCGGCGGGGACGGCGACGGTCGCGTAGCCGGCGCCGGCCCGGATCGCCGCTCGCGACGACATCTGGACGGCGCCGGTCAGGCCCCGGGAGCCGCCCGCGATCGTCACCTGGCCGGAGCTGAACTTGGTCGAGTACGGGCCGCGCCGCGGAGCGAGTCCGAGGACGGCGGTCGCGATCTCTCCCGCTGCCGGAGCCGACGGGGCGCCCTCCGGAATCCCGATCGGGACCACGCGCAGCTCGCCGCTGTGCCACTTCCCCGGGGCGACTCGGTGGCCGAGCTTGGCGGCGTGGAAGCTGACGGTGATCGCCGCCTCGACCGCCTCGCCCGCGACCTCGCCGCTGGAGGCGTCGACGCCGGAGGCGATGTCGCAGGCGACGACGGGCGCCCCGCAACGGTTGATCGCCTCGATCGCCGCCGCCGCGGGCTCGCGTGCGGCGCCGGAGAATCCGGTCCCGAAGATCGCGTCGACGACGGCGCCGGACCCGGCCAGCCGGGCCGCCGGGTCGCCCTCGAGCGGCGCGGCCGGGAGGCGCTCGAGGTTGGCGGCCGCGTCGCCGCTCAGCTCGGCTGCGGGCCAGAGCAGGAGCGCCTCGACCTCGTGCCCGGCCTCGGCGAGATAGCGCGCCGCGACCAGCCCGTCGCCGGCGTTGTTCCCCTTCCCACACACGACTCGGATCGGGCCCTCGGGCGCGAGCTCACCGACCGCCGTCGCGACCTCGCAGCCGGCGGCCTCCATCAGCTCCAGCGAGGGCACCCGGCGCTCCTCGATCGCCCAGGCGTCGATCGCGCGCATCCCGTCCGCGTCATAGAGGGGATTCAGCCAGGGCTCCATCGCGGGGCTCCAGGACCCGACGCTACTCGACGGTGACGGTCTTCGCGAGGTTGCGCGGCTGATCGACGTTGAGGCCGCGGGCTTTGGCGATGTCGTAGGCGAGTAGCTGCAGCGGCAGGATCGCGACGATCGGCTGCAGGAGCCAGTCGGTGCGCGCGACCGGGATCGTCTGGTCGGCAACCTCCGCGACCCGGTCGTCGCCCTCGGTTGCGATTGCGATCGTCGCGGCGCCGCGCGCCCTCACCTCTTCAACGTTGGAGAGGACCTTCTCGAGCACCGGGCTCTCGGTCGCGACGCCGACCACCGGCGTCGACTCGTCGAGCAGGGCGATCGGGCCGTGCTTCATCTCGCCCGCCGCGTAGGCGTCGGTCGGGATGTAGGAGATCTCCTTCAGCTTCAGCGCCCCCTCGAGGCAGACCGGGAGGCCGATGTGGCGGCCGAGGTA
>DATAOP010000093.1:0-6881 GCA_036265675.1 Solirubrobacterales bacterium
CCGTCATGGACCATCGAGTCGACCGCTTCGACGTTCCCCATCCGGTAGCCGAAACGGGCGCCGGGCAGGAGGTGCGGAGCCTGGCTCATCGACTCCATCCCGCCGGTGACGGCGATTTCGGTGTCGCCCGCGCGGATTGAAGTGTCGGCGATCCCGATCGAGCGCATTCCCGAGGCGCAGACCTTGTTGACCGTCTCCGAGGGCACCTCCTTCGGGATCCCGCCCTTGATCTGCGCCTGGCGCGAGGGGATCTGGCCCTGGCCGGCCTGGAGGACCTGGCCGAAGACGACCTGCTCGACCTGCTCGGGGTCGACCGCGGAGCGCTCGAGGGCGGCGGTGATCGCGTGGCCGCCGAGGTCGGTGGCGTCGAGGGAGGAGAGCGTCCCGCCCATCTTGCCGAAGGGGGTGCGCGCGGTTCCGAGGATGACTGTGCTGGGCATCTTTGGCTGCCTTTCTTACGTTGTTTGTGCCGGGTCTCGGCTCGGGTAAGGGCCGCCTGGCCCACCCGGGACGATAGCGCCAGGGCGGGTCGGGCTGCGTGCGCAACCGCATAGACTCGGGCGCCGTGAGGGTGGAATCGAAACAGGCTGAGCCGGCCGAGGTCGACGCCGACCTGCTCGTCGTAGGACTGCATCAGGACGCAGAGCTGCCGGCCGCGCTGGCGGACGCCCCGGGGGCCGGCGACGCCAGGGGCGGCTACAAGAAGACGGCGCTGATCCACCCGGAGAAGCCCGGCCGCGCGCTGGTGATCGGCCTCGGGAAACAGGGGGAGATGAATGCCGAGCGGGCGCGGGTTGCCGCGGCGCTCGCGGCCAAGGAGGCGCTCCGCCTCGAGGCGCGGTCGATCGCCTGGCTCCTGCCCACCTCCGACGACGACACCGCGATCGCCGAGGGGCTGGTGACCGGAACGATCCTCGGCGCCTACCGCTTCGATCGCTTCCGGACGCCCGACCCCGACGATCCGGCCCCGCCCGAGATCGAGTCGCTGACGCTGGTCGGGGAGGCCGAGGTCGGCGATGAGGCCGAGGCGGCCCGGGTCTGCGCCGAGGCCCAGAACCGGGCTCGCGACCTCCAGAGCCTGCCCTCGAACGTCGCCACCCCCTCCTATCTCGCCCGGCGCGCGCGCGAGATCGCGTCCGGCCACGGGACGGTCACCGCCGACGTGCTCGACCGCAGCCAGATGATCGAGAAGGGGATGGGCGGCCTGGTCGCCGTCAGCCAGGGTACAGCCGAGGAACCGCGGCTGATCGTCCTGCGCTACGAGGGCGGCGGCCCGGGACCGACGCTGGGCTTTGTCGGCAAGGGCGTCACCTTCGATACCGGCGGGATCTCGCTCAAGCCCTCGGCCGGGATGCCGGACATGAAAATGGACATGTCGGGCGCCGCCGCGGTCCTCCAGGCGATCGCCGCGATCGCCGAGCTCGAGCTGCCGGTCAACGTCATCGCGGTCGTCCCCTCGACCGAGAACATGCCGTCCGGGACCGCGACGAAGCCGGGCGACATCATCACTCAGTACAACGGCAAGACGGTCGAGGTCAACAACACGGACGCCGAGGGGCGCCTGATCCTCGCCGACGCCCTCGCCTACGCGGTCGAGCTCGGCGCCGAGCGGATCGTCGACCTGGCGACCCTGACCGGCGCCGTCCTGATCGCCCTCGGGTCGACCTACGCGGCGCTGATCTCGAACGACGACGAGCTCGCATCGGAGGTCGACGAGGCCGGCGGGACCACCGGGGAGCTCGTCTGGCGCCTTCCGCTCCACCCCGAGTACAAGGAGATCACGACCGGCCGCGTCGCCGACCTGACGAACGCCTCGGAGAAGCGCAAGGCGGGGACGATCTACGCCGGCTCATTCCTCGAGGAGTTCGTCGACGGGACCCCCTGGGCCCACATCGACATCGCCGGGACCGCCTGGGACGTCGGCCGTCCCTACACCGGAGACGCGGCGAGCGGCTACGGCGTTCGGCTCCTGGTCGAGATCGCGCGCCGGCTCTCCGCCTAGATCTCGCCCAGGATCATGCAGGTCGAGGTGCCCGACGCCAGGACCTTTGCGCCATCGGCCGTGGTCAGGATCGCCTCCGCCGTCGCCTGACGGCGGCCGCGGTGCACGACGCTCGCCCGACACAGGACCCGGCCGGTGTCGCGGGTGATCGGGCGCAGGAACTTGGCCTCCAGACCGAGCGATGTGTAGGCGACGCCCGCCGGAAGGGTCGTGTGAACGGCGCAGCCGAGCGCCGAGTCGAGCAGGGTCGCAGCGTAACCGCCGTGGACGACCCCGATCGGGTTGTAGTGCTCCTCGCCGGGCTCGCCCTCGAAGACCACCCGCCCCTCCTCGATCTCGACCGGGCGGAGCCGCATCACGCTCGCGATCGGCGGCGGCGGGACCTTCGCCTCGGCCACGGCGCTCATGTACTCGAGGCCGCTCATGGTCACCCCCACCGCGGCGGTCGGGACCGGGTCCTGCCAGACGATGGTGCGGCTGCGGCTCGAGGCGGGGTCGGCCTCGGCGAATGCTGCCGCCACGTCCGCCGCGGTCCCCTCCGGCGCCGGCATCAGCGCGGCCGCACGCCGTGGGTCGCGGTCGCGTCGTCGCGGCGGCGGGGTGCCGGGTACTGCAGATCGGCGGTGATCTCGGCCTGGCTGATCGAGATCCGCGGTGCCTTCGATGCGTGTCTGTGTCTGTGTCTTGAAATCAGCCACATGGTGGGCCTCCGTCGGCTGGGTTGCATTACGCAACTTGACCCTACCCGAGTCAGTTGCTTGAAACAACCTAATGTGCCAAGATCACAGTCGTGCTCCGCCACGACTACCCCGGCCAGACCTGCTCGATCGCCAAGGCACTCGAGGTTGTCGGTGAGCGCTGGACGCTGCTGATCGTCCGCGATGTGATGACAGGGCACCGCCGCTTCGACGAGCTGCAGAAGAGCCTCGGCGTGGCCCGCAACGTCCTCTCGGCCCGCCTCCAACGGTTGGTCGAGGAGGACATCCTCGAGCGACGGCCCTACCAGGAGAGCCCGGAGCGCTACGAGTACTTCCTGACCGAGAAGGGCCTCGACCTCTGGCCGTCGCTGATCGCCCTGCTCGGCTGGGGCGACCGCCATACCGAGTACCCCGACGGGCCGCCGATGCTCGTCTTTCACAAGGAGTGCGGCGGATCGGTGAGCGATCGCGGCGTCTGCGAACGGTGCGGGGAGACCCTGACCGCACGAGACGCCCGCGCGGTGCGGGTCGCAGAAGAGGCGCTGGCCGCCGACCGCTGAGGACCCCTCCCCCCTATGGTGTGTTCGACACCGAACGCGCGAACGAGGAGGAGCGATGGCGACGGCTGCTGACCTTCAGGTCCGGGACAGGATCTTCATCGGCGGCGAGTGGGTGGAGCCCGAGGGCTCGGAGCCGATCGAGGTGATCAACTCGACCACCGAGGAGGTCATGGGCACGATTCCGGCCTGCACCCCGTCCGACGCCGATCACGCCGTTCTCGCCGCCCGCGACGCGTTCGACTCCTGGGCCTCCACCTCTCGCGAGGAGCGCGCGGGCCACCTCGGCGCGATCGCGGCCGGCCTCGGTGAGCGCTCCGAGGAGATCGCGGCGACGATCGCCCAGGAGCTCGGGATGCCGCTCAAACTGAGCCAGATCATCCAGGCCGGGCTCCCGACGGGACAGTTCGCGGCGATGCCGAGCCTGATGGAGGAGGTGCGCTGGGAGGAGGAGATCGGGAACTCGCGCGTCCTGCGCGAGCCGGTTGGCGTCCTGGGCGCGATCACCCCCTGGAACTACCCGCTGAACCAGATCGCGGCCAAGGTCGCCCCCGCCCTCGCCGCCGGCTGCACCGTCGTCCTCAAGCCGAGCGAGGTCGTCCCGCTCAACGCCTTCATCCTCGCCGAGGTGATCGAGGCAGCCGGGCTGCCGCCGGGGGTCTTCAACCTCGTCACCGGCACCGGCCCCGTCGTCGGCGAGGCGATCGCCGGCCACCCCGGCGTCGACATGGTCTCGTTCACCGGCTCGACCAGAGCCGGCCGCCGGGTCTCCGAGCTCGCGTCGGCGACGGTCAAGCCGGTCGCGATGGAGCTCGGCGGCAAGTCGCCGAACGTGATCCTCGACGACGCCGACCTCGAGCGCGCGATCCCCGACGGGGTCGCCAAGTGCTACCTGAACTCGGGCCAGACCTGCAGCGCCCTGACCCGGATGCTGATCCCGGCCGACAAACTCGAGGAGGCCGAGAAGATCGCGGTCGAAGCGGCCGAGCAGTTCACTCCCGGCGACCCGTTCGAGGAGTCGACGAGGCTCGGCCCGCTCGTCTCCGAGACCCAGCGCGAGCGGGTCCGCGGCTACATCGATAAAGGCGAGGATGAGGGCGCGCAGCTCATCACCGGCGGCGTCGAGCCGCCCGAGGGGCTCGAGCGCGGCTACTTCGTCCGCCCCACGGTCTTCTCCTCGGTGGAGCCGGAGATGACGCTCGCCCAAGAGGAGATCTTCGGCCCCGTCCTCTCGATCCAGCCCTACGAGGGCGAGGACGACGCGGTGCGGATCGCCAACGACTCCACCTACGGGCTTGCCGGCGGCGTCTGGTCGGCCGACCAGGACCGGGCGATCGCCGTCGCGCGCCGCATCCGCACCGGCCAGATCGAGATCAACGGCGGCGCCTTCAACCCGATCGCCCCGTTCGGTGGCTACAAGCAGTCGGGCCACGGCCGCGAGAACGGCCGCTACGCGATCGAGGAGCTGCTGCAGGTGAAGAGCCTCCAACTCTGAACAACCCGCCTTGCGGCATATCGGCGCCGCTCGCAAGAAGTCAGATCGTGATGCTCGCTGATCAGTGACCTGAATAGGCTGCTGCGGGTGAACTTCGAGCTGAGTGACGAGCAGCGGCTGCTGCGCGAAACGGTGCGGGACTTCGCCCGCCAGGAGGTCGCGCCGGTCGCCGAGGAGCTCGATCGCGAGAAGCGGTTCCCCTACGAGATCGTCGCGAAGATGGGCGCGCTCGGGCTGATGGGGATCCCGTTCCCGCAGGACTACGGGGGCGGCGGCGCCGACACGCTCTCCTACGTCCTCGCGGTCGAAGAGCTGGCCCGGGTCGACTCCTCGGTCTGCATCACGATGGCCGCCCACACCTCGCTCGGGACGATGCCGATCCATCTCTGGGGGAGCGATGAGCAGCGCCAGGAGTGGCTTCCTGAGCTCTGCAGCGGCCGGCGCCTGGCCTCGTTCGGGCTGACCGAGCCGGAGGCGGGCTCCGACGCCGGCAACGTCCGCACCACGGCGAGGCTCGAGGACGGAGAGTGGGTGATCAACGGCGCCAAGCAGTTCATCACCAACTCCGGGACCGACATCTCCGGCTGCGTCTCGATCACCGCGGTGACCGGCGAGGCCGACGGGCGGCGCGAGATCTCGAATCTGATCGTCGCCACCGGGACGCCGGGCTACGAGGCCGGCGAGCCCTACCGGAAGATGGGCTGGAACGCCTCCGACACGCGGCCGCTGACCTTCGAAGACTGCCGCGTCGCGGAGTCCAACCTGCTCGGTCGCCGCGGTGACGGATTCAAGAACTTCCTCCACATCCTCGACGGCGGGCGGATCGGGGTCGCGGCGATGGGGGTCGGGCTCGCCCAAGGTGCGCTCGACGAGGCGCTCGCGTACGCCAAGGAGCGCGTCGCCTTCGGGCAGCCGATCTCGAAATACCAGGCGATCCAGGCGAAGATCGCCGATCTCTCGGCCCAGATCGAGGCCGCGCGGCTGCTGACCTGGCGGGCTGCGCTCGAGAAAGATGCGGGCGAGTCGTTCACGCTGACCGCGGCCCAGGCAAAGCTCCTGACCGGCCGGCTCGCGGTGAGGGCCACCGAGGAGGCGGTCCAGATCCACGGCGGCTACGGCTACATCGAGGAGTACCCGGTCTGCCGCTTCTACCGCGACGCCAAGATCCTGACGATCGGCGAGGGGACCGACGAGGTCCAGCAGATGGTGATCGCCCGGCAGTTGGGCTGCTGAGCGCGATCGGCTAGACGGCGAACGGCTGAGAGGTCACCGACCCCGCCGCTCGCCCGGCCACCTCGGCGGCGCGGCCGGCTCCCTCGTCGATCCCGTAGTGGCCGCAGATCGCGAGCTCGTGCTCTCGCAGCAGCGGCCGCGTCGGGTCGACGGTCGGGGCGCTTTGGAGGGAATCCCGGCCGTGGGCGGTCCAGACCCTGCCGGCGGCACCGGCGCAGTCGCGCAGCGGGACCGCGACGAGGTTGGCCTGGCGGCGGCCCAGGAGCCCGCCCCCGCCGAGGGCCGCGATCAGCCAGGCTGGAGCCCCGCTCTCGCTGTCGACGTAGACGGCGTGAACCCGGCCGACCGGGGCGCCCCAGACCTCGTCCAGCTGCCATCCAACCCAGGAGCCCGCCTCGTCCCTCGACGGCGGCCCCGCCGGGGAGATCGACTCGGTCGTGTCAGCCATCCTGCCTTTCGAGCAACTGCGAGGCGGCGCTCGCCGGGTCGAGCTCGCGGCTGACGACCCGGTCGAGGAGCCCGGCCGTCTCGGGGTCCTCGGCGGCGGTCGCCTCGAGCCGGCGCCGCATCCGCGAGGCGGCGATGCCCAGGACCTCGTTGCGCAGATTCCGGGCGCGCCGCTCCTCGAGCGTCCCGGCGGCCTCGATGTGGGCGCGATGCTCGTCGATCTTCTCGGCCAGCTCGACCACCCCCTCCCCCCGCGCCGCCTCGGTGCGGAGGATCGGGACGGCCCAGCCTTCGGGGTCGTGAGAGAGCGCCAGCACGCTGCGGACCTCTCGCACCATCGTGTCGGTCATCGGGTGGTCGGCCTTGTTGACGACGATCACGTCGGGGATCTCCATCACCCCGGCCTTCAGGGCCTGGATCGAGTCGCCGGAGCCCGGCATCAGCGCGAG
>DATAOP010000094.1:0-2098 GCA_036265675.1 Solirubrobacterales bacterium
CCGTCGTCTTCGGGGAGGGCGACCGCGAGCACAAGGTAGGCCAGCAAACCGGCCCCTCCGAAGAAGAGGGTGACCACGAAGAAGACGCGCACCAGCGTGGGGTTGAAGCCGACGTGCTCAGCGAGGCCGCCTGCGACTCCCCAGATCTTCCGATCGTCTCGCGACCGGAGGAGGGGGCGTCGCGGGCCAACCTCTTTTTCTTTTCTTTCTTCTGTCTTGTCGTTTTCTGGTTGTTCTGTCATGGCAGCGACGATGACGGCCCGGGTCTCGATCGTCTATCGGGAATCACCCCTAATCGGCCCCCATCTTCCCCTTGTGGGACCACTGCGGCCAGGCTCTACGCTCGGGATATGGCCGAGCGCAGGATCGTTGGCAGCCACTTCAACAGGCAGGGAAAGCCGAAGCGCGGCTACGCCAAGGAGGAGGTCGCGAAGGCGGAGGCCGCGCGGTTCGGGATGACCTACTACCGCTGCGACGTCTGCGAGAAGTTCCACCTGACGAGCAAATGATCACCCGGAACCGGCGATGCGGGGTCGCCGCCGGTCCGCTTTGATGTCCGTATGAGCGGCGATTCCGACCTGATCGGCATCCCGGTCGTCCTGGGAGCGATCATCGCCGTCCTGGCAATCTTTGCCGCCTTCTTCTTCATCGGGCCGGTCACGGGGATCGTGGTCCTGCTGGTAGTCGTGGTCCTGGCCGGTGCGCTCCTGGTCCGGCTGATCAGGGCAAACGAGATGTAGAGGGATAGGGTGCCCGGCATGGCCGACGAGCGACGTGGCCTCGCGACGGAGCGCGCCGATCCTCCCGCCGTGCAGGAGGTGAGGGTTCGACACCGGCTGGGGCTCGAGTTCGGTTCCCGCCAGGACTGGGATGACCCGACGCTCGAATGGCGCCGACTCTTCTCCGAGTTGTTCGGCACCTTCCTGCTCGTGTTCGTCGCGGCGGGTGGCGGCCTCCTGCACGCGCAGGGGCAAATCAGCCTCGCCTCCGCGGTCGTCGCCCCCGGGCTGATGGTGATGGCGATCATCCTCTTCATGGGCGCCGTCTCGGGCGCCCATCTGAATCCTGCGGTGTCGCTGGCGTTCGCGATGCGCGGCGATTTCCCCTGGCTGCGGGTGCCCGGCTACATCATGGTGCAGCTGGCCGGCGCGAGCCTGGCGGCGCTGTTCCTGCTCGCCGTGTTCGGCGACGTCGGGCACTTGGGCGCAACTCTCCCCGGTCCTGGTTACGCCCACTGGCAGGCGCTCCTGATGGAGATCGCGCTCACCGCGGGCCTGGTGAGCGTCATCCTCGGCACCGCCTCGGCCGCCCAGAACGTCGGCGCGATCGCAGCGCTCGGCGTCGGGGGCTACATCGCCCTCGCCGGGTTGTGGGCCGCGCCTGTCAGCGGAGTGTCGATGAACCCCGCTCGATCCTTCGGCCCGGCACTCGTGGGGACTGACTTTTCGAGCTACTGGGTCTATGTGGTGGGCCCGCTCGCCGGTGCGCTGATCGCGGTCGGGTTCGCCTTCATCCTGCGGGGCCCGGGCGGCGACCCGGTCGCGCGGGCGGCCGGATCCGGCCGCCTCCAAAGGCTTGAAGAGAAGATGAAGGCCGGCTCGGGACATCGAAAATAGCCTCGCGTGGCCGCTGAGTCTGCCGCGAAGGATCTCGTCGTCGGCGAGCCGCGCTGGCCTATGGCGAGCGCGGTGGTCGCCGCGATCGTCCTGACGATCCTGATGCCGGATGACCTGCGGCTCGGCCCGAACTGGCTGCTCCCCGTGATCGTGGGTGTACTGCTCGCCGCTCTCATCGCAGGCGATCCGGGGAGGATCGACAGGCGCACGGCGCCGCTCCGGGCGCTCTCCGTCGGGCTGATCTCCGTGCTCGTCTTCGGCGCGCTGTGGGCGACGGTGCTCCTGACATCACATCTGATCAATGGCGGCAAGGAGACCGAATCGGCCGGCGCCCTGCTCGAAGCGGGCTCGACCGTCTGGGCGTCGAACATCATCGCCTTCGCGCTCCTTTACTGGGAGCTGGACGGGGGCGGGGCGGCGGAGCGGGCTCACAAGCCGTCTTCTCGAACTGTCGACTTCGCGTTCCCGCAGCAGATGAACCC
>DATAOP010000095.1:0-13752 GCA_036265675.1 Solirubrobacterales bacterium
CGAGGCGACGATGTCGAGGTCCATCGGGGTCGCCTCGCCGCGCACCACCCGCTCGAGCATCTTCACCGTCCAGTTGGTCCCCTCGCGGCAGGGAGTGCACTTGCCGCAGGACTCGTGGTGGTAGAAGCGGGCCGTCCGCAGGGCCATGTGCGGGATCGAGATGGTGTCGTCGGCGACGATGATCGAGCCCGAGCCGAGCATCGATCCGGCGTCGGCCATCGCCTCGAATGAGTAGGGCAGGTCGATCCCCTCCTCGGCGGTGAGGACCGGGGAGGAGGAGCCGCCGGGGTAGAGGGCCTTGACCTCGCGCCCCTCGAGCGGGCCGCCGGCGAGCTCGTAGATCAGCTCCCGGGTAGGGATCCCGAGCTCGACCTCGTAGTTGCCCGGCCGCCGGACGCAGCCGGAGACCGAGACCACCTTGGTCCCCGGCGACTGCTCGGTCCCGAACCCCTTGAACCACTCGGCCCCGTGGGCGACGATCCGCGGCACGTTGGAGAGGGTCTCGACGTTGTTGATCAGCGTCGGGCCGCCGTAGAGGCCCTGCACGGCCGGGAACGGAGGCTTCAGCCGGGGGTTGCCGCGCTTGCCCTCGAGCGCGTCGAGCAGCGCCGTCTCCTCGCCGCAGATGTAGGCGCCGGCGCCGCGGTGGACGACCACCTCGAGGTCGCGGTGGCTGCCGAGGACGTCGGTGCCGAGATAGCCGGCCTCATACGCTTCGGCGACCGCGCGCTCGAGGATGTCGCCCTGCTGGTCGTACTCGCCGCGGATGAAGATGAACGCGTGGCCGGCGCCGGCGGCGAGGGCGGCGATCGCGATTCCCTCGATCAGCTGATGCGGGTTGCGCTGCATCAGCTCGCGGTCCTTGAAGGCGCCGGGCTCCGACTCGTCGGCGTTGCAGCAGAGGTACTTGGCCATGTCCCCGCGCGGCAGGAACGAGGCCTTTTTCCCCATCGAGAAGCCGGCGCCGCCGCGGCCCCGGAGGCCCGACTCTTCGAGCTCCTTCAGGACTTCGTCGGCCTCGAGCTCGCGGTATGCGCGGGCGAGCGTCTCGTAGCCGCCGTAGCCGCGGTAGCCGTCGAGCGTCCGCAGGTTCGGATCCTCGGCGTGCTCGAGCAGGATCCTGGTCTCAGGCATCGCGATCACCCGCCAGCGGCCGCTTTGCGAGCGCCTTCTCGGGCAGGACCTCGCTCCCGGCCAGCAGCTGGTCGATCGCGGTCGCGGCCTCGCCCGTCTCGAGCGGGCCGAAGTAGCGCTCGTCGATCGAGGCCATCGGGGCGATGTCGCAGGCGCCGAGGCACTCGAACCCGGTCACGAACACGTCCTTGCCCTCACCGGCCTCCCGGAACGCGTCGAGCAGCTCGTCGCCGCCGCGCATCCAGCAGCTGATGTTGGTGCAGACGGCGATTTTGTGGGTCTCGACCGGCTCGGTGTAGAGGAGGTCGTAGAAGCTCGCCACCGACTCCAGGTAGGCGGGCGTCACCCGCATCACCGCCGCCGCCTGGCGGACCCCGTCCGGGGTGCACCAGCCGTAGCGCCGCTGCACCTCCCATAGCGCCGGGATCGAGGCCGATTTGCGGTCCGGGTAGCGGCTCATCAGCTCCTCGATCCGCTCCCGCATCTCCGGCGGGCAGTCGACCTCGTGCAGCTCCGGTATCTCCTCCGGCGATCGGTCGGGGACCCGTCCCTCGGTCAGCGCCGGATCGACCGGCAGCCCGCCGGCGCCGTTGCCGCCGCTCATCGGTCCACCCCGCCCAGGATCGGGTCGAGCATCCCGAGGCTGGCGATCATGTCGGCGACATAGCCGCCCACCGACATCTCCCGGAACGCCTGCAGGTTGACGAAGCTCGGGTCGCGAACGTGGACCCGGGCGGGCTTCGAGGAGCCGTCGGCGAGGACGTAGCAGCCGAGCTCGCCGCGCGGCGACTCGATCGCGTAGTAGATCTCGCCCGGGTCGACCCGGTAGCCCTCGGTGACGAGCTTGAAGTGGTGGATCAGCGACTCCATCGATGTTGAGAGCTCCGAGCGCGGCGGCAGCACGTACTTGCGATCGTCGGCGATGAACGGCCCCTCCGGCAGCCCGTCGAGCGCCTGCTCGATGATCCGCACCGACTCGACCATCTCCGCCAGCCGCACCCGGTAGCGGTCGTAGTTGTCGCCGACCGTCCCGACCGGGACCTTGAACTCGACCTCCGGGTAGGCGAGGTGGTTGAAGGCCTTGCGCAGGTCCCAGGGCTCGCCGGCGGCGCGCAGCAGGGGCCCGGTGACACCGAGCTCGAGCAGCCGCTCGCGGGGGACGATGCCGACCCCCTTTGTGCGCGAGAGGAAGACCTCGTTGCGGTCGAGCAGGGCTTCGTACTGGCCGACCCGGACCGGCATCTCGTCAATGAACTCGCGCAGTTTCGCCTCGAACCCGAGCGGGATGTCCTCGATCACCCCGCCGACCTGGAAGTAGCGGGTGTGCATCCGCTGCCCGGTCGCCATCTCGAACAGGTCGAGAATCCGGTCGCGGTCGCGGAAGCAGTACCAGAGCATCGAGATCGCGCCGAGATCCAGCGCCGTCGTCCCCAGCCAGACCAGATGAGAGTGGATCCGGTTGAGCTCGAGGAAGATCGTTCTCAGGTACTTGGCCCGGGGCGGGATCTCGAGCTCGACCAAACGCTCGACCGCGCCGCAGAATGCCTCCATCTGGAAGAAATAGGAGACGTAGTCCATCCGCTCGACGAAGGGGATCACCTTCCAGTAGCTCTTGTCCTCGCAGGACTTTTCGATCCCGGTGTGGACGTAGCCGATCACCGGCCGCAGGTCGCGGACGACCTCGCCGTCGAGGTCGACGACCAGCCGCAGCACCCCGTGCGTGGCCGGGTGGTGCGGACCGATATTGATCGTCATCACCTCGCTCTGGCGCTCGACGACCTCAGCCATATCGACGCTCGCTGTAGGTGAAGGTGACCGGCTCGCCGCCGATCGGGAAGTCGCGTCGCTGCGGCCAGCCGACGTAGTCCTCCGGGAGCAGGATCCGGGTCAGGTCGGGATGGCCGCGGAAGACGATCCCGAAGAAGTCGTAGGCCTCGCGCTCCTGGAAGTTCGCGGTCGGGAAGAGCTCGACGCAGGAGTCGATGATCGGCAGCTGCTCTGCTTCCGACCCCGCGGGAAAAGACAGAGATGGACCGGCGGGGGCTCCCGCGTCCGCACTGCCGTTCCCACCCTGGGCCGGGTCGTTCAACATCGCTTTGACTCTCAGGCGCTCGACCCGGTCGCGATTGATCAGCTCGTAGTGGACGCCGAAGCGCGGGGTGGCGGGCAGGTAGTCGGCGACGTGGAGGCTGGAGAGGAAGTCGTATTCCTGGCCCGACGCCTCGCGCAGCCAGCCGAGCACGGCGAGGATCTTCGCCGGGTCGACGACGAGGGCCGCCTGGCCGTGTTCGAAGCCGGTGTCGAGCACCGCCCCGGGGTGGCTCTGCTCGATCTCGCCCCGGATCAGCTCCAGCCCGGGGGCGTCAGGCATGGGCCAGCCGCCTCGCCTCGCCGTAGGCCTCGGCCGACTCCGCGCTCGGCTCTCCCTTCGCCCACTCCTCGGTGCCGTCGGCCCCGTAGCGCGCGCGCCATCCCTGGTCGGGATTGCCTTTGATCTTTCGCTGCAGCTTGGTGAACCCGTAGAGCACCGCCTCCGGGCGCGGTGGGCAGCCGGGGATGTGGAGGTCGATCGGCATGAACTTGTCGGCCCCCTGGACCACGGCGTAGTTGGAGAACATGCCGCCGCTCGAGGAGCAGGCGCCCATCGAGATCGCCCATTTCGGCTCCAGCATCTGGTCGTAGAGGCGGCGGACGACGGGCGCCATCTTGATCGAGACGCGGCCCGAGAGGATGATCATGTCCGCCTGCCGCGGCGAGGCCCGCAGCGCCTCGGCCCCGAACCGGGCGAGGTCGTAGCGGGCGGTGACGAGCGAGATCGGCGCCTCGATCGCGCAGCAGGCGAGGCCGAAGGTGAGCGGGAAGGCCGAGTTCGCCCGCGCCCAGCCGAGCATCTTCTCGAAGTTGGTCATCACGACCCGCTCCTCGACGTAGCGCTCGAGCTCCTCGCCCTCGAGGTCGCCGCGCAGCATGTCGCGAGCCGCCAGCTGGCGGTCGCGCATCGTCCGCCGCTCTACCTCCAATTGAGCGCCCCCTTTCGCCAGACGTAGACGAAGGCGACGAGCAGGAGGACGACGAAGGTGACGAGCTCGCCGAGGGCGAAGAGGCTGTCGGCTGCCCGGAAGATCACCCCGATCGGATAGAGGAAGACGACCTCGATGTCGAAGAGGATGAACAGCATCGCGATCAGGTAGAAGCTGACTCCGAACCGCATCCCGCGCGCGGGCTCGACCGGGATCCCCGACTCGTAGGGCTCGGCCTGGCGGCGGCTGGCGGCGGTCGGAGACTTCGACCGCTTCGGGCCGATCAGGTGATTGAGCATCACGAAGGCGCTACCGACGACTGCTCCGAGGAGGGCGAAGACGAGTATCGGCGCGTAGCTGCTCAGCATTTTCGGGGGGCCCGCTCGGTGTTATACACCCACCTTGTGACAAATTGCTACATAGTGATTTTCCGCATCAGGAAGCGGAATCCCGACCCTCTCGGGCGGATTTAGATGGCCTCCGTCCATCTCGTCGTCGGCGTCGCCCTGATCGCCCTGAATCTGGCCGCGTTCGCACTTGGCGGGGTCGCCTGGATCCGCAGGCGGGCGTCGATTCCGTTCTGGTACGTGCTGCGGGCCGCCCAGGTCTCGGTCTTCATCCAGGCGCTGCTCGGCGGGCTGCTGGTGTTCACCGGTCATGAGGCCGCAGAAGACCTGCATTACCTCTACGGGATCCTGCCGCTCGTCGTCTCCTTCATCGCCGAGGGGGCCCGCGCCGGCGCCGCCCAGCGCGAGATCGGCGACCTCGACTTCGAAGCCCTCCCGGCCGACACCCAGCAGGAGATCGCGCTGGAGATCGTCCGCCGCGAGATGGGGATCATGGCCGTCAGCTGCGGCGTGATCTTCTTCCTCGCCCTGCGCGCCGCCGGGACCAGCAGCGCCTTCTAGGTGATCCGGAAGACGGGGTGATCGGGAGCGATCCGCCGCAGTTCCTCCTCGGGGGCATCGGCGTCGACGCCGCCGAAGAAGGCCCCGACCTCCCACTTCCACTTCCTCAGGTAGGCGCGGAGCAGGGCAGGCTTGTCATCGTCTTGAAGCTCGGTCGCGGAGAACTCCTCGACCCGGCGGCCGAGGACGAGGCGGCCGCCACCGCTCACCCGCATGTTCCGGACCCACTGCGTGTGGCCGCGTGGCGCGACCAGGTAGCGGTCGCCGTCGAGAACGAGGAGGTTGACCGGGGTCTTCCGCCACTCGCCGCTCTTCCGTCCCTTCACTTCGAGCACCCGCGAGCCGGCGACGTCGAGGCCCATCCGGGTCAGCAGCGCGACGACGCGATTGAAGACGTTCCTCGTGAACCAGCCCGGCTTCTGAAAGCGCGGCTCCACGAGAAGAGTGTTGCAGTGATGGCCTCAGGCCCTGCTCGCCAAACGCTCAGCCGAGCGGCCGGTATTCGCCCCCATGGAAGACGAGAGGGTCGCCCTCGCCCGCCTCGAGACCGCGCACCTCGCCGGTGACGATCACGTGATCGCCGCCGGCGATCACGTCGCGCAGCTCGCAGGCGACCCAGACCAGCGGGTCGGCGATTGCCGGGATCCCGTCCCGGTCGGCCCACTCGACTCCCTGCCACTTGTCGGCGACGGGCGCCTTGGTCGCGAACGAGCGGGCGATCTCCTCCTGTCCCGAGTGCAGGACGCTGACCCCGAACCGGTTCGCCGCCTGGACCGCGAGCAGGGTGCGCGAGCCGCGGTCGAGGCAGGCCAGCATCAGCATCGGCTCGATCGAGAGCGAGCAGACCGCGTTGGCGGTCGCGCCCGCAGGCCCCTCGGGACCATTGGCGGACACCACGGTGACGCCGGTGGGGAGCATTCCCATCGCGGCTCTGAAACTGGGTGGTTTCGGCGCTTCCATCGCTCCGGGCTCGTGGGGGAGGGGATCGGCTGAAGACAATATGATGCGCGCCGCGTGCGCCCAGCACTCCTCACAGCAACGGTTGTCGCCATCGTCCTCGGCCTCTCCGCCTGCGGCTTCGGCGAGGAAGGGATCTCGGTCTCGAAGGACGATCCCGACTACAACGGCGCGGTCCTGTTCTCCACTCACTGCTCTGGCTGCCACACGCTGAGCGCCGCCGGCACGCAGGGGACCGGGAACCGCAGCATCCGCACCCAGGGGCCGAACCTGAACGGGCGGACTGAGACCTACGAAGACGCCCTCTTCGCGATCGAGAACGGGGGCTTCTCCGGCGCGATCATGCCGCAGAACATCGTCGTCGGCGAAGAAGCCGAAGAGGTGGCCCGATTCGTCGCGAAGTACGCCGGCCAGGAAGCCGAAGAATCGCCCCGCCCGGGCGCGAGCTCGCCCTGAGCCGGGCCCCCGATGCTCGACCTTAAGCTGATCCGCTCCGAGCCTGAGCGGGTCAAGGCAGCGCTCGATCGCCGCGGCGCCGGCGAGGACGTTGACGAGCTGCTGGCCTTCGACGCGCGCCGCCGCGAGCTCCTGCCGCGGATCGAGGGCGCCCAGGCCGAGCGCAAGAGGCTCTCGAAGCAGATCGGCGAGGAGAAACAGAAGGGCAACGAGGCCGCCGGCCTGGTCGCCGAGGTGGGGCGCCTGAAGGAGCAGATCGAGTCCGGGAAAGCAGAGCTCGACGAGGTCGACGCCGGGATCGAGCGCGTCGCCGCCGGGCTCCCGAACCTGCCCGACCCCGACGCTCCCGACGGGATGACCGAGGAGGATGCCGTCGTCGTCCGTGAGGTGGGGGAGAGGCCGAGCTTCGACTTCGAGCCGCTCGATCACCTCGAGCTCGGCACGCGGCTCGGCGTGATCGACGTCGAATCGGCCGCACGGGTCTCGGGCTCGCGGTTCGCCTACCTGAAGGGCGACCTCGTGATGGTCGAGATGGCACTCGTCCGTTACGCGCTCGACGTCGTCGCCGGGGAGGGCCACGAACCGGTCGTCCCTCCCGTCCTCGTCCGCGAAGAGGCCCTCTACGGCACCGGCTTCCTGCCCGGCGACCGCGACCAGATCTACGAGATC
Organism: Solirubrobacterales bacterium; assembly: GCA_036265675.1. Taxonomy (GTDB): domain Bacteria; phylum Actinomycetota; class Thermoleophilia; order Solirubrobacterales; family 70-9; genus VRUE01. The sequence continues at coordinate 7,145 of DATAOP010000095.1, forward strand.
CCGAAGGACGACCTGTTCCTGATCGGGACCTCGGAGGTGTCGCTGGCTGCCCTGCACGCCGACCAGATCCTCGATGCCGACCGGCTCCCGCTCCGCTACGCGGGGTTCTCGACCTGCTTCCGCCGTGAGGCCGGTGCCGCCGGCCGCGACACCCGCGGCATCTTCCGCGTCCACCAGTTCGACAAGGTCGAGATGTTCTCGTTCGTCGAGCCGTCCGAGTCCGCCGCCGAGCACGAGCGGCTGCTGGCGATCGAGGAGCGGATCCTGGGCGAGCTGGAGATCCCGTACCGCGTCGTCAACGTCGCCGCCGGGGACCTCGGCGCGCCGGCGGCGAAGAAGTACGACTGCGAGGCGTGGATTCCGAGCCAGGAGCGCTACCGCGAGCTGACCTCGTGCTCGAACACGACCGACTTCCAGGCACGACGCCTCGCCTGTAGGTATCGGGCCGCCGATGGCGAAACACCACAGGCAGTGCACACACTGAACGGCACAGCCATCGCCGTCGGACGCACCGTCGTCGCCCTGATGGAGAACCGCCAGGAGCGGGACGGAAGTGTCGAGCTACCTAATATTTTGCATTCGTACGGTTCCCCTGCAAGGATCGATGCATCATGAACTCGAGCGTAAGAGAGGCAAAGCGCGTAGTCCTGTGTGACGACCACGAGATCGTCCGCGAGGCGATCAAGGCGCGGATGGCCAACTCGAACGCCCTCCAGATCGTCGGCGAGGCGGGCAACGGCCGCGATGTCGTCGAGGTCGTCAAAGAGCTCGAGCCCGACGTCCTCATCATCGACGTCGAGCTGCCGAAACGGGACGGGATCGAGGCGACCAAGGAGGTCCTCAAGGTCAGGCCGAGGACCAAAGTCATCATCTTCACCGCCCATGCGCAGCCGGACCTGCTGGCGCTGGCCCTTCGCGCCGGAGCCTCGGGCTACGTCCTCAAGTCGGCGCCGGCCGAGGACATCGCCCGGGCGGTCAAAGCGGTCACCACCGGCGGCACCTTCCTCGGCGGCGATTTCGCCGGCGGCAAGCCGTCGGAGGTCGAGAAACTGCTCGATCTCTCGCCGCGCGAGCGCCAGATCCTCGAGCTCCTCGCTGAGGGCCTGCGGGTGAAGGAGATCGCCGAGCGGCTCGGGCTCAGCCCGGCGACCGTCCACACCCATGTCCGCAACGCGATCGCCAAGCTCGAGGTCGACACCCGGACCGAGGCGGTCGCCCTCGCTGTCCGCTTCAGCTATCTCGGCGCCGGCGGAGCCGTCAAATAGAAGCCGGCTACTCCTGGTTCTCGTTGCGGTCGAGCGTCAGGGCGCAGCCGTTGATGCAGTAGCGCTGGCCGGTCGGGCCGGGACCGTCCTCGAAGACGTGCCCGAGGTGGCCGCCGCAGTGCTTGCACACCACCTCCGTGCGCCGCATCCCGAGGCTGTTGTCGGACCGGAGCTCGACGTGCTCGAGGTTGGTCGGCTCGGTGAAGCTCGGCCAGCCGGTGCCCGAGTCGAACTTGGTGTCGGAGGAGAAGAGCTCGGTGCCGCAGCCGGCGCAGCGGTACATCCCGTCGCCCTTCTCGTCCCAGTAGGGGCCGGTGAAGGCACGCTCGGTGCCGGCGTTGCGCAGGACCTCGTACTGCTCGGGCGTCAGCTCCTCGCGCCACTCCTGCTCGGTTTTCTGAACCTTCGTGCTGTTCTCTGCCATCGATTTCCTTTCCTCTATATCCAGCTTACGCACCCTGTCCAGGCCTCCGGCCCACTTAGGATCCGCCCATGAGCGCGGAGCGAGCAAGCGTCCATATCTGTCTCCTCGCGCCGCGAGCGAAGCGCGAAATTTGATGTTGGACGCGCCCGACTCCTTCTACGAGCCCGACGGGGACGGCTTCGCCGCGACCGCGCTGACCCGCGGGCCGTGGGATCCCGGCGCCCAGCACGCCGGCCCGCCCTCGGCGCTCATCGGCCGCGAGATCGAGCGCCTCGAGAACGGTGAGGGCTTCCAGGTCGCCCGGATCAGCTTCGAGATCCTGCGCCGGGTCCCGATCGGCCCGGTCCAGGTCGAGGCCCGCCTCGCCCGTCCCGGCCGCTCGGTCCAGATGATCGAGGCGACGCTGCGCGACCGGGAGAACGAGCTGATGCTGGCCCGGGCATGGCGGATTCGAAGGTCCCGACTCGAGCTGCCGCCGGAGGTGGCTGACGGCCCGCCGGTGCCGCCGGGCCCCGACAGCGGCTTCGAGCCCGAGTTCTTCGACACCGGCCAGGACACCGGCTACCACACCGCGATGGAGTTGCGCTCCGTCGGTGGCGGCTTTCGCGAGCCCGGCCCGGCCAGGGTCTGGATGCGAATGCGCCACCCGCTCCTGCCAGGCGAGCAGCCCTCGCCTCTGCAGCGCACGCTGATCGCCGCCGACGTCGGCAACGGGATCAGCGCCGTCCTCGACTGGCGCCGCCACGTCTTCATCAACGTCGATCTCAGCGTCCACCTCGAGCGGATGCCCGAGGGCGAGTGGGTCTGCGTCGACGCCGTCACCATCCCGCACGAGCATGGGATCGGGACGACCGAGTCGGTCCTCTTCGACCAGCGGGGCCGGATCGGCCGTGCCGCCCAGAGCCTGCTCCTCGCCGAACGCGACTAGCCGGCCTCGGCCCGGCGGGCAGCGAGCAGTTCCTCGCTGCGGCTGGAGATCGTGACCGCGATCGTCGTCGCGCAGGTCGCCGCGGCGCAGGCGGCGAAGAAGAACGCCCCCTGGTAGTCGCTGAGGGCGGCTGCGAGACCCGCGAGCGGGGCGCCGAGCCCGACCCCGGCGTCGAAGAACGCGGTGAAGGTTCCGAGCGCGGCACCGCGTCGGTTGACCGGGACGCGGTCGACGACGATCAGCGACAGCGACGGGTAGAGCAGCGAGAACGCCGCGCCCATCGCCAGCGCGCCGCCGAGCGCGACCACGAGGCTGTTCGCGGTCGCGATCACGACCAGGCCCAGGGTCTCGACGGCGGCCGCGGCGGTCGCGACCCGGGCCGGGCCGATCCGGTCGGGGAGGTCGCCGCCGAGCAGCCGGGTGATGACGACCATCGAGGCGAAGGCGCCGAAGACCGTCGCCCCGTGGCCGACGCCGCGGGAGTCGAGGTGGAGGACGACGAAGGCGGCGACCGTCGCGTAGCCGATCGACGCCAGCGCCAGCGCGCTGCCCGGCCTGACCGCCTCGCGGGCGATCAGCGGCGGACGCCCCTCGTGCGGGATCGGCCGGAACGGGTCGGGCAGGCGGAGGGCGACCGCGGCCCCGGCCAGCGGCGCGATTCCGGCGAAGAGCCAGACGGAGGTGTAGCCGGAGGTCTGCTGGAGGAGCTCGCCGATCAGCGGCCCGACGCTGAGGCCGGTCCAGATCGCGAGCCCGTAGAGGCCGATCACCCGACCCCGGCGCAGCGGCGGGGCGATGTCGACGATCCAGGCCGAGCCGGCGGTGAAGACCGTGCCCTCGCCGGCGCCGAGCACGAGCCGCGCCAGGATCAGGCCGGGGATCCCGAGCGGCAGCAGGTAGAGGAAGCCGGAGGCCGCGACGAGCAGCGAGCCGACCAGCACGGTCGGCCGCCGCCCGCGGCTGTCGGCGATCCGTCCGGCGACCGGCCGCAGCAGCAGCCCCGTCGCCGCGTAGGAGCCCACCACGACCCCGACCGCGATGTTGCCGCCGTCGAGCGGCCCGTGCACGTAGCGGGGAAGGATCGGGAGCACGGCGCCGACCGCGACGATTCCGGCGAAGGTCACCACGAAGATCCCGGCGAATGCCAGCCCCGGGCGCGTCACCGGCGCGCCGCCGGCGTCGGCGCTCACGCGAGGATCCCGGAGAGGTCGGCGACGACGTGGTCGGCCGCGGCCGCGGCCTCCGCGTTCCCGCTCGAGGTCGAGCCGGTGAGGACGAGGACCGTGTCGAGGCCGGCCCGGCGACCGCCCTCGATGTCGGAGCCGACCCGGTCGCCGACCATCGCCACCCGCTTGCCGCCCGCACCGAGCCGCTCGCAGGCGAGGTCGAAGAGGTGACGCTCGGGCTTGCCGCCGATCTCGGCGCTCGCGCCGCTCGCGGTCTCGACCGCGGCGAGGATCGCGCCGGTCCCGGGCCACGGCCCGCCCGGCATCGGCAGGGTCGGGTCGCGGCTGGTCGCGACCAGCTTCGCCCCCCGCTGGAGAGCGAGGGTCGCGGTCAGGAGCTCCTCGTAGTCGAAGCCGCGGTGGCCGGAGACGACGACGACCTTCGCCTCCCGTCCGGCCTCCCCCTCGACCAGCTCGAGGCCCTCGCCGGCGACCGCCTCGTGGAAGGCCTCGGCCCCGATCACGAACGCGGTCGCACCCGGCCCCGCCACCGCCGCCGCCAGTCGTGCGGTCGATTCCCCGGCGGTGACGATCCGATCCTCGTCGACCTCGACCCCGGCCTCCCTCAGCCGCGAGGCATAGATTCCGCGCTGTCGCCCGGGATTGTTGGTGACGAAGACGAACTCCGTGCCGCGCTCGCCCAGCTCGCGGAGCGCCTCGGCCGAGCCCGGGATCAGGTCGCGTCCGATCCAGACGACGCCGTCGAGATCGATCAGAAAACCGTCGTAATCGTCGGCCAGCGCCACGCGGCGCAGCGTAGTCGGATCTCGCTAGCGTGTCGCGGCGTGAGCGTGGACGGACAGGTGGTGGTGGCGAGCCACATCTCTCGCCGCTACGGGGAAGGCGATGCCGCGGTCGACGCGCTGGTCGACGTCAGCACCGGCTTCGAGCGCGAACGGTTCACGGCGATCATGGGGCCGTCGGGTTCGGGCAAGTCGACGCTGATGCACATCCTCGCCGGGCTCGACCGGCCGACCTCCGGCACCGTCAGCCTCGACGGCGAGGAGATCACCAGCCTCGACGACGGCGAGCTGACCAGGCTGCGCCGCGACAAGCTCGGCTTCGTCTTCCAGTTCTTCAACCTGCTCCCGGTCCTGACCGCCGAGGAGAACCTCGTCCTGCCGCTCTCGATCGCCGGCCGCAAGCCAGACCGCGAGTGGCTCGAGCAGCTGATCCGCACCGTCGGCCTCGAGGACCGCCGGACCCACCGCCCCTCGGAGCTCTCCGGCGGCCAGCAGCAGCGAGTCGCGGTCGCGCGGGCGCTGGTCTCGAAGCCGGCCGTCGTCTTCGCCGACGAGCCGACCGGGAACCTCGACTCGAAGTCGAGTGCCGACGTCCTCGCGCTGCTGCGCCAGGCGGTCGACGAGTTCGGCCAGACGGTGATCATGGTCACCCACGACCCGAGCGCCGCGACCCATGCCGATCGGCTGGTCACCCTCAGCGACGGGGCGATTGTCCACGACGCCGCCCCGGGCTCCAGCGACGAGGTGATCGAGCTGATGAAGCAGGTCGACTAGCCGCGTGACGCGAATCGCGTTGAAGAGCCTCTGGGCCCGCAAGGCACGGGCTCTGGGGACGACCTTCGCCGTCGTCATCGGCATCGCCTTCGTCGCCGGGTCCTACGTCCTCACCGACACCGTCTTCGCCGCCTTCGACGAAATTTTCTCCGAGTCGCTGAAGGGGACGAGCGTCGTCATCACCGCCAAGAATCCGGTCAAACAGGAAAGCGAAGAAACGCCGACCTTCAGCGCCTCGATCCTGCCCGAGGTGCAGCGGACGAAGGGCGTTCGCCTCGCCTCCGGGGCGATCTTCACGCCGGGTGGGTTCTTCGACGCCGAAGGCAACGCGGTCGGAGCCAAATTCGCTCCGAAGTTCATCTCCTCGACCCTGCCGGACGGCCTCGAGTCGCTCACCTACCTCGAGGGCCGCCGGCCGCGCGGGCCGACCGAGGCCTCACTCGACAAGGCGGCGGCGGAAGACGCCGGCCTGAAGCTGGGCGAAAAGCTGAGGATCGTCGGCCAGGGAAGCGCCAGGTCGTATCGACTCGTCGGCTTCACCCAGCTCGGCAACGCCTCCTTCGGGGGCGCCAGCATCGCCCAGGTGACCCTGCCGGTCGCCCAGCAGATCACACACAAGCGCGGCCGCTTCGACCAGATCTCGGTCGCCGCCGATAAGGGCGTCTCTTCGGAGACCCTCAAACGGCGGATCGAGAGGTTTGCTCCGCCGGACGTTCGCGTCGAGACCGCGCGGGAAAACGCCGACCGTGGCTCGGAAGAAATCCGTGAAGGCCTCGGCTTCCTCCGGACCGTCCTCCTCGTGTTCGGGTTCGTTGCCATCTTCGTCGGCGCATTCCTGATCTTCAACACGTTCTCGATCACGGTCGCCCAGCGAGTGTCCGAGTTCGGGATGCTGCGGACGCTCGGCGCCTCGCGGCGCCAGATCCTGACCTCGGTCCTGCTCGAAGCGCTGGTTATCGGCCTGCTCGGCGCCCTGATCGGGATCGCCGGCGGCTACCTGATGGCGGAGCTGCTCAATGGCCTGTTCGAAGCGTTCGGGATCGATCTGCCGACGACCGGTCTGGTGATGGAGACCCGTACCGTCGTCGTCTCGATCCTGCTCGCGATCGTCGTTACCGCGGTGTCCTCGATGGTCCCGGCGGTGCGCTCGACCCGGGTCCCGCCGATCGCCGCCATGCACGCCGTCGAGATCGGGCCGGGCCGTCGCCGCCGGCTTCTCTCCCTCGCGATCTCGGTGGTGCTCGGCCT
>DATAOP010000096.1:0-19711 GCA_036265675.1 Solirubrobacterales bacterium
GCCCAGGTCGACTCCGCCTACGGCGGCAAGACCGGCGTCGACCTGCCGGAGGGCAAGAACTACGCCGGCGCCTACCACCTGCCGGCGGCGGTGATCGCCGACACCGCGACGCTCTCCAGCCTGCCGCAAGAGGAGCTCCGCGCCGGGTTCGTCGAGGCCCTCAAGACCGGGCTGCTCGCCGGAGGCGCGCTGTGGGAGACGGTGCGCTCGATCGAGTCGATCGACCCGGGCGACCTCGACGACGTCGTCTTCGCCTGCGCCCGCTACAAGTGCGAGATCGTCGCAGCCGACGAGCGCGACGCGGGCCTGCGGGCGGTGCTCAACCTCGGCCACACCGTCGGCCACGCCATCGAGGCCGCGAGCGGCTACTCGCGCTACCGGCACGGCGAGGCGATCGGGCTCGGCCTGCTGGCGGCGCTGCGCCTCTCCGACGCCGCGGAGCTCCGCAGCGAGGTCGAGGCGATCCTCTCCCGCCACGGGCTGCCGGTGCAGCTCGATCCCGCGATCGACCCCGGGGCGGTACTCGAGGCGCTCGAGCGCGACAAGAAGCGGACCGCGCGGGGGGTCGCCTTCGTCCTCCTCTCGACCCCGGGCGAGCCGCGCGTCGGGCAGTTCCTCGATCCGGCTAAGGTCCGAGCGGCCGTGGAGGAGATCCTCCCGTGACCAGCGCCCACAACCGCGTCGCCGTCCTGCACGGGGTCAATTTCGACGTCCTCGACCGTCGCGATCCCGATGTCTACGGCGGCATCTCGCTCGACGTGCTCGAGCGCAGGATCTCCGGCTGGGCGCACGAGCTCGGCCTCGAAACGACGTTCTTTCAGACGAATTCCGAGGGAGAGTTCGTCGAGTACCTGCACCGGCTCCCGGACCTCTGCGACGCGGTCGTGATCAACGCCGGCGCCTGGACCCACTACAGCCGGGCGATCGCCGACGCCCTCGACGTCGCCAGGCTGCCGGCGGTCGAGGTCCACCTCTCCGACGTCGAGTCGCGCGACGACTGGCGGCGGATCTCGGTCTTCGACGGGCTCGTCCTCGAGAAGATCTCCGGCCACGGGCCTGACGGCTACCGCGACGCCCTCGCGAGGATCGCCTCCGAGCTGGACGGAGACGAATGAGCGCCGAGAGGGGCGATCGCCTCGCGGAATGCGTCGCCGAGCGCGAGCTCGACCTCGCCCTCGTCTCCAATCTGGTCAACGTCCGCTACCTGACCGGATTCGGCGGCACCAACGGGGCCTGCGTCTGCGGCGGCGACCTCCGCCTGTTCTTCACCGACTTCCGCTACACCGAGCGCGCCGAGGCGGAGGTCGAGGGCTGGGAGATCATCACCGTCGCCGAGGACTGGCTCGGCGGGATCGCGGAGCGGCTCTCCGGCCGGACCGGTTTCGAGGACGAGCACCTCTCGGTCCGGACCAAGGGCCGGCTCGAGGAGAAACTGCCGGACGGGGTCGAGCTGGTCGCCGCCGGGGGTGACGTCGAGCGCCTGCGCCGGGTCAAGGACGCGGACGAGCTGCGGGCGATCCGGGCGGCCTCGGAGCTGGCCGACGACGTCTGGCGCTGGTGCCTCGAGCGGGGTCTCGGAGGCCGGACCGAGCGCGATGTCGCGAGGGCCGCCGAAGCGCGGATCCGGGAGCTGGGCGCCGAGCCCTCGTTCCCGGCGATCGTCGCCGGCGGGCCCAATGGCGCGCTGCCGCACGCCGAGCCCGGCGAGCGCGCGATCGTCGCCGGCGATCTGGTCGTGTTCGACATGGGGGCGAAGCTCGACGACTACTGCTCCGATGGGACCCGCACCTACGCCGTCGGCGAGCCGAGCGACCCGGGCCGCGACGTCTACGAGGTCGTCCTCGGCGCCCAGCGGGCAGCGCTCGAGGCGGTCCGCGCCGGGATCGGTGGCGAGTCGCTCGACGCGGTCGCCCGCGACGCAATCGAGGCCGCCGGCCACGGCGAGCGCTTCGGCCATGGCCTCGGGCACGGAGTCGGACTCGAGGTGCACGAGGGGCCGCGGGTTTCGCGGCGCTCCGAGGACGTCCTCGCGGCGGGTGAAGTGGTGACGATCGAGCCGGGGGTCTACCTACAAGGAGAGCTCGGCGTCCGGATCGAGGACCTGGTCGTCGTCACCGAGGATGGCTGCGAGAACCTCAGCAGCCTGCCGAAGGATCTCCAGGTCGTCGACTAACGGTTCAGGTCGACGCCCTCGACCAGGCTCTCGGCGAAGGCGGTGATCAGGGCGACGGTCGCCTCGACGTCGTTGAGGTCGACCATCTCCACCGGCGAGTGCATGTAGCGGAGCGGGATCGAGACGAGGCCGGTGGGGATCCCGGAGCGGGAGATCTGGATCGCGTCGGCGTCGGTGCCGCTGGTGCGGCCGCTGGCCTCGACCGTGTGGTCGATGCCCGCCGACTCGGCGACCTCGACCAGGAGCTCGAAGACCTTGGGCGAGAGGGTAGATCCGCGACCGATGACGGGACCCGAGCCGAACGGATGGCTGCCGAGCTGCTTCTCGTCGACCCCGGGCGCGTCGGTCGCATGGGTGACGTCGATCGCGACCGCGAGGTCCGGCCGCAGCTCGAAGGCCGAGGTGCGGGCGCCGTAGGTGCCGATCTCCTCCTGGACCGCGGCGACGGCGGCGAAGCTGCCGCGGAGCGTCCCCCGCTCGTGGCAGCGGCGGAGCGCCTCGAGCGCGATGTAGGAGCCGAGCCTGTTGTCCATCGCCCGCGAGACGAGCCGGTCGCCGGCGACCGCGAGCGGATCGCTCGCGATCACGACCGGATCCCCGATTCGGACCATTTCCGCCGCCTCGTCCCGGTCGGCGGCGCCGATGTCGATGTGGAGTGATTTCAGCTCGACCACCTTCTTGCGCTGGTCGGGGTCGAGCAGGTGGATCGGTTTGCGGCCGACGACGCCGGGAACGATCCCGTCGCGGGTGCGGATCTCGACCCGCTGGCCGACGAGTATCTGCGGGTCCCAACCGCCGATCGAGACGAACCAGAGGAACCCCTGCTCGTCGATGTGGGTGACGGCGAGGCCGATCTCGTCGATGTGGCCAACGACCGCCAGCAGCGGGGCGGCGTCGCCGACGCGCGCGATCGAGGAGCCGATTCCGTCGGTCGTGACCTCGGCGAACGAGGCCTCCTCGCGCCAGACCGCCGCAGCGGGTGCCTCGTGCCCGGAGGGCGCGGCCACGCGCAGAAGTCTGTCGAGCAGTGCCGGGGTCTCAGCGGCCATGGGCTCGCCAGTATGTCGCCTCAAAACGCCGCTGTTTGCAGAAAATTCGAATAGCGTTGATGTGGATGGCCGAGATTCGCAGTCCCGTAGCCCTGGTGACCGGCGCCTCGAGTGGGATCGGCGAAGCGGCGGCGCGCAGGCTCGCCCGCGAGCCCGGCGCCAGCCTGATCCTCGTCGCGCGGCGCGAGGACCGGCTGCGGGCACTGGCCGAGTCGCTGCCCTGCCCCGCCACCCACGTCGCCGCCGACCTCACAGACGCCGACGCCCCGGCCCGGATCCGCGATCACGTCGTCGAACAGCACGATGGGCGGCTGACGCTGCTCGTCAACAACGCAGGCGCCTCCTGGCGCGCGACCTTCGCCGAGGGCGGGCACGCAAACGCGCAGCGCCATATGGAGCTCAACTTCGACGCCGTGCTGCGGCTGACCGAGGCGCTTCTGCCCGCGCTCCGTGCCTCGGCGCCGAGCGCGATCGTCAACATCGCCAGCACCGCCGGCCGCGTCGCCCGCGCCCGCACCGGGTCCTACTCGGCGAGCAAGTTCGCGCTGATCGGCTGGAACGACGCTCTCTACTCGGAGGAGCTCGGTAACGGCGTCCATGTCGGGATGGTGCTGCCGGGCTACATCGCGACCGAGGGCTTCCCGGCGACCGAGCTGCGCGAGCGGGCGCTGACACGTTGGATCGTCTCGACCCCGGAGAAGGTCGCGGAGGCGATCGTCGAGACGGGTCTGAGGGGGAGGGCGGAGCGCTACGTCCCGCGGCCCTACGCGCTGGCGGGGGTCGCACGCATCCTCGCCCCGGGTTTGGTCCGCAGGGTCCTCGCGGGCGGCAACGCCGAGGCGCTAACCACGAGCACCGGCGCCGAATCCGCCGGCTGATCGCGGATCAGGTCCCGCTGAAGCGGGAGGGCGTCAGTTTGCAGTAGTGGAAGTTGAAGATCGAGCTGACATTGTTGGCCGCGTTCGCGCTCCGTTCGGCCCGGATCGCTTCGTGGTTGGCCTTGACCCGGTTGCCCTGCTTGAGCGCCATGCCGATCTTGCCGAGGTTGGTCTTCACCGTTTCGAGGAAGCCGAACCACTTGACCAACCTGGAGTCGTCGGTGGGTGGCCTCGTCACCGCTTCGATCTGCTTGATCGTCTTCCCGAACGCCGTCGAGGCGCGCATGAACTGCTTGCCGGCGACCGGCAGCTTCCCGGCCTTCACTTTTCCCCTCGCCCCCTTGAGGATGCGGGTGTTCGCGTCGGTGTTGGCCTTGCAGATCGGCTCGACGGCGGTGACATATTCGTCACGCGTCGGTTCGGGGGCAAGAACAGGGGTCGCGGCATGGGCGATGCCCGCGAAAAGCATCGTGGCGCCGAGCGCAGCCAGTATCCCCCGCATTCCTCTCACAGTTACCCCTGCCGTCATACATTACGTAACACCGGAAATGAACGCCAGTACCACCTACGCCCAAGCGGGCGATCTCAGCATCGCCTACAAGACCGTTGGCGAGGGAGAGATGGATCTCGTCGTCGTCCCCGGCTTCGTCAGCCACGTCGAGCTGATCGAGGAACACCCGCTGCCGGCTCGCTTCATGCGCCGCCTCGCGAGCTTCGCGCGGGTGATCACCTACGACAAGCGCGGCCAGGGGCTTTCCGACCGCCCGGCGGACCCGGCCACACTCGAAGACTCGATGGACGACCTCCGCGCCGTCCTCGATGCGGCTGAATCGGAGAAGACGGTGGTCGTCGGTGTCTCCGAGGGCGGGCCGATGTCGATGCTGTTCGCCGCCACCTTCCCGGAGCGGGTCTCCTCCCTCGTCCTCTACGGCACCTACGCGAAGATGGTCGAGGGCCCCGACTATCCGCACGGCGTCCCCGACGCGGCCCTCGACCGCTGGGGAGAGCTGATGCGAGACAACTGGGGCGGCCCGGTCGGCGTCCACCTCTGGGCCCCGAGCATGGACGGCGACGCCGAGTTCACCGAGTGGTGGGGACGCCTGCTCCGTCAGGGGACGAGCCCTGCCGGCGCGATAGCACTGGTCGATCTCTACCGCCAGCTCGACGTCCGCCGGGTGCTGTCGAGCATTTCGGCGCCGACGCTGGTCCTGCACCGCAGCGACGACGGGATCGTCCGGGTCGGGCAGGCCAGATACCTGGCCGAGCACATCCGCGGGGCGCGCTACGTCGAACTGCCCGGCAGCGATCACCTCGTCTGGGTCGGCGACCAGGACGCGATCCTCTCCGAGGTCGAAGAGTTCCTGCTCGGCAGCCATCTCGGGCCAGAGCCGGAACGCGCCCTGGCGACTGTCCTCTTCACCGACATCGTCGGCTCGACCGAAACGGCGGCGGAGCTCGGCGACCGGCGCTGGCGCGAGCTGCTCGAGCGCCACGACGCGATCGTGCGCCGCCAGCTCCAGGTCCACCGGGGCCGCGAGGTGAAGACGATGGGGGACGGCTTCCTCGCCACCTTCGACGGGCCGGCTCGGGCGATCCGCTGCGCGGCCGACTTCCGCGAGGAGCTGGCGTCGATCGGGATCGAGATCCGGGTCGGGATCCACACCGGCGAGGTCGAGCTGATCGGCGACGACGTCGGCGGCATGGCGGTGAACATCGGCGCCCGCATCGGCGCCCTCGCCGACGCCGGCGAGCTGCTCGTCTCGAGCACGGTCAGAGAGCTGGTCGTCGGCTCCGGCCTCGAGTTCGACGATCGCGGCCCCCACACCCTCAAGGGTGCGCCCGGCGAGTGGCGCCTGTTCGCCGTCGCCTAGAGGAGACGCACGGACCCGGCTCCCGCTACCCTGGCGCCCGTGATTTCGACCAACCAGTTCAAGAACGGTTCCCATATCGAGATCGACGGGAACGTCTTCAAGATCATCGAGTTCCAGCACGTGAAGCCCGGCAAGGGCGGCGCCTTCGTGCGGACGAGGCTGCGCAAGATCGCCGACGGCTCGGTCCAGGACAAGACCTTCAGGGCGGGCGAGAAGTTCAGGCCGGTCCGGACCGAGTCGCGCAAGATGCAATACCTCTACGACTCCGGCGACGCGGCCGTCTTCATGGACAACCGCGACTACGAGCAGATCGAGATCCCCGGTGAGCTCGCGGCCGACGCGAAACAGTGGATGCTGCCCAACGACGAGGTCGACATCCTCTTCGTCGACGAACGGCCGACCGACATCCAGGTCCCGAGTGCGGTCGAGATGAAGGTCACGACGACTGAGCCGGGCGTCAAGGGGGACACCGCCTCGGGCGGCGGCAGCAAGCCGGCGACGCTCGAGTCCGGGGTGACCGTCCAGGTGCCGCTCTTCATCGAAGAGGGCGAATCGGTACGGGTCGACACCCGCAGCGGCGAGTACGTCTCGCGCGCCTAGCGCGGGTGTTCACCTACGAACCGATCTGGCGCTGAAAGGGGAGCCTTTCGATCCAGCCGACGGCCGAGGCGCCCCGGTTCTCGCTGCTTGCCCGCCGGGTCATCAGGCGGGCGGGCACCGGGCTGTTCGTGATCGCAGGCCTCAGCCTCCTACTCGAAGCCGGTGGCGGTCTCTATTGGGTCGTGGCCGGGATCCTGCGCTGAGCGCGCGAAGTCGAAAGAATGTGAGCATGCGCAGGTCCGATCAGCGACGCGACGCGGTCTTCGCCGGCTACCAGCACGACGTCACCGGCCGTCCGCTCGCCGACCTCCTCGCCGATTCGCGCCCGTTCACCCGCGAGCTGGCGCTCGGAGTCGAGGCACACCGCGACGAGCTCGACGCCGTGATCGCCCGCCACGCCAAGGGCTGGGACCTGAGCCGGATCGCGGCGCTGGAGCGCAACGTGATGCGCGTCGCCCTCTACGAGATCGGGCACGACGACGACGTCCCGGTCGAGGTTGCGATCGACGAGGCGGTCGGGATCGCGAAGGAGTACTGCGGCAGCGACGCGCCGGGCTTCGTCAACGGGATCCTCGGCGCCGCCGTCCGCGAGGAGGTGTCCTGATGGCCGACGGGGCCGAGGACGGTCGGCTGCGCCAGATCTCCGATCGCCTCGAGGCGATCGCGGCCGAGCTCGAGGGGGAGGTGGCCGACGACGAGCGCGCCGCGGAGCTGGCGCGGGAGGCCGCGGAGCTCTCGAGCGAGGCGGCGGCGGAGGCAAACCGCCGCATCCGCGAGGGCGAAGCCGACTCCCGCTGATGTATCCGGAGGACCTGCGCTCGCTTGTCGAGGCCGAGCTCGAGCGGCTGCGGTTCTCCGAGAAATCGTCGACCGCCGGTCTCGAGGAGGCGATGCGCTACTCGCTGCTGGCCGGAGGCAAGCGGGTGCGTCCGGTCCTCGCCCTCGCCACCGCCCGCGCCCTGGGGGCCGAGCCCGACCGCTTCCTGCCGGTCGCCTCGGCGATCGAGCTGATCCATACCTACTCGCTGATCCACGACGACCTGCCGGCGATGGACGACGACGAGCTGCGGCGCGGACAGCCGACCTCGCACGTCAGGTTCGGCGAGGACGTCGCGATCCTCGCCGGCGACGGCCTCTTCGCCGAGGCGATTCGGATCTTCTGCGAACAGCCGGGCGATTCGGCGCTGGTCCTCGACGCGCTGCGCGAGCTGGCGGCCGCGACCGGGGTCGGCGGGATGGTCGGTGGCCAGTACGTCGACGTCACCGGCGCCGAGCCCGACGCCGAGGGGCTGCGGGCGCTGCACGCGCTCAAGACCGGGCGCCTGATCGCGGCGTCGGTCGGCATCGTCCTGACCCTGGAGAATGTCGCGCAAAGTGAGACAATTCCGTATCGCCGGTTCGCCGGCGAGCTCGGTGTCCTCTTCCAGATCGTCGACGACATCCTCGACGTGATCGGGAGCGACGAGCAACTCGGAAAGCCCCATGGAAGCGACGAGCGGCATGGAAAACTCACCTACGTCAGCCTGTTCGGGCTCCAGCGCGCGCGCGAGCTCGCGGCCGAGTCCCACGCGAATGCGACCGAGGCCCTCGGCGAGGCCCGAGGCGAAACCGACGACCTGAGACGGGTCGCCGACTACATCTTCACCAGGAACGAATGAGCGACCAGAAAGATCCGGAGGCGCCGCTGCTCGACTCGATCGAGTCGCCGGCCGATCTCCACGACCTCGACGACGCCCAGCTGGAGCAGGTCGCGCAGGAGATGCGCACCTACATCATCGACACGATCGGTGAGATCGGCGGCCACTTCGGCGCCAACCTCGGCACCTGCGAGCTCGCTGTCGCCCTCCACAGCTTGCTCGACTCGCCCCGCGACAAGATCCTCTGGGACGTCGGCCACCAGGCCTATCCGCACAAGGTGCTGACCGGTCGCCGCGACCGGCTGCCGACGATCCGCAAGTACGAGGGGCTGGCGCCGTTCTGCTCGATCTTCGAGTCCGAGCACGACATCATGGGCGCCGGTCACGCCTCGACCTCGATCGGCTACGCGGTCGGGCTGAAGGAGGCGATGCGCAAAGGGATCGGGGAGGACGGCCGGGTCGCGGCGGTGATCGGCGACGGTGCGCTGACCGGCGGCGTCGCCTACGAGGCCCTGCACGCCGCGGGGGGCCTCCAGACCCCGATCGTGATCGTCCTCAACGACAACGGGATGTCGATTTCACCCAACGTCGGAGCGATCTCGGGCTACTTCAACCGGGTCCGGCTCAACCCGCGCCTGTATCACGCGCGCGAGGAAGTCGAGGACAGGCTGACGAGGCTGCCGCTGGGGCTCGGCAAGCGGATCGAACGGCTCGGCCCCGAGATCAAGTCGGCGATCAAGGCCTACTGGGCGCCGGGGCTGTTCTTCGAGGAGCTCGACCTCGCCTACATCGGCGTGATCGACGGCCATGACGTGCAAGCGCTGCGCAAGGCGCTCGGCGAGGCGTTCGAGGCCGACCGCCCGGTCGTCGTCCACATCCACACCGTCAAGGGCAAGGGCTTCGCCCCGGCGGAGGAGGGCGGCCTCGAGGGGATGGAGAAGTGGCATGCGGCCAAGCCGCACTCGATCGTCGACGGCAAGCCGGCGCCGAAGAAGCTGGTGGAGGTCAAGGAGTCCGACTCACCGGCGGCGATCGCCCCGGAACGGCTCGAGAAGCCGCCCGCGGCCGACGCGCCGCCGCAGTACACCCAGGTGTTCGCCGACGCGATGGTCCGCGAGGCGCGCCGCGACGAGCGGGTGATCGGGATCACGGCGGCGATGGCGGGGGGGACCGGGCTGCAGAAGCTGGCCGACGAGGTCCCGGAGCGCTACTACGACGTCGGCATCGCCGAGCAGAACGCGGTCCTGCTCGCGTCCGGCCTCGCGATCCAGGGAGCGAAGCCGGTCTGCGCGATCTACTCGACCTTCCTCCAGCGCGCCTACGACCAGCTGATCCACGACGTCTGCCTGCAGGGGCTCGACGTCGTCTTCGCGATGGACCGGGCGGGCCTGGTCGGCGACGACGGCCCGACCCATCACGGCGCCTTCGACATCTCCTACATGCGACCGCTTCCGAACTTGGTGGTGATGGCACCGCGCGACGAGGCGATGCTGGTCCACATGCTCCACACCGCGATCGCGCATGACGGCCCGGCCGCGCTGCGCTATCCGCGCGGCGCCGCCGAGGGGGTGGCGATCCCGCGCCGGGCCGAGGAGATGCCGATCGGCACCGGCGAGCTGCTCGAGAGCGGCGAGCGGGTGGCGCTGCTGGGCTACGGCTACGGCGTCACCGTCGCCCAGGACGCCGCCGCAATCCTCGCCGAACACGATCTGAAGCCCACCGTCGCCGACGCGCGATTCGCGAAGCCGATCGACACCGAGCTGCTCGAGCGACTGGCGCTCGGCCACGATCTGATCGTGACGATCGAGGAGGGAGTCCTCCCCGGCGGCTTCGGGTCGGCGGCGCTCGAACATCTCGAGGACGCGTTCAGCGACCGCCCCGAGGAGCGCGCGAGGCTGCTGCGGATCGGCCTGCCCGACCGCTTTGTCACCCACGGAAAGCCGGCGCTTCTGCGGAAAGAGGTCGGCCTGACCGGGCCCGCCGTCGCCGAGCGGGTCCTCGCCGAGCTCCGCTCAGAGGAGCCCGCGCTGCACTGACGATCGGGGAGCTTGCACCAAAGCGCTCAATCGGCTAGCCTGCGCGAGCCTCTTGAAGGCAGGGAAGCAGTTTCGTTGGGTTAACGAAGTGTTTCTGGGGTTACTTCAGGGAGAAGAGGCATGTATCTCGGTATATGCGGTTCCGAAGGGAATCGGACCCGCTTTCCGCGGCCGGCATTGCCGGCCGCGGCTCGTTGTGGGGGCGCCGGGGTGGCTATCGGATCGGCGGCGGGGTGCCCTCGGCGCTGGCCGCCAGGTGCGGAGCCCAGCCGCAGACCAGGCATGCGTGCTGGAAGACGGAACGGCAGAACTCGAGCGCGAGGGCGTGGGGATCGTCGGCCGCGACCACGTCGTCCCAGTCGAGGATGAACTCCCCGAGGTCGGCGTCCCATCGGCTGGCGGCGGGGGAAAGGTCCTGGCGCTCGAATCCCTCGGGTGCCGGGTGCGCATATGCGTAGAAGGCGGCGTTCCCGTATTTGGAGTCCCCGGGCCACCACCCGACCGCGACCTCCTGCGAGTCCATCGCGTTGCGCATGATGAAGTCGTCGGAGGGCGGCTCCGCCGGCGCCCCCGAGAACATGCTGATCGCGAGGTCGAATGACCCCCACCACGCATTGACCGGGGTCGAGCGGCCGCGATAGGGGGCGCGGAACGCGGCGAGCACGGAGGCGGCGCGGGTCGCGGCGGCGAGGTAGGCGCCCACCTGCTCGGGGTCGTAGGTCGCGTGCTCGTCGTCCTCGTCGAGCCGAACCGTCCAGTCGACCTCCTGCGGCGTCGGGTCGATCGTCACAGCCCCGGCGAGGCCCGCAATCGCACCGAGGAGCTCGCGGGTGACCTCCCCGACGGAGCGGTTCGGGGTCAGCGCGACCGACGCGGCGCGGCCGTCGCTGTGTTCGACCCGCTCCTCGTGGGAGTGGAGGTCGATCGCGACGACCAACGACCCGGAGCCGTCCGGCGCGGGTAGCGGCAGCGTCTCCCAGCCGCGCGCGCTGAGGCGCAGCGCCGCGTGAAGCAGCTGCGGCTCGGGCGGGGCCAGGACCGCCGCCAGCTTTCCCAGGACCTGAGTGTGGGCATGGAGCGTGTCGCAGGTGTCTGTCCAGTCCTCGTAGGCGAGGCGGGGCCACGAGCTCGACGGCGCCATCGACAAAAAGTAGCGGGGCGGGTCTGGCTAGGAGTCGGCCGGCGCGGGTGCTCGCCGGACGAAGGTGCCCGCGAGTCCGACGGCGATGTAGGCGATCGCCGCCCCAGTGAAGAAGAACTTGAGGTAGGCGAAGATCGCGGCGAGAACCGGGAAGGCGCTTCCGGCCCCGCCGAGGGTCAGCAGCAGGCAGATGTTCTCGAGGGCGTCGAACCCGGCGCCGATCGCACCAAAGCCGACCACGACCCCGCCGATCGCAGTCAGCCGGCGCAGGCCTCGGGCGCGGGCACGATCGCGGACGGCGGCGAGCGCCAGGGTGAGGAAGGTCCCGTAGGCGGCGAGGAAGCCGAAGTCGATCCAGAGCGATTCGCGGGCCGCGTCGCGGCCCTCCTCGCCCCATTCATCCATCAGTTCGTCAGCTCGGTCCTGGCTCCCGGCAACCTCGAAGGGGACGATCCCATGGTCGCCGTGGTCCTTCATCGTCCCGTCGGCGGGAGCCATCGCGAGCAGCAACAGCACGGCGCCGGCGCCCGAGGCGATCAATCCGTGCCAGCGCTTCACGCGCGAGATTATGCACCGGCCCACGCACAGAAAACGCCCCGCAGGGAGACGGGGCGTTTTCTGTAATTGCCTCAGGGAGAGAATGCGGCCCCCGCAGGGACGGTGCGGATGACCGCTGTTCGCGTTCCACGCTACCCGATTTTGATTAGTTGAATCATCGATCCGCCAAATTCCCGGATCTTTCATCAGAAACGCCCCGCCGGGGAGGCGAGGCGTCTCTGGGGTCATCACAGGGAGGAGACAACCGGGGTCGCCCATCCGGGGCAGAAGGACGACCGCCCCCAAAGGGAAACACGACCTGGTTAAGAGCGGCTAAATCCAGCCCCCGATTGACATAGGCTGGCCCACGCGTCTCGTCCCCCTGGCCGTTCCCGAGCAAGGAGGCTGAGATGCGCCCGAGACTCACCTACGCCAACGCAATGGCGACCGTGGCGGTGTTCATCGCGCTGGGGGGCAGCGCCTATGCCTTCCATCTCGGCAGGAACTCGGTCGGCGCCAAGCAGCTGAAGAAGAGCGCGGTGACGACCGCGAAAATCAAGAACGCAGCGGTCACCGCCGCCAAGGTCAAGGCGGGGACGCTCACCGGCACCCAGGTCAAGGCCTCGACCCTGGGGACGGTGCCGAACGCCGTCCATGCCGAGCGCGCCGACGCCGCCACGTCACTGCCCGCAGCCGAAGCCTGGCACGCGGTCGGCGGCCCGGGCGAGCCCCAGTTCCAGAACGGATGCCACAACGTCGGGCTTCCCAACACCGCCAACGTCCGGTTCTACAGGGATCAGATCGGCATCGTGCACCTCGAGGGGATCTACAACGGATGCTCGAGCGAAGGCGAGATCGCGTTCCAGCTTCCAGCCGGGTATCGGCCGGGACCGAACCTGAACTTCTCCCTGCCGCTATTCGGAAACGAAGGGGCGGTCGTCGTCCATGGTGGCGCCCCCGGGATTCCGCCGCATGAAGCCGGCGCGGTCAGGTGCGCGGTCGTGATCTGCATCCTCGACGGAGTGGCCTTCCGCGCCGAATCCTGAGCCGCCGGCACAAGCAGAAACGCCCCCACAGGGAGGAGGGGCGTTTCTGCGGTTACTACGGGAGGAGAGACCTGGGAGTCTCTCTGCGAAGGAATGCGGAAAACCGCATTGCCCGGCATACGACACCCGGCCGGATTCGGTTCACAGAAGTCGCGCGGTGAGTGGGCCGACGGCCGTGGTGCCCGCCAAATGGCGGGCACCCCTAGAACCGTCCCCTGGCGGGCAGTCGTCAAGCGAGAGCCTGCTAGGGAATCGGACCCCTCGCGACTCTCGCGAGCTGCCCAAATCTGATCTCACCGATACCCGCCCCGACCAACAGAAAACGCCCCTCCGGGGAGGAGGGGCGTTTCTGGGGTTACTACAGGGAGGAGAGATATGTATCTCTGTATATGTGGATCGATGGGAGGTAGGTGGGCCCTTAACGCGTCGCGAGGGCTCATCGAGGGAGATCGATGGGCACCGTATGGGCGGCGCCAGACCCAACCGGGAAGATCGTTTAAAGCAAGCCTTTCATCGGTCCTTGTCTGTGAATCCTTGAATCAGCATACGAACATATGTGCGGTTTTTGTGTGAGGCGAGTCACAGAGCTCTCCGTAGAACCCCACCGCCTGAACCTAGTACCCAATTCTAATGAGCGTCTAACCTCAGCGCAAGGAATCTCTAAATACGACGGAATGCCTGCATCTGACGGATTCCGAGTACGGTTGCAGCCGTGAGGAAAGCTCGGATCGACACCGTTTTGGCCGAGCGGGGCATGTTTTCGTCGCGCTCGGCGGCGGCGAGCGCCGTCCGTGCCGGAGCCGTGCGGGTGGGGGGTGATGGCCCGGTGGCGATCAGGCCGAGCCAGCTGGTCGCGCCCGACACCGAGCTCGTGGTCGATTCCGGCCCCCGCTATGTCTCGCGCGGCGGGATCAAGCTCGAGAATGCCCTGACCGCGCTCGCGATCGAGGTCGAGGGCCGCGACTGCCTCGACGTCGGCGCCTCGACCGGCGGCTTCACCGACTGCCTGCTGCAGCGCAAGGCGGCGCGAGTGATCGCCCTCGACGTCGCCAATGGCCAGATCGATGTCCGCCTGCGCGAGGATCCCCGGGTGACCGTGATCGAGCGCCGGAACGCCCGCAGCCTCGAGCCGGCCGACCTGCCGTACGCACCGGACCTGATCACGGTCGACGTCTCCTTCATCTCGCTGACCAAGGTCCTGCCGGCGCTCGCCCGCTGCATCGCCCGCGGCGGCGAGATCCTGGCGATGGTCAAGCCGCAGTTCGAGCTGGGCCGCGAGCGGGTCGGCAGGGGTGTGGTCCGCGATCCCGCCGACCGGCGCGAGGCGATCCTCTCGGTCGCCCGCTGCGCGCAGGAGCTCGGGCTCCCGGTGCGCGGCTTCGCCTCCTCCGGCCTGCCGGGGCCGAAGGGGAACCTCGAGACCTTCGTCTGGTGCGGGGGCGACGGCGAGGACATGGGCGACCTCGAGTCGGCCCTCGAGGAGGTGGAACCATGAGGGCAGCGCTGATCACCCATTCGCACCCGCCGGCGACGACCGACGCCGTCGCGCTGGTCGCCGCAGCGGCCGCGGAGGCCGGGGGCGAGCTTCTCGCCACCGCCGACGAGGTCGCCAAGCACGGCGGGGCGGCGGAGGGGATCGAGACCGTCGATCAGCTTCCCCGCGACCTCGACCTCTGCCTCGTCCTCGGCGGCGACGGCTCGATCCTCTACGCACTGCGCCACTTCGCCCGCACCGGGGTCCCCGTTTTCGGCGTCAACTTCGGCACCGTCGGATTCCTCGCCGCGGTCGAGCGCGAAGATGCCCGGACGGGAATCAAGCGCGCCCTCGCCGGCGACCTCGAGATGGTCGATTTGCCCGGGCTCGAGATCGAGCTCGACGGCACTGCCGGCGTCGGTTTCAACGACATCAGCTTCATCCGCCGCCCCCGCGACCGGGTCGCGGAGTTGACCTACCGGATCGCCGGCGAGGTGGTCGGCGACGTCCGCTGCGACGGGCTCGTGGCTGCGACCCCGGCAGGTTCGACCGGCTACAACCTCGCCAACCAGGGGCCGATCCTCGCCTGGGGCGTCGAGGGCTACGTCGTCAGCTACATCTCGCCTCACTCGCTGACCGCGCGGGCGCTGGTTGTCGCTCCCGACGACGTCCTCCACGTCGGCAATGCGAAGGGCCGGGAGCCGGTCGACGTATCGATTGACGGCGGCCAGGTGGGCGCCCTCGGGCCAGGCGAACAGCTCGAGGTCCGGTTCACGAATGACGTCGGCAGGCTCGCCCAGCTGCCCGGCTCGAGCTTCTATCAGCGCATCCGCGAGAAGTTCGGCCACCTCGCTGTCTAGCCGGCGAACCGGTTTCTCTAGGGTTGCGGGGCATGGAGCGAAAGTGGTGGACGCTGGTCCTGATCTCGATCGCGACGTTCATGCTGCTGCTGGACATCACGGTCGTCAACGTCGCCCTCCCCGACATCAGGACCGACCTCAACGCGAGCCTCTCGAGCCTGCAATGGGTGGTCGACGCCTACTCGCTGATGCTGGCCTCGATCCTGCTCACGGCCGGGTCCCTCGGCGATCGCCTGGGCCGCCGGCGCGTCTTCACGATCGGGTTCGGCGTCTTCACCTTCGCCTCGTTCCTCTGCGGGATCGCCGGTGACCCGACCCTGCTCAACCTGGCCCGCGGCCTGCAGGGGGTCGGCGGCGCCGGGATGTTCGCCACCTCGCTGGCGCTGATCGGCCAGGAGTTCCACGGCAAAGACCGGGCGACGGCGTTCGGCGTCTGGGGAGCGACGATCGGCGGCGCGGTCGCGATCGGCCCGCTCGTCGGCGGCGTCATCACCGAGCACCTCGGCTGGGAGTGGATCTTCTTCGTCAACGTTCCGATCGGGATCGCCGCGATCGCGCTGACCGAGATGAAGCTGGTCAACGTCGCCGCCCAGGACGCGCAGCGAGTCGACTTCCCGGGGCTGATCACCTTCTCGCTCGCCCTCTTCTTCCTCATTTTCGGCCTGATCCGCGGCAATCCGGAGGGCTGGGGCAGCACCGGGATCGTCGCCTCGCTCGCCGCGGCGGTCCTCCTGCTCTGCGCGTTCATCGCGATCGAGGCGCGCAGCAACCATCCGATGCTCGACCTCCACCTCTTCCGCAACCCGGCCTTCAACGGCGTCTCCGCCGTCGCCTTCTGCCTCTCGGCGGGGATGTTCGCGATGTTCCTCTACCTGACGATCTACATCCAGGGGGTGCTCGACTACTCGCCGCTCGAGGCGGGCCTGCGATTCCTGCCCCTGACGGTCCTCTCGTTCATCGCCTCGCCGATCGCCGGCACCCTCTCTCACCGGATCGCAATCCGGATCCTGCTCGGGGTCGGGCTCGGGACCGTCGGCGTCGGACTGCTGCTGATGCACGGGGTCAGCGCCGACTCCTCCTGGACGACCCTGCTGGCCGGCTTCCTCGTCGCCGGGGTCGGGGTCGGGATCAGCAACCCGGGGATCGGCCAGGCGGCGATCGCCGTCGTCCCGATCGAGAAATCTGGAATGGGGTCGGGGATCAACACGACGTTCCGCCAGGTCGGGATCGCGACCGGCGTGGCGTCGCTCGGCGCGATCTTCCAGTCTCAGGTCAACTCGAAGCTGAGCGAGCTGCTGCCGAATGCGCCGAGCGGTCTCTCCGAACTCGTCGCCTCCGGCGGCAGCAAAGCGGCGACGGCGGTGGTGCCGGCCGGGCAGAAGGCCGAAGTCGCCCACGCCTCGACGGTTGC
Source organism: Solirubrobacterales bacterium (assembly GCA_036265675.1). Taxonomy (GTDB): domain Bacteria; phylum Actinomycetota; class Thermoleophilia; order Solirubrobacterales; family 70-9; genus VRUE01. Next base: position 16,714 of record DATAOP010000096.1, read on the forward strand.
CTTCGTCAGCGGCTTCAACGAGATCCTCCTGATCGCCGCGATCCTCTCCCTCATCGGCTCCGCCTGCGGCTTCATCCTCGTCCGTTCCCGGAACTTCGTCCAGCAGACGTCGTCCGAGGCTCAACCGGCGGGCGAGGCCGGCGAGCCGGTTCCCGCCTGAGTCCGGCCGCCGCGTCGGGTGCTAGACAGGGGGCGTGCTCCGAGAGCTGCGGATCGAGAACCTGCTCCTGATCGAGAGAGCCGAGCTGCGGCTCGGCGCCGGCCTCAACGCGATCACCGGCGAGACCGGGGCGGGGAAGACGATCCTCGCCCACTCGCTCGACCTGCTGATGGGCGGCCGGGCCCGGCCGCAGATCGTCCGGCCCGGCGCCGACGAAGCCTGGGTCGAGGGCTGCTTCGACCTTCCCGAGGGCTTGCTCGACGAGCCCGAGATGGCGGAGATCGCGGCGCGGCTGCCCGCCGGCGTCGAGGAGGTCGTGCTCGGGCGCCGCGTCTCGGCCTCCGGACGGACCGCGGCGTTCGTCGCCGGCCGCGCCGCCTCGGCGGCGGACCTGAAGCTGCTCGGCGGCCGGCTGCTCGCCTTCTACGGCCAGCACGAGCACCGCAAGCTGACGATCGCCTCGGCCCAGGCCGAGATCCTCGACGGCTTCGCGGGGCCAGAGCACCTGGCGCTGCGCGAGGAGTACCGCGACGCCCACCGCGAGGCGCTGCGGCTCGAGGCCGAGCTCGCAGAGCTGCGCGAGCGGGACGGCTCGCGCCGGCGCGATCTCGACCTATTTCGCTACGAGCTGTCGGAGATCGAGGCGGTCGCTCCGGATCCCGAGGAGGCCTGTGCGCTCGCCGCCGAGCGGGATCGCCTCCGCCACGTCGAGGGTCTGCGCGAGGCGGCGGCCGGGGCAGCGGAGGGAACGGCCGGGAGCGGTGACGCCGACGACGCCGGCGCCGCCGGGGCGCTCGCCGCGGCCGAGTCGCTGCTGGGAGCCGTCGACGGCGTTGACCCCGACCTCGACGCGATCGCCGCCAGGCTCGCCGCGCTCTCGGTCGAGCTGAGCGACGTCGCCAGCGATCTGCGCACCTACCTCGACGGGATGGATGCCGACCCCGAGCGCCTCGCCGCGGTCGAGGAGAGACTCGAGGAGATCGACCGCCTGACTCGCAAGCACGGCGGCGAGATCGAGTCGGTGCTGGCTCACGCCGAGCGCTGCCGGGCCGAGATCGAGCGCCTCGAGTCCTCCGAGGTCCGCTCGGCGCAGGTCGAGGGGGCGCTCGCGGAGGCGACCGCGCGGCGGGCGAAGGCCGCGAAGCGGCTCAGTCGCGGGCGAAGCGCCGCGGCGGGGGCACTGAGCGATCGCGTCGCGGCGGAGCTCGAGCGCCTGGCGATGCCGGGGGCGACGCTCGAGGTCGGCCTCGAGCCCAACCCCGACGGCTTCGGCCCGAACGGGGCGGAGGGAATCGAACTGCGACTGGCGCCGAACCCGGGGATCGAGGCCGCGCCGCTGCGCGACGCTGCCTCCGGGGGCGAGCTCTCGCGGGTGATGCTGGCGCTGACCGGTCTCGGCGCCGGGGCCGGAGCCGGCACGCTCGTCTTCGACGAGATCGACGCCGGCATCGGCGGCCGCACCGCCCGCACCGTCGGTGAGCGGCTGCGCGACCTCGGCGAGGAGAGGCAGGTCATATGCATCACCCATCTTCCGCAGGTCGCCTCTCTGGCCGGCACCCATTTCAGGCTCGAGAAGGATCGCGGCGAGCCCGCCCGCGCCACCGTTCAGCGGCTCGACGGCGAGGACGTCGTCGAGGAGATCAGGCGGATGCTGGGTGACGACGGCGACGCCGCCGAGCGCCACGCTCGCGAGCTGCTCGCGGCGGCCTGAGCGCGGCAGCAAGCGGGTAGTCTCCATCGATGGCAACTGCCAGTCGCCGCCGTCTGCCTGCGCTCTTTTCGCGCCGGAACGGAGCGTCCGGCAATGGCGCCATCCGCGGTCCGGCGAGGCTCGGGCGCCGCACCAAGCGCCTCGTGAAACGGCTCCGGCCCGGCGACGTCGCGGTCATCGACCACGTCAACATCGACCGGATCGCGGCCGAGGAGCTGATCGCGACCGGCGTCCGCGCGGTGCTCAACGCATCCGAATCGACCGACGACCGCTATCCGAACGCCGGGCCGCTGATGCTCGCCCGCGCCGGAGTCGTCCTCGTCGACTTCCATGGCCAGGACCCGTTCGAGGCGATCGGAGAGGGCGACATCGTGACGGTTTTCGACGGGACGGCCAGCGTCAATGGCGAGGTCGTCCTGCGCGGCGCCGAGCTCGGTGTCGAGGAGCTCGAGCGCCGCTTCGACGAGCAGCGTGCGCGGGTCGACGAGGCTCTCGCCCAGTTTGCCGAGAACACCGTCGCCCACGTCCGGATGGAGGCCGACCTCCTCACCGACAGGGTCGAGTTCCCGCCGACCCGGACCTCTTTCCGCGACCGCCAGGTCCTTATCGTCGTCCGCGGCGACCGCCACCGCCATGACCTGAAGGCGCTCCGCGCCTACATCCGCGACGTCCGCCCGGTGATCGTCGCCGTCGACGGCGCCGCCGACGGGGTGCTGGAGGAGGGCCTCAAGCCCGACATCATCCTCGGCGACATGGATTCCGCCGGCGACCGCGCGCTTCGCTGCGGGGCCGAGGTGATCGTCCACGCCTATCCCGACGGCCGGGCCCCGGGGCGCCGGCGCCTCCTCGACCTCGAGCTGCCGCACACCGTGCTTCCCGCGGCGGGGACGAGCCAGGACGTGGCGATGCTGCTCGCGTTCGAGAAGGGGGCCGCGCTGATCGTCAGCGTGGGCGCCCACTTCAACCTGATCGAGTTCCTCGACAAGAACCGCGGCGGCATGTCCTCGACCTTCCTCACGCGGCTGCGGATCGGCGAGGTGCTGGTCGACGCGAAGGGGGTGAGCCGGCTCTACAACCCCGGCCTCGGCTTCGGCCCGACCGCGCTCTTCATGCTCGCCTTCGCGGTG
>DATAOP010000097.1:0-5138 GCA_036265675.1 Solirubrobacterales bacterium
TCGAGGGCTGGGGCCCGAACTCTTCGATCACGATTCCCGAGTCTTCTTCGGTCCCGAGAACTTCGTTCCCGGTCAGGCGGTTGTTGCTGCTTTGGAGCACGATCCCGATCAGGTGCGCTCTGTCGACGACGTTCCCTTCGATCGTGCTGCCCGACCCCTGCGTCACCTGGATTCCGACGGTCCCTGCGGTCAGGGTCTCGCCGCCGACGCCGCGCCCGATGATGTTGTCCGCGATCGTCGTCGCGATCGTCCCGCTGCCTTTGAGTTCGATCGCGCTTCCGCCGGCCATCGCGATCCTGTTGCCGGCGATCGTCGCCGCGTTCCCGGCCGTCGTCCCTCCTGCGTTGACGGCGATGCCTTCCGTCGACGGGGTGAGTTCAGAGCCGGTCCCGGTCGCGTCGAGGCCGATCCGGTTGCCCTCGATCTTCAGGTCATCGCTCGACGGGCCGGCCTGGATCCCGGCTTCGCCGCCGTTGATGCGATTGGCGACCTGCGCCGTGGCGCCACCGATCTGCACCGTGTCGGCTTCGCCGACGCGAATTCCCGCGCGAAAGTTCTGAACGACCCCCGTGCCGGCGGCGTTGAGGCCGATCAGATTGCCCTGAATCGTGGTGGCTCCGCTCGCCGGCGCCTCTTCCTGGAGTGCGCCGTCGCCCTGGAGGTCGATCCCGTGACTCGCTGCGCCCGAGATCACGTTGCAGGCGCCGTCGCAGGCGGCGGATTCAGCCTGGGGGCTGGTGAGCGGGCCGCCGACGACGTTCCCGGTCGCGTCAAAGCCCGGCGCCGCGGTCGAGTCGGTGATCTCGATGTCCTTACCGTTTTCCGCCTTGGTCGCCCCGTCCGGTTTGACCCCGATGTAGTTGCCCTGGATCGAGGTGTTGTCTGCGCCCATGACGTCGACCCCGACTCCGTTGTTGGAGATCACGTTCCGCCCGCCCAGGCCGGTCCCCCCGATCACCGCGCCGTCTGAGTCGGGGTCGATGAAGATTCCCGCATCGGCGTTGCCGCCGCCGCTGGCGTCGAGCTTCACCCCGATCCAGTTGTTGGTCACCGTGAGGGCCGAGGATTCGTCGAGGACGTCGATCCCGAACCGCCCGCCGGTCAGGGAGAGGCCGTTGATACTCGAGTTGTCGGCGTTTTCGAGGGTGAGGACGGAGACGGCGTTCGAGGGCGCGGCGACCTCGACGCAGGGGCCGATGTCGGCGCCCGCCGGCAGGCAGCTGCTGCCATTGAGGAGGAACGTGCTGGTGAGCGCCGGCAGGGCGGTGGTGAGGGTGATCTTGTCGCCGGGCTCACCGTTGAAGGTCGCCGGCAAGAAGCCGATCAGGTCGGGTTCGTTCGGGGTGCTGTTGGACAGTTCGATCGCCGAGCGTAGAGAGCAGTCGGACGCAGCTCCGGTGCAGGCGCCACCGGATGTGTCGCCCGTGTTGTCGACTTCGAAGGTCAGCGCCGAGGCGGCCGGGGCGAAGAGCCCGAGGAGACCGAGCGCGAGGAGGGCGATCGTCGCTGGATGGCGCCCGCGAACGCGGGAAGGGCGGCGGACGGACACGGACCAGGACCCTACCGGCAGTGGTCGGGCATTCCAATCCATGTGGCCGAAGGGCTCAACGCTGATGAGGGAGGCCCGGGCCGGTGCGCTGCCACTCGACCTGGCCCTCGCCCTCGGTCGCCGAGCGGCCCTCGACGTCGTCCCAGGCGTGGAGCATCTGCTTGAGCCGGGCCACCGCATCGGGCGGATGCGCCGCGACCTCGGTCGCCACCCCGACCGCCGCCTCCTCGGTCGCCGCCGCCGGCGCGACCCGGTTGACCAGCCCGAGCCGCAGAGCCTCGTCGGCGCCGACGGTGCGCGAGGTGAGCAGCAGGTACTTGGCGGTGGCCAGGCCGCAGAGGGTGACCAGCCGCGCCGGCCCGACCGGCACTCCCAGCGCGGCGCCGGGAAATCGCATCCGCAGGTTCGAGCCGCCGACCCGGAGATCGCAGCAGACCGCGATCTCGGCGCCGCCGCCGACGACGTCGCCGTGGCAGGCGGCGACGGTCGGCTTCGGGAACGAGACGATCGCGTCGTAGAGGTCGGCGAAGAGCTGCATCCGCGCGACCTTCGCCTCCGGCTCGAGCTCCTCGCGGACGTCGGCGCCGGCCGAGAGGCCCATGTGGTCGCCGGAGCTGATCACCAGCACGCGCACCGCCTCGTCGCCGGCGGCCTCGGCGAGCCGGGCCAGCATCTCGTTCAGCATCAGGGTGTCGATCGCGTTGCGCGCCTCCGGACGCTCGAGGCGGAGGACGGCGACCCCGCTCTCGTCGACCTCATATGCCGTGCGTTCAACGCTCGTCGTCATCGCTCGGTGAGGCTAGCCGCTCGACCAACCGCTCGGCCTCGTCGGCAGCGGTGGAGACCAGGGCCTCGACCTCGTCGCGCGGCTCGCGGAAGCTGCCGAGGACGTAGGCCGAGACGATCTCGGGGTCGGTCGAGTCGGGCCGCCCGACCCCGATCCGGACCCGCCAGAAGTCCGGGTCGCCGAACCCGGCTCGCAGGCTCTTGAGACCGTTGTGGCCGGCGAGGCCGCCGCCGAGCCGGGCCTGGACCTCGCCGAACGGAAGGTCGATCTCATCGTGGAGGACGACGACGCGGTCGAGCGGGACCCTGAGCGAGCCGCGCGCAGGCCCGGCCGAGTCGCCGGAGTCGTTCATGAACGTCTGGGGCAACAGGATCGCGACCCGCGGCCCTCCGGGCCCGGTGCGCCCTTCGGTGATCTGGCCGCCGAAGCGGCTCTTGGCGCGGGGCAGGTCCCAGCGGCGCGATAGCTCGGCGCCGACCTCGAAGCCGACGTTGTGGCGGGTCCCGGCGTAGCGCTTGCCCGGGTTGCCGAGGCCGATGATCAGGATTCGCTCGCCGGAGGGGCCCTCCCGGCGGCGAAACAGGCCGATGGTGGCTACTCCTCGCCGGAGTCGCCCGAGTCGCCCTCGCCCTCGGCGCCCTCGCCCTCCTCCTCGGCCGGGGCCTCGCCCTCCTCGCCGACGAGCTCGGCCTCCTCCTCGACCTCCGGCTCGGGCTCCTCCTCGACCCGCGGCGGCGAAAGGGTCGCGATCGTGACCTCCTCGGGATCGTCGGCGACGAGTTTGACGCTGCCCGGGATCGTCAGCGAGGAGAGCTGAAGGGTGTCGTTGATCTCCATCTCGGAGACATCGGCGACGATCCTCTCGGGGATCTCGGTCGGCAGCGCTTCGACGGTGATCTCGCGGGTGACGTGCTCGAGCACCCCGCCCTCTTTGACGCCCGGTGCGACCTCGGCTCCCTCGAGCTCGATCGCGACCTCGGCCTGGATCTCCTCGTCGAGTTTGACCTCCTGGAGGTCGATGTGCTCGAGGTTGCCTCGGACCGGATGCAGCTGCTGTTCCTTGACCACGACCGGGACCGCCGAGGATCCCTCGAGCTCGAGGTCGAACAGCGCCTGGCCGCCGGCGAGCACGGAACGGATCTCGCGTTCGCCGGCCTGGAACGAGCGCGCCTCGCTGCCGCCGCCGTAGACGACGCCGGGAACGAGTCCCTCACGCCGCAGACGCCGCGAGCTGCGAGAGCCGAACTCCGCGCGGGGAGCCACTTTCAGGGTTTCGCGTCCACTGGCCATCGGATCGGAGAGGATAGAGAAACGTCGCCTCCGGGCGTGGCACCCTTCACAATTCGAACGATGGCCGACAAATCGAAGATCCCGAAGGGCCGCATACGCCGCTCGGCCAAGCTCGGGTCGGTGGTGGGGGTCCAGGGCGCCCGCTATGCGGGGACCAAAGCGACGAATGTCGCCCGCTCCGAGGAGGGCGGCCGCGAGAAGCTCGAGCAGCGCCACCTCGAAACCGCGATGAAGATGGTCGGCGCGCTCGGCCAGATGAAGGGCGCAGCGATGAAGCTCGGCCAGTTCGCCTCATTCATCGACACCGAGTTCATCCCCGAGGAGTACCGCGAGATCTACCAGGAACAGCTGGCGAAGCTGCGGACCGACGCCCCCTCGATGCCGTGGGAGAAGGTCGAGAAGGTGCTCGAGGAGGAGTACGACGACGAACCGCTCGACGAGCTCTTCGCCGAGTTCGAGCAGGAGGCGTTCGCCGCCGCGTCGATCGGTCAGGTCCACCGCGCGACGCTGCTCGACGGTCGCGCGGTCGCGGTCAAGGTCCAGTACCCGGGGATCGCCGAGGCACTCGACGCCGACCTCCGAAATGCCGGGACGATGGTGCGGCTCGCACGCGCCCTCGCGCCGGGCCTCGACGCGAAGGCGATCGCCGACGAGATCCGCGAGCGGGTGATGGAGGAGCTCGACTACGAGTACGAGGCCCAGAACCAGCGCACGTTCTCGCGCGCCTACCGCGATCACCCGTTCATCTACGTGCCGGAAGTGATCACCCGCCTCTCCCGCCGCCGCGTTCTCGTCACCGAGTTCGTCGAGGGGCTCGGGTTCGAGGAGATCAAGCAGCTGCCGCACGAGGAGCGCAGCCGCTTCGGCGAGATCGTCTTCCGCGGCAGCCTCGGCTCGACCTTTCACCTCCAGCACTTCAACGCCGATCCCCATCCCGGCAACTACCTGCTGATGGACGACGGCCGGGTCGCCTTCCTCGACTTCGGGATGACGAAGAAGCTCGACAACGAGCAGATCGCCCTTCAGCAGCGCGCCTTCGACGCCGCCTCGCGCAACGACCCGGAGGCGTTTCGCACCGCCCTCGTCGACCTCGGCTTCATCAAGAACCCGTCGAAGCTCGACGCCGAACGCCTGATGGAGCACATGATGGCCGTCGGCGGCTGGTACATCGAGGACCGCGAGATCGAGATCAGCGCCCGACGGGTGATGAAGATCATCGAGTCGACGAACGACCCGCGCTCCGAGTACTACGACCTGATGCGGCGCGAGTCGCTGCCGGCCGAGGAGCTGATGGGGAGGCGGATGGAAATCGGGGTCGTCGCCGTGCTCGGGCAGCTTCGCGCGCGTCGCAACTGGCACCGGATCATGCGCGAGTGGGTCTACGGCGACCCGCCGGCGACCGAGCTCGGCGAGCAGGAGTGGGACTACTTCGAGGGAAAAGGAGTAAGGCGCACATCGGGTCTGGCCGGAACCGGCTGAGAGGAGAGAGGGATGGGACGCATTCGGCGCGGT
>DATAOP010000098.1:0-6044 GCA_036265675.1 Solirubrobacterales bacterium
CGAAAGACCGCTCGCCGCGACGCTCGAGGCGGCGCGCCCCTTCTTCGAGGACCTGGGTGAGGCGATGGCCGGCCGCCACGTCGTCCTCGTGCCCGGCAACCACGATCACCGTCTCGCCGAGCCGCTGCTCGAGGAACTGGCTCTCGGCGATCGCTCGCTCGAACTGGAGCATCGGGCACCGCCCAGATCCGATGGCGCGCGGAGGATCGCGGACTGGCTCGGGGACGCGGCGCTCGAGCTCGCCTACCCCGGGCTCTGGCTGCGCGATGACGTCTACGCGACCCACGGCCACTACATGGACTGCCACATGAGCCTGCCGCGGCTCGAGTGCGTCGCGGCGGCCGGCGTGATGCGGATGTTCGGCCCGGTGCCGAGCCCGGCGAGCCCGTTCGACTACGAGCGGGTGCTGCGTCCGGTCTACGGCCTCTCCTACTCGCTCGCGCAATCGGGGCTTGCCCAGCGCGCGACCCGGCCCTCGGAGCGGGTATGGCGGGTGATCTCGCGCCGCAATCGGGAGGACGGCCGGGTCCGGCGGGCGGCGCTCAGCGCGGCGATCGGGGCCGGCATCCCGGCGACGGTCTGGGGGATGAACCGGCTCCTGCATGCGGAGTTCGACCCCGTCCTCACCGCCGAGGCGATCACCGCCAGCGGCGTCACCGCGGCGACCGAGCTCGGCGAGCGGCTCGGCCTCGGCGACATCCACCTGATCACGGGCCACACCCACCGGGGCGGGCCCGGCGACGAGGACGGCGCCTGGCCGCTGCCGGGCGGCGGCTCCCTTCACAACACGGGCAGCTGGGTGTTCGCAACCGCCTTCCACCACCCCGGCACCCCGCCCGGCCCCTACTGGCCGGGAACGGTCACCTGGCTCGATGACGAGGGGCCGCCGCGCCCCGTCCGCCTCCTCGCCGACCACCCGCGCAAGCAGCTCGCGGCGGTCGTGCGGTCACAGCGCTCCCGCAAGGAGCCTTAAGCCGCCCCAGTCCAACAGCAACGCTCGCAACGGGAACCGTAAGCCGCCCCCGGACGCGGAAGCGGGGCCGCGTGGTCGCCGGTAGTGATGAGCGCGGCCCCGCTGGAGCAGAGGAGGCGGCGCTTGATCAGATCCAGTCGGCGATGATCGCGCCGATCTCGGCCCCGGCGTCCTCCTGGAGGAAGTGGCCGGCGTTCTCGATCTTCCGCGGCGCCGGGTAGTTGAGCTCGCTCGAGACCCGTTCGCCGACCGAGAACGGCAGCGCCGGGTCGGAGTCGGCCCAGAGCAGCAGGGTCGGGCGGTCGTCCTCCCGCAGCGCTTCGGCGACGCGTTTGCCCTCCTCGGCGCCGGGGGCATCGGGCTCAGTCGGGAGGATCAGCGGGAACGCCCGCGCCCCCGCCTTCGACTCCTCGTTCGGAAACGGGGCCTCATAAGCGGCGATCACCTCGTCGCCGGGATCCTCCTTGCAGCCAGCCCGCACCAGGAAGCCGACCGGAAGCTCCTCGCTGTCGCGAACGAAGTCGCGGAACCTGAGCCAGTTCTCGCTCATCCGCTGGTGCCCGGTGAAGGGGCCGGTGTCCATGATCACGATCCGCGAGAACCGGTCCCGGTGCTCGACCGCGAGCCGGAGGCCGATCGGCCCGCCCCAGTCATGGACGACCGCCGTCGCGTTGCGGACGTCGAGCTCCTCGAGCAGCGCCGCGATCAGCTCGACGTGGCGGTCGTACGTGTACCAGGCGATGTCGGTGGGCTTGTCGGAGCGGCCGAAGCCGGCGTAGTCGGGGGCGATGCAGCGGTGGCCGGCGTCGCGGACCGGCGGGATCACCTTGCGCCAGAGGAACGACCAGGTGGGCTCACCGTGGAAGAAGACGATCGGGTCTCCCTCGCCCTCGTCGAGGTAGGCGAGGCGCAGCCCGTCGATCTCGTGGTGGCGCGACTCGAACGGGAAGTCGGGCAGGCCCTGCAGGGCCTCCTCCGGCGTCCGGACAACGTCCTCCCCGCTCATCGGATCGCAGTCTAGTCGGCGGCCCCGAACCGAATCCGGACTATTTCAATCAACTTTCTGCTACTCTGCCGCGCCAGTTCAGCACTAAGTTAGTCAAGAAAGGAAGGAACAGGCTCCATGGAGACACCCCGCAGGCTGACCCGGCAACGCATCGCAGGCACCGGCCTCCTCGCCGCCGTCCTCGCACTCACGGCCGCCATGGCCGTTGCCGGCTGCGGAGGCGACGACTCCGCGACCGGAGCGAGCTCGGGCTCCGGCGGCAGCGTCGACGTCGTCGGCTACTCCACCCCGGAGTCGGTCTACGAGGAAGCGCTCGAGCCCGCCTTCGAGGAAACCTCGCAGGGCGCCGGCGTCAGCTTCAGCAATTCCTTCGGCGCCTCCGGCGACCAGAGCCGCGCCGTCGAGGCCGGCCAGCCGGCCGCGCTCGTCCACTTCTCGCAGGGCGGCGACATGGAACGGTTGGTCGAATCCGGTCAGGTCGCCCCGGACTGGAACAAGAACAGGTACAAGGGCATCGGTCAGGACTCGGTGGTCGTGATCGTCGTCCGCAAGGGCAATCCGGAGGGGATCAAATCGTTCGACGACCTGCTCGAGAAGGACGTCGACGTGATCACCCCCAACCCGTTCAGCTCCGGCTCGGCGCGGTGGAACATCATGGCCATCTACGGCACCGAGCTGAACGAGGGCCGGTCGTCCGCCGAGGCTCTCGCCGCGGTCAAGACGCTGCTCGAGAAGACCGTCGTCCAGCCCGGCAGCGGGCGCGACGCTCTGGCCGCCTTCACCCAGGGCGAGGGCGACGTCCTCCTCAGCTACGAGAACGAGGCGATCAAGGCCGAAGAAGAGGGCGAGGACGTCGAATACGTCATCCCGCCGAGCACGCTCAAGATCGAGACGCCGATCGCGGTCACCAAGGACGCTCCCGCGGCGGCGAAGGCGTTCCTCGAATTCATCTGGTCCGACGAGGGCCAGGAAATCTGGGCCGAAAACGGGTACCGCCCTGTGAACCAGGCCCTGGTCGACCCGAAGCAGTTCCCGACCCCGAAGGACCTGTTCACGATCGATCAGTTCGGCGGCTGGGGCAAGGTCAACGACGAGTTCTTCGACGACACGACCGGCAGGGTCGCGAAGATCGAGAAGGAACTCGGGGTCTCGACGAGCGGCTGAGGCTCGGATGGAGGCCAACCCGGCAACCCTTCAAGCGCCCTCCCGGGGGGCGGCCTTCCGCCTGCCCGGGATCGGCGCCGGCCTCGGCAGGGGCGTGGTCGTGCTCTACCTGTCGCTGATCGTCCTCCTGCCGCTCGCCGCGGTGGTCGCGAAATCGACCGACGGCGGCCTCGGCGCCTTCTGGGAGGCGGTGACGGCGAGCCAGTCGATGGCGGCGTTGAAGCTGACCGTGATCTGCTCGCTGATCGTCGCCGCGGTCAACGCAGTCTTCGGCACCGTGATCGCCTGGGTTCTGGTCCGCGACGAGTTCCCCGGCAAGGGCGCGGTCAATGCGCTGATCGACCTCCCGTTCGCGCTGCCGACGATCGTCGCCGGGCTCACCCTGCTGACCCTCTACGGAGCCGACAGCCCGATCGGCGTCGACGTCGCCTTCACCCGGACCGCAGTCATCCTCGCGCTCAGCTTCGTCACCCTGCCGTTCGTCGTCCGCGCGGTCCAGCCGCTGCTGATGGAGCTCGATCGCGAGATGGAGGAAGCGGCGACCTCGCTCGGCGCCGGCGGCCTCACGGTCTTCCGGCGGATCATCTTCCCCAACCTCCTCCCCGGGATCCTCGCCGGAGTGCTGCTCGCGTTCGCGCGGGCGCTGGGCGAGTTCGGGTCGCTGATCCTGATCTCGGGCAACATCCCGTTCAGGACCGAGGTCTCCTCGGTCTTCATCCGCAGCCAGATCGAGTCCGGCGACATCTCCGGAGCCGCCGCCGTCTCCGTCGTCCTGCTCGCGATCTCGCTGCTGCTGCTGGTCCTCGTCAGCCTCTTCGTCCGCCTCACCAGCCGCAGGCGGGAGGCGGCCCGATGACCCCCGGCACCCCGGCCAGATGGGGCCTGCGCGGTCTCGCCTTCGGCTATCTCGGCCTGCTCCTGCTGGCGCCCGTGGCGATGATCTTCTACAAGACCTTCGAACACGGGCTCGGGCCGCCGGTCGAGGCGATGACCTCGCCCGACGCGCTGCACGCGATCTACCTGACGCTGCTGATGGTCGCGATCGCGGTCCCGCTCAACACCGTCTTCGGGGTCGGGTGCGCCCTGCTCCTGGTCCGCCACCGGTGGTGGGGGAACCGGTTCGTCGACGCCGCGATCAACCTCCCGTTCGCGGTCTCGCCGGTGGTGATCGGGCTCTCCCTGTTCCTCCTCTACGGGACCGACGGCTGGTTCGGCCCGACGCTCGCCGGTTGGGGGATCACGGTCCTCTTCTCGATCCCGGGGATGGTCCTCGCCAGCATCTTCGTCTCGCTGCCGTTCGTGGTCCGCGAGACGGTGCCGGTCCTGGAGGAGATCGGGACCGAGCAGGAGCAGGCCGCCTCGACCCTCGGGGCCGGTCCCTGGCAGACCTTCTGGCGGGTGACACTGCCGGCGATCCGCTGGGGCGTCGCCTACGGCGTCGTCCTGACGACCGCACGCGTCCTCGGCGAGTTCGGCGCGGTGACGATCGTCTCCGGCTCGATCTCGGGCAGGACCGAAACGCTGCCGCTGTTCGTCGGCAAGGCGTTCGAGCAGTTCGACGAGCAATCGGCCTACGCCGGCGCGATCGTCCTCGCCCTTCTCGCCTTCACCACCCTGCTGCTGATGAGCATCGGCGGCCGCAAAGCCAAGACGACAAAGGAGGCACCCGGTGGGAATCACGGTTGAGGGAGCGCGCAAGCGCTTCGGGCGGTTTCAGGCTCTCGACGACGTCTCGATCGACGTCCCCGACGGGTCGCTGACGGCCCTCCTCGGGCCCAGCGGCAGCGGCAAGTCGACACTGCTGCGGGCGATCGCCGGCCTCGAGGCCCTCGACGCCGGCCGGGTCACGATCAGCGGCGAGGACGCGACTGCGAAACCGGCGCAGAAGCGCGGCGTCGGGTTCGTCTTCCAGCACTACGCGGCGTTCAAGCACATGACCGTGTTCGGGAACGTCGCCTTCGGGCTGAGGATCCGGAGGTGGAGGAAGGCGGAGACCGGCGATCGCGTCCACGAGCTGCTGCGGCTGGTCCAGCTCGACGGGCTCGCCGAGCGCTACCCGGACCAGCTCTCCGGCGGCCAGCGCCAGCGGATGGCGCTCGCCCGGGCGCTCGCTGTCGAGCCGCAGGTGCTGCTGCTCGACGAGCCGTTCGGGGCGCTCGACGCGAAGGTGCGCAAGGACCTGCGGAGCTGGCTGCGCCGCCTCCACGACGAGATGCACGTGACGACGATCTTCGTCACCCATGACCAGGAGGAGGCGATGGACGTCGCCGAGCAGCTGGTCGTGATGAACGAGGGCCGGGTCGAGCAGTCGGGCAGCGCCGACGAGCTCTACGAGCACCCGGCCAACGAATTCGTGATGAGCTTCGTCGGCGAGGTCAACCGGCTCGGCGACCACTTCGTGCGACCGCACGACATGGAGATCGTCCTCGACCCCGACGACCGCACCCAGGAGGGCCTGGTGCAGCGGATCGTCACCCTCGGCTTCGAGGTCCGGGTCGAGCTGGTGCTCTCCGACGGGACCGAGGTCTGGGCGCAGCTGACCCGCGCCGAGCTGCAGCGGCTCGAGCTGCGGGAGGGCCAGATCGCCTACCTGCGCCCGGTCCAGGCAAAAAGCTTCAACGGTGCGCCGACGTCCAGTGCCGAGGGGGCCTCGACTCCCCAGCGGCCGACGGACGGCGGCGACGCGGAGGTTTCCGCAGCCGTCTGAAGGGGCGACGGGGTGGGGCGTCTTCTTGCCGGGTGACGCCCCGCCCCAATTCGCCACGACTAACGGTCCCTCTTCTAGGAGCGGCCCTTGCGCGACAAGCGCTTTGCCCAACGCGGCATCAAGTACCCAAGCGCCTCTCGAAAAGTGGGTTCTGCCGACTGCATAGGGCTGGGGCGTTTCGGCCTCGGCACTTG
>DATAOP010000099.1:0-14327 GCA_036265675.1 Solirubrobacterales bacterium
GTCAACACGCGCCGCAAGACCTTCGAGCTCGACCAGGCCGGCTACACGCCGGTCGTCTCCGACGGCGAGCGTCTCTTCCTCGTCGGCTACTACGTGCTGGTCGGGCTCGAACCCGACCGCGGCTGAGCCCTACCAGGTGTCGACGAAGCGGCGGCCGGGATCGGAGGCCGACGCGTGCGCCGTCGCCGCCGCCAGGGTCGAGGCGATCAGCGAGCGGGTCTCGGCCGGGTCGATGACGTCGTCGAGCTCGAACAGGGTCGCCGCGTTGAGCGCCCTCGCGTTGCGCTCGGCCATCGCGGTCAGCTCGCGGACCCGCTGCTCGCGCTCGGCCTCGTCGGCGATCGCCTCGAGGTCCCTCCGCATCCCGAGCCGGACCGCGCCCTCGAGCCCCATCGGGCCCAGATGCGCCGACGGCCAGGCGACGGTCAGCAGCGGCTCGTGCAGGCTGCCGCCGACCATCGCCTGCGCCCCCAGCCCGTAGCCGCGGCGGAGGATGACGGCGATCATCGGCACCCGCAGGGCGGCGCCGGCGACGAGCAGGCGCGAAGCGTGCCGGACCAGGCCGGTCGCCTCGGCCTCGGGCCCGACCATGATCCCCGGCGTGTCGACGAGGGAGATGACGGGAAGCCCGAAGGCGTCGCAGAGCTGGAGGAACCGCGCCGCCTTGTCGGCGCCGTCGCTGGTGATCGCGCCCGCCATCTGGCGGGTGTCGTTGGCGATGAAGCCGAGCGGGCGGCCCTCGACGCGGGCGAGCGCCGTGACCATCTCCGGCGCAAATTGCTCGCGCAGGAAGACCGCGGAGCCCTCGTCGGCGATCGTCTCGACGATCGGCGCGACGGCGTAGGCGCGCCGCTCCCGCTCCGGCACCAGCCCGCGAAGGCGCCCCTGGTCGGGCTCGGGTCCCGGCGCGGTCGCCCCCTGGAAGAAGGCGAGCAGCTTCTTCGTCACCGCGGTGGCCTCCGCCTCGTCCCCGACTGCGACGTCGACGACGCCGTTCGCAGTCTGCATCTCGATCGGCCCGATCTCGTCGGCGTCGACGACTCCGAGCCCGCCGCCCTCGATCATCGCCGGGCCTCCCATCCCCAGCGAGATGTTCTCGGTCGCGACGATCAGGTCGGCGCAGCCGGCGATCACCGCGTTGCCGGCGAAGCAGCGTCCGGCGACCACCGCGATCCGCGGCACAACCCCCGAGAGCCCGGCCCAGAGCGCGAACGCCCGCACGTCGAGGGCCGAAACCACCGGGTAGTCGGTGTCGCCCGGCCGGCCGCCTCCCCCCTCGGCGAAGAACACGGTCGGCAGCCGCATCCGCTCGATCAGCTCGAAGAGCCGGTCCTTCTTGCGGTGGCCGAGCGCGCCCTGGGTCCCGGCCAGCACCGTGTAGTCGTAGGTCAGCACCGCGCACGCCGCGGTGTCCCCGAACAGCTCGCCGTTGACTCGCGCGGTGCCGCCGAGGAGGCCGTCGCCCGGCGTCCGCTCGATCAGCTCCTCGACGGTGCGCCGGCCGCGCTGGGCGGCGATCGCGAAGCGGCCGTACTCGACGAACGATCCGGGGTCGACCAGGTCCTCGATGTTCTCCCGGGCAGTGCGCCCGCCGGCCTCGCGGCGGCGGGCCACCGCCTCGGGGCGCGCCTCGTCGCCGGTCAGCGCCCTCCGCTCGAGCAGCTCGGCGAGGTCGTCGCGCTCGCCGTCGTCGCTGGTCCCATCGCCAGGCAAGCGGGGGAGCCGGGATTCGAACCCGGATTCACGGTTTTGGAGACCGTGCGCATAGCCGTTAACTCACTCCCCCGGGGGTTCTACGGGGTCAGATCCTAGTCAGGGCTCGGCTGAACTCGGTCTCGCCGAGGCTACGGCAACACCGCACCCCGATCTGCGGCCTTTCCCCGATTCCGCCGCTCGCGATCGCCCATAGCGTCTGGCGAGGGGCGAAACCGTGAACAGCGAGACCGAACCGAATCGCACGCTGCTCGAAGCCGAGGGCCTGATCAGGAACTTTGGCGCCGGCGCGACCACGGTCCAGGCCCTGCGCGACGTCGACCTCAGAGTGGAAGATGGCGAGATGGTCGCGATCATGGGGCCGTCAGGCTCCGGCAAGAGCACCCTCCTGCACATACTCGGCGCCCTGGATCGGCCCGATGGCGGCTCGGTTGCGATCGACGGCCGACGCTATGACGATCTCAACGACCGCGAGCTGACGAGGCTGCGCGGCGAGGTATTCGGATTCGTCTTCCAGTTCTTCAACCTCCTCCCCAGCCTCTCGGCGGCGGAGAACGTGCTGATCGCGGCCCTCGTGAACGGAGAGCGCCCCGGTGACTACACCGAGAGGGTTGAAGAGCTGATGGAGAAGGTCGGCCTCGGGGAGCGCGCCGCCCACCTCCCGACCGAGCTCTCCGGCGGTGAGCAACAGCGGGTGGCGATCGCCCGGGCCCTCCTCAGGGATCCCCGCGTGGTTCTGGCCGACGAGCCGACCGGCAACCTGGACTCGAATGCGGGCGCCGTTGTGATGCGCCTGCTTCGGGCTGTGGTCGACGACGGCCAGACCGTGGTGATGGTGACCCACGATCCGGGGGCCGCCGCGCTCGCCGACCGGGTCGTGTTCCTCCGCGACGGCGCGATCGTCGGCGAGGTGGCGGGCGGGAGCACGGGCGCGGTGATCGATGCCTTTCGCGAGGTCGAGGCCGGAGGGGGCAAGCTACAGCGGGCGCTGACATGAGGGGGGCCCCGCTGCCGCGCGGTGTCAGGCTCCACCGGTTCGCGGGAATCGGCCTTCGCTCGCTGCGGACCCGACCGCTGCGCTCGATACTGACCACCGCCGGGATCGTTCTCGGTGTCGGGATGGCCTTCGGCGTCCTGATCCTCGTCAGCACCATCCACTCGAGCTTCACCAACCTTTTCGACGCGATCTACGGCAACACCAGCGTCATCGTCTCCGGCAAGAACATGATCGGCTCGGTCCCGGAGAAGACGCTGCCGAGGGTCGAAGGGGTAAATGGGGTCGAGGCCGCTGTCGGCGGTGTCAACGGGATCTTTCGGGTGATCGACGAAGGCGGCAACGCTCGCCAGGGACGCAGCGGCACCCTCTTCGTCGGCGGCGTGAACCTCAATGCACCCGACGCCAGCGGCAGCGAAATCGTCGCCGGGCGTGAGCCCTCCTCGGGCGGGGAAATCGAGCTGGAGGAAGCCTGGGCGAACGCGGAGGGGCTCGCCGTCGGCGACAAACTGCCCCTGGCGACGCCATCGGGCCCGGTCGACCTGCATGTAACCGGCATCTACCGGCTGAACACGAGTCTCGACCTCGGCGGATATGGGACCGCGACGATGCCGGCCGAAGCGGTCCGACGTCTGACCGGCAAGGAAGGCGTCTGGGACGAGATCAACGTGATCGCCGCCGACGGAGTCTCGCCAGCGACCCTGCAGCGACGGATAGACGCGGTGCTCGGGCCCGGCGTCGAAGTCACCACGCCGGCCGGCCGCGGCGAAGATGTGAACGAACAGCTTGCCGGGCTCGACATCGTCCTCTACTTCTTCTCGGGGATGGCGATCTTCGTCGGCGTCTTCCTGATCCTCAATTCATTCAACATGACGGTCCTGCAGCGGATGCGCGAGATCGGAACCCTGCGCGCAATCGGCGCGTCGCGCCGGAGAATCGCGGCCTCGGTCGTCGGCGAAGCGATGATCCTCGCCGTCGCGGGCTGCCTCCTCGGCCTCGGGCTCGGACTGCTGCTTGCGGAAGTGCTGGCGGCGGCGATGAGGAGCTCCTTCGGGCTCCCGGTGGCCTCGTTGGACATCACCACCGGCGCCGTGATCATTGCCGTCCTCGTCGGCCTGCTCGCCACCCTTGGCGGCTCCCTGTTCCCCGCCCTCAGGGCGGGTCGGGTGGCGCCGATACGCGCCCTGACCGGCAGCGGTGCGGTCAAGCACCGGCTCAGGCTGCCGCGCCTCGTCCTCGGCTTGGCTCTGTTTTTGCCCGGCCTTGCGGTCGGCGGCCTCTTCTGGTTCAGCAATCAGAGCAACAGCCCGCTCGCCGCTCTGGTCGGCGTCGGCTCGACCGTGACGATGTTCGTCGGCATGGTGCTTCTGGCGCCGTTCGTCGTGATGCCATTGGTGCGGGCACTGGCGGTGCCGATCCGGGGCGTGATGCCCGCTGAGGGCCGTCTCGCCGCCGACTCGGTGCGCGCCAATCCCCTGCGCACCTCGGCCACCGCCTCGGCGCTGATCGTGACCCTTTCGGTGGTGGTGGTCAACTCGATGTTGAGCGCGAGCTTCGTCGGCTCCATCAACCACGAGCTGGACGCACGGTTCGCCCGCGACCTCACCGTCCAGCCGGACGGCTACAGCGAATACGGGCCGCCGATGAGCGGCATCGACCCGAGCCTCCGGGAACGGATCGCCGATCTGCCGACGGCGGGAGTCGTGACGCCGAGGCGGATCGTTTACACGACGCACCTCCCCGGGAGCGATGAACCCGGCCTGTTGACGGCAATCGATCCGCGCAGCTGGCCCAAGGTCGACCACACCGAATACGAAGGGGCCGGCACCGCCGAGGCGATGGCCGGACTGTCTGCCGGAGGGGCGGTGATCGGGAAGGGGATCGCCGACGAAACCGGGCTCGGCGTCGGCGACACCCTCGATCTCAAGGGACCGGCGGGCAGTGACCGGGCGCCGATCGTGGCCACGGTCGACACGCTGGAAGGCAACGGAAACATCGTCACCCTTTCGCTGGCGACGATGAAACGGGTGTACGGGATCGATGCCGACTCGATCCTTGCCGTCGACGCTGCCTCGCCCGGCCAGCGCGAATTGCTCGGGACCGAAGTCTCGCGGCTGCTCGGCAATGACTACCCCGGCTTCGAATCGGTGACCAACAATGACTTCAAGCAGCAGTACGAAGACCAGATCAACCAGCAGTTCGCGTTCTTCAACGCGATCATCGGCATCGCCGTCATCGTCGGTCTCCTGGGAATCATCAACACGCTGTCGATGTCGGTCCTGGAGCGCACCCGTGAGATCGGCGTCCTGCGCGCCCTCGGCGGCTCCCGCTGGCGAGTCCGCCGCACGATGCTCGACGAGAGCCTGCTGATCTCACTTGGCGGAAGCCTTGCCGGAATCGCCGCCGGACTACTGGTCGGCGCGGTCTGGATCCTCTCGATCCGAGAAAGCACCCTGGTCGGCCTTGAACTGCGCCTACCGACCGGGGTACTGATCCTGATCGCCGTCCTCGGGGTCCTGATCGGAACGCTTGCCGCGATCCTTCCTGCCCGTCGCGCCGCCCGCCTCGACCCGCTGCAGGCGCTGACCTACGAGTAGGCCGCAGGAATCACTTCTTCTTTTTCTTCTTCGCGGCGATCTTGAACGTCGTCGTCTTCGTCGACGTGTTGCCGAGCGCGTCACGCGCGGTCATCGTCAGGCGGTAGCTGCCGGGGCCGAGTTTCCTCGGGATCGCGGCGCTATTGGGGCCGGCGTTGCCGGGCCCGCCGAAGGAGGCGACCTGCTTGAACAGCGGGCAGGCCTTCTTGGCCTTGTTCTTCTTCGTCTGCTTGACGCACTTGCGGCCGACCTTGCGGCCCTTCGACTTCTTCTCGAGCTTGAAGCTGACCGACGCCGCCTCGCTGAGCGTGTAGGAGATGTTCTTGCCCTTGGCGACCCTGAGCCCGGTTATCCCGGGCGGGGTGGTGTCGCAGGGGCCGTGCGTCGCCGCCTGCGTCGGGCACTGGTCCTGGGTCTCGTCCCCGAACCCGTCGTTGTCGGCGTCGGGCTCGATCGTCGCCTGAACAAGGAGTTCGTTCACCACCTCGGTCGAGCCTCGCTGGCCCGCCCCTTCGACGAGCGGCGGGGCAAACAGGTAGCTGCGCTTGTCGCCGTTCGAGTTGTAGATGATCCCGATCGAGGGAGTGATGTCGACCGCGAGCTGCTGTCCGGCTCTGACGGGAAGCCTGGCGGGGACCTCGGTGATCGAGGGATCTTCTGTTTCTCCGATGGCGGGGAGGGTGATCGTCGGCCCCGTCCCAGCGGCGGTGCCGAGAGCGGATTCGAGGTTGTTCGGATCCGGCAGGGTCAGGTTGGCGAGCCGAAAGGTGATCTGACCCGATTCTTCCTGGGCGTAGGCGAGCGTCCTGAATTTCGTGATCACGCCGCTGATCGGCGCGCCGCCGGAATATGGGTCGCCATTTGGAGGGGCCGAGACGATGCGCTGAACAATCGTGCAGGTGCCGACCACTTCGCAGGACTTCTCCGTCGGTTCGTTTTTGAGCTGGCTGCCGAAGATCGTCGCCGCCTGTCCCGCGGCGGGCAGCAGGAGCAGCATTGCGGCGGCGCCGGCGAGGACCAAAGCCGCTGAGCGCCTGATCGATTTCGACATTCCGACTCCTCTCGAGGTTTCGATGCTTAGCCCTGGACGATCGTGAAGGTGGGCCCGTTTCGCGAAGACCGATTGCCGGCTGCGTCGCGAGCGCCTACGACGACCCTATACGCGCCCAGCGACAGCTTGCGCGACTTCGTGATTCGTCCCTGGAACCTGACCCTGTTGCCGCCGGCATTGGCGTCGAAGTTGATGTTGCCCGCATTCACGTAGCGGGTGCAGCCCGGCCTGCTCCTGTTGCCGGTCGTCTGCCGCACGCACTTCCCGCCCGACTTCCTTCCGCGCTTGGCGCTCTGGAACGTGAGGGTCGCCCGCGCCGGCTCGCTCAGGTTGAACGAGATCGTGGTCCCGACCGGCGCTTTCGAGATCTTCGCCAGGCCCTTCCCGAGCCGCCACTTCTTCGCCGAGAGCTTGACCGCGGATATCGAGGGCGGGGTTTGGTCCGCGGCCGAGGGATTGCCGACCTGGACCGTGACGCTCGCCGGGATCGCGTTCGAGGTCCCGTCGCTGCCGGTGTAGGTGAAGGAGTCGATCCCCTGGAAGTCTTTGAAGGGCGTGTAGACCACCCGCCCGTTCGCGATGCCGCCGATTGTCCCGTGCGAGGGTCCCATCCCGATTTCGATGGCGTCTTCTTCAAGTGGGGTCGGGGTCGGCGGTTCGGCCCCGAAGCCGAAGTCGGGATCGGTGCAGGAGAGCGCAATCGAGGTGAACTGGTTGATCCCGATCTGCGCGACCCGCGAATCGCATTTCGGCGGGAAGTTGGTCGCCCAATCGGAGTTGCCGTCGAAGTGTTCGGGCGCTTTCCAGCTTTCAGGCACGCTCTGGGTGTTTCCGCTGAGATCCCGCAGGGCGAGGTCGCCAGCTCCGAAGACGCCCTGCGTGTAGAGGATCTCCGAGCCATCCGGGGACCAGACGCAGTTGATGCTGCCGCCGGTGATCGCGGAGAAAGGTGTGATGAGGCCCCCGTTTACGCCGATGAGCTGGAGCGTGGCTGCGCTGCTCATCGGGCCACGCAGGAAGCAGAGCGTTTTCCCATCTGGTGAGAGGGCAGGCTGCCAATCGTCGCTTACTCCGCTGGTGATCGGGGTTTCGAGGGAGCTGGCGGCGACGGGGCTGATCTTGTACAGATCCCTGGTGCCCGGCGGAAATGGCGCCACGCCCCGGTCGTAGTAGAGGGTGTTCCCGTCGGGGCTCCAGACCGGCCGCTCCTCGGTGGTCAATGCGTTGTCGGTGACCCTGACGGGTTCCGTCTCCGGATCGACGCCCATCACCCAGAGATCGCCTTCGGCGCCGTACGCGATTTCCGTGCCGTCGGGGGACCAGGTCGGCCGGTCCAGTCCCGTGGTCGGGGGAACGATCTGGGTCTGGCTGCCGTTGCGCAGATCCAGAATCCAAAGGGCGTAGGAGGTGCCTGACCCAGCCGCGTAGGCGATCCGCGTGTGGTCCGGGGACCAGTTCGGCTGACGGTGCCGCACGGTCGCCCCTTCCGGCTGGGTGGTGACCTGGACCGGCGAGCCGGACGGGAAATCGGCGACAAAGATCCTCGAGGCGGCGTCTCCAATATTGGGCGCTTCGACCCCGGTCGACGGGCGGCCGCTGGTGAAGACGATCTTGCCGGGAGGCCCAGGAATCGACGTCGCCGTGCCTGCGGCGGGAAACGCGGCGAGCGCCAGGACGGCGACGGCGCCCGCAAGGGCGAGGCGACACATCATCGTCACCCGACGCTACATGAGATTCCTGCATCCGCAATAGCGGTCTGGACCGAAAATTAGGACGCGATACCCAATATCCGTACTGCGTGGGTTCTGTCAGCAGCGTGAGCCACCTGCCCTGCGGCGCCGGTACAACCAGGCGGCCGTGACAAGGGCGACGAGCGCGGCTGCGCCCTCCCCCGCCAGGCCGCCGATCGCAGCTCCGGTGACGGCGCCGACCACTGCCGGCAGGGCGACACAGCACAGCACGGCGAGGACGCCCGCGCCGGCGATCGCCCCGAGCCCGGTCGCGTGGCGACCGACGCTCATGCGGAACCCCGAGTGAAGGCGGCGGCAAGGCCGGCGGCGGTCTGCTCGGCGGCGGGCGGCGCCTCGATCGAGAGCACGATCGCGTCCCCGTCCTGCTTCAGATCGAGGCTGAGGAAGGCGCAGCAACGCCGCTCGGCCTCGACCACCTCCTCGAGTCGCGCCCGGGTGCCGGGCGAGTTCCTGAAGCGAAGCGTGTGGCGACGGCCTGAGCCTTCGTACTCGATCAGCGCTGCCTCGCCGAGGCCGCCGACGGCGGCGAGGCGCGCCTCGAGCTCGCGGCCGTCGAGTGAGCAGGCGATCTGAGGTGTCTCGCTCATGCGGACCTCCTGATTCGGTTCTCCGATTAGGTTTCGCCGCTAGTGTTGAACCTCAACCTAGGTTCAGGTCAAGCAGATCAAGGGAGATGTCATGGCCAAGGCGGAGCTGAGGATCGGCGAGGTCGCGGAGCGGGCCGGCGTCAGCATTTCCGCGATCCGCTTCTACGAGCGTCAGGGCCTGCTGCCGCGGCCGGAGCGGGCCGGCGGCCAGCGCCGCTTCTCACCAGAAACAGTGCAACGGCTTCGAATCATCGACGTCGCCAAGCAGGCGGGGTTCTCGCTCGAGGAGGTGCGCACGCTGCTGACCTCGACCGACGAGGGCGCGCCCGCGCACCAGGAGCTCCAGGCCCTTGCCTCCCGCAAGCTGCCGGAGATCGAGGCCCTGATCGCGCGCGCCGAGTCGATGCGGGATTGGCTCACCGCCGCCACCGGCTGCGGCTGCGAGTCGCTCGAGACCTGTGGCCTGTTCATCGAGGCGACCGAGCCCCTGAGTGGGCTGGCGGAGGATCGATCCGGGTAGATGCCCGTACATGAAGGTCTCGAGTGCTGGCCGCCTGCTCGCGGCGGCGCTGGTGCCCACCGCCGTGCTCCTCGCTCGGCGACGGCGCCGGCTGAAGCTGCCGCAGGCCGGCTCCCTGGCGATCGCGGCCAGCGTGCCCGTCATGGTCCTGGTCGCAGCGCCACGCGGCCGCGTTCGTGCCGCGACCGCCTGGGCGGCGTTCATGTGGGCGTACAAGATCGCTTTCGAAATTCCCTACGACCGGCCCGAGGCGCTGCGGCGGCGGCTCCACATCGACGAGCCGATCGCGATCGACAGCCGAATCGCCGGCGGGCTCCCACCCAGCGCGGTCTTGCAGCGGCGGCTGCGCGAACCGCCGCGGCTGACGGCGCTCGATCGGGCGGCAACCCTCTTCTACTCGACCTGGGAGGCCGCTCCTCACGCGGTCCTCGCCTGGATCCTGCTGCGGCGGCCCGAGCGCTTCCCGGCCGCCGCCCTCCGGATGGGCTGCACCTTCGCGGCGACGATCCCCAGCTACGCGCTGTATCCGCAGGCGCCGCCGTGGTGGGCGAGCGAGCGCGAGGAACGGATGGGGCGAGCGGTCCGCCGGGTCACCCTCGAGGTGAAGAAGGAGCTGAGCGGCGAACCGCGCCCGGGCGTCGACCACAACTCCCAGGCGAATCCCTGGGCGGCGATGCCATCCGACCATTTCGCGACCAGCGCGATGATGGCCGCCGTGCTCGCCGAGATCGACCCGCGGGCGGGGCTGGGGGGAGCCGCCTACGCGCTGCTTCTCGGCGGCGTCCTGGTCTACACCGGCGAGCACTACGTCATCGACCTGATCGCCGGCCTCACGCTCGCGGGCGCGGTCTACTCGGCGGCGCGGGCCCTGCCGCTTCCGGGCGGCCCGCGATAGCCCGACCTACTCCGGCTGCGGCGGCGTGACCCGATCCCGCTCGCCGATCTCGCGAACGACCCGGGCCGGGTTGCCGTAGGCGACGACCCCGGCCGGAAGGCTGCGGGTCACGATCGAGCCGGCGCCGACCACGGTGTTCTCGCCGATCGAGACGCCGGGGCCGACGATCGCCCCGGCCCCGATCCAGACGCCGTCGGCGAGGGTGACCGGGAGCGCCTGCTCCCAGGCGCCGCGGCGCGCCACCGGGTCTATGGGGTGCGTCGCGGTGACCAGCTGGGCCCCGGAAGCGAGCAGGCACTCGTCGCCGATCGCGATCTCTGCCCCGTCCAGGAGGGCGCAGTTGTAGTTGACGAAGGTCCGGGCGCCGATCCGGATCCCGTCGCCGAAATCGCAAAAGAACGGCGTCCTGACGATCGTCTCCTCTCCGATCTCCGCCAGCAACTCCTCGAGGGCGCGAGCCCGCTCGTCGAAGCGCTCATAGGGGATCGCGTTCAGCGCCGAGACCATCGCCTGACGCTCGTCGAGCTCGCGGTTCAGCACCGGATCGTCGCCGCGATAGAGCTCCCCCGCTCGCATCAGCTCCTTCGCCGGCCGCACGCCGCCATCGTAGGGGCCAGGCAGGCCACACGGCCTGCCACGTGGAGTCCGGGCGGAGGGGGACCGCATGGCGCGCCGACGCAGTCGCAGAGTTAGGAAAGCCGGTCGTAACCCATTGCGCGGGCGAGGCGTTCCATCGAGCCCATGACGGCTCTTTGGATGCCCAGCGGAACCCGGGGTAGGAAAAACTCCGCTTCACGCGCTCCGGCAGTCGCCATTCGCAGCGGGTTGCCCCGGCCTTTGGCGTTGATGTAACCGGCTCTGTCGAGGGCGAAGCTCCGGTCGATGAACCCCTCGTAACTGAGCGCGGGGCGGAGCTCAGCCAGGATCTCAACGTCTTCATCACCCGCCGGACCCACGGTGTGCGGCTCTCCCGGCGGACTGACAACCCTGTCACCAGGCGAGAGGACCCGGCTCGCTCCCCCGCTTCTGGACTGCACCGATCCCCTGATCACCGTGATGCGCTCCTCCTGATGCGGATGGATGTGCATGGGGGGCGGGGTCGCGCCGCCGCGCATCCACAGATCGAAGCTCAGCACCCCTCCCCGGCTGCTGGCCGCATTGTCATGGCAGGTCACGCGCATCCCCATGTTGGGCGCCTCAATCGTTTCGCCGGGACGGATAACGGCCTCCTCGAATGGGTGGAAGAGGAGGCTATCCCAGACGACAATTCCCTCCCCAATTTCCAGACTGGGCCTGACAAAACCAGAATGGCTGCGTTCTTTGAGGGAGCCAGGATTTCCGTGGACTCGGACCCAAGGGCCACCGCAGGCACTCCGAGCCGGAGAAGTCCGAGGAAGGATTTTGCTCAGGTGTGACCGCTGTGGAAATTCCTTTAGTCCCAGGAGAGTGCGGCCCTTCTGGAATTGTCCGCGATGCCAGGCCGTGTACGGGGTATCAGTCCCGCTCACCTGGACGCCGCCCGGCAGCAAGACCGGCTGGCCCACTGGCCCCCAGGCCCTGAAACCTCGTCGCCAAAAGGAGTAGTAGCCACCGACGGTCGAATCCGCGGCGAAACCCTTCTGCGACCCGGTTCGTTCGCTGGGCCGAGCCGACCCCCGACCCCGAAGACCGGGCATCGGCTCTAGAACTAGGATGCGGGCGGAGGGACTTGAACCCCCACGGGCCGAAGCCCACCAGGACCTAAACCTGGCGCGTATTCCAATTCCGCCACGCCCGCAGGAAACTGCTTGTGGCGCTTAACGCGCGGTCAATGCCGCGTTGTCGCTCTCAGATTCTATGATCGGGCCGTGGGAATCGGAGAGGCGAGGCCGGGGTACGAACTCTGGCACCCCAACAGGGAAAGGTCGGAGGTCGTGACGACAAAATTCATCGTCGCGCTCCTGATGCTGGTGACGGCGGGGCTCGCCGCCCTGATCGCGATCACCGGCTGGTCGGTTCTGAAGGGAGGCGGCGGGATGGGGGTCGTCTGCCTGATCTACGCCGGCCTCTACCTGCTGTTCGGGATCCGCGCCCTGCAGTGGAGCCGCGGGGTCCTTCCCGTCACCGCCGCACTCTCGATGATCCTCGCGATCTTCTGCGCCGTCGGTGCGGACAGCTGGTTCGCACGCGACAAGGCCGGGTTCGAGGACGCCCTCCTCCCGTCCCCGGTGATCGGCCTCCTGGTGCTCATCATGATGCTGGTCCAGATCATCCTGATCGTCGCCTGCTTCGTCGGCTTCAGCCAGGACTGGCACGTCGAGGAGGAGCGCCCGATGGGCTCCGGCGAAGACTACGGAGCCGGTGCCCCGCCCGAGAACGGCGGCACCCCGCAGCCGGCCTGATCGCAAGCCGTCCCGGGAACCTCAGATGCCGGAGGTGGGAGTCGAACCCACATGCCCGTTAGGGCAATCGATTTTGAGTCGATCGCGTATGCCGTTCCGCCACTCCGGCGTCGCCCAACCATAGAGGCCGAACTAGACTCGCTCGCGGATGCGGATCCACCACATCAACTGCGGGACCTCCTGCCCTCGCGGCGCCCGGCTGCTGAACGGAGAGGGCGGATTCTTCGAGCCGGCCCGGATGGTCTGCCACTGCCTCCTGATCGAGGCGAACGACGGGCTTGTCCTGCTCGACACCGGCTATGGGACCGATGACGCCCGCAATCCGAAGCAGCTCGGCCCGTCGGCGAGGCTGACCGGGGCCCGGCCCCGGCTCGACGAAACGGCGCTGGCCCAGGTCGAGGCGCTCGGCTTCGAGGCCGGCGACGTCCGTCACATCGTCATCACCCACCTCGACCCCGACCACTCCGGCGGCCTTCCTGACTTCCCTCACGCCGATGTCCACCTGTTCGAGACGGAGCTGCGCGCCGCCCTTCGGCCGGGCTTCCGCGAGCGCCCTCGCTACCTCGGCGTCCACTGGAGCCATGACCCGAACTGGGTCGAACACGTCGTCGACGGCGACGAGTGGATGGGGTTCGAGAGCGTCCGCATCCTCCCGGGGCTCGATGCCGAGGTCCTCCTCGTCCCCCTGCCCGGACACACGACCGGCCACACCGGAGTTGCGATCAACGAAGGCGACGGCTGGCTCCTCCACGCAGGCGATGCCTACTTCCACCACGATCAGATCGCCGCCGATCCGTCCTGCCCGCCGATGCTCGGCCTCTTCCAGCGGATCACGGCCGTCGACAACGGGAGCCGCCTCGCCAACGGGGAGAGGCTGCGTGAGCTGACGGCGTCCGAGGGCGAGCGGGTGCGGACGATCTGCTCGCATGATCCGTACGAGCTCGACCGCGAACAGGCCCGGGGCGCCGCCTCCGAGCCGATCGGATGAGCGCGACCGCGGAGAAGCTCTGGGACCCGCCCGCGAGCCTCCGCGAACGGGCGCGGATGACCGAGTTCATCGAGTGGCTCCGCTCGGAGCGCGGGCTCGAGATCGATGGCTATGACGAGCTCTGGCGCTGGTCCGTGGACGACCTCGAGGGGTTCTGGTCGGCGATCTGGGAGTTCTTCGACGTCCAGGCCGACGGCGACCCGGTTCCCGTCCTCGCCAATGCCGAGATGCCAGGAGCCGAGTGGTTCCCGAACGCCAGGCTCAACTACGCCGAACACGTCTTCGCCGGCAAAGACGACTCCGAGACGGCGATCCTGCACGCGTCCGAGCTGCGCGAGCTCGACAGCCTCAGCTGGGCCGAGCTGCGCGAGCAGGTGGCGGCCGTGGCCGCGGGGCTGGGTGGGCTCGGGGTCGAACGCGGCGACCGCGTCGTCGCCTACATGCCGAACATCCCGGAGGCGATCGTCGCCTTCCTGGCGACGGCCAGCATCGGGGCGGTCTGGTCTAGCTGCTCGCCCGACTTCGGCCCGGCCAGCGTCATCGACCGCTTCGCCCAGATCGAGCCGAGGGTCCTCTTCGCGGTCGACGGCTACCGCTATGGCGGCCGCGACTTCGACCGCCGCGACGTGGTCGCCGAGGTGCAGGCGGCGATGCCGAGCCTGACCCGGACCATCGTCCTCCCCTACCTCGACCCCGAAGTCGACATCGGCGGTCTCGACGCCGCGATTCCTTGGCGCGATCTCACCGACGCCGGCGCGGGCGCCGAGCTCGGCTTCGAGCGAGTCCCCTTCGACCACCCCCTCTGGGTCCTCTACTCCTCCGGCACCACCGGCCTGCCGAAGGCGATCGT
>DATAOP010000100.1:0-29509 GCA_036265675.1 Solirubrobacterales bacterium
TCTCAGCGAACGCTTAGCCGCGGCGAAGTCTCCCGCAGCACGATCCGCCGGTGTTCCGTCAGGACGAGAGCCGGGTCGCCGGCGGCGTTTCCGGAAACGCGCGGTTGACCGGAGCGGTCGCCGCAGCGTTGCTCGTCCTGCTCGCGGCCGAGGGGGTGACCATCCCGTTCATCGGCTCGCTTCTCGGGCCCCACATCTTCATCGGCATGCTCCTGATCCCTCCCGTGGCCCTGAAGCTCGCGAGCACCGGCTACCGGTTCGCCCGCTACTACACAGGCAGCCCGCCCTATGTGTTGAAGGGGCCGCCACATCCGGCTCTCCGCCTCCTCGCACCCGGCGTGGTCCTGACCACGGTGGCGCTCTTCGGCACCGGGATCGCGCTGCTGCTCGCCGGGCCCCCGAGCAACACCCTGATCTTCGCCCACAAGGCGAGCTTCATCGCCTGGGTCGTGCTGATGACGATCCACGTGCTCGCCCACCTGTTGGAGCTGCCCGCGCTGACCCTGCCGGACTGGAGGCGCGGCAGCGGCGAGGCCAGGCTGGCCGGCGCGGGGCTGAGGGTGATGGCGCTCGGGTCGACGGTGGTCGGCGGGGTCGTTCTTGCGGCTCTCACGCTCTCGCTCACGCGGGCCTGGCTCTGAGATGATTCTCAGGCGCCGTTTAGCGGCTTTTTTGTTCTCTTCGCGAAGGTCACCGGAATGAGTGGACCGGATGTCCAGGGGCGAAAGCGCGACGCACGCCGCCGGCTGCAGGCGCAGCGGCGCCGGGCGGGAGAACTGCGAGCGCGAGCGGTGGCGATCTCGGTGGTCGCGTTCGCGCTGCTGTGGGGGATCGTCTTCGTCCAGATGGCGACCGGCCACGATCCGGTGCTGAGCAACAAGCCGAAGGCCACCGCCTCGGGCCGGGAAGAAGCGCGGTCGGGCCCGGCCGACGGGATCTCCGACGGCGGCGAAGCCGCAGGGGCCCGCGCGGCGGCGGCCGAAGCGGTGGAAACGACCGAGCCCGAAGAGGCCGAACCGGAATACGCCGAACCGGAATACGCCGAAACGGAACCGGAATACGTCGAAGTCGAACCTGAACCGGCCCCAGTGATCACCGGCCAGTCGTGAGCGCCGAAGCTCACAGGAGCTTTGCCTGCTTCGGGGGGACGGCGACCCTGCATGTCGCCGGTTCCGCCCACGGGCGGAGGGCGGATGCGGCGGCGGGCGAGGCGGAAGCCCGGCTGCTCGAGGCTCATGAGCGCCTCTCTCGCTTCATCCCCGGCAGCGAGCTCTGCCGTCTCAACACGGACTCGCGTAGGACGGTGCCGGTGAGCGGGCTCCTGCTCGAGGTCGCTGCCGCGGCACGCCGGGCCGGGCTGCTCAGCGGCGGCCTCGTCGACGCGACGCTCCGGCGCGAGATCGAGCGGGCGGGCTATGACGAATCGCTCGCCGGGAAACGCGACCGGCCCGGGCCGGGCAGGGTCCCGGCGAGCGATTCGCCGCGGCCTGCGAGCGCGAGCCCGAACCGCGGCTGGAGCCGGATAACGGTCGATCGACGAGCGGGCACCGTCAGCCGACCGCCGGGCGTCGAAATCGACAGCGGCGGGATCGCCAAGGGCCTTCTCGCCGACCTGGTCGCGGAGAGCCTCAGCGGCCACGCCGACTATGCCGTCGACTGCTGCGGCGACGTCCGGGTCGGCGGCACGAGCGGTCGTCCGCGGCGCGTCCTGGTCCAGGACCCGGCTGGTGGGGAGCCCGTCCACGAGCTGGCGGTCAGCGACGGGGGGGTCGCGACGAGCGGAATCGGACGCCGGTCCTGGATTGCGGACGATGGTCGCCCGGCCCATCACCTGCTCGATCCCTCGACCGGTAGGCCCGCCTATACGGGGATCGTCCAGGCCACGGCCCTGGCCCCGACCGCCTTTCTGGCCGAGGTCTACTCGAAGTACGCCCTTCTCTCCGGCCGCCCGCTCGCGCGGGAACGGCTGCCATATGGCGGTGTCCTCGTCCTCGAAGAAGGTGGTGTCGAAGTCGTGGACCCGCGCGCGGTAACGGCGGGGGCCGCAGCCGCATGAACGTCGTCAACGTCGGGCCACATCTGTTCTGGATCACGAGCCGGGCGGCCGGCGGCGCGGCGCTCCTCTCCGCCAGTGCGAGCGTTGCTCTCGGCCTGATGATGAGCGCCAGGCAGTCCGGCGCCAACAAGCGCGATTTTCGCGCGCTCCACGAGGCGCTCTCGCTCACCGCCCTGGCGATGATCGCCCTCCACGGGGTGGCCCTGCTTGGCGACGCCTATTTCCGGCCCGGCCTCACCGGAATCGCGATTCCCTTCGTCGGCACCTACAGGCCGCTGTGGACCGGGGTGGGCATCATCGCCGGCTACGGCCTCGCCGTCCTCGGACTCACCTATTACTGGCGGGACCGGATCGGAGCCGCCCGCTGGCGCCGGATCCACCGGCTCAGCGGCCTGGTCTGGCTGATGGCGGTCGCCCACACGATCGGTGCGGGCAGCGACGCGATCCAGATCTGGTTCCTGATCGTCAGCGGCGTCCTTGTCGTCCCGGCCGCGCTCCTGCTCCTGCTTCGCTGGCTCGAGCGCCTCGAAGAAGCTCAGGCGTCCGACCGAGCCGTCGCGTCGCCGACCAGTCCGCGCGCCCGGTCCTTGGATCGCTTCGGCACCCAGCGCGAGAGCGCGGAGCGGTTGTCGGCGACCCAGCGGTAGCCGCGCGCGGTGAGGCAGGGGAAGCGGGCGAATGCCGCGGCGGGAACCGTGCCGCCGGGCAGCAGCCGCAGCAACGGCGCGATTGCCGGCCCGGCCGAGTTCCGGGATCCGTCGGGGGAGATCAGGTGCCAGGAGCGCATCCGCTCGGCTTCGTCGAGATCCGGCAGCAGCCGCTCGGCCTCGGGGCTCTGGAGAGAGACCGGCTGCAGCCGGTCGCGCCGGTCCCAGCGCAGCAGGCCGGCGAGCAGCCACATGCAGAAGCCGCAGTCCGAGTCGTAGAGGACTAGCCGGCGCTGCGGAGCTCGGCCAGGCGCACCGGCCATTCCCGCTCGACCTCCCGGATGATCGCCGGGTAGACGATCAGGTACCGGAACGGGGCGATCGCGCGCATGTAGGCCGCGCCGAAGAGGCCGTTCCGCTTCACGAGCACCGTCATCTGGCCACGGTACCCGCCGTCGGGGCTCGGCACCCATCCGAGGTGCATCACCCCGTGGACCGTCTGGTTCGCGATCTCGGCGGCGTACTCGTTCTCGATCAGATAGAGCGGCGTGAACGGGAGCGAGGAATGGGCGGGCGGCGCCGTCTCGCGCAGCTCCGCCGGCAGCCGGTCGCTCACGCTCGGCACCCGGCTGCCGGGCCCCGAATCCTCATCGTCCCAGCCGAACAGCTCGCCGAGCTTCCAGCGCAGCGCGAACAGCGCCCGCACCGTGCGGGAGGAGCTTTCCTCGGGGTCGAGAGTGGTCGCGACGCGGATCAGGTCCGGGAAATCGTCCCTGCCGCCCGGGGTCGGCAGAGCCCAGACGTCCTCGACGTGGAAGTCGCGGGTGAACTCGTGGATGCGCCAGGGCTGGGAGGTGTGAGCGGCGGTGGGCAGGCGTGAGGAGGTCATATCCATACGGTAGCGTATGGAAGAGAATGGCGCTGACAAGGACCCCACCGGACCGATGGATCGAGGAGGGACTGCGCGCGCTCGCCGACGGCGGGCCGGACGCGGTGAGGATCGAGCCGCTGGCGCAAACCCTGGGCGTGTCGAAGGGCGGCTTCTACTGGCAGTTCGACGACCGCGGCGCGCTGCTGGAGAGCATGCTCGACAGCTGGGAGCGGGCGAGCGTCGACGACGTGATCGAGCGGGTCGAGGGCGGGGGCGGGGATGCCCGCGAGAAGCTGCGGCGCCTGTTCTCGATCGCCGGCTACGAGCCGCTGCGGACCGAGCTCGCGATCCGCGACTGGGCCCGTCGCGACCGCACCGTCGCCGCCCGCCTGCGGCGGGTCGACAATCGCCGTATGTCCTACATGCGGGCGCTGTTCGGGGAGTTCTGCGCCGACGAGGACGAGGTCGAGACGCGCTGCATGCTCGCCTCCTCGCTCTGGATCGGCAACCATTTCATCGCCGCCGAACACGGCCGCCGCACCCGCGGCGAGGTCGTCAGGCGGGCGCTGCGGGGCCTGATCGAGTAGAGCCCTCGGCTAGCCCGGCCCGAGCCAGGTCATCGAGACCTCGGGGCTGGTCTCGGAGCCGCCGCTGCCGGCGTCGAGGTTCAGGGCTCCGCCGGAGGTCTGCTCGACTTTCGCCTCAACGAAGTCGCCGGCTTCCAGCAGGTAGGTGGTGGTGACCGCGAGCGGGACTTCGGAGACCGCCGAGGTCGCCGGCCGGGCGTCGAAGGCGACGAACCCGCCGTTCACCGCGATCCCGAGGTCGCGCCGGCCGGTCGTGTTCGCGGCCCAGAAGACATTTGCCGTGATCAGGTACACGCCGTCGATCGGAGCCGTCAGCCTCGTGTTGTTGACGTTCGAGTGGAGCCCCCCGTTGTCCCAGGTCTCGCTCGTCAGCTGGATCGCATTGAAGCTCCCGCTCGGGATCGACTGAGACGTGGTCCGGCGCACCCGCGCCGAGGGGATCACGGCGAGGTTGGAAGGCGCCACGGTGGCGCCCCCGAGGTCGGCGCCGGTGAGGCTGCCGTTGAAGACGTCTTCGCCGCTGAGGCTCTCGTTCTGGACGTCGGCGCCGGTCAGGCTCCCCTCCTGGACGTCGTTTCCGGTCAGCCCCTGGTCGAGGACGTCGGCGCCTGTCAGCGTGCCGTTGAGGATGTCGGTGCCGAGCAGGCTCTCGGCTCGCACGTCCGCTCCGGTGAGGCTGCCATCGAGGATGCTCCCACCGGTCAGGCTCTCGGGCTTGAGGTCGCCGGGGGTGAGGCTGCCATCGGCGATGTTGGTCCCGGTCAGGGACCCTTTCTGGACGTCGGCCGCGGTAACGGTGCCGTCCTGGAGGTCGGCGCCGGAGAGTCCACCGTCGAGGACGTCCGCCCCCGTGACCGCTCCATCCTTGATGTGACGGCTCCTGATCGCGTTCCTGCGGATCCCGTTCGGGCCGATCTTGCCGGCGGCGATCGCGCTCCCGCCGAGCGCGACGAAGAGGGCGAGGAGCGCCAGATGGTTCCGACGCACGTACCTCCCGGCCTTCCCCAACATGCTCCGACGCTATCCGGCTCCCAGCGATGGGTCAAGACGGCACTATTTATTCCGTGAGCGTCGAGATCGTCCCCTACGAGCGCCGCCACCTCGACGCGGTGATCGACCTCTGCCGGCAGGCCGAGGTCTTCGCGGCCTTCTCCTCGGACCCCGATCGCGCCGGTCGCGCGCTCGCGGGGGAGGGCGCGGTCGCCGTCGTCGCCCTTCGCGATCGGGAGCTCGTCGGGTTCGCCCACGCGCTCAGCGACGGGGCCTTCCAGGCGTTCCTCTCATTGCTCCTGGTCCGTCCCGACGCTCGCCGCAACGGGATCGGGCGCCGGCTGGTCGCCGAGGTCATCTCCCGCTCCGGCGCCCTGCGGGTGGACCTGCTCGCCTACGAGGAGGCGGAGGCGCTCTACGCGTCATTCCCGCACGAGCGCTTCTCCGAAGTCTCCGGCTTCAGGCTCCGCCCCCGCTAGCGTCGCGGTAGGTTCGGCGACGATGAGCTACGGGTTCGACAGCCTCGCCGCCTCGCTCGCCGGGGACGTCGCCGGCATCCCGGCGGCGGAGGGTGAGCTCGCCTACGTCCTCCTCGACGTCTTCACCGACGCTCCGCTCGAGGGCAACCAGCTCGCGGTCTTCGCCGACGGGCGCGGCCTCGACCCGGAGCGGATGCAGCGGCTGGCCCGCGAGATGAACCTCTCGGAGACGGTCTTCGTCCTTCCCGCCGAGGCCGGCGGCGACGCGCGGATCAGGATCTTCACCCCGCTCAGCGAGCTGCCCTTCGCAGGCCACCCGACCCTCGGCACCGCGTTCGCAGTCGGAACCGCGCTCGGGACGGCGGAGGTGCGGCTCGAGACCGGGGTCGGGATCGTCCCGGTCGAACTGGAGCGCGAGGGAGAGCGGGTCGTCTTCGGACGGATGCAGCAGGCGATCCCGGAGTGGGCGCGGTTCGAGCGCGAGGCCGAGCTGCTGGCCGCGCTCGGGGTCGAGCGGTCGGGCCTGCCGGTCGAGGCCTACGACAACGGCCCGCTCCACGTCTATGTCGAGCTCGAGAGCGAGGAGGCGGTGGCGGCGCTGCGCCCCGACATGGCGGCGCTGGCCGAGATCGACCCCCCGATAGGGGCCAACTGCTTCGCCGGGTCGGGAACGCGCTGGAAGACGCGCATGTTCGCCCCCGCCGACGGCGTCCCCGAGGACCCGGCGACCGGCTCCGCCGCCGGCCCGCTGGCGATCCACCTCTGCCGCCACGGCCGCGTGCCGTTCGGCGAGAAGATCGTGATCCGGCAGGGCGAGGAGGTCGGCCGCCCGTCGGTCCTGCATGCCCGCGCCGAGGGAAGCGCCGAGCGCGTCGAGCGGGTCGAGGTCGCGGGCGCGGCGCTGATCGTCGCCGGCGGCCGCTTCGCCCTCTGAGCGGGCCTCAGCGGCGGTGGACGACCCTGAAGCGGAAGACGGTCGCGGTCTGGTCGATGCCGCCCGGGTCCTGCGCCTTCACCCTGAAGGCATGGCGTCCGATCCCGACCCGGTAGCGCTTCGGCGATCGGCAGCGGGAGAACCGGCGGCGGTCGAGCTTGCAGAGGAAGCCGTGGGCCTGGCCGATCGCGCGGAAGCGGAAGCGAACCCGGGTCCTGCGGCCGGCGATCCTCAGCACCCGCCGCGGGTGGCGGGTGATCTTCACCGTGTGGCGGCGGTGGCCCCTGCCGGACCTGAGGTCCGCGGGCCGGGTGCTGGCGAACGGACT
This sequence comes from Solirubrobacterales bacterium, assembly GCA_036265675.1. Classification (GTDB taxonomy): domain Bacteria; phylum Actinomycetota; class Thermoleophilia; order Solirubrobacterales; family 70-9; genus VRUE01. The sequence continues at coordinate 6,893 of DATAOP010000100.1, forward strand.
GGTCGAGGTCAGGATCTGACCGCGCATTCCGGCCGCGAGGCAGAACGAGGTCGTCGGGCATGAGATCCCGAACATCCCGTTCGGGGGAATCGGGATCGCGTTGGTGAACGACCAGGCGCCGGCTCCTGCGGTCGGGTCGGTCGAGGTGATGATGTCGGCGTTGTTGTTGACCCCGGCGCATGCTTCGTCGGTCGGGCAGGAGAAGGCGGTCAGCTGCAGCGGCGTGACGTCGGGTGTCGCCTGCCAGGCGCCGGCTCCCGCGGTCGGGTCGGCGCTGACGTAGATGTCGGCGACGTTGCCGGTGACGCAGAGCGACGGCGAGGAGCAGGAGACTCCGAGCAGGGGGCCGAAGCCGCCGCCCGGAGACGCGGCCACCCAGGTCGGCGCGCCCCCGGCCGGGTTGCTGCTGGTGATGATGTAGCCGTCGCTGCTGACCGCGACGCAGAGCGATTCGGTCGGGCAGGAGACGCCGGTCAGTTCAAGCGGCAGACCGAGCTCGGTGACGCTCCAGACGGCAGGCCCGGCGGGGTTGGTCGAGGTGATGATCTTGCCGCCGGCCGCGACCCCGACGCAGAGCGAGATCGAGGGGCAGGAGATGCCATATGCGTGGACCCGCGGCTTTTTCTCCGGTTGCAGCGCGATTGCCGACCACGCCGGCGCTCCGCCGGCAGGGTTGGTCGAGGCATAGATGTATCCCTGCCGGCTCATCGCGGCGCAGAAGTCGGTCGTCGGGCAGGAGACCCCGCGGACCTGGCCGCCCGCGTAGTAGCTGTTGGGGTCGCTGGGGTGCACTTCTTCGGCCCCGTCGAAGTGCGTCACCGACCAGGTCCCGGCGCCGCCGGTCGGATTGCCCGAGGTGGCGAGCGTGCCGTTGCTGCCGACGGCGACGCAGAGTGCGGGGGAGGGGCAGGAGGCTCCGTAGAGCGCCGTCGATTCTTCCGGCAGCTGGGTCAGGTTCCACTGCAGGGCCGACGCCGGGGCCGCGTCGACGGCGAGCGCGCATAGTGCGAGCAGTGCCCCCAGAAGGGCGGCGCGGACCGGGCCTCCATCGATCGACGTCGAGAACAAATCGCCTCCTCGGTCTGAAAAACCGCACGGCGAGGGAGAGTTTCGCCTAGCCGGCCGGGGTCGCGCCGCCGATCTCAGCGCCGGCGTACTCCGCGGCCAGCGCCAGGGTGGCGCGGGCGGCGCGGCGAACAAGCCAGCCCGAGACCACCGCCGGCAGCTCGACGACGAAGGCGGTGCTCCCCATCGCGTGGTTCTGCCAGGAGGAGGCGCTGCCCGGGTAGCGGCGGAGGCCGACCAGCGGCAGGCCGGAGAGCTGTGCGTAGCGGCGCTCGATCGCGACGTCGCCCCCGGAACGGTCGACGAGGCCGAACGGCTGGTGGAACCAGATCGTGATCGCCGGGTCGGTGCGCCGGATCAGGTTGCGGGCCGCCCGCGACTCGGGCTCCGAGAGCGGATGGGGGCCGGAATATTCGCCTCCGCCGAGCGGCCTCCAGGCGAAGGGGAAGTTGCGGTTGAGGTCGACGCCGTCGGCGTTGCCGCGGGTCCCGGCGGCGACCCCGTCGGGATTGAGGGTGGGGACGACGTCGAGCTCGACGCGGGCCGGGGCGGCGGCGCCGATCAGCCTGCGCGCGACCCGCATCCCGGCGGTCTCGTCGCCGTGAATGCAACCGACGACCAGCACCCGCAGCCGCGCCCTCGGCGCGCGGTCGATCGCCTCGACGATCGGCCTGCCGGCAACCGAATGCCCGATCGCCGATCGCCGGTCGGCGGCGGCGGAGGAGACGGCGATGAGCGCCAGGAAAGCCGCGAGGGCGACCGGGCTGAGCACGGATATGCGCCGGATCCGCACCGCGTCAGCCTAGACTGGGGGCGTGTCGCTGCTCGAGCGCCTCGGCGTCGAAATCCCCGTCGTCCAGGCGGGGATGGGCGGCGGCCTCAGCCGCCACGAGCTGGCGGCCGCGGTCTCGGAGGCGGGCGGCCTGGGGATGATCGCCGTGAACGGCGCCGCCGCGATCAGGCGTGAGCTGGCGGCGGCCCGCGACCTCACCGCGCGGCCGGTGGCGGTCAACGTGCTGCTCCCCTTCGCGCGGCGCGACTGGTTCGACGCCGCCTCGGGCGCCGACGCGGTCGTCACCTTCTGGGGCCGTCCCCAGCGTCGTACGCTCGGCGTCTGGATTCATCAGTGCGGCTCGGTCGCCGAGGCCCGAGCGGCCGAGGCCGCCGGAGTCGACGCCGTCATCCTCCAGGGAGTGGAGGCCGGGGGCCACGTTCGGGGCGCGCTTGCCGCCCTCGATCTCCTCGAGCGGGCCGCGGCGACCCTTCCCCGCGACTATCCGCTGCTGCTGGCGGGCGGCGTCGCCGAGCGAGCGGACGTGGCCCGGGCGCTCGAGGCGGGCGCGGGCGGCGCGGTCGCCGGGACCCGCTTCCTCCTCTCCGAGGAGAGCCGGGCGCACCCCGGGTATCGCGAGCGCCTCCTCAACGCCCGCGAGACGATTCTCACCGAGCTCTTCGGCGCCGGCTGGCCGGCGCCGCACCGTGTCGTGCCGAACGCGGCCACCGACCGCTGGCTGGGGGACGATCACCGCGTCCCGACCCTGAACCGAACGATCAACCGCTTGCTCGCGCCCGGCGCCCGCTACGTGCCCGAATCGGTGCTGGCGCGGATGGTCCGCGCCCAGCGGCCGGGCAGCAGGGTCCTCTCGCCGGCGGGGCCGACCGACGACGGTCCGGCGGCGCTCGTCGATGCCGGCGCGCTCTACGCGGGGGAGACGGTCGCGCGGATCGACGACGTCAGGCCGGCCGCCGAGCTCGTCCGGGAGCTGGCTCCGTGAGGATCACCCGGATGATCTGGCGCGGCCTGCTGGTGCTGCTGCTCGACGCCGCCGGCCTGATCGTGCTCGCCGGCCTGCTCGGGGGCTTCCGCCTCGACGACGCCTGGGCCGCGCTCGCGGCAGCGGCCGTGATCGGCGTCCTCAACGCCCTCGTCTGGCCGCTGCTGGCGCGGATCGCGCTGCCGCTCACCGTCCTCACGCTGGGAATCGCCGCCCTGCTGCTCAACGGGGTCCTGGTGACCTTCGCGATCAACCTGATTCCCGGCGCCCACGTCGACAGGGTCGCCGACGGGATCGTGATCACGATCGGGATCAGCACCCTGACCGCGATCTTCTACTGGCTGCTGGCGATCGACGAAGACGAGACCTGGTACCGCAACGTCGTCGCCCGCCAGGTCAGGGGCCAGCGATCGACGATCGACACCGACGTCCCGGGCATCGTCTTCCTCGAGATCGACGGGCTCGCCCACGAGGTGCTGCGGCGCGCGGTGATCGACGGCAACGCCCCCCACATCGGGCGCTGGCTGCGGAGCGGCTCTCACCGGCTCGAGCGCTGGGAGACCGACTGGTCCTCGCAGACCGGCGCCTGCCAGGCCGGCCTCCTGCACGGTGACAACGACGACATGCCCGCCTTCCGCTGGTGGGAGAAGGACCGCGACAAAGCGATTGTCACCAATCATCCCCGCGACGCCGAGGAGCTCGAACGACGCCATTCCGACGGCCGCGGGCTGCTTCACGCGGACGGTGCCAGCCGGGCGAACATCCTCTCCGGCGACGCCCCGCACTCGATGCTGACGATGAGCACAGCGCTGACGCGGCGGCGGCCGATCGGGCGCGACTACGCGGCCTACTTCGCCCGTCCCTACGCGGTCGCCCGCACCCTGGCGCTGGCGATCGCCGACATCGGCCGCGAGCGCCGGGCCGCGCGCGGCCAGCTCCGCGACGACGTCCGCCCCCGGATCGCGCGTTCTCGAAGCTACGCGCTGATCCGGGCCTGGGCAACCGTCGTCCAGCGCGACCTCCAGGTCGCGACCGTAGTCGGCGACATCCTCGCCGGCCGGCCCGTGATCTACACGACGTTCCTCGCCTACGACGAGGTCGCGCACCATTCCGGGATCGAACGGCACGACGCCCTCGCCGTCCTCCGCGACCTCGACCGCCAGATCGCGAGGATCGAGCGCGCGGCGCGGGAAGCCCCGCGTCCCTACCGCCTGGTGGTTCTCTCCGACCACGGCCAGTCGCAGGGCGAAACCTTCCTCGACCGTTACGGCGAAACCCTCGAGGAGCTGGTCCGCGACGCCTGCGAGGCCGAGACCATGCTCGCGGTTACCGAGGGCGGCGACGACGCGCTCGGCTACATGAGTGCCGGCCTGACCGAGTTCGCCCGCGACGACACGGTGGCCGGACGCACGGTCCGCACCGTGACCCGAGGCCGGGTCGCCGACGGGGCGGTGGCGCTCGACCCCGACGTCCGCGACGACATCGCGGACGCGCACGGCGGCGAGGTCCCCGAACTGTCGGTGATGGCGTCGGGCTGCCTCGGGCTGATCAGCTTTCCCCAGGTCCCGGGCCGGGTGACGTTGGAGCAGCTCGAGGCGCTGCATCCGCGACTCCTGCCGGCGCTGCGGGAGCATCCCGGCATCGGCTTCGTCCTCGTTCGCTCCGAGCGCCGCGGCGCGATGGCGATCGGCGCCGATGGCGTCAACTACCTCGACGAGGGCGAGATCGAGGGCGAGGACCCGCTGCTGCCATTCGGGCCGAACGCGGCCGCGCACGTCCGCCGCACCGACGGGTTCCCGCACTGTCCCGACCTGGTCCTCAACAGCAGCTTCTGGGAGGAGTTCGAGGAGGTCGCCGCGTTCGAGGAGCTGGTCGGCTCGCACGGCGGGATGGGCGGGACCCAGAGCCATCCGCTCGTGCTCCACCCGGCCGACCTGCCGTGGCCCGAGGAGGAGGTCGTAGGCGCCGAAAGCGTCCACCGCATCTTCCGCTCCTGGCTGGCGGCGCTGGGCCAGGAGGCCTACGCGGCGAGCGAGGTCGTCTCGCCGGGATCGAGCACCCGCACGTCGACCTGAGGCGCCAGCTCGCCGCAGCGACGCTCGAACTCGCGCGGCGGCGCGATCAGGTGGCGGCGGCCGATCCGCGAGAGCCCGACCGGGAACAGCGTCCCCCAGTGGATCGGGACCGCGATCCGTGGTGAGAGCAGCGCCGCCGCCTTGGCTGCCCGCTCGGGGTCGAGGTGGCCCGGACCGAGCGTTGGCCCCCAGCCCCAGACCGGAAGCAGCGCGAGATCGAGGTCGCCGGCGCCCAGATCGGCCATGCCGTCGAAGAGGTCGGTGTCGCCGGCGAAATAGGCGCGGCGGCTGCCGGCGAGGACGAACCCGATCGCCTCCGAACCGACCGATCGCAGCGCGCGGCCGCCCCGGTGCTCCGCCTCGACCGCGGTGATCTCGACGCCGCCGATCGCGTGGGACTCGCCGGGCGCGAGCTCGGTCACCGCGTGAAAGCCGCGGCGGCGGAGGAAGTTCTCGGCGCCCGGCGGCGCCAGCAGCGGGGTCTCGCGGCCGAGGCCGCGCAGCGAGGGGACGTCGACGTGGTCGTGATGGAGGTGGGAGATGAGGACGGCGTCGAGGCGGGCGGCCGCGTCCTCGTCGTGGGCGCCGACCTGGCGGCGGAGGTGCAGAAGCCGCGAGCGGAGGACCGGGTCGGTGAGGAAGCGCACCCCGTCGAGCTCGAGCAGCACCGTCGCGTGCCCGACGTAGGTGACCCGGTCCTGATCCGAAGTGGTCCGCACCGACACCTATGTTGCAGCCATGAAGCGCCGGATGATCTCGTCCCGCGGCAGGTGGCGCCGCCCGCGGGGGCGGCCGGAAGCGCAACGGGAATTCATCGAGCTCGAGCCCGGCGAGCTCACGACCCTGTTCCAGGCGCCGCAGTGGCTGCGAAACCTCGGGATCGCGGCCTGGCTCCTGGTCGGGGTCGCCGCGGCGCTGGCCGGAACGGTCTGGCTGCTGGCGCTGACCCAGACGATCGTGCTGCCGGTGATCACGGCCGGCATCATCGCCGCCGTCTTCGGCCCCGCCGTCGATTGGCTGAAGAAGCGGGGGGTGCCGCGGGCCGTCGGCTCGATCATCGTCTTCCTTGCGATCGTCGCGATCGGCGTCCTCGCCAGCTTCCTCGTCCTGAAGGGGATCAGCACCGAGGCCGATTCGCTCAGCAGCCATCTCCATTCCGCCTCCGACACGATCGAAGGCTGGGCCAAGGACCTCGGCATCGGCAGCAGCACCGCCGAAGACGCGAAGGAACACGCCGACTCCTCGGTCAGCGGCGCCGTCCATGCCCTCCTCACCGGGCTCGCGGCGGGTATCGACCGGCTCGCCTCGCTCGCCGTCTTCCTCTCCTTCACCGCCCTCAGCCTCTTCTTCCTGCTCAAGGACTCGCCGACGATCGGCGGCTGGGTCGAGCGCCACGTCGGCCTGCCGCAGCCGCTTGCCCACGCGACGCTCGGCCGGATCGCGAGCTCGCTGCGCGGCTATTTCCTCGGCGTCACGATCGTCGCCGCCTGGAGCGCGCTGATCGTCGCCGTCGGGGCGCTGATCCTCGGTGTGCCCCTTGCCGGGACGATCGCGGCCGTCACCTTCCTCGGCGGCTACATCCCCTACCTCGGGGCCTGGGCGGCCGGCGCCTTTGCGGTCCTGATCGCGCTCGGCGCGAACGGCCCCGAGACGGCTATCGCCCTGGCGGTGATCGTCCTGCTCGCCAACGGCATCTTCCAGCAGCTGGTCCAGCCGGTCGCCTACGGCGCCGCTCTCGGGCTGCACCCGCTCGCCGTCCTGATCGTCACCATCGCGGCTGGGGCGATGTTCGGGACGATCGGCCTCGTCCTCGCGGCGCCGCTGACCTCGGCCGTGGTCAAGATCTCGGCCGACATCGCGGCCGGGCGGGAGGAGGAGGCCGGGAGAAGCGGAGGCCCGGGCGACGAGCCGAGCCCCGCCTGAGCGCCGGTCGCGTAGGTTTCAAGCGTGACCACGACCGAGTTCGCCGAGGTCCGGGTCGAGCCCGCCGCGGGGCTCCGCCTCCCGCGCTGGGCGCTCGTCAGGCGCTGCGCGCTCGCCCTCTACCTGGCGATCCTCGTCGTCTGGAGCGCGACCTACGGGATCCCGGTCCAGCGCGAGCTCGTCATCGCCTGGGTCTGCGGCGCCCTCGTCTGCGCCTCGATCGGGCGCGACCCGCGCCGGGTCCTGCAGCTGGTGGTCGACTGGATGCCGATCGTCCTCGTCCTCCTCGCCTACGACTTCAGCCGCGGCGCCGCCGACTCGTTCGGCATCGGCGCCCACGTCCACCCGATGATCGACTTCGATCGCTTCGTCTTCTTCGGCCAGACGCCGACCGAGTGGCTGCAGGTCCGCCTCCACCATCCCGGCGTCATCGACCCCTGGGACGTCGGCTTCACCCTCGTCTACACCTCCTACTTCCTCGTCCCCTTCGTCCTCGGCGGGATCCTCTGGGCGCGGGAGAGGCCGGCCTTCCTCGCCTTCATGCGACGGTTCGTGACCCTCACGCTCGCCGGTCTCGCGACCTACATCCTGTTCCCGGCCACGCCGCCCTGGATGGCGGCGGAAATGGGGCTGCTCGAAGGTGTGCACCGGACCACCGCCGAAGGCTGGCAGGTGCTCGGGGTCGGAACCGCCGGGCTCTTTTCGAAAGGCCAGGGGAGCGTCAACCTGGTCGCCGCCGTCCCCTCGCTGCACTCCGCCGTCACCGCGCTGGTCGCGATGTTCCTCTGGCGGCGCGTGCGCCGGCCCGCGCTGCGACCGCTCCTTGCCCTCTATCCGCTGGCGATGGGCCTGACCCTGATCGCGACCGGCGAGCACTACTTCTTCGACGTCCTGCTGGGCTGGCTCTACGCCGGCGTGGTGATGGCGGCCTGGGGGTGGTGGGAAGGGCGGCGCGCCGACGGCTACTCGGCGCCGTACTCGCGGTAGGGGTACCACCATTCCTTGCGCTCGATCCGCGTCTCCATGTGGACGTGCTTCGTCTCCTGGAACGCCTCGAGGCCCTCGCGGCCGAGCTCTCGGCCGAGCCCGGACTGCTTGAAGCCGCCGAACGGGCCGGCGTCGTTGTCGGTCAGGGGGTCATTGATCCAGACCGTCCCGGCCCGCAGCTCGCGCATGCACCGCACCGCGCTCTCGAGGTCGCCGGTGTAGACGTTGGCGCCGAGGCCGAACTCGGTCCCGTTGGCCTGTTCGATCGCCTCGTCGAGCGAGCCGACCCTGACCAGCGGCGCGACCGGGCCGAAGGTCTCCTCGCGCAGCAGCGCCGAGTCCGGCGCGGCGCCGACCACGACCGCGGGGGAGAGGAAGTGGCCCCGCTCCTGGCCGCCGTCATCGCCGCCGACGAGGATCTCGGCCCCGCCGGACGTCGCCGCCTCGAGCTGGCCGATCACCTTCGCCCGCTGCGGGTCGGAGACCATCGGCCCGATGTCGGTGGCGACCTCGAACGGGTCACCGAGGACAAGGCCGCGGGTGTGCTCGACGAACGCCTCGACGTACTCATCGAAGACCTCGTCGACGACGTAGAAGCGCTCGGCGGAGGTGCAGACCTGGCCCGCGTTGAGGAATGCGGCCCAGGCGCCTCCGCGGGCGGCGATCTCGAGCTTCGGCGCGACGTCGGCGCAGACGATGAATGCGTCCTTGCCGCCCATCTCGAGGTTCATCCGCGCCATCCGCGCGGCGCAGGCGGCGGCGACCTTCTTGCCGGTCGCGACCGAGCCGGTGAAGGCGATGCAGTCGACGTCCGGGTGCTCGGCGAGGGCGGCACCCACGTCACCGGCGCCGGCGATCAGGTTCACGACTCCGGCCGGTAGGTGCTCGAAGACGCCGGCCAGCATCAGGGTCGAGAGGGGGGTCAGCTCCGAGGGCTTGCAGACGACGCAGTTGCCCGCCGCGAGCGCCGGCGCGACCTTCCAGGCGAGCAGCAGCAGCGGGTAGTTCCAGGGGACTATGCAGCCGACCACGCCGAGCGGGTCCTTGACGACCATCGCCAGCTGCGTCGTCTCGATCGGCGGGATCACGCGGCCTGCGTGGTCGCGGCCGATCTCCGCGTAGTAGTCGAAGGCGGCGGCCGTCCAGTCGAGCTCGTCGCGGTTCTCGACCAGCGGCTTGCCGCCCTCGGCGGTCATCGTCCGAGCCAGCTCCTCGGCCTGCTCCCGCAGCCGCCGCGCGACCTCGTGCAGCATCTCGCAGCGCTCGCCGGCGCTGGTCCCCGCCCAGCCAGGCCACGCCTCCCGCCCCGCTCGCACCGCGGCCTCGACCTGTTCGGTCGAGGCGAACCGCAGCTCGACGATCGACTCGGTCGTGAACGGGTTCTCGACCGCGGTCGCCGCCCCGTCGCCGTCGACGAGGCGGCCGCCGATCAGCAGCTGCGTCGGATGGGCCACGCCATCAGGCTAACGACGCGCTAGTGGCTGACCTCCATCGCGTCGGCGCCCGGACGCGGCGCGCCGCGTTTGGCGAGATCGCAGGTCGGGTTGACCTTGTCCTCGTCGTCGGCGTAGACGATGTCCTTGCCGGGCCCGCAGAAGACACGATCGGCCTCGCCGTCACGGACGCGGACGATGTCGTTGCCGCGGCCGGAGCGGACGACGTCGCCGCCGGGCAGCTGGGTGTCGATCGCGGCGAGGGCGACGATGTGGTCGTTGCCCGGGCCGCCGAAGATCACGTCGGCCCCGGCGCCGCCCCAGAGGAAGTCGTTGTCGGCGGCGCCGCGGAGGTTGTCGTCACCTTCGCCGCCCCACATCTTGTCGTCGCCCTCCTGGCCGAGCAGGGTGTCGTTGCCGGCCTGGCCCATCAGGCCGTCGCCGTTGATCCCGCCGACGAGGCCGTCGTTGCCTTCGCCGCCGACGAGCCCGTCGAACCCGATCCCGGTTTCGATCAGGTCGTCGCCGCTGCCACCGTCGACGTTGTTGTTGCCGTCGCCCCCGTTGATGACGTCGTTGCCTTCGCCGCCGTTGATCGTGTCATCGCCTCCCGCGGAGGTGATCGAGTCGTTGTCGGGGCCGCCTTCGACGTGGTTGTTGCCGTCGCCGGCGTCGACCCTGTCGTTGCCGCTGCCGGCGTTCACCGTGTCGTCGCCGCCGAGCGAGTTGACCGTGTCGTCGCCGCCCTTGGCTTCCATGTTGTCGTTGCCGGGTGTCCCGGTCAGGGTCTCGACGGTGTCGTCGCCGATGATCGTCGCGGCGTATGCCGCCGTTGCGCTGAAGCCGGCAGCCAGCACCGCCGCCGCCAGCACCGCCAAGCTCGTCCGCTTGCCTCTCAATGTTCCTCCCGGGTCAGATGGGTTCGGATGGGCGAGTGCTCAAAATGAGGGCGGGGTTATACCCAAAACTTCTGACGCGGTCAGACTCTTCGACCTTCTGCAAGCCATCTGCCAGCTCGCCGTGTGGCGAGCTAGGCTCGCCGCGCGCGCGAGAGGGCACCGCCGACCGCGCCGAGGATCGCCCCGATCACGGCATCGATCAGGATCAGCAATGGCGGAAAGTCGCCGAGCGAGACCTTGGCATCGGTTCCGGCGATCGCGTGAGCGACGAGGATCCCGAGCCCGAACAGGGCGCCGCCGAGGAACACGCGCCTGGCCCCGCCGGCGGGGTCGGGGTGCTCGAGCCCTGCGAGCACGCCGCCGATCGCGGCGAGTGCCGCAATCGCCCAGTAGACGCCGGCTGAGATCCCGAGGAAAATTCCGGCGACGGCTCCGAACAGGAGCGGGACGACGACGGCGAGGACGATCCGCGCCTCCCGTGTCCGCTCCTCGAACAGCGGCGGCATGGCTGTCATTGCATCGAACCTACCCGGTCCGCCAGACTGCCGGCGATGGCGAACGAGGCGTACTCGATCAGGCGGGCGCAGCGTGCCGACGTCGGCGAGCTCCTGGCGATGATCAGGGAGCTGGCCGAGTACGAGCGGCTGGCCGACCGGGTAGTCGGCGACAGCGATCGCCTCGAGCGGGCGCTGTTCGAGCTCGGCGCCGCCGAGGCGCTGATCGCCGAGGTCGAGGGCGAGCCGGTCGGATACGCGATCTACTTCACGACCTTCTCGACCTTCCTCTGCTGGCCCGGGATCTGGTGCGAGGACATCTTCGTCCGTCCGCAGTGGCGCGGAAGCGGCATCGGACGGGCGCTGTTCGCGACGGTCGCCGGCGTCGCCGCGGAGCGCGGCTATGAGCGGCTCGACTGGGTCGTCCTCGAGTGGAACGAGACGGCGATCGCCTTCTACGAGGGGCTCGGCGCCGGCCACCTGAGCGATTGGCAGACGATGCGGCTCGACGGCGAGCGGCTGCGGCGAGTCGCGGCCGAGGCGCCCGCTATCCCTTCACCCTGACCTTCTCGCAGTGCTTCGGCTTCGGGTCGATCCGGTCGACCACCGCGACGTCGTGCTTGCCGGGCCCGCAATCGATCCGGTTGTCCTTGTCGTGGTCGGCGGCGAGGACCAGGTCGTCGCCAGGACCGGCATCGAAGCTGTCGTCGGTCGGGAAGTCATCGTCCGAGGCATGCGGGCCGCCGTCGAGGACGTCGTCACCGCCACCTCCGGTGAGGAAGTCGCCGCCGAGGTCGCCGATCAGGTGGTCGTCTCCCTTCTGCCCGAGGAGGGAATCGCCGGCATAGAGCGTTTCCGGCGGAGTCCCGAAGCCGGGGCTGCGGGACGGCACGCCGCTCCCGTGCAGGACGTCGTCGCCGTCGCCGCCTTTGACTTCGAAGTTCCCGATCGCGGTTGCAGCGTTGAAGGTGTCGTCGCCGCCCGCGAGCCTGGCGACGATGTCGTTCCCCGCACCCGGTTCGCCGACAGAGGTGCCGTCGGGGCAGAAGTCGTGCGTCGCGTCTTCGGTCAGGCAGGCGAAGCCCTCGGGATTCGTAATGTTGTGGATCCCCGCGGTGTCGGACAGGTAGTTGCCCCACATCGGTGCTTCCGATTCGTCGTGTTTCGGTGGGCCGTAGGTGACGACGATGTGGTTGACGGTCGAGTCGTTCGAAGCCCTGAGGCTGACGAAGAAGCCCTGGTCGAGCGTGGTCGGCGCGGCGGTCGCCATCGCGGCCTGCAGCAGGACGGATGCCAGGGCGACGATCAGCGCCAATGGCTTCACGGAACCAAACTAACGCCAGCTTGCCCCGACGGCAATGCCGGAGATAGCCTCCCGGGCGATGGCGGATAGGACTGTCCTCGTGACCGGGGGGTCGGGGTTCCTCGGCAGCTGGTGCGTGATCGAGCTGCTGCGGCGCGGTCACCGGGTCCGCACGACCGTCCGCGATCTCGATCGCGAGCCCCAGGTCCGGGCCGCGATCGCGCCGCAGGTCGACCCCGGCGACCGGCTCACCTTCCACGCCGCCGACCTGCTTCGAGACGACGGCTGGCGCGAGGCGGTCGACGGCTGCGACCACGTGCTCCACGTCGCCTCGCCGTTCCCGCCGGCCCAGCCCAAGGACCCCGACGAGCTGATCGTCCCCGCCCGCGACGGCACGCTGCGGGTGCTCCGCGCGGCCCTGGCGAGCGGCGTCGAGCGGATCGTCATCACCTCCTCGGTCGCGGCGGTGGCCGGCAGCGGCAAACCGCTCTCGGAGCGGCGGACCGAGCAGGACTGGACCGATCTCGCGAGCGACGAGCTCTCGCCTTACGTACGCTCGAAGACCGTCGCCGAGCGCGCGGCGTGGGACCTCGCGCGCGAGGAGGGGGCCGAGAACAGGGTCGCGGTAGTCAATCCGGGTGCGATCTCCGGCCCCGTCCTGAGCGAGGACCGCTCGTTCTCGCTGCAGGCGATCGAACGGCTCCTCAACGGGATGCCCGGCGTCCCGAGGATCGGCTGGAGCTTCGTCGACGTCCGCGACGTCGCCGACCTCGAGATCAGGGCGATGGCCTCGCCCGAGGCGGGCGGCGAGCGGTTCATCGCGACCGACGAGTTCATGTGGATGGAGGAGGTCGCCGCGGCCCTGCGCGAGGAGCTCGGCGCCGACGCCTCGAAGGTCCCGAGCCGCAGGGTGCCGAGCCTGCTGGTCAAAGGGCTGGCGCTGTTCGACCCGGCGATCCGCAGCATCGTCGGCCAGCTCGGGCGCAAGATCGACTACTCGAGCGGGAAGGCTCGCGAGGTCCTCGGCTGGTCGCCCCGCTCGAGCCGCGAGTCGGTCGTCGACACCGCGCGCAGCATCGTCGCCGCCGGGTGAGGGCGCCGCTCCCGCTGCTCTTCATCGCGGCGGCACTGGCCGCGGCGTCCGGCGGCTGCGGTGGCGGCGATGACAGCGCGACCACCGAAACCGCGCCCGCCACTTCGAAGCGTGAGCCCGCCCCCGCGAATCGTGAGGCCGCTCCGCGCCGATCTCTCGAGCAGGCCTCGTGTCCCTCCGGCGTCCCCGGCTGCCGCTCCGCCACCGGGCGGATCGTCTACGTCGAGCGGGTCGACCCCGATGGCGATGGCGACGCCCACTTCGTGATCGTCGACCCCCAGGGCATATCGCTGCCGGGGCTGACATCGATCGACGTCCGCCGCGGGCTGCGGCCCCACCCGCTGCCGGGTCCCGGAGACCTGGTCAGCGTCGCCGGTCCGGTCCAAACCGGCTCCTACGGCCAGCATCAGATCCACGCACTCGAGCTGAATGTGGCGGAGCGCGGGGGGTGAGCTCCGGCTCGGTCAGCCCCATTTGCTTCAATCGCTGGACCAGAGAAAGGAGGTGGTCCTAACTTGAGTCACATGCTTTGCGGGACACTGGAGGTGCAGGGCCGCTAGGCGCCGCACGGGTACGGGCGCCCGCGGAATCCAACCCGGGCACCGGCAGGCAAGGGAGGCCGGGCACGTCCCTCTCGGTCGTGGTTCCCGCGTCTGCTCAAACGCACCTGATCAGGGCCGCCTTCGGGCGGCCCTGATGCTTTCCGGCGCGCTACGAGAGGGCCGGGCCGGATCAGGAGGGAGGGGCGGCGGACGGGCAGTGCCAGCGGCCGAGGCCGTTGACCGGGGCCCGGCGGGTCTTCGGGTCCATCACCATCCGGATCTCGCGGTTGCAGCGGTAGTTGCCCTGGGCATCGGTGTGGCGTTCGTCGAAGATCCGGCAGTGAACGACGAGGTTGCCCTTGCGATTGCAGTTGAGGACGCCGGAGCCGACGCAGCTGACGTCGCGCTTGCAGGTGCTCCTGGCGAAGATGCCGGCCCTTTCGGACGCCCGCGGGATAGTCAGCTTGACCGGTCCCGCCAGTGCGGCTGCGGCCAGGTAGAGAACGACGCCGATGCCGAGTACCAGTGCCAGGGCACCTGCGACGACGGACGGTGTGACTCCCCCTGTGGTCCGTGGCATCACCAATGAGAGTTGCAGCGCCCGATTCGGATGTCAACCGGAGTGCGTGGCGCGTCGCCCTCCTGGGCGCAGCCGCGGATATGTTCTGACGACGATGCGAAAGGGCCTGGGAGAGATCGCGTCGGTCCTCGGCGCGCTGGCCGTCGACTTCGGCAACCGCGACCTCGGCCTGCTCGGGATCGCGAGGGTTGGGGTCTCGTTCGCCATGTGGTCGTTCGCGATCTCGCTCGGCGTCTACGGGTTCGACCACGGAGGGGCGACCGCGGTCGGCATCGTCGCCCTGGTCCGCCTCGCACCCGGGGCTGTGGCGTCGCCGTTCGCCGGACTGCTCAGCGACCGGTTCTCACGCCGCGCGGTCCTGATCGGCAGCGGAATCGCGATCACCGCCGTGCTGGCCGCCGCCGCGGCGGTCGCCGCGGCCGGCGCCCCCGCCGGCCTGATCCTCGCCCTCGCCGGGCTGTTCACGGTCGCGGTCAGCGGCTACGCCCCGGCCGAGGCGGCGATGCTGCCGCTGCTCGCCAAGACCCCGCAGGAGCTCTCCGCGGCCAACGTCACCCACAGCACGATGGAGAACATCGGCTTCCTTCTCGCCGCCCTGGTCACCGGCGTGGTCCTCGTTCTCGCCTCGCCTGCGGTGGTGTTCGCGGCCGCGGCCGCGGTGGCGCTGCTCAACGTCGTCCTGATCACGGCGATCACCCCCGACCGGCGCCCCGACTACGCGCCGCTCGACGACGAGCTGACCGGAATCGTCAACGAAACGACGCTCGGGTTCCGCACCCTGCTCAGCCATCCGGCCCTGAGGCTGTGCGCGGCGGTGATCCTGATGCTGGTCTTCTTCGAGGGCCTGGCGGACGTTCTGATCGTGATCCTCGCGCTCGAGCTGCTGCATCTGAGCCACGGCAGCGTCGGCTTCCTCAATGCCGCCTGGGGGATCGGGGCGCTGATCGCCGCCGCCGGCCTCGCCCTCCTGCTCCAGCGCGGCCGGCTCGTCGCCGCCCTGGTCGGCGGCAGCCTCGTGATCGGCGCCGCCGCCGCCCTGCCCGGCGCCTGGACGGTCCCGTTCGCGGCCTATCTCGGCTGGCTCGGGATCGGCTTCGGCTACACGTTCATCGAGGTCGCCTCGAAAACACTGCTCCAGCGTCTCGGCTCCGACGAGACCCTCGGCAGGGTGATCGGCTCGCTCGAATCGGGACGGTTGGCGGCGATGGCGCTCGGCTCGATCGGCGCCTCGGCCGCCGTCGCCCTGTTCGGGACCGAGGGGGCTCTGTTCGTGCTCGCGGGGCTGATGCCGGTCTTCGTCCTTCTCTGCTGGACCAGCCTGCGCGCGCACGAGGTCGGCGCCCCGGTCGCCGAGGCCTTCTTCAGCCTCCTGCGCGGCAACTCGATCTTCGAGCCGCTTCCGATCGCGACCCTCGAACGCCTCAGCCGCGACCTGGTCCCGGTCACCGCCGCCGCCGGCGAGGAGGTGATCACCCAGGGCGAGCAGGGCGACAGCTTCTACCTGATCGAGGAGGGGGAGGTCGAGGTGTTCGAAAACGGCGACTTCCGCCGCAACGAGGGGCCGGGAGAGTCGTTCGGCGAGATCGCCCTCCTGCGCGACGTGCCGCGCACCGCGACTGTCCGCGCGACCGAGCCGACCCGGCTCCTGAGGCTGGGACGCGACCAGTTCATCGGCGCCGTCACCGGCCACCGCCGCAGCCGGCACCTCGCCCACGGCGTCGTCGACGCCCGCTGGCAGCCGGCGACCGACTGAGCCGCTCAGGCGACGGTCAGCAGCGCCAGCAGGAACAGGGCGATGAAGTGACCGCTCTGGTCGACCGCCAGCCGCAGTCCCGCCGGTGCATCGTCGCCGACCCCCTTGACGCTCCTCATGTAGGCGTCGAGCAGCCGGCCGTCGTCCTGGATCAGGTGCGGGATCGCGATCAGGGCGCCGACCCCGACCGCCCAGCCGGCGCCGATTTCGAAGCCGATCCAGATCAGGGCCGGGATGAAGGCCGCGGTGTAGGTGAGGGTGTGGGAGAGGAGGGCCCGCCGCGAATCGGGGTCGGGGCCGAGCCCGCCGATCTTGTGGGTCGCCTGCCAGTTGGTCTGCAGCAAGAAGTCGCCGACCAGGTGGCTGATCACGAAGACGGCGAAGACCTCGACCCAGAGCACGATCGCGGGACCGTATCGCCTAATTCCCGGCCCCAGCCGGCTTGCCGTTGCGGAGCGACCAGACCTGCAGCGGCATCTCGCGGCCGCGCACCTCGAGCTCGCCGACGCTGATCAGCTCGGGCTCGGCGCTCATCCGCGCCTCCTTCGTCGAGTCGGCGATGAAGATCGAGTGCTCGGTCCCTTTCGTCATACCCTCGAGCCGCGAGGCGGTGTTGGTCGTATCGCCGATCGTCGTGTATTCGCGGCGCCGCTCGGAGCCGACCTGGCCCGACATCACCTCGCCCGAGTTGAGCCCGATCCCCATCTGGAAGCCGTCGCCGTGGCCGGAGCTCTGCATCCACTTGCAGAACGCGGGCAGCCGCACATCGAGCATCTCCTGGGCGGCGGCGATCGCCCGGTCGGCGTGGTCGGGCTGCTCGAGCGGAGCCCCGAAGACCGCCATGATCCCGTCGCCGATGTAGGAGACGAGGGTGCCGCCGTGGTCCATGATCGCGTCGGTCATCTCGCCGAGATAGACGTTCAGGACCTCGACGACCTCGCCCGGCTCGCGCGACTCCGAGTAGCTGGTGAAGCCGCGCAGGTCGCTGAAGAGGACGGTCGATTCGCGCCGCACGCCGCCGAGCTGGAGCTCGCCTTCGCCCTCGGAGAGGACCTGGTCGACGACGTCCTCGGGGACGAAGCGGGAGAAGGTGAACCGGACCCGCTGGCGTTCGAAGGCGGCGAGAAGGTAGTGGACGGTGAGGGTTCCGACGGCGCCGACGACCAGCGCGAGGAGCGGAATGACGACGGCGATGATCCAGCCCGAGTTGAAGGCGAGCTGGGCGGCGGAGACGAATATGAGGCCGGCGCCGAGCGAGACGATGAACGCCATCACCGGCCGCATCAGGTACCCGGTGACCGGGCCGATCGCGGCGAGAACGAGGATCAGGACGATGTTGAGCCAGCCCGGGACGGAGCGCAGCGGGACGCCGTCGAGCACGGTCGCGATCGCGTTCGCCTGGACCTCGGCGCCCGCCATCAGTTCGCCGCCGTAGGGGGTCTGCTTGACGTCCTGGAGGACCGGCGAGGTGGCGCCGACGACGACGATCTTGCCCCTCAGCAGGTCGGGATTCACCCTGCCGTAGAGGACGTCGACGTAGGAGTAGGTCGGGATCGTCTTCGGCGGCCCCGCGTAGTCGATCCAGGCGCCGCCGCCGGGGGCGTCGAAGCCGTCGTCTTCGATGAATTCGCCCCTCGCCGTTTCGGCCGCGGCGACCGCGAAGCTTTCGAGGTTCTGGAGCGCATAGGGGTAGCGCCTGATGGTGCCGTCGGAGTCGGGAATGTAGATCGTGTTGCCGGCGCGAGCGCCGATCCGGCGCAGCACCGCGTTGCCGCCGAATATGGAGTGCTTGCCCTGCGGGCTGACTTCGGTCGTCGCGAGGACGACGTCGCCGGCCCGCTGCACCGCTTCGATCAGGTCGTTGTCTTCGCGTGGGTTGCTCGGCGTCGTGAACTGGATGTCGTAGGCGATCACCCTGGCGCCGTCTTCGACCAGGCGATCGATCAGCCGCGCGTGGAACCGGCGCGGGAAGGGCCAGCGCAGGTCCAGTTCGCTGAAGGTGTTGTCGTCGATCCCGACGACGGCGACCTGGGGCGGCACTTCCTGGTCGCCGCGGACCGAGAACCGGGTGTCGACGCTGCCCAGTTCGAGGCCGTGCAGGAGGCTCGCCGCGTAGCAGCCGATGCCGATCGCGGCTGCGACGGCAGCGACCGCCGCGAAGGCAACAACTCCCCGGCGCGAAGACATTGACTAGCGGAGGCGGAGGAAGGGCGCTTTCGCGACGTAGCGCTTGCCTGGCGTGATGGTCACCGAGGTCCCCTTGATGAAGTCACGGACCTTGACCCTACCTTCCTTGACTTCGAAGACCGAGGAGAGGTCGCAGCGGTCGGTGACAAGCCAGGTCGTGCCGAGGACGGACGCCGAGCCGTAGTTGCCGACGGTCTTGAAGTGGCCGCTGCCGGCGCCCCAGAGCTTGCGGCCGCCGCCGCGCCTGGCGCTGGCCCTGGCCCTCTTGCTCCTCTTGCCGCCGCGCTTCTCGCACCGCAGCCGCCCGGCGAGGGTCGCGACCGCATCCTGTTCGTCGCCCGGGTTCTGGTCGATCTGGAAGGTCCCGCCCCAGAAGTAGGCCGACTGGGTGGCGCCGCTGCTGCCTCGCGATGCGGTCAGGGCGACGGTGCCGCTGTCGGTGTCGAGCTCGCAGCCGACCGGGATCTGTTTGGGGGACACGAGCCTGGTGAAGTCCTGGTCGCCGGGGCATTTGACCCTGACCAAGCCGTTGGCGGGGTCGACGTTGACGCTCTGCCCGGCGACGGGCGGGGGGAGGCCCGGTCCCGGCTGGGTCCTCAGTGCCAGGACCGAGCTCTGGACCGGATTCGTCGCGAGCTCGTTGGTGGCGACGACGCGGAAGGCGTAGAGCGTGTCGGGGGTGAGGCCGGCGATGTTGGCGCTGAGGCCCCTCTGGGTCACCGCGGCGGCGATCGTCGTCGCCGGCGTGTGGGTGGCGCTCTGCGGCGAGGCGGCGGGCCAGTATTCGAACCAGGCCTGCGCCGGGAGGTTGCGCGGATTGATCTTGGCGCTGAGCGTGGCCGAGTTCGGGGTGATCCCCTGGGCCGGGTCGGCGCCGAGGACCGGCGTCCCGACGACCTCGAGCGAGACGGCCTGGGAGCTGTCGCCGGTGACTCCATTGGTGGCGGTCACGGTGAAGTTGAAGTTCCCGGCGGCGGTGGGGGATCCGGCCAGCTGCCCGTCATCGGTCAGTTCGAGCCCGCCGGGCAGCATCCCGGCGCTGACCTGGAAATCCGGCCCCGGTGCCTGGCCGGTGGTCTGGAAGCTGTAGGCGTAGGAGTTGCCGATCACGCCGCGCGGCAGCTCGGCCGCCGCCATCACCGGCTGCGACTGCCCGCGCGAGTTGTCGCCCCAGCAGACGACCTCACCGGTTGTTCGCACCGCACATGTGTGCGAGCCGCCGGCCGAGACCGACTCGAATTCCCCGGTCGGGACTTCGTCGAGCTGACCGTGCGAGTCGTCGCCCCAGCAGGCGAGGGTGCCGTCGGTGCGGATCGCGCAGGTGTGGGCACCCCCCGCCGATACCGAGCGGAAGTCGCCGCTCGGGATCCCGTGGAGCTGGCCCTCCGAGTTGTCCCCCCAGCAGACCAGGCTGCCGCTGGCGCGAATCGCGCAGGAATGGGCGCCGCCTGAGGAGACGGCTAGGAAGTGGTGCACGTGGTTCCTCTCATGGCCCTCGCCGACGCCGGAGTAGTCATGGTCGTCGAGCGAGCTCGGGGCGTCGCTCACCTGGCCATGGGAGTCATCGCCCCAGCAGAGGAGGATCTCGTCCTGGCGGATCGCGCAGGTGTGGGCGCCTCCGGCCGAGACCGAGAGGAAGTCGCCGGCGGGGACTTCGTCGAGCTGCCCGGTGGAGTCGTCGCCCCAGCAGACGAGGCTGCCGTCGCTGCGGATCGCGCAGGTGTGCTTGCCGCCGGCCGAGACCGAGAGGAAGTCGCCGCCGGGGACTTCGTCGAGCTGCCCGGCGGAGTCGTCGCCCCAGCAGGCGAGGGTGGCGTCGACGGCGATCGCGCAGGTGTGAGTGCCGCCGGCCGAGAGCGAGACGAACTGGCCGCTCGGGATCCCGTCGAGCTGGCCCGCCGAGTCGTCTCCCCAGCAGGCGAGCGTGCCGCCGGCGCCGATCGCACAGCTATGCGTCCCGCCGGCGGAGACGGTGGGGGTCGACAGCTGGGCCGGGGCGCTGGAGGAGAACGGCAGCGCGACGAGGAGCGCGGCCGAGATCAACAGCGAGAGGAAAAGGCGTCGTCCCGTACGGCTCAATCCATCAATCCAGGGCGGTCACTCCGCTCCATCGGACGACCTTACCAACCAATGGAACAGAGTCTTTCATCAATTTTGGGAGTCTTGACGCTTCTGCTATACACGAACATACGTTCGTATGGTCACCTGCGTCCGCATTCCCCGCTTCTCGCTTCGGGTCGCCTCTGGCCCGGATCGGCTCGACGAGCCGGTCGCGCTCGCTCCCCTTCCCGGCGGCCGGCAGGCGGTGGGGGAGGTGTCGGCCGCCGCCGAGGCCGACGGCGTCGAGGCGGGGATGCCCCTCGGGGAGGCGCTCGCCCGCTGTCCCTCGCTGCGGCTGCTCCCATCCGACCCGGTCGGAGTCGCCGAGCGCTGGGACCGGCTGCTGGAGGGGCTCGAGGGGATCGGCGCCGCGGTCGAGTCCGAGCGGCCCGGCGAGGCCTTCTTCGAGGTCGACGGGCTGCTCGGCATCCACGGCGGCGCGCTCGAGGGCGTGGTCGTGGCGGCGAGGAGGGCGGCGCGGGCGCCGGTCCGGATCGGTGTCGCCCCCAACCGCTTCGCCTCCCTGCTCGCCGCCGGGCGCGAGGCGGTGGTCGCATCCCACGCGCTCGGTGGGTTCCTCGCTCCGCAGCCGGTCGCGACGCTGGCCGCCGGGCTCGGCCCGGCGGACCAGGGGCGGGAGCTGATCGGGGCGCTGCGGCGACTCGGGCTCGGCACCCTCGGCAGGCTGGCGGAGCTGGCCCCGGACCAGGTCGCCGATCGCTTCGGGGCCCTCGGCCAGCGGGCCCTGCGCCTCGCCCGCGGCGAGGACACCCCGCTGCGGCCGCGCAGGCCGCGCGAGGAGCTGGTCGCGGAAATCGAGCTGCCGGAGGGGGCCGCGGGGTCGCAGCTCGGTCGCGCCCTCGAGCTGCTGGTCGACCGCCTGCTCGCGGACCGGAAGCGGCGCGAGAGGACCCTGCTCGCGCTGCGCCTCTCGGCGCGCCTCGACAGCGGCGGCAGCTGGAGCGTCGAGCAGGGGCTTGGCCGGCCGACCGCGTCGGCGCGGGCGATCTCCTCGCTGCTCTCGCCTCGGCTCGAGAGCCTGCCCGAGCCGGCGGGCTCCCTGCGGTTGCGGGCGCTCGCCCTCGGGCCGCGGGCCGCCGACCAGCTCGAGCTGGCGCTCGGCGGCCGCGAGCCACGGCGCGGCCGGCTCGCGGCGGCGGTGCGGGAGGTGCGGGCGGCGGCGGGCGCCGAGGCGCTGCTGAAGGCGATCGACGTCGATCCCGGCTCCCGCGTCCCTGAGCGGCGCGCCCTCCTGACCCCGATCCCGGAACCGTGAGCAGGGCGCGCCGCGTCTACGCCCCGCGGAGAGCCGCGGTCGAGGCGGGCGAGGACGGCACGCCGCGGGCGCTGGCGGGGACCGCGGTCGAGGCGATCCGCGAGGAGTGGGTCGTCGAAGACCGCTGGTGGACGGCCGACCCCCTGCACCGCCACTACTACGAGCTCGCCCTCGCCGACGGCCGCAGCGCGACCGTCTTCCGCGACGTGCGCAGCGGCCGCTGGTTCCGCCAGAAGGCGTGACCATGGCCCTCGAGACTCCCTACGTCGAGCTGCACGCTCACTCCGCCTTCTCCTTCCTCGACGGCGCCTCGACGCCGATCGAGCTCGCCGCCGCCGCCGCCGCCCTCGACTATCCCGCGATCGCCCTCACCGACCACGACGGCGTCTGGGGGTCGATGGAATTCGCCCACGCCTGCCACGGGCTGGGGGTGCGGCCGATCACCGGGGCCGAGCTGACCGTCTCGCTTCCAGGCTCCACGCCCGCAGAAGTCGCAGAAGGGCCGGAGCTCGCTCATCTGACTCTTTTGGTCGAGAGCGCGGCCGGCTACCGGAACCTCTGCCGTCTCCTCACCGCCGCCCACTCCCACACCCGCGACGGCCCCCAGCGCCGCGCCGGGCAGCCGTGGGTCGGGCTCGACCGGGTGAAGGAGCACGCCGAGGGACTGGTCTGCCTCACCGGCTGCGCCCGCGACGGCGTCCTCGCCGGCCGCTGGGAGCGCGACGAGCGCCCGCGGGCGGCGGCTCTCGGCGGCGAGCTGCTCGAGGCCTTCGGGCGCGAGCGCCTGCGGGTCGAGCTGCAGCGGCCCTACGAGCGTCACGACCGCACCCGCAACCGTTGGCTCGCCGGGCTGGCGGAGCGGCTGGGCGTGGGCTGTGTGGCGACCGGGAACGTCCACTGCCACGGTCGCTCTCGCGCCCGCCTCCAGGATGCGTTCGTCGCCGTCCGCAACGGCGCCGGCCTCGACGAGACCGAGCCGCTGCGGCGCGGCAACTCGAGCGCCGCGCTCGCATCCCCCGAGGGGATGGCGCGCCGCTTCGCCGAGCACCCCGATGCCATCGCCGAGACGCTGCGGCTGGCGGAGCGGCTGCGCTTCGACCTCACCGCCGAGCTCGGCTACCGCTATCCCGGC
>DATAOP010000101.1:0-22551 GCA_036265675.1 Solirubrobacterales bacterium
AGATCGGCTCGACCTGTTCGCGGTATTCCGCCCGCGGCCCTTCGAGCGCCGCCGCTCCGACCGGGACGAGGAGCGCTGCGGCCAGCAGCAGCGCGGCTGTCGCCGCCGCCCGCCTCATCCTCCCCCCAGTTCGTCGCGCAACGTCGCGAGCTGGCGGCGGAGCTCGGCGACTTCGCGCTCGATCCGCTCGAGCCGGTCCGCGGGCGGCGGACCGTTCACCGCGGCGGCGGGCTCATCGGCCCCGTCTTCCACCGTGGCTGCGAGGTCGCCCGGCGCCGCAGCCGAGCCGAGCAGGTGCTCGTAGCGCTCCTCCTTCTGGCCGGGCCGGCGGGGGTGGCGGGCGACGAGGCCGCGCTCGACCAGACGCTCGAGCGTCTCGTGGACGGCGGGCAGGCTCTCGAAGTCGTACAGCCGCTCGCTGCGCTGCTTCAGCTGGCCCGGCGTCTGCGCCCCGCGCAGCATCAGGATCGCCAGCAGCGAGATCTCCGGCCCCTCGACGTCGAGCGCCTCGTCGAGGAGGTGCCGGTACTTGCGTGCCCGGCTGCCGGCGCCGCTCGCCAGCCTGGTCCAGCCGCGCAGCGCGAGGCGCCGCAGCGCCTCGACCACGGTCTCCTCGTCGTAGTCGACGACCGGGTCGCGGTTCGTCGACTGGTTGCAGGCGAGGCGCAGCGCGTTGACCGAGAGCGGGTAGACGTCGGGCGTCGTCCGCTGCTTCTCGACCAGGCAGCCGGCGACCCTGATCTCGATCTCGTCGGGCTCCATCACACCTGTAACACCTCTAAGCCCTGTCCGGTCGCTCGGGATAGATCTCGTCGATCGTGACCAGGGCGCGGAACGGCACGCCCGCCGCGGCCTCGATCGCCTCGCCGCCGCCTGCGAGCCGGTCGACCGCCGCGAGCACCGCGGCGATCTCGAGGCCCTCTTCGCGGATCCGCTCGAGCGCGGCGACCGTCGAGCCGCCGCTGGTCACCGTGTCCTCGACGACGAGGCAGCGGTCGCCTGGCCCGACCGGCCCCTCGACCCAGCGCTGGAGACCGTACTCCTTGCGCTCGCCGCGGACGAAGAAGCCGGCGAGGCCGGAGCCGTTCTCGACCGCGATCGCGGCGCAGGCGAGCGGGATCGCGGCGGTCGCGGGGCCGCCGACCGCGGTGGCGCCGGCCTCCGCCGCGGCGGCGGCGATCAGCTCGCCGGCGGCGAGGAAGCCGGGAGGGCGAAGCAGGGCGCGGCGGGCGTCGACGTAGTACTCGGCGACGGCGCCGCTCGAGAGCGTCACATCGCCGATCACCAGCGAGTGCTCGCGGAGCTCGGCGAGCAGAGTGCTCTTCGCGGCTTCGAGGTCGGGTGCGCTCATCGGCCGCGAATCCTACGGAGGCGGCTTCAGCCGAGCGCGTCGCGGAAGCCCTGTCGCCAGCTCGAGTAGCGCGGCTCCCAGCCGAGCTCCCGCTTCGCGCGGGCGTTCGAGGCGCCGCGGAGCTCGACCGCGCTGCGGGCAACGGGGCCGGCGATCAACCTCGCCAGCCAGAGCGGGACCCGCCAAGGCTTCTTCGCCCCGACCGCCTCGGCGTAGACGGGGGCCCACTCGTGCTGCGGCGCCGGCTCGTCATCGACGACGTTGAAGACGCCCACGGCGTTGCCCTCGACGGCGGCGACGGTCGCGGCGGCGACGTCCTCGACATGGATGAACGAGAAGACGCCGGTGCCCCTGCCGACGATCGGGAAGCGGCGCCGCCGGAACTCCTCGGCCTGAGAGCGGTCGGACGCATAGCTCGTCCCGGGGCCGTAGAACCAACCGAAGCGGAGCACGACTCCCTCGATTCCCTCCGCGTCCAGGATCTGGCTCTCGAGCGCGACCAGCGCCGCGACGGCCTTCCCGGACCGACCCGGCGCGCCGGTGATCAGCGCCGCGTCCTCGTCCTTGATCCACCCGCCGCTGGGCTCGTAGAAGAAGGCGACGCTCTCGCCGACGATCCGCCGCGCCCCCACGGCCCGAGCGGCCGCGACGAGGTTCCCCGTCCCCTCATCCCGCAGCCGGTTGGTGGCGGCGATTGGGTCCTCCTTCGCTTTCCAGTCGATCCGGTCCGGCAGCGCGGTCAGTGCGTGGACGACGACCTCGGGGCGCGCCTCGGCTACGGCGCGACCGAGGGCCTCGGTGTCGAAGACGTCGCAGACCGCGGCGGCGGCTCC
This sequence comes from Solirubrobacterales bacterium, assembly GCA_036265675.1. Lineage (GTDB taxonomy): Bacteria > Actinomycetota > Thermoleophilia > Solirubrobacterales > 70-9 > VRUE01. Next base: position 2,185 of record DATAOP010000101.1, read on the forward strand.
TGCGGCCCGGATCCCCTCGGCCCGCTCCTCGCGCCGGGTGGTTCCGGTCACCTCGTGGCCGGCGGCGACCAGCCGCCGAACCAGCGGACGCCCCATCGCACCGGTTGCGCCGGCGACCAGGACTCTCATCGGGTGTCGAGCCGTTCCGCGACCCGCGCCAGCCAGGCGGCGCCGAGCGCGCCGGCGGCGATCAGGAGGGTGTCGCTCCAGCCGCGGGCGTCGCTCTTCGCTTCACCGGTGTCGAAGAGATGGTTGATCGCGTGGAAGCCATACCAGAGCGCGCCCAGCCAGAGCAGGGGCGCCCGCCAGCCCGGCCGCACGATCGAGATCGCGAACGCAAGGCCGGCCGCGAGGTAGAAGGCGCCGACGTCGCCGACGTAGTGGGAGTTCTCGACGCCGTAGCGACCGATCTGGTCGAAGAACGTGTCCGGGGCAAGCAGCGCCAGCAATCCGAGGACGACGTGGAAGGCCGCCGTGAAGGCCAGGATCGCCTGCATCGAGCGCTCGGAGATCACCGCGCGGAAGCCTATTTCGGCGGACCGATCCGATGACAGGACCAGTCGCGGCCCCTCGGTCGGTCCAGTTCAGAAGACGAAGATGCTTTCGCCGAAGTTGATCCGGTTGAAGATCTCGGGCTGGTCGGCGATGTAGGTGCGGATGCAGCCGTGGCTCGCCGCATAGTCCGGCACCGAATGGTAGCCGTGGACGGCGTAGCCGCCGTAGAAGTAGAAGGCGTAGTACATGCCCTCCGAGTTGTAGCCCGGTTCCTGCCTGATGAAGGTGAAATGGCCGGTCACCGTCGGGGTCGACGGCTTACCGGAGGAGATCGGGTAGATCGCGTAGGGGCGGTCGCCCTTGGCGAAGACGAGGACCTGCTTCGAGAGCGGCGCCTCGAGGTGCCGGCCGGCCCCGGGATGGCGAACCCTGTACCCACCGCGGCCGGCGAAGACGCGCTTTACCAGGCCATTGCCGGACCGGAAGCTGCGCTCCATGTCGTTGACTTTGCGGTAGGCGAGGACGCCGCGGGCGGTCTTGCCGCCGTAGCAGCGGCCGCTGTTGGCGATGTAGCCCATCTTCCGCATCGCCTGCTTGAAGCCGACGACGACCCTGCCGCACTGGCCCCTGTGCAGGGCCGGGAAGCTGACCCGCCAGCTCTTGCGCTCGCTGCTGTCACCGCCAAGGCGGGCGGTCGCGTCGTGACGGGCGCTCGCCGCGTACTTGCCGGCGCCGTCGACCACGATGGCGGCCCGGAACGTGCCGCTGCGCCGCCTGCCCTTGCTCACTCTGACGGTCCGGCGCTCGATCCGCTCGCCGTTGTGGAAGAAGCTCACCTCGACCCGCTGACCGGGCGCGAACGGCCTCACGGTCCCGATCACCGGCACCTTGCTCATGATCCGCGCCTTGCCACCGTGGAGGTGACCGAGCACGATCTTCACCGTCGCCTTCGGGACGGCGTCGGGCGCAGCGTCCTTCTTCGCGGCGAGCGCGGCAGACGGGGCGGCCAGCGCCGCGACGGCGACGAGGAGCGAGAGCAGGCGTCTGATCGTCATTTGCGCCGACATTCTGCCCGACGGGTCGGCGCGGGCGCTACTGACCGATCAGCGCGAAGGTGTTGTTGAGCATGTGGAGGGCGATCCCGGGCCAGATCGCGCCCGTTTTCTCGTACAGCAGGCAGAGGACCACCCCGAAGACCATCAGCGGCGGCACCGCGCTGAGGCCGGTCAGCGCGTGGAGGCCGCCGAAGATCAGCCCCCCGAGCAGCGCCGCGGCGACCCGGGGCAGGCGCTCCCTCAGCCCCCCGTACAGCATCCCCCTGAAACAGACCTCCTCGCTGACCGGAGCCGCGACGACGATCAGCAGGAACTGGACGGGGAGCGTCCCGAACGATTCGGCGATGTCCTTCTGCTTCGGTTCGCCGATCAGGCTCGCGTAGAGGATCGCGATCGCCAGGTAGGAGACGACGGCAACGAACATCCAGAGCAGGGCCGAGCGGACATTGAACCGGCGCAGGCCGAGTCGCCGCAGGGCCTCCTCCGGCGGCACGCCGTCCCTCGACGCCAGCACGATCGGGACGATCAGGAAGCCGATCGCGGTCGCGAGCTGGACGTAGGCGTTCGCGGCGCTGCTGAGGTCACCTTCCGCGTTGGGATGGTCGATGATGACCGCCGGGATCCCGAGGATGAGGCCGACCGCGAGCGCCAGCACGACCCCGAAGAGGGCCGCCGCGGGCCCCCAGTTGGAATAGGGGAAGCCCGGCTTTGGGGGTAGGTTTGCCTCCATGCCGCGGGCAGTCTCACAGGTCTCGCGCTCGACCCGGACGAGGCTCCGCTTCCTGCGCCGGATGCTGGTTCTCGTCGCGATCGTCGTCATCGCGGCCCTTGCCCTTGCCCAGTTCACCGAGCTGAACCGACTCGCGACCGGGATCCTCGCCTCGACCGCCGTCGCCGCGGCGATCCTCGGGCTCGCCGCCCAGCGCATCCTCGGGAACCTGCTGGCCGGAGTTCAGCTCGCGATCTCGCAGCCGATCAGGATCGGCGACCGGATCTCCTTCGAGGAGATCGAGGGCAGGGTGATCGACATCACCCTCGCCTACACCTACGTCGACCCGGGCGACGCCAGCTCGGTCGTGATCCCGAATCAGATGCTGGTGGAAGGGATCGTGCACAACCGTTCGACCGGCGACACGCAGGCCTGAGTCGAGGCAGCATCGAAGTACCCTTTTCGGGATGACAGCGCGCCAACGCCGTCGCGCCCGCCGACGCGGCGGGGCCCGCACCAAGATCCTGTTCGTCTTCGGGGCGGCGCTTGCGCTGCTCGGGGTGCTGGCGGTCGGCGTCGCCTCCTGGGTCCTCGACGTCGCCGCCAAGGCGCCGCCGCTCTCCGACTGCCGGCCGATCGATCGCGGCGGCAACTCGGTCCTCTTCGCCGGCGACGGCAGTCGCCTCGGATACATCGCCTCCGACGAGGCGCGGACCCCGATCTCGATCAAGCGCGTCCCCAGCGACCTCAAATACGCGACGATCGCGATCGAGGACGAGCGCTTCTACCAACACGACGGAGTCGACTACGAGGGCGGCCTCCGCGCCCTGGTCGAGAACCTCGAGGCGGGCAAGATCGTCCAGGGCGGCTCGACGATCACGATGCAGCTGATGCGGAACCTCTGCATCACCGATCCCAAGCGCAACATCGAACGCAAGATCCAGGAGGCAAAGCTCGCGATCGAGTACGAGAAGAGGTACAGCAAGGAAAACATCCTCGGCAAGTACCTCAACGGCGCCTCCTACGGGACGATCAACGGCAGCACCGCGGTCGGCGTCCAGGCCGCCTCGGAGATCTACTTCTCGAAGCCGGTCTGGAAGCTGACCCTCGAGCAGGCCGCGCTGCTGGCCGGGCTGCCGCAGGCGCCGTCGGAATACAACCCGATCCTCAATCCGAAGGGCGCCCTCGCGCGGCGCAACGAGGTCCTCGGGAAAATGGGCGACCTCGGATACATCTCGCACCGGCGGGCGCTCCAGGGCGAGCAGCGCGGGCTCGAGCTGAACCTCTCCGACACCTACTTCGAACGGCGCCAGCCCTACTTCTTCGACTACGTCGAGGACAAGCTGATCGAAAAGTACGGCGTCAACACCGTCCGCCAGGGCGGCCTTCGCGTCTACACGACCATCGACCCGAAGCTGCAGCGGGTCGGGCTGGAATCGGTCCACTCGACCCTCCCCTACTCCGAAGACCCGGCCTCGGCCCTGGTCTCGATCGAACCGGACACGGGCTACATCCGGGCGATGGTGACGAGCTCGAGCTACAACCAGAGTCAGTTCAACCTCGCGGCCCAGGGCCATCGCCAGCCAGGGTCAACCTTCAAGACGTTCGTCCTGACGACTGCGATCAAGCAGGGCATCGACCCCTACTCCACCTACTACACGTCGAAGCCGCTCAACCTCGACCTGCCGAAGTGGGGGCACTGGGAAGTGCACACCGCCGACGAGGGCTACCAGGGGACGATCAACCTCCAGCAGGCGACGGTCGCCTCCGACAACACCGTCTTCGCCCAGCTCGACCTCGACGTCGGGCCCGGGAACGTCGCCGAGACGGCGAACTCGATGGGGATCGAAACCGAACTCGACGGGATCCCGGCGGAGGGCATCGGCGGCCTCCGGATCGGCGTCTCCCCGCTCGAGATGTCAGATGCCTACGCGACGCTCGCGTCCGGGGGCATCCACCGCAACCCGATCGCGATCCGCCGCGTGGTATTTCCCGACGGCCGGGTCGATCACCCCGAGCACCCGGACCCGAAGCGGGTCGTCTCCGAAGCGGTTGCCTACGAGGTGACCCGCCTCCTCCACGACAACATCACCGCCGGCACAGGGACGGCGGCCTACACCGGCTGCGCCGGCCAGGCGGGGAAGACGGGGACCACCGACAACTACACCGACGCCTGGTTCGCCGGCTACCAGCCGAACCTCGCGACCGTGGTCTGGGTCGGCTATCCGCAGTCGAACGACATTGAAATGACGAGCGTCCACGGGATCACGGTGTTCGGCGGGACGTTCCCGGCGGAAATCTGGAACTCGGTCTACTCCGGCGCCGAAGTCCCCTGCGAGGAATTCTCCGAACCGAAGACTCCGATCAGCTGGGCTCCCTTCTTCGGCCGCTACACCGCCTCCAGGTCCGGCGGCGGCGGCTCCTCCGGCAAAGGAGGCGGGGAAGAGAATGAAAAGGGCAAGCCGTTGCCGGGACAGGCGGCGGTCGGCGGCTATGACCCCAACGCGTATGCGCCGGGCGTCGGGCAGGAACCGACCCCGGCCCCGGCCCCGCCGCCCAGCCCCCCCAGCGGTGGCGGAGGCGGAGGCGGCGACGCCGGGGTCGGCGGCGGCACCGCGACCGGCGGGGTCGGGGCTGGCTGAGAGCTCGAGGGCGCGGCGGGCGCTCGGCCTCGCGGGCCTGGCGGGACTTATCGCAACCGCCGTCCCGCTCGTCGCGCCGGGGCCGGGATTGGTCCCCGCGGCCGGCGCCGAAGCGCCCGGCTGGCTCCTCGGCGTCTACGGAGACGGCTTCGGGATCGGGCCGGGGGGCTATTACGCCCTGCTCTGGGGTTCCTTTGCCGCCTACCTCTGCGTGCTCGCCGCCGCGCCGGCGATCGGCCGTCGGACCCTGCTCGCAGCGGCCGTCGCCCTGATCGTCGCCTTCGCGCTCTCGCCGCCGCTCCTCTCGCAGGACGTCTTCAGCTACGTCGCCTACGCCCGGCTCGGGGTCGTCCACGGCCTCAATCCCTACACCCACGCGCCGCTCGACGCCGTTGCCGACCCCAGCTTCTCCCACGTCGGCTGGGCCGAATCGACGAGCTCCTACGGGCCCCTCTTCACGCTCGCGACCTACCCGCTCGCGCAGCTCTCGGTGCCCGCCGCGATGTGGACCCTGAAGGCCGTCGCGGCAGGCTCGGTGCTGGCGCTCGGCCTGGTGGCGGCCCGCCTGGCCCCCGCCCGAGGCATCGACCCGGGGCGCTGCTTCGCGATCGTCGCCCTCAACCCGCTGGTCCTCGTGCACGTCGTCGGCGGTGCCCACAACGACGCGACCGTGATGCTCGTCGCGCTGGCCGGGTGCGCCGCGGTCATCGCGCTCCGCGAGCGAAGCGGCGGGGCCGCCGTCCTCGCGGGAATCGGCCTCAAGCTGAGCGCAGCCTTCGTCCTCCCGTTCGCGCTGCTCGGCTCGGTGCGGCGCGACCGGTTCCTCGCCGGCGCGGTCGCTGCGGCGATCGCGATCGCCGCCGCCGGACTAGCGGCCTTCGGCGCCCACGCCCTCGACTCGGCCGAGCTCGTCGGCGAGAACCAGGGCAGGGTCAGCAACTACAGCATTCCCAACCTCCTCTCCGAGCTCCTCAACGTGGGAATCGGACCGATCCGGGCCTTGGCCGCGGTGACGCTCGCTGTGCTGATCGTCCTGCTCTGCCTCCGGGTTATCCACGGCGGCGACTGGATCCGCGCCAGCGGCTGGGCCGCCCTCGGTCTGCTCCTGGCCAGCGCCTGGCTCCTGCCCTGGTACCTGATCTGGGCCCTTCCCTTCGCCGCCCTCTCCCGCGACAGACTGCTCATCGCCTCCGTCCTCGCCCTCACCGCCCTCCAACTCGCCGCCCGCATCCCCCTCTGACCGCTGACCGCTATGGGAGAGACGACCGGGCCTGAGAGCCGTGTCCGTGGAGATATGGGTCCCGCGCATCGGCAAGCCGGTGGATCGGACACTTCACAGAATTTCGGGAGTGTGAATCTCCTGCTTTCCGGCCTCGGCATCCTCGCTCTCCTCTGGGGACGGATGCAGAACCCCGGTCGGAATCGACCACCCCTCGCGCTTGCCGAGTGCGGTGACGGTGGCGACGTAGATCACTTCGACCAGGGTCTGGACGCCGCGGACCGCGATCGCGATCAGCGAGCCGATCGCGAAGCTGTTGCCGGGCACCGCGACCTTCACCGCCCAGGCGAAGGCCGCGTCACGCACCCCGAGGCCGGCCGGGGCGACCAGGGTGGCGAGCGCGGCGACGTACCCGACCGCCTGCGCCGATCCGACCGTGAGCACTTCGTCGGCCGGCACGTCGCTGACCGAGCGGGCGACGCAGTAGACGCCGACCGAGATCACGCCCCAGATCGCGGCGAAGACGACGATCAGGACGAGGATGCCCTGCAGCGAGATCACCGCCGGCAGCGGATCGCGGCCGAACGCCCGCAGGATGCGGTTGGCGAGCGGGCCGAAGACGCGGGGGTGGAGAAGGACGATCGCGGCGGGAACCAGGAGCAGCACCGCCCAGCGCCAGGCGTATCCCTGGAGGTCGGGGTGGGTGATCAGGAAGTAGGAGGCGATCGCGATCGCCGAAGTCGCCGCAATCGCCTGTTCGTAGGCGATGCTCGCCAGCGTCGCGCGTCGCGGGATCCCCGCCCGCTCGGAGAGGAGGATCCGGCCGAGCACGTAGAGGACGCTACCCGGGACGTAGCGGGCGAGCAGGGGCTGCCCCCAGGCGACCTGGGCGCGGCCCATGCCGATCCGGTAGCCGAGGAAGCGGAGGATCAGATCCCAGCCGAGGGCGCTGAGCGCGTAGTAGATCAGCAGCACGATGAACGCCGGAATCAGCCAGAGGACATGGAAGTGGACCCCTTCGTCCTTGATTTCCGACCAGTCGTGGATGACCGTCAGGACCAGGAAGCCGAAGATCACGACCGCGAGCCCGAGCTGGATCGCGAGGCGGACCCGTTTGCTGCGCGGCGGGCGGGTGCCGAACCGGGCCCCGGCTTCGCCGATCCGATGAAGTATTGGGCGCCTTTCCTCCACGCGACGTCGCACCATAGAGAGCGGAGGGGCTGCACCGCCACCGGGCCCCCGCCAGAATGGCCGCATGGGCGAGTTCGACCTGCTGGCGCGCGTCCGGGAGCGGCTCTCCCCCCCTGGTCCGCGGGTGGTGATCGGCAGCGGTGACGATGCCGCGGTGACCGTTCCCGGCGGCGCGACCGCCACCTCCGTCGACGCCGCCGTCGACGGGGTCCACTTCCGCCGCGATCAGGCGAGCCTGAGCCAGATCGGCGCCAAGGCCCTCGCCGCGGCGCTTTCCGATCTCGCCGCGATGGGCGCCGAGCCGGGTGAGGCCTACGTCGTCCTCGGCGTCCCGGCCGACCTCGACGAGGACGGCTGCCTCGAGCTGGTCGATGGGCTGGAGGAGATCGCCTCCGCGACCGGGACGACCCTCGCCGGCGGCGACGTGACGCGCGCTCCGGCGTTGACGCTCGCCGTCACGGTCGTCGGCCACGCCCAGGAGCCCGATCAGCTCGTCGGCCGCGGCGGCGGCAGCCCGGGCGACGTCCTCGTCCTGACCGGGGAGATCGGCGGCGCTGCGGCGGGGCTCTTCCTGCTCGAGCATCCGGGGTCCGACAGCCCCGAAGCCGACCGGCGCGCGGCCCTCATCGCCCGCCAGCTCGAGCCGCGGCCCCGCCTTGAGCTGGGGAAGGCCCTCGCCGCAGAGGGAGCGACGGCGATGATCGATCTCAGCGATGGCCTCGCCGGCGACGCGGCGCATCTCGCCCTCGCGAGCGGAACCGGCGCCCGGATCGACGCCGGCGCTCTCCCCGTCGCCGCGGGGGTTGCGGAGGTCGCGGAGGCGGCGGGGCGGGACCCGCTCGAGCTCGCGGCCTCGGGTGGCGAGGACTACGAGTTGCTTGCGGCGCTACCCACAGGCCGGCTCGACGCCGCGCTTGCGGTCGCGGCCACGGCAGGGGCCCGACTGACCCCGATCGGCGAGCTGGTCGCCGGCGAAGGGGTGGAGATCAGGCGACCCGACGGGACGCCAGTGCGGGCCGCCGGTTTCGATCAGCTCGGCTGAGCGGCTCACTCGCGGTGAGCAGCTCGCGCACGCTGCGCCGGCTCAGCATCGCCTCTGCGACGAGCGCCGGGTTCGGCTTGTACCGCCCTGCTTCGATCATGTTCTTCAACTGCTCGGTTGCCATGTCCCTCCTATCGGCGGGATCATTCCACTTCATTAGTTCTTGGTAGTCCTACATATGTCCAGTTCCGTCCGCACAGTGCGCGGATTACCCTGTGTCCATGCCGAACGGAACCGCTCGGATACTGCTGGTGGACGATGAGCAATCGGTTCAGACCCTGCTCAGCTATCCGCTGCGGAAAGACGGCTACCACGTGACATCGGCGATCGACGGCCAGGAGGCGCTACAGCGCTTCAGCGAGGCCCGCTTCGATCTCGTCATCCTCGACCTGATGCTGCCGAAGCTGGACGGTGTCGAGGTCTGCCGCCAGCTGCGTCGCAACAGCCAGGTCCCGATCATCATGCTGACGGCGAAAGGGAGCGAGACCGACAAGGTCGCCGGGCTCGAGGTCGGGGCCGACGACTACATCACCAAGCCGTTCTCGATGCGCGAGTTCCGCAGCCGCGTCAAGGCCGCGCTGCGGCGCTCACGGATGATCGGCGAGTTCCAGGACGAAGGCTCGATCGAGCACGAGGACCTGACGATCGACTTCGGGCGGCGGATGGTCCTGCTGCGCGGCGAGGAGGTCAAGGTGACCTACGTCGAGTTCGAGATCCTCAGCGCGCTGGCGCGCTCCCCCGGGCGGGTCCTCAGCCGCCAGACCCTGCTCGAGTGCGTCTGGGGCGATTCCGAGTACCGCGACCCTCGCACGGTCGACGTCCACATCCGCCACCTCCGGGAAAAGCTCGAGCAGAACCCGAAGGAGCCGGAGTTCCTGTTCACGGTCCGCGGGGTCGGCTACCGCTTCAGTGAATGAGGCGCCTCCAGCTCACACCGCTCGGCAACCGGATCACGATGATCTCGCTCGCCATCGCGGTCGTGACGGCGGCCGTCATCTACGTCTACGTCGTCCACGTCGCCGGCATCTCCGGCGCCAAGGGGGCGATCACGGTCGGGGCCCTGATCGCGCTCGTCCCCGCGCTCGTGACCGGGATCTACTTCGCGACGGTGGCAACGCAGCGGATCCGGAAAATCCAGGACGCCGCCCACAAGGTCGCCGAAGGCGACTTCGGCGCCCGGATCCCGGTCGACTCCTCCGGCCAGCTGGGCCAGCTTGCCCGCACCTTCAACGAGATGCAGCGGCGCCTTGCCGAGCTCGACAACGCCCGCAAGCAGTTCATCGCCAACGCCTCGCACGAGCTGCGGACGCCGATCTTCAGCCTCGGCGGGTTCGTCGAGCTGCTCGAGGAGGACGAACCGACCCCCGAGGAGCGGGAAGAGTTCGTCCGCACGATGCGCCAGCAGATCGACCGCCTGACCAAGCTGACGGCGGACCTCCTCAACCTCTCCCAGCTCGACGCCGGCGGGATCGTGATGGTCCCCGACAGCGTCGAGCTGACCGAGATCGCCCGCAGCGTCGCCCGTGAGTTCGGCCCGCGCGCGGACCTGCGCGGCTCGCGCCTCGAGCTGCGAGCGCCGGATCATCAGGTGATGGCGACCGCCGACCCGGAACGGGTGCGGCAGATCGTCCGTATCCTGCTCGACAACGCCCTCACCCACACCCCCGAGGGCGCGAGCGTGACCGTGACCGTCTACTCAGTCAATCGCAGGGCAGAGCTGACCGTCTCCGACGACGGGGCCGGCATCCCGCAGCGCGTCCAGGGGCGGATCTTCGAGCGCTTCTACACCGCGAAGCCGTCGGGGGGGTCCGGGCTCGGGCTGGCGATCGCGCGCGAGCTCGCGCAGCGAATGGACGGGCGGATCTCGATCACCTCGACCCGGCGCTTCACCGCCTTCACGCTCGACCTGCCCCCGGGCCCGGCCGAGCCCGAGCCGATCGTCATCAACGAGCCCACCGGGGCCGGAGTGTGAGCGGGGCGGCGGCGCGAGTCGCGTTTGCGGCCGCGCTGCTGGTCCTGGCGCTCGCGGGATGCGGCTCGAGCGGCGGGGGCGGTGGCTCGGCGACCTCTTCGGGAGAAAGGACGACGACCAAGGTCGTGGTCGAGGCCAGCGCGCCGGGGTTCAACGCGGCCAACGTCTTCCGCAAAGCGTCGCCGGGTGTGGTGACGATCCGCTCGATCACCGAGACCGGCGGCGCCGAAGGCTCCGGATTCGTCCTCGACAATGACGGGAAGATCGTCACCAACGCCCACGTCGTCACCGACGACACCAGCGGCGAACGCAGGCAGGCCGAAGCGGTCTACGTCGAGTTCCCGGACCGCAACGTGGTCCCGGCGAAGATCGTCGGGGTCGACCCGTTCGCGGACGTCGCCCTGCTCGAAGTCAACCCGGACGGGCTCGAACTGCACCCGCTCAAGCTCGGCGACGACAGCAAGCTGGTCGTCGGCCAGCCGGTGGCGGCGATCGGCAGCCCGTTCGGCGAGCAGCAGTCGCTATCGGTCGGGATCGTCTCGGCGACCGATCGCTCGGTGCGCTCCCTGACCGAATTCCAGATCGAGGGTGCGATCCAGACCGATGCCTCGATCAATCCCGGCAACTCCGGCGGCCCGCTGCTCGACGGCGACGCCCGGGTCATCGGCATCAACCAACAGATCGAGACGAACTCGGGCGCCAACGACGGGGTCGGGTTCGCGGTCCCGATCTCGGCCGTCAAACGCTCGGTCTCCCAGCTCGAAAATGGCGGCAAGGCCGAATACGCCTACATCGGTGTCTCGACCCAGGCGCTCTACCCGCAGCTCGCCGACCGGCTCAACCTCGACACTGATCACGGCGGCATGGTCGCCGAAGTCGTGCCCGGTGGCCCGGCCGACGAAGCCGGCCTGCGCGGGGGCGACGGGCGGATCCGGTTCCAGGGCCTCCCCTACCGGACGGGGGGCGACGTGATCCTCTCGATCGACGGCCACGACATCGTCGAACCGGACGACCTCGCGAACCAGATCGCCGACTTCGAACCCGGCGACAAGGTGACGCTCGAGGTGCTTCACGAGGGCGGCGACACCGCCAAGGTCGAGGTCACCCTCGGCACCCGGCCCGAGCATCCCGGCGGCGGCTGATGGCAGGCTGCCGGACGCTCCGTCCTAACTGCGTGTAGAAATCCGCCACTGATGCTCCAGGAAGTCGCCCTCGGCAACAAGTCGCTTGCCGACTACACCCACATCGCCGGCCGCGAGCTGAGCGAGCAGATCCGGGCGCTCGCCGAGCCGCTCCAGGGCCAGCGCATCCTGCACGTCAGCGCGACCGCGTTCGGCGGCGGCGTCTCCGAGATCCTCTACACAATCGTGCCGCTGATGCGCGACGCCGGGCTCGACGCGCACTGGCAGGTGATCTTCGGCAAAGAAGAGTTCTTCAACGCCACCAAGCTCCTGCACAACTCGCTCCAGGGCGCCGACGAGACGCTGAGCGACGAGCAGTGGGCGCTGTTCGACGAGATCAACGAGCTGAATGCGAAGGGCCTCGAAGGGGAGTGGGACACGATCATCGTCCACGACCCGCAGCCGATCGGCCTGCGCCGCGGCGCCAGCGATAAGAGCCGCAACTGGATCTGGCGCTGCCACATCGACCTCTCCGAGCCGAACCCGGCCCCGATCTCCCGCCTGCAGCCGCTGATGGAGGAGTACGACGCCACCGTCTGGCACCTGCCCAACTACGTCCCGGACGGGATCGACGGCAACTCCGGGATCCGGATCATCCCGCCGGCGATCGACCCGCTCTCGCCGAAGAACATGGCGTTCTCGCCCGACGACGCAGCCTTCGTCTGCAACCAGTTCGGAATCGACGTCGACCGGCCGCTGATAACCCAGGTCTCACGCTTCGACCCGTGGAAGGACCCGATCGGCGTTATCGACGCCTACCGCTCGGTCACCGAGGAGCTGAGCGACATCCAGCTCGCTCTGGTCGGATCGATGGCGACCGACGATCCCGAGGGCTGGGAGTTCTTCCAGCACACGTTCGAGTACGCCGACGGCGACCCCGACATCAAGATCCTCAACAACCTCAACAACGTCGGCGCGATCGAGGTCAACGCCTTCCAGTCCCAGTCCGACGTCGTCCTCCAGAAGTCGATCCGAGAGGGCTTCGGGCTGACCGTGACCGAGGCGCTCTGGAAGGGGCGGCCGACCGTCGCCGGCAACGTCGGCGGCATCCCGCTCCAGATCGAGGACGGCGTCAGCGGCTACCTGGTCGACTCGCCCGAGGAATGCGCCGCGCGCTGCATCGAGATCCTCCGCGACCCGGAGCTGGGCAAGCGGCTCGGCAAAGCCGGGAAGGAACGCGCCCGGCAGCGCTTCCTCTCGCCGCGCCTGCTCCGCGACTGGTTCGAACTGCTGAACGAGCTCGACGGGTAGCCTGGGCATATGGCTCAGGCACCCACCCGGCAGCGCGGACGCGGGAGTGGGGACCTGTCCATATCTGATTCATCAGGTCCCCACGGGAGCAGAGCAGCTGCCGGCTGATGACTGACCGCGAGCCTCTGATCATTGTTTCCAACCGCGGTCCCGCCCAGTTCGACCGGGACGAGGACGGCGAGCGGGTCGTGCAGCGCGGCGGCGGCGGATTGGTGACGGCCCTGTCCGGTCTCGTCTCCCACCGCGACGCGCTCTGGATCGCCTCGGCGATGACCGATGAGGACGTCGCCGTCTCCGAGGAGCGCGGCGGGCCGGTCGAGCTCTCGATCGGCGGAATCGACTACCGGGTGCTGCTGGTCGGCAGTGACCCCGAAGCCTACGACCGCTTCTACAACGTGATCGCCAACCCGATCCTGTGGTTCATTCAGCACTACCTCTGGGACCTCTCGAACGCCCCCGACGTCCGCCAGGAGGAGCTAGACGCATGGGACTTCGGCTACCAGACGGTGAACAGGGACATCGCCCGCGCGGTGCTCGGCCAGATCGAGTCGCGTGAGCGGCCTCTGGTGATGCTCCACGACTACCACCTCTACACGGCCCCGGGGATGATCCGCGACGAGCGCCCGGACGCCTTCCTCCACCACTTCGTCCACATCCCCTGGTCCCAACCCGACAGCTGGCGGATCCTGCCGGGCCGGATCCGGGAGGCGATCTTCCGCGGGATGCTGGCCAACGACATCATCGGCTTCCACACCCACTCCTACTGCATCAACTTCCTTCGCTGCTGCGATGAACTGCTCGAGGCCGACGTCGACTACGACGCCGCGATCGTGCGGCACGCCGGCGGCCAGACGCTGGCGCGGGCCTACCCGCTCTCGATCGACGCCGAGCGCCTCCTGCGCGCGGCCGAGTCTTCGGAGGTGATGGCGGCCGAGCGGGAGGTGCTGGAGCGGCGACGCGAGCACCTGATCATCCGCGTCGATCGCGCCGACCTCTCGAAGAACGTGCTGCGCGGGTTCACGGCATTCGACACCTTCCTCCAGCAGCATCCGGAGTTCCGCGAGCGGGTCACCTTCATCGCCCACCTCCAGCCCTCGCGCCAGGACGTCCCCGAGTATGCGGAGTACCTGGAGCGGATCGAGGCCCTGGTCGCCGTCGTCAACCATCGCCACGGGACCACCGACTGGATGCCGATCGATCTCAAGATCTACGAGAACTTCCCCGAGGCGGTCGCCCGCTACAAGCACTTCGACCTCTTGATGGTCAACTCGATCTTCGACGGGATGAACCTGGTGGCGAAGGAGGCGCCGGCGGTGAACACCCGCAATGGCGTCCTGATGCTCTCCGAGAACACGGGGTCGCACGAGGAGCTCTCCGACTGTGCCCTCTCGGTCAACCCATTCGACATCCAGGAGCAGGCCGACGCGATCTACAGGGCGCTGACGATGGACCCCGAGGAGCGCCGGGTCCGCGCCCAGCACCTGAAGGAGATCATCTACGCGCGCAACCCGGGCGACTGGGTCGACGCCCAGCTCCACGACATCGCGGAGCTCCGCGAGACGGTCGCCTAGGCTCCACCGGGGCGAAGGTCGGGCGGCGGGGCCTTGAACGTGAATGCAGATTCGCGTCCGGTGGCCGATTGCGGCAAGGGTCTGCGCCGCGCTCCTCGCCGCGATTCTGGCCCTGCAACTCCTCCCCGGGCTCCTCACCCCGCCCGACCCAGCGCCCCTGCCGCCCGACGTCGGCCTGATCGGAGTGGACTCGAGAGCCAATGTCTCGCAGCCCAAACCGCGGCTGGGCCGGGTTCGGCGAGAGACGCGCCGGCATCGTCCCGACCGCCTCAAAGTGGGTCGTCGCGGGCGGGTGGCGGCGGGGGCGGGGGTTTCGCGCAGCGCGAAGTCTTCTGAGGGCAGGGCCCCTCCCCACGCACCGCATCGACCCTCTGCCCGAAGAAGAGACAAGCGCAAGCGGGGGGCCCAACCCCGACGCCAGCCCCCGCCCGCCGCTACCGATCCGCCTGAAGTCGTGACGCCGCCGCCGCCCGCTCCTCCGCCGTCGCCGGAAGTGGTGCCGGAAGCGCCGCCGCCGGCTCCGGCCCCGCCCGACGACGGATCGATGGAGTTCGCGCCGCGCTGAGGATGGTCGCTGGCTATAGTCCATCGCCGCTTTTGGCAGCAACACGCGAATATGAGCTGGTTCTGATGCTGGACGCGGGACAGGACACCTCGTCCCGCGATGCGCTCGCGCAACAGGCGAAGGCGCAGATCGAGGGCGCCGGGACGCTGAAGCACGAGAACAACTGGGGCCTGCGCAAGCTCGCCTACGAGATTTCGCAGCGGAACGAGGCCGACTACCGCTGGTTCCGGTTCGAGGCCACCCCGGATCTGCTCCAGGACCTCGACCACAACCTCAAGATCACCGACGGTGTCCTCCGATTCCGGATCTTCAAGGTCGATCCCGACGCCCCGGTGATGGTCCCGCCCGCCACCGCCGCCCCCGGCCCGGACTCCTCGCGCGAACGGCCGTCGTCCCCACCTCGGGCTGCGGCGCAGCCGGCCGTTGCTGAGCCGGCGCCCGAGGCTGCCGCTGAGCCGGCCGTCGAGGAGCCCGCCGTCGAGGAGCCCGCCGTCGAGGAGCCGGCGCCCGCCGAGGCCGATGCGCCCGCCGAGGCCGATGCGCCCGCCGAGGCCGATGCGCCCGCCGACGCCGATGCGCCCGCCGAGGCCGCGGACGACAGCGCCGAGTAACCGCCTCACCCCGCTCTTTGCGCGAATCGCCCCCATCTCCGGGGAGAGGGGCCGCCGTTCACGCTCTTAGACTGGGACCCATACAAGCGAATATCGAGGAGTGAGAGTCGTGGCAGCTTCGAACATCAACGTAGTCGTCATCACGGGAAACCTGACCCGCGATCCCGAGCTGCGCAGCACCGGAGGCGGAACCCCGGTTTGCGAGCTGCGGGTCGCAGTCAACAGTCGCCGCAAGAACGGCCAGACCGGCGAGTGGGAGGACAAGCCGAACTACTTCGACGTCACCGTCTGGGGCGCGCAGGGCGAGAACTGCGCCAACTACCTTTCCAAGGGCCGGCCGGTCGCCGTCGAAGGCCGCCTCGACTGGCGTGAGTGGGAGGCCAAAGACGGGAGCGGAAAAAGGCAGGCCGTCAGCATCGTCGCCAACTCCGTCCAGTTCCTGGGCTCCCGCGACGGCTCCGGTGGCGGCGGCAACGGCAATGGCTTCACCCCGAGCAGCGACGTCCCGGCCGACACCTCCGACTACCAGGGCGCGCCGGTCGGCGGCGGTGGTGGCGGTGGTGGCGCCGACGACGACATTCCATTCTGAGCGAAGCGCGATCCATTCGTTCTGAGCAACTTCTGAGCCCGCGGCCAACCGCCGCGGGCCTGTAGCATCCCGGGCCGCAGATGGCTCGAACGAGAGAGACAGGCCAGGCCGGACCGCGCCGGGGCAGGCGCGGAGCGGAGCGCGTTCGCCCGCGCAAATACACACGGATCAACTCCGCCGCGGTCGATTACAAGGACCTCAACCTGCTGCGCCGCTTCCTCTCCGACAAGGGGAAGACGCGGGGCCGGCGGGTGACCGGACTCTCCCGCAAGCACCAGCGCCAGCTATCGGTTGCGGTCAAGCGGGCTCGTGAGATCGCGCTGCTGCCCTACGTCGGGGAGCGCTGAGCCCGATGCCGCAGGCGATCCTCCTCGAGGACGTCGACAGCCTCGGCCAGCGCGGTGATCCGGTCGACGTCTCCCCCGGCTACCTGCGCAACTACCTGATCCCGCGCAAGCTCGCGATTCCGGCGACTCCCGGTGCGCTCGAGGAGGCGCAACGGCGTCAGGCCGCGGCGGAAAAGGCAGAACAGGCGCGCGCCGAGCGCGAAGAGCGGGCCGCCTCGCTGCTTTCCAAGACCGTCCTCACCATCCACCAGCGTGCCGGCGAGGACGGCAAGCTGTTCGGCTCGGTCGGGCCGAAGGAGATCGTCGATGCGATCGCCGAGGCCCGCAGCCTGCGCTTCGACCGCCACCAGGTGAAGCTCGAGCAGCCGATCCGCGAGATCGGGACCCACATGGTCGAGATCGAGCTCGCTGACGGCTCGGTCGCCTCGGTGAAGACGATCGTCGCCGAGGAGTCCTAGCGAGCCCGTGAGGGCCTGCCGCCGGGTGGCGGCCTAAATTGAGCCAGTGGGCAGGCGCCGGCTACCGACCCGGATCACTCGCCGCGCCCGGGCGAGGACGCGACTCGGCTGGGCTCGGTCCGAGCGGGCGACCCTGGGCCTGGCGGTGGTCGCGCTCGGCGGGGCGGGGGTCGTCGTCGCGAGCCAGTTCGGGCGCATGCTCAACCGCCGCTCCCATGTCCCCGAGGACGGCGAGAGCCTGGTCGAAGCGGCGCCCGCGGCTGCCCTCGACACCGTCGGCGTCGCGGTAACCGGCTACGTCGAGACGCCCCGCAGCGAGACGATCCTGTTCAACCTCCTCGCCGGATTCCTCGGTTCGTTCGCGCTGATCCGGCTCTCGACTCTCGGTGTCCGCCGCAGCTGGCGCCCGTTCCGCGACATCCGGTTCGGCGACCGCCACATCCACCATTTCGTCCCCGGGATCCTGCTCGCCTTCGCCTCCGGCACCGTCGCGATCCTGACCGAGGACGAGTCGCTCGAGGAGGCGCTCGCAATCCCGATGGGCGCCGGGATGGGGCTGACCTTCGACGAGGCCGCGATGCTGCTCGACCTCCGCGACGTCTACTGGACGCGGCAGGGCCTGCTCAGCATCCAGCTCAGTCTCGGCGCGACCGCGATCCTCAGCATCGCGATCCTCACCCTGCGGATGCTGAGGCGGGGGGAGCGCCGGCAGGAGATCGCCGGCGAGATCCCGCTGCCACCGCACGCCACTCTCCCCGGCTGAACCGATCCGAATTTCTTTTCGCCGTCCTTGCGGAGAGGCTTCTGTCGGTCCGGCCGGCCTTTGGTTTCCTTGGCGAGGGGAGCAGCGGGGGCGAAGTTTCCGCCGCGACCCCTCCTTAACTAGACCTCGATGCCGCAGCCGCCAACAGCCCACGTCCCTCCCCAGAACATCGAGGCCGAGGAATCCGTGCTCGGGGCGATGCTCGTCGCCGAGCCCGCCCTGAACCGCGTCTTCGTCGACGTCAAGCTCACTGCCGAGGACTTCTACCTCGACAAGCACGCGGTGATTTTCCGCTGCATCCACGAGCTCCACTCGGCGTCGAAGCCGATCGACGAGCTGAGCGTCGTCGAGGGCCTGGTCCAGCGCAACGAGATCGACTCCGCCGGCGGCAAGCACTACGTCTCCGGGCTGGCGGCGAAGGTGCCGGCGGCGGGCAACGCCCGCCACTACGCGGAGATCGTCCAGCAGAACTCGCTGCTGAGGCGGCTGCTCGGCGCAGGCCAGGAGATCCAGTCGTGGGTGAACGAGCGCGACGGCGAGCCGCGCGAGCTCTCCGAGCGGGCGGAGAAGCTGCTGTTCGAAGTCGCCCACAAAGAGCAGGCCGGCGACTTCCGGATGCTCTCCGAGATCCTCCACGACGAGGTCGACCGGCTCGAGAAGCTCTCGACCGGCGACGCCGAGCTGACCGGAACCCCGTCCGGCTTCAAGGACATCGACGCGATCACCGGCGGCTTCCAGCCCGGCAACCTGATCATCGTCGCCGCGAGGCCTGCGATGGGAAAGAGCGCGCTTGTCGCCAACATCGCCGAAAACGTCGCGGTCAAGAAGGGGCTCCCGGTCGCCTTCTTCTCGCTCGAGATGTCCGAGGTCGAGCTCGCGCAGCGGTTCATCGCCTGCCGGGCGCGGATACCGGGCGACAAACTGCGCAAGGGCCAGGTCGCGCAGAAGGACTGGCCGCAGGTGGTGCGGGCCTGCAACGAACTCGAGGAGGCGCCGCTCTGGTTCGACGACTCCTCCGACCTCGGCATCCTCGACCTGCGGGCGAAGGCCCGGAGGCTCCACACTCAGGAGCAGGACAAAGGCGGCCTCGGCCTGGTGATCGTCGACTACCTGCAGCTGATGCGCTCTGACGACCACCGCGCAAACCGGGTCGAGCAGGTCGCCCAGATGAGCCGCGGGCTGAAGATCCTCGCCCGCGAGCTCGACGTGCCGGTGCTCGCGATCTCGCAGCTCTCGCGCGCGCCCGAGCAGCGGACCCCCCCGCGGCCACTCCTCTCCGACCTGCGCGAGAGCGGGTCGATCGAGCAGGACGCCGACCTGGTCGCGTTCCTCTACCGCGAGGACTACTACCACCGCAACGACCCCGACTACGAGGACGACGGTCTGGCGGAGGTGATCGTCGCCAAGCACCGGAACGGGCCGATCGGCACCCCGAGGCTGGTCTTCATCGACCGCTTCCCGAAGTTCGCCGACCACTCGGGCCAGGAGCGGCCGATCGAGCAGCCGGCGGGTGAAGGGCCGCCGATCGAGGACGTGGCCGCGGCCGGGCCGGACTTCTGATGGCAGCCGGCGCCCTTCCGGAGCGGGCCTGCCCGCTCGGCGTCTGCGATGGGTCGGGTTGGATCCTCGGGCCCGAAGACGTCGCCCGTCCCTGCGAGTGCCGCGAGCAGCGACTGCGCCGCGGGCGGAGCCGCGGCGTCGCCTCTGTCATCCCGCCCCGCTACCGGGGCGTCTCCTTCGACCGCCCACCGGTCAGCGACATGGACCGCGACCTCTCGACGCGAGCGGCGGTCGGCGAGGTCCGCACATACCTCGACGAGCTCGACGAGCGCCTCGCCGAGGGCCGCGGCCTCTGGCTCTTCGGCGACACCGGGACCGGCAAGACGACGCTGGCGATGCTCGTCTCGAAGACGGCGATCGAGGCCGGACGGTCGGTCGCGATCTACTCGTTGCCGAAGCTCCTGGCGCGGATCCGCCGCACCTTCGAGTCCGAGCCCGGCGGCGACTCCTACCTCTCCTTCTTCGAGCGGCTGACGTCGGTCGACCTCCTCCACATCGACGACCTCGGTGCCGAGAAGAGCTCGGACTGGGTCCTCGAGCAGCTCTACGCGCTGATCAACGAGCGTTACGAGGGGCAGCGGTCGGTGGTCGTCACGACCAACTTGCCCCATGAGGAGCTCGAGCTGCAGATCGGCGCCCGCACCGTGTCACGACTGACGCAGATGTGCGACGAGGTGCCGCTCTACGGCGACGACCGCCGCTACGGCAAGGTTGCCTGATACCAGGCACAATCCCTGTTGCCATGCCGGGAATAGCGATAATCGGGGCCCAGTGGGGCGACGAGGGGAAGGGCAAGGTCACCGACCTGCTCGCCGAGCACGCCGAGATGATCGTCCGCTTCCAGGGCGGCAACAACGCCGGCCACACGATCGTCCGCGACGGCGAGGAGTTCAAGTTCCACCTGATCCCCTCCGGCATCCTCTACTCGGAGAAGACCTGCGTGATCGGCAACGGGGTCGTGCTCGACCCCCGCATCCTGCTCGCTGAGATCGACGGGCTGAAGCGGCGCGGGATCGACGTCGGCAAACTCAAGGTCTCGGCCAACGCCCACCTGATCATGCCTTACCACGTGCTGCTCGACACCGCCGGCGAGGTCAAGCTCGGGAAGTACTCGATAGGGACCACCCGGCGCGGGATCGGGCCCTG
>DATAOP010000102.1:0-3914 GCA_036265675.1 Solirubrobacterales bacterium
GTGATCGCGTTCAGCAGCGTCGACTTGCCGGCGTTGGTGTAGCCGGCGAGGGCGACCCGCGGCAGCGACGAGCGCTCACGCCGGGCGCGCATCACGCCGCGGTTGCGCTCGAGCTGGACGAGGCGGCGCTTTAGGGCGGCGATCCGGTTGCGGGCGAGACGGCGGTCGGTCTCGATCTGGGTCTCGCCGGGGCCGCGGGTCGGGGCGCGGGTGCCGATCCCCCCGTCGAGGCGGTCGAGGTGGGTCCAGAGCCCCCTCATCCGCGCCATGTTGTACTCGAGCTGCGCCAGCTCGACCTGGAGCTTGCCCTCGGCCGAGTGGGCGTGGTCGGCGAAGATGTCGAGGATCACCGCCGTGCGGTCGATCACCGGCACGTCGAGGGTTGCCTCGAGGCTGCGCTCCTGGCGCGGCGCGAGCTCGTCGTCGCAGGCGACGACGTTGGCCCCGGTCTCGGCGATCGCCGCCTTCAGCTCGGCCATCTTGCCCTTGCCGAAGTAGCGGTCGGGGTCGGGCTGGGCGCGGCGCTGGACCATCTCTCCGGCGGTCGCGACGCCGGCCGTCCGCAGCAGCTCCTTCAGCTCCGCGAGGCTGTCGCCGCCGTCCTCCTCGCCGTCGACGATGCCGATCGCGAGCGCCCGCTGGCGCGCGCGCCGGTTGGTCAGGCCGGCTCCGTTCTGGCTCTGGTCCATGAGCCCAGGATAGGGTTTGTCCGTGAGGGTCTTCGTCACCGGAGGCACGGGCTTCATCGGCGGCACGGTCGTGCGGCAGCTGCGCAACCGCGGCGACGAGGTCGTTTGCCTGGTTCGGAGCCCGGAGAAGGGCGAGCCGTTGGCGGCGATCGGATGCGAACTTGTCGCCGGCGACCTCACTGACGGCGCAGCCATTCGTGCCGGCCTCGAGGGCTGCGACGCGGCGATCCACGCCGCGGCGATGTACGAGGTGGGGATCCCGGCCTCCCAGCACCCGGCGATGTACGAGGCGAACGTCACCGGGACCGAACGCGTCCTCGAGGCGGCACTTGAGGCGAAGACCCCGCGGATCGTCCACGTCTCGACCTGCGGCATCTTCGGCGACACCCACGGCGAGGTGGTCGACGAGACCCACGAGAACCCCGGCACCGAATTCACCTCCTACTACGAAGAGACGAAGCTCGAGTCGCACCGGATCGCGAAGCGGATGATCGAGCAGGACGGGCTCCCTTGCATCATCGTCCAGCCGGGCGGGGTCTACGGGCCGGGCGACACGTCGCAGGTCGCGGACCTGATCGACCAGCTCCTCGCCGGCAAACTGCCGCTGATCCCGCTGCCCGACCTCGGAGTCTGCATGAGCCACGTCGACGACATCGCCGGTGGGATCCTCCTCGCCCTCGACCGGGGGCGCCCGGGCGAGACCTACGTCGTCAGCGGCCCGCCGACGACGATGCGCGAGGCGATCGAGACGGTCGCCCGGGTCGCCGGCCGGAAGCCGCCGAAGTACGCTCTCCCGACGCCGCTGCTGAAGGCGATGATCCCGATCGGTCCGCTGGTCGGAAAGCTGATGAACCAGCCGCCGAACCTGCGCGAGATGATCTCTTCGGCCGACGGGGTCACCTTCTGGGCCAGTCACGAGAAGGCGACCCGCGAGCTCGGCTACGAACCGCGGGGGCTCGAGGAGGGCCTGCGGCAGACGCTCGAGGCCGAGGGCAAAATCCCGGCCGCGGCCTGACCCGAGCACAATGCGGCCGATCGACGTACTCCACCTCGGCCGCCCGCACGTGATCTGCTGCTGGGAGGTCGACGGCGCCCTCGTCGATCCCGGGCCGGAGTCCTCGCACCGGAACCTGGTCGAGGCGCTCGGCGAGGAGGAACCGCGCGCGATCCTCCTCACCCACATCCACCTCGATCACGCCGCCGCCACCGGCGCCCTGGTCCGGCGCTGGCCGCAGCTCGAGGTCTACGTCCACGAGCGTGGCGCTCCGCATCTGATCGACCCCTCGCGCCTGCTGGCGAGCGCCGAGCGACTCTACGGGGATCAGATGGAGCGCCTCTGGGGTGAGATCGTGCCGGTGCCCGAGGCCAACGTGAGGACCCTCACCGGCGGCGAGAGCGTGCTCGGGATGCGGGTCGCCTACACCCCGGGCCATGCGTCCCACCACGTCTGCTACCTGCACGAGGCGAGTGGCACCGCCTTCGTCGGCGACATCGCCGCGGTCCTGATCCCCGGCACCGACCTGATCGTCCCCCCGACGCCGCCGCCCGACATCGAGGTCGAGACCTGGGAGGAATCGATCGCGACCGTCGAAGGCTGGCGGCCGCAGCGCCTCGGCCTCACCCACTGGGGCCCGATCGAGGACCCCGAGCCGCACCTGGCGGCTGTCCGGGAGAGGCTGCGAGAGGAGGCGCAGCTGGCCCGCGAGCTCGACGAGGCGGCCTACGAAGAGCGTCACCGCGAGCTGGTCGCGGAGAGGGTCTCCGATCCCGACGCTGCGGCGGAGCTGCTGCAGGCGGTCCCGCCCGAGTACCAGTGGCGGGGCCTCGACCGCTACTGGAGCAAGCGTCAGCCCGCGGTTTGAGGCTGTGGCGCGCGATTGAGGCTGCCCGCGGCCCAGACGGTCAGGCCGGCCAGCCAGAGGAGAGTCAGCGCGGCACCGAGGATCAGGTTCATGTCGCCGCCCGGAGCCATGAAGCCGCCGGTTCCGAAGACGGTGATCGTCTCGACCGCCTGCTCGATGAACGCGATCGCCCCGAGGACCGTCAACCAGCGGGGGATCGACGGTCTGGCGCCGAGCCCGAGGACGGTGACTGCGCCGATCATCGCCATCGTCGAGCCGGTCAGGACCGGGCCCCAGAAGAGGGCGACGTCGTAGAGAGCGCGCGCGGTGGTGGGATCGAGCGAGCCCGGATTGAGGGCGAGCCCGCCCCAGACCCAGGCCTGGATCGAGTTCTCGACGATGAACGCGGCCGCGCCGAGCAGGAACACGCTCGAGTGAGGCGCCGGCAGCAGGCCGCGGACGATCGCGGCGAAGACGGCGAATGCCAGCGTCCCGAAGGTCGCCGTCCAGGCGTAGGTTCGGGCAGCGTCGTGGTGATCGGCGAACCAGCCTCCGACGGTCGCCTCTGAGTCGGAGGCGCCCGGCGGCGAGCCGAGCGCGACCGCCCCCACGAGGTAGAGGACGCCCGCTGCCACGACCGCCACGATCAGAGTCCGGCGCTGGGTCATCGAGGCCGGATTCGGCGCTGGAAGAGGCTCTCCTGCCTAGGCCAGGTGCTCGCGGAGGCGCTCGACCGCCTCGGTGATGCGCTCGTCGGGCGTCGTCAGCGAGATCCGGAAGAACCCCTCGCCGCTCGGCCCGTACATCGACCCGGGCGAGACGACGACCGCCGCCTCCTCGAGCACGAGCTCGGCGAAGGAGGTCGAGGTGTGGCCGTCGGGAACCGGTGCCCAGACGTAGATCGTCCCCTTCGGCGCCTGGACGTCGACGCCGATCTCGCGCAGCGCGCCGACGACGAGGTCGCGGCGGCGCGAGTAGGTCTCGTTCATCCGCTCGAGCGGCTCGCCCGGCCCGCGCAGAGCGGCGACGCCGGCGAGCTGGACGGCCTCGAAGAGGCCCGAGTCGACGTTCGTCTTCAGTCGCCAGTAGGTCTGGATCGCTTCGGCGTTGCCGAGAATCGCGGCACAGCGCCAGCCGGTCATGTTGAAGCCCTTCGAGAGCGAGAAGACCTCGACCCCGACCTCCTTCGCGCCCGGCGTCGCCAGGAAGCTCGGCGCTACGTAGCCGTCGTAGGTCGTCTCCGAGTAGGCGTTGTCGTGGACGACGAGGATCTCGTGCTCGCGAGCCAGCTCGACGACGCGCTCGAAGAAGCCGTCGGGAGCGACTGCGCCGGTCGGGTTGTTCGGGTAGTTGATGAACAGCAGGCGGGCGCGGTCGAGCGTTT
>DATAOP010000103.1:0-35376 GCA_036265675.1 Solirubrobacterales bacterium
ATCGGCGTCGACCTCGAGCTCTGGCAGCTCCTCGGCCAGCCTCTCGAGCTTCGCCGCGCGCAGCTTCGTCATCAGTGCGTGGTTTGTCGGGTCGTAGCTGATGTTGCCGCTCCCGTCCTCCTTCTCGAGACCGCCCAGCCGGTGCTGGAGACCCGGGGTGCCCGGGATCGCCCAGGGACGGGCGCCGCGCTCGTCACGCAAGTAGGGCATGAACTCGTCGCCCGTGTTCGGGGTCTCGGCGAACGCGGGATCGATCTCCGGCAGGTCGGCGGAATCCGGAATCCGCCATGGCTCCGAGGAGTTGGCAAGGAAGGTGTCGCCGAGCAGGATCACCGGCGTCCGGTAGCGGACCGCTGTCCTCACCGCTTCGACTGCCATCGTGAAGCAGTCGGCGGGGGTCGATGGCGCGAAGACGGGGATCGGGCTCTCGCCGTGGCGGCCGTGGATCGCCATCAGCAGGTCGCCCTGCTCGGTCTTGGTCGGCATCCCGGTCGAAGGCCCCGCCCGCTGGACGTCGACGATGACCATCGGCAGCTCGACCATCTCGGCGAGGCCGATCGTCTCCGCCTTCAGGTCCATCCCGGGGCCGCTGGTAGCGGTGACGCCGAGCTTGCCCGCGAAGGCGGCGCCGAGCGCCATGTTGGCGGCGGCGATCTCGTCCTCGGCCTGGACGGTGCGGACGCCGAAGCGGCCGCGGCTGGCGAGGGCATGGAGCAGCTCCGAGGCCGGCGTGATCGGGTAGCTGGCGAAGAACATCTGCAGGCCGCTGCGGACGCTGGCCGCGATCAGGCCGATCGCCATCGCCTGCGTCCCGTCGATGTTGCGATACTCGCCCGGCTCGAGCGGCGCCGGCTCGATCTCGACCGGGGTCGCCGCGATCTCGGTCGTCTCGCCGAAGTTGTAGCCGGCCCTGAAGGCGGCGATGTTGGCGTCGCGGACCGCCGGCCGCTTGGCGAATTTGGCCTCCAGCCAGGAGATCGTCGACTCGGTCGGGCGCCCGTACATCCACGAGATCAGACCGAGGGCGAAGACGTTCTTGGTGCGCTGCGCTTCGGCGGGCTTGAGGCCCTTGACGTCCTCGGTCGCCCGCGTCGTCAGCGTCGTCATCGGAACCCGGAACAGCTGGTAGCCGTCGAGCGACCCGTCATCGAGCGGGTTCAACTCATAGCCCGCCTTGGCGAGGTTGCCCTTGGTGAAGGCGTCCTCGTTGACGATCACGGTCCCGCCCTGCTCGAGCGCGGCCAGGTGGGCGGCGAGCGCGGCGGGGTTCATCGCGACCAGCGTGTTGGGGTAGTCGCCCGGGGTGAGGATGTCGCGGGAGGCGAAATGGATCTGGAAGGCGGAGACACCATGGGGGGTGCCCGCGGGGGCGCGGATCTCGGCCGGGAAATCGGGCAGGGTCGAGAGGTCGTTGCCGACCAGCGCGGTCGCTGCCGTGAATCTGGCGCCGACGAGCTGCATGCCATCGCCAGAGTCGCCAGCGAACCTGACGATCACCCGCTCTTGCTTTTTTGCCGTAGTAGCCAACCTTCGAACTGGCCTGCTGGCCAGCCACTCCCACAAGTTAATACTTCGGCCAGCCGGGCTGCCATCTGAAGGGCTTTAGCGAACGCCCACGGCCGCCGATAGCCCCTCGAGATGGGTGTCTCGTCATGACCACCTCGATGCCGCCGCCCGGATACGAGCCGGCCCCGGAGGGCTGGGGCACGTCGCGGGGGCCGTCCCCCGGGCGGCCGGGTGACCCCCTGACCCGGACGCTGCTGCGCGTCGTCTTTGGGCTCGCCGTCCTCCTGATCCTGCTGATCGCGATCGCCTGGCACTACGACGGCGGCGATGCCGACCTCAACCCGATCGCCGAGGCCGCGCAGCGGACCGCGTCGATGCCGGGGGCGAAAATCGCGATGACCGCCACCTACTCGACATCGGGCCATTCCTTCACCTTCCGGGCCGAGGGCGGCGGCGAGATCAACTGGCGCACCGGCCGCGGCCGGATGAAGCTGACGGTCCCGGTTCCGGGCCACGAGTTCAGCGTCGAAGCGATCAACGACACGAGGACGATCTACATGCGCACCTCGCTGCCCGACCAGAGCCTGCCGCCGGGCAAGGAATGGGTGGCGGTCGAACCCTTCCTCGGGCACGACCCCGGCACCGAGGTGGTCGGCAGCGCCGACGCCCAGCAGACGCTGCGCTCGCTGGAAGCCTGCGGCGGCGACGTCGAAGACCTGGGCGAAGAGCCGATCCGGGGCGTCGCGACCACGCACTACCGGGGGACCATCGAACGCGACCGCCTGGAACGCAAACTGCGCAGCGAAGGCAAGGCGGACGTCGCGAAGTTGGTCGATCGCGCCTACCGGGGCGGCCAGGGCTCGTTCCCGGTCGAGGTCTGGATCGATGCCGACGGCCTCGTCCGGCGCATCCGCCAGGAGATGCCGGTCGCCGGCGAGGACGGCGCCACCGACCTGACCATGGACATGCGGGTCGAGCTATACGACTTCGGCGCCGAACCCGAAATCGACCTGCCGCCCGCCGAGTCGGTCTTCGACGCCACGCCGCTGGTCAAGGCCGAGCTCGGCTCTCCCGCAGCCTCGCCGAAGCCGAAGCCACAGTCAAAACCGGAGCCGGCCGCCGAGGCGGCGCTGTCGCGGGCGGATTTCCGCGCCGAGGTCACGAGCGTCTGCGCCGATATGAAGCAGGACGCGGATCGCCTGAAGCAGCAGGGTGAGCCCTCGCTGAAGGACTGGCAGGATGCAATTCGCAGCTCCGGCCTCGACAGCAGGGCTTCGCTGCGAACCGGCCAGGTGGTGGCCGAGAACTACTTCGGACCGATCTCCGAGCTGGCTCAGACCGCGTTCGACCGACTCAGCTCGATCAGCCCACCACCCTCCATCGCCCCCGATTACCGCCGCTACCTGCGGATCAGCTCGGTCCAGCTCGAAGAGCTCTCGTCGGAGATCCGGGCGCTCGAAGTCGGCGACTACGCGCTGCTGAAGCGAGTCTCAAAGCGATATGACCGGATCGGCAAGCCCGCGAAGAAGCTCGCCCGCAAGCTCGGAATCAGCGCCTGCGAGGACTCCGAATGATCCTGGGCGCCTAGCGGCGCCGGCGCTCGCAGCTGCGGAACGTGTCGAACCCGGGGCCGCCGACACAGCGGTCGAATCCCCGGCCACCGAGGAGCCGGTCGGCCCCCGCGTTGCCCTTGAGGATGTCGGCGCCGCCCTGGCCCTTCAGCACGTCGCGGCCACCTCGACCGAGCACCCGATCGCGGCCGGCGCCGGCGAAGACCCGGTCCGCCTTGGGCCCGGCGTTGACGATGTCGTTGCCGCGACCGGCACAGACGAGGTCACGACCCGAGCGGGCGATGATCCTGTCGTTGCCGCCGAGGCCGGCGATCACGTCGCGCCGCGGCGTGCCCGCCAGCACATCCCCGTGCCGGGTTCCGACGATGTTGGCGGCGAAGCCGCGGCAGGTCGCATGAGGCTGCGGTTTCGGTTTCTGAACCGGCACTCCGATCACCGTCGCTTTCGCAGAATTGTTCGATTTGACCGGGTCCTGCTGATCGCCGGCGACCGACGCGGTGTTGACGATCCTGCCGCTCTTGCGGACGACGACGGTCAGGGTGATCGTGGCGGCGCTCGTCATCGCCGACGGGCCGGTTTCGAGCGCCCCGATCCCGCAGGTCACCTTGCGGCCTTTCGCGCCGCACTGGCCGACGGTCGAGGTCGCGGAGACGAAATCGACCTGTTTCGGAAGCTGATCGGTGACGGCCACGCCGGTGGCCGGGTCGGGGCCGAAGTTTTGGACGCCGATCGTGTAGGTCACGTTCGACCCCACGTTCGCCGAGCCGGCGCTCGCCGCCTTGGTGATCCCGAGGTCGGCGGATCCCGCCGGCGCAGCCGATACTGCCGCTGCCAGGCCGAGGGTTGCTACGAACACGAACAGGCTGACGGGCGCCGCTGCGCGCTTCATTGGAATTCCTTCCCTAGCTCTCTCAACCAGAACCGACTACCCGACCCGGTGGCGGGGGCAAACGACGACTCCAGGGGCGCCCCGACATCCGTCTAGCGGATCAGGCGCGCGAGCTTCTCGAAGCTGTCGCCCCATCCCTCGCGATGGAGTGCGAGTCGGGCCTCGGTCCTGAACGGTGCCTGGACGAGGCCGACCTCGGTCGAGTCCCCGAGGTCGACAAACCAGAGCGTCGCGATGTTCTCGACGTCGTCGGGGTCGGGGTCCTCCCAGCGGAAGGTGAACACGAGGCGCGCCGGAGCATCGACCTCGCGGAATTCGCCGGCAAGGAAGAACGGGTCTCCCTCCGGGGGCTGCATCTCGATCCGGTAAAGCTCCCCGGTGCGGGCGGGGAAATCGAGGCTTGGGATGACAAATCCCTCGGGCCCCCACCACTCGGCGAGCTGCTCGGGTTGCGTGAAGGCGGCATACACCTCCTCGCGCGCCGCCGGCAGCACCCGGCTCAGCTCGAGCGTCAGCGGAGTCAGCAGCCTGGAAGCGGGTCCGGGAACGATGTCCCGAAGAGGTTCTTCGCCCAGCAGTTGCCGGTCCCGCTCCCATCCCAGACGAGGTCCTGCGCGAAGACGGGCGGCAGCGACGGCGCCGGGTTGAGGCCGTTTCCGAGGGCGACGTTGCCGATGACGCTGTTGTTGTCCGGGTTGGGCTCGATGTCGAGCGCCGCGCAGACTTCTTCCGGCAGTTCCTGGGCCAGGCAGATGTTGGCGACCGCGATCCCGTACGAGTCGTTGCCGGTGACCAGATTCGATTTGACCAGGTTTTCGTCGACGGCCATCAGCAGGATGCCGGTTCCGGGCGGCACCTGGCAGACGGTGTCGTCCGGGTCGGTGCAGGTGTTTTCCCTGTTGTTGTTCATCACCACGTTGTGGTCGATCACGTTGCCGCTGTTGACCTTGACGTCGAGGAACGGAAGGTCGAAGGAGAGAATCCCGCCGGTGTTGTCGAACGCGAGGTTGTGGTCGGCGCGGATCCCGGTGCTGTTCTCGAGCTCGAAGCCGCTGACGTTGCCGGTCGCGACGTTGTGGTCGACCCGCGAGTTGAACGACTGCCCGATGTAGTGGCCGGTGTCGTTGGCGCCGGAGGCGAAGGAGTGGTCGAGCCGCCCTTCGAGGACGTGCGAGGGGAAGATCCCGTACTCCTCGTTTTCGATCGCCGTGACTCCGGTGATCCGCCAGTGATCGACGCAGGCGAGCAGGATGCCGTCGTCTTCGAACCCGCGGACGGTGATGCCGCTGATCAATGATCCGTGGACGCGCGCGCTCGGTTCCTCGACGCAATTACCTCCGCCCTGGCGGCCGACGGCGATGCCCTCGTTCTGGCCGGGTTCCGCTTCCAGGACGACGCTCTTCCCGTGACCACCCTGGCCGACGATGCTGATGTCGTCCTTCGTCACCGACACCGCGCAGGCCCGCGAGGGTCGCGGCGGGCATTCGGTGCTCGAGCTCGTGTAGGTGCCGGGCGCGATCTGAACCCGATCGCCGGGATTCGCCCTGTCGACCGCGGCCTGAATCGATTCGCCGGGCTTCACCTTGATCACCTTCGCCGCGGCTGCCGCTGGCAGCGACAGCAGGGCGATCGCCATCACACACAGGCCCAACTTGAATCCCGATCGCATCATCGTCCTCCTGGCTCGAGGTACCCATCGACACTACGCCCAAACGGGCCCTGCGGC
This sequence comes from Solirubrobacterales bacterium, assembly GCA_036265675.1. Taxonomy (GTDB): domain Bacteria; phylum Actinomycetota; class Thermoleophilia; order Solirubrobacterales; family 70-9; genus VRUE01. Next base: position 5,693 of record DATAOP010000103.1, read on the forward strand.
AACCGCCGAAGCTGTCAACGTTGGAGCGGCCCGATGGCCAAACCGGTATAGAAGAGCGGCGATGACGACAAGAAGCGCCATCGGCGTCCTCGCGCTCGCACTTGTCCTGGCGCTTTTCACCGCGAGCGGCGCAGCTACATCTCGGCGAGGTGTCCCGCCCCGCGGAGCTTCGGCCAGGTGAATCTCCCGTTCGCGCGCCTCGCCCTGACCCTCGACGACGGGAGCGAGCTATCGAGCAGGCTGGTCAGGCGCTGCACCGTGCGAGAGGAGGAATGAAGGGAGGCGACCGGGGGCCGGGAGTGGGAAGCTCCGACACCGCCGGTCGCCTGTTACTACAGGGACCCTCGTCCAAAGGGGGCGGAAGAGGGCTCATCGGGTTTCGCGTTGGAGACGTCCCGATTCCTGGAAGATAGGTATATCAGCGTATTCTTGCTTTGTGAAACCGATGGGGATTTCCCGACGTGACGCCTGAAAGAGGAAGAATGAAGCACTTCATACAGAGGCTCAGCCGCGGGCGCTGGGCAGCCCGCTAGGGTCCGACGTCGGCATGGCAGTCACGCCCTGGGGACCGTCGGACACGCTTCGCGGCCGGATGCTGCCGCCGGGGCCGAGCACCCCTGCCGAGGAGGTGGCCGCCAACCAGCGCGAACGCCTCTTCGGGGCGATGGTCGCGAGTGTCGCCGAGCGCGGCTATGCGGCGACGCGGGTCGCCGACCTGGTCGAGATCTCGGGGGTCTCCCGCAAGTCCTTCTACGCGCTCTTCCACGACAAGGCCGCCTGCTTCCAGGCGGCCGTCGAGGCCGCCTTCGGGGGCGCGCTCACCCGCGCGCTCGCCTTCGAAACCGGCGGGTCGACGTGGGAGGAGAGGATGCGCAGCGGCTTCGACGAGATCGCCACGATGATCGTCGAGCAGCCGGCGGCGGCGCGGATGTGCCTGATCGAGGCGTTCGCGGCCGGGCCCGACTCGGTCAAGCCCCTGGAAGCCGCGACCGAGGCGATCGAGCGTCTGACCAGGCTCCGGTTCGACGAATCGCCGCCGCGAGCGGGCATGCCCGACGAGCTGATCACCGCGCTGGTCGGAGGCACCCTCGCGATCGTCCGCAAACGCCTCCAGCGGGGGGCGCAGGAGGAGCTGCGCCGGCTCAGCCCCGAACTGCTGACCGCGATCCTCGCCTACCGCCCGCCTCCGGAGCCACTGAAGCTGGCGACGCGGCCGCCGCCGACGGCGCCGGAGACGATCGACGCCCACGACCATGGCGAGCGGGCGCTGCGCGCCCTCGCCGCCGAGGTTGCGGAGCGCGGCTACGCGCACACGACCGTGGACCACATCGTCAGGCGGGCCTCGATGTCGCCGACCACATTCTACGCCGAGTTCGAGGGCAAGGAGGACGCATTCATGGCGGCGATCGACAGTGCGGCGGCATGGATATCCGCCGCGGTCCTGCCGGCCTTTCGCCGCAACCCCGATTGGCCGCACGCGGTGCGGGCGGGCTTCGGAGCGATGTTCAACTTCCTCGCCTCACGTCCGAGCCTTGCCTGGCTGATCCTGGTCGAGGTCTACGCGGCGGGCCCGAGGGCGCTCGAGCGCCGCCGCGATGCCCTTCACGAGCTCGAGGGCGACCTCGTCGGCGAGGGGCTCGGCCACGGGCCCGGGGTCTCTCCGATCGCGATCGAGGTGATCGTCGGCGGCATCCATGCCCTCGCCTACAAGCAGGTCCGGCGCCACGGCGCCCAGTCGCTGGCGAGCCTGGCGCCGACCGCGACCTATCTGACACTGCTTCCCTTCGTCGGCCCTGAGCGCGCCTGCGAGGTCGCAAACGGAGGCGGGCAGGCCCGCAGCGCCGATTCCGAGCGGGTCGGAGCGGCGTCGGCGGAGAGGCTCAAGGCCGACATCATGATCCGGCTCGCGAAGCGGGTGCTGACCGCGGCGGAGCTCGCATCAGAGCTGCACACACCCGAGTCGGAGGTCGAAGCCGAGCTCGACGAGCTCGAGCGAATCGAGATGGTCGAGGTCGCCGAGAAGAGTGCGTCGGGCGACCGCTACCGGTCGCAGTTCCGGAAAATGGAGTCGGAGTGGGACGCGATGGGGAGGCCGGAGCGGGAACGGATCTCGGCCCGGATCGGGCATCTGATCTCGTGGGAGGTCCGCGAGGCGGTCCAGGCCGGCACCTTCGATCGGCGCGTCGACCGGCATCTCAGCAACCTCGCGGCCCCGATCGACGAGCAGGGTTGGCAGGAGCTGCTGAAGATCCACTACGCGGCCCTCGCAGCGAGCGAAGAGGTCGTGGGCCGGAGCCGCGAGCGGCTCAAACAATCCGACGAGACGCCGATTCAGGCCCGCAGCGTTCAGACTCTCTTCGAAATGCCCAGCGACCCGCCGCCGCCGACCGAGAAGTGAAGGGCCTGGTGGCCCTCACGGCCGCCGTCCTCGCGCTTGGCGCGGCCGGCTGCGGCGGGGGCGAAGAGCACGAGGGCGGGACCCTGCGCGGCGCCAGCCTCTCCTTCCCGGACTACCTCGACCCGGGGCTCTCCTACACGCTCGAAGGCTGGACGTCGATGTACAACACCTACGTCCCGCTGCTGACCTACGCGCACGCGAGCGGCAGCGAGGGGACAAAGCTGATTCCCGGGCTGGCGAAATCGCTGCCGGAGATCAGCGACGACGGTAGGACCTACAGCCTGACGCTGCGCTCGGGGCTCGAATACTCGGACGGGACGCCGGTCCGCGCCTCGGACTTCAGGGCGACGATCGAGCGGCTGTTCCGGCTTGATTCGCCAGGCTCGGCGATGTACACGGTGATCGCCGGCGCCGAGCGCTTTTCGACGACGAAGCGCGGCGGAATAGGCGGGATTCAGGCCGCCGACCGCAGCGGGAGGATCGTGATCCGGCTGGTCGAACCCAGCAGCAGCTTCAGCAACCTGCTCGCGACTCTGTTCGCCGCCCCGGTGCCGCCCGGGACCCCGGCGTCCAACCAGACCCGCAACCCGCCGCCGGCGACCGGGCCCTACGAGATCACCTCCTCCGAGCCCGACCAATCCTGGGAATACCGGCGCAATCCCGCCTGGGCGAGATCGAACTCGGCGGCGATGCCCGACCTCCCCGACGGGCACGTCGGCCGGATCAGGATGGCGGTCGTCGGCAACGCCTCGGCCGAGGTCAGCGAAATCGAGCGCGGCCGGCTCGACTGGATGCAGAACCCGCCACCCCCGGACCGCTACGCCGAAATCCGGAAGCGGTTCGAAGGGACGCAGTTCCGACCCGAGCCGGTGATCAGCAACTTCTACTTCTGGATGAACACACGGCGGGCGCCGTTCGACGACGTCCGCGTCCGCCGGGCCGTCAACTACGCGCTCGAACCCGGCGCCCTGGAACGAATCTACGCCGGATCGTTGACCCGGTTCCAGCAGATCATCCCGCCCGGGATGCCGGGGTTCAGGCGGTTCCAGCCCTATCCCCACGACCTCGGGAAGGCGAAAGCGCTGGTCGCCGCCGCCGATCCCTCCGACCGCAGGGTCACGGTCTGGACCGACTCGATTCCGCCGGCGAAGGAAGCGGGCGAATACTACGAGCAGGTCCTCGATCGGATCGGGCTCGAGGCCAAGCTCAAGGCGGTTCCGCCGGCGACCTACTTCACGGTCATCGGCAATCCCTCGACCCCCGATCTCGATACGGGCTGGTCGAACTGGCTGCTCGAATACCCGAACCCGAACTCGCTCTTCGGCCCGCAGCTGTCGGGCAAGGGCATCACCGGCATCAACGACACCAACTACGCCCGGTTCGATGACCCGGCAATCGACGCCGAGATCTCACACTTGGGGCGCGAGCAGCTCGGCCCGAAGCAGGAAGGCGAATACGCGGCGCTCGACCGGAAGGTGATGGCCGAGGCCCCCTGGGCGCCGTTCGGCAACCTCACGCTGGCCACCTTCGTCTCAAACGAAATCGACCTCGACAGGGTGGTCTACAACCCGATCTACGGCCACGACCTGACCAGCTTCGAATTCAGGTGAGGGGCGTCATGCGGGCGGCCGGAACCGTCCCCCGTAGACGGGAAGGTCGATCTCGGGCCCGGTCCTGACCAGCTGCTCCCACATCCTCGAGACGCCGGCCAGGCCATGGCGGCGGACGCGGGTGACGGCGTCGAGATCGAGCACATCGGTCAGGAGCTCATCCCCCGCCGCCGCCTCGACACGGACGATCCCCTCGGGGTCGACGATGAGGCTGCGACCGAGGCCGGCTGGATGGGGGGCGTTGAGGTTGACCACGTAGAGCTGGTTGACGATCGCGTTGGCGCGGGCGAGGACCAGCTCGGCGGCACGATCGCTAGTCGTCGTCAGGGTCGGCTGCAGCACCGCCTCGGCGCCCATCCAGGCGAGCTGGCGGAAAGCCTCGGGGAAGTTGCCGTCGTAGCAGATCGCCAGCCCGATCCGGCCCACGTCGGGGATGTCGAAGGTGACGAAGCCGTCGCCGGGGGCGCACTCCTCGTGCGGCTGCCAGGGGAAGACCTTGCGGTAGCGGGCGACCAGATCGCCGTCCGGCGAGAAGGCGAGCGCCGTGTTGTGGAGGCGGCCGTCGGCCGCCCGCTCGAACACGGACCCGGGGACCAGCCAGACGCGATGCTCCGCGGCCAGCGACGAGAGGTCGTCGGTGAGCTCGCCTGGAATCGTCACCGCCACCTCGTCCGGGTAGCCGGCCTGCTCCTCCAGCAGCCCGGGCTGGCCCGAGAGATGCAGCTCCGGGGCGAGCACCAGGTCGACCTCGGGGACCGTCGCGATCACTCCCCGCAGCCGCTCCCGGAACGCCCGCATGGTGGCCGCGGGGTCGCGCGCGACCGGCGCGCATTGCAGCGCCGCTATTGAGAGGGTCCGCATCGGTCAGCCGACGAGGACCTGGTTGAACGCCTTGGTGACGTTCCTGCCCAGTTCGCCTCCGAGCTCGGATTCGAACGAGCAGTTCTTGGTGTACTCGGTGCTGGGGAAGATGAGCTGGTTTTCGGCGAGTTCGGGATCGCGCTTGCGGAGGATCGCCTTGACCCCCTTCACCGGGGTGACGTAGTTGACGTATTCGGCGATGTCCGCCTGGACCTTGGGGTCGTAGACGTAGTTCATCCAGGCCTCGGCGGCGGCGGCGTTCGGAGCGCCGGTGGGGATCTCCATGCTCGTCGACCACAGCATGCATCCCTCCTTCGGCATCACGAATTCGATGTTCGAGTTGTCGGCCTGGAGCTGGACCGCGTCGCCCGACCAGCCGAGGACGAAATCGACGTTGCCGTTGATCAGGTCCTGGTAGTAGTCGTTGCCGGTGAAGCGCCGGATCTGTCCCGACTGGGCGGCTTCGCCGATCTTGTCGACGGCGGCGAGCCACTGCTCTTCGGTCGCCTTTTCGGGGTCGATCCCCATGCACTTGAGCGTCATCGGCACCGAGTCCCGCATTTCGGTCAGCATCGTCACCTTGCCCTTGTATTTCGGGTTGAAGAGGTCGCAGACCGAGTGGACTTCCGGCGCCAGGTCCTTGCGGACGATCAGGCCCGTCATCCCGGCCTGCCAGGGGACGGTGAATTCGCGATGGGGGTCGGATTCAGGGTGACGGAGTGCCGGGATCAGGTTGTCCTTGACGTTGGGCAGCTTCGAGTAGTCGAGCTTCTCGAGGTAGCCGAGGCCGTACATCTCCGCCGCGAGCCAGTCGCTGACCGTGATCGAGCTGCGACCTCCGGATTCACCGTTCTGCAGCTGGGGCTGCAGCTTCGCGAAGAACGCCTGGTTGTCGTTGATGTCTTCGATGTAGTTGACGTCGACGCCGGTCGATTCTTCGAACTCGGCGATCGTGTTGTGCTTGCCGGGATCGATGTAAAGGGGCCACTGCGAGATCGTCAACTTCCCGCTCACCGGGCCGGAGGCATCGGCCATTTCGCCGGTCTCGTCGCCGCCTTCGACGCCGCCGCCGCCGCACCCCGCGGCGAGCAGCAGCACGAGCACCGCCGGCAGGATCGCGATCGCCAATCTCGACAGTCCAGGCCTCACTTGATCTCCCTCCGCGTCGATTCTTCGAATCGAGTTCGAAGAATAGACCGTGTGGTTCACCGATGTCAATGGGAATTTCAGCCCATGGACCGAATACTCTTTGGTGAATGAGGACGAAGAACCAGGGTCAGCGACGCGAGCAGCTCAAGTCCGCGGCGCGAGCGGTCCTCCTCGAGCACGGCGCCGTCTCGCTGCGCGTCAAGGACATCGCCGCGGAGGCCGGAATGGCTCCGAGCTCGGTCCTCTACTACTACCCCGACATCGGCGACCTTCTGCTCGACGTCGCCCGCGGGGCGATGGAGCGCTACGCGGAGCAACGCGCGGCCACGGTCGCCGAGGTGGATGGCGCGATCGCCAGGCTCCGGCTCGCGATCGACCTCGGCGTCCCGACCGGCCCCGACGACGAGGACAGCCGCCTCCTCTACGAGATCGACGCGCTGACCGGCATCAGCCCCGCGTTCAGGGTCCTCAGCGCCGCCTTCTTCGATCGCCAGGTGCACCTCTACGAGACCCTGATCGAGGCCGGAACCGCCTCCGGCGAGCTCGAGCCGGCGGCGAGCGCGGCGAGCATCGCCCGCGGGATCGTCGCGATGGAGGACGGCCTCGGCCTCCAGGTCGTCCTCGGCCACAGCGGCATCGACCGCGAGGCGGCGCGCCGGATCCTCCTCGAGTACGCGACCGCGATGGTCGGCGCGGAGCTCGCGGCGGCCCCCCGCTAGCCGCCCGCTCTGGCTGCCGCGGTCTTCGCGATCTCCTCTCCGCGGTGCCGTGATGGAGAATGAGGGTATGTCCGAGCCGATGGAGCTCGAGGGCAAGGTCGCGATCGTCACCGGGGCCAGCGCCGGCATCGGCGCCGCGGTCGCGCGGCGACTCCACGACGCCGGCGCCGCCGTCGGGCTGCTCTCGCGCCGGGGCGGCGACCTCGGGCTCGAGAGAAGCGTCGGCCAGCCGTGTGACGTCAGAGACCGGGAGGCGGTGGCGGCCGCGGTCGACTCGATCGTCTCGCGGCTCGGCCGGCTCGACATCGTGATCGCCAATGCCGGCGTCGGCGCCTACGGCCCGTTCCTCGAGCTTGACCCCGAGCTGGTCGAGCAGATGATCGACGTCAACCTCAAGGGCACCCTGTACACGGCCGCCGCGACCCTGCCGCACCTGATCGAGTCGGGCGCCGGTGACTTCGTCTCGATCGCCAGCGTCGCCGGGCTCCGCGCGTTCCCCGGCGAGTCGGTCTACAACGCCTCCAAGTTCGGCCAGCTCGGGTTCACCCGCTCGCTCGACCACGAGCTGCGCGAGCGGGGCGTGCGGGCGTCCTGCGTCTGCCCCGGAGGCGTCAACACGGATTTCGCGATCGGAACCGGCCGCGAGCCGGGCGATCCCGAGCTGGAGTCGATGATGAGCGCCGAGGAGGTCGCCGAGGTCGTCCTCTTCACCGTCACCCGCCCGCGCGGAATGCGAATCCTGACGACGAGCTTCCGGCCCAACTCCGAGCCGTCCTGGGGCTAGCGGCTCTTCCCGGCCCTCCGGGCCTTCGACTTGCGCTTGCAGGGCACCTTGACCCTGACCTTCTGACGGTACCTGCGACCGCTCTGCGCCGCGTAGTCGACCTTGATCTCCGGCCGCTTGGCGCAGATCGAGCGGGTGTTGATCAGGTAGCCCTTCTTGCCGCCGAAGAGGTCGAGGCGGAAGTGGCCGACGGGGGCGTCGGGGACCACCGGCACGGTCGTCTTCAGACCGTCCTTTACCGACTTCGATTCGCCGCGCGGCAGGATGCTGACCTGGCCGTCGAGCATGAACGCCAGCCGCGGAAGGCCGCCGGTGCCGGAGACGGCGTAGGCGAGGCCCTGAAGCGGCTGATCGAGGAGCGGAGTCACCGTGCTCACCCTGCCGATCGGCGACTTGCCCGCGCAACCGGTTGCGGCAAGTTCCCTCTCGCTGCAGATGCCGCCGAGGTGCCGCTGATCGATCGCGTAGGCGGGCGGGAGCGTCACCGAGACCGACCTGATGTTGGCATCACCCGGACGCGTCCTCAGGTCGAAGCGAAGCGCCGGATTGTCGTTGCGCTTCACCGCCCTGGGGCCGACTGCCCTGACCGAGAGCCTCGGCTTGAACGGCAGGTAGGCGCAGTTGACGGCCTGGAAGTAGGAGGAGAAGTCCGCCACCGTCCCCTGGTCGCCGATCCCCTGCGAGTCGACGGTCATCGGCGCGCAGTTCGTCGGGTTGATCATGAAGTTCGGCCGGTCGATGTTGACCTGGATCGATCGCATGCGGATCGGAATCCCGCCGATGATCGACGGCACGGTGTCCGAGAGCGCGATCACGTGGGCGTCCGAGCGGTCGACGTCGATGGCGACGCGAACGACGACAACGCCGTAGTCGTAGGGCCCTGCCAGCGCCGGGGTCACCGCGACGAGGCTCAGGGGGGCGCCCTTCAGCGGCCCGGCGAGATACATCCTCCCCACCGCGTGGAAGGGGTGCGAGCCGGGGCCCGCCGCGACGTTGGTGGTGCCGATCTGCGAAGTTGCCGGACAGCTCGGGTTGCTCTGCTCGGCCCTTCCGGAGTTTGCGATGGCGGCGGCGATGCTCTGCTGTGGGCAGTAGGTGATCCCGCGCAGCGAGGCGGTCAGGCCAGGTGGCATGGTGAAGTTGAGGTCTCCGAGGTACTGGTCGCCGTCGTCGCGGTCAAGCTTCAGCGTGAAGCTGCTGAAGCGGCCCGCCCCCGAGTTCGAGGTGCCGGCATTCAGGCGAGGGTCGAACGGCCGCGTCACTCCCGGGCAGAGAGCTCCGTTGGGACCCCGATCGATGCTGAGCCCGAAGGAGGAGTTCTGGTCCGGCAGGGCGGTGTTCCACGGGAACAGGCGGGTGCTGACGGTGTGGATCGTGCAGTTCGTCGGCGTCGCGAACACGCCCCGGTCGGAGGCGAACACGCTCATCGTGAACTTTTCGAACGGCAGCTGCGGAAGATCGTCGAATTCGGCGGTGATCTGACCGGTTTTTTGATCAGGGAGGAGCTTGCCGATCAACTTGGCATGGATTCCGAACCCATCGGCGACCATGTAGAGCCTGTACTGATTCCCCGGCACCGGTTCGCCGAAGTACAGCGAGCCGTGGAGGGGACCCGGAAGCGATTCCGATTCGATGATGAAGTTGCCGACCTTGGAGCTGTCGGGACACTGCGACACCACTTCCCGGCCGAGCTCCGCGTCCTGATCGGAGCACGCCGTCTGGCCGTCGGCAGCGTCCGGGTTGACCGTCAGCCCAGGTGGCAGAACGAGCTTCGCCGCTCTGAGCTGGGCGGGCGCCGCGGCTTTGCTCTGAGCCTGCGGGATGACGAATTCGAGTTCCATGCCTGAAGGCGAGTCGGTCGCCTGCGTGGTCAGACGCGCCTGCGCGAACGGCTGGAAGGTCTGGCGGTCGCATTCCGTCGTCGGCGGATAGTCGGCTTCCCCGTGGGCGAACTCGCCCGGGCGCTGGTAGGTCTCGACGTAGAGGCTCGTCGGCATCGGCCGGCCGCAGACCGAGGGATTCCCGGTGAACGGCAGGTTCGGCAACGGGGACCGTTCCGGGGTGGCGGCGTTGCAGCTCGTGTCGGCCTGGCCGGGACAGCCTGCCGGGTCGGCGATGCTCCCGACGGGAAAGCGGTCTGGATTGTGGACGTTGCTGGCGGGGAAGCCCCAGAAGGTCATGTCGACTTCGGACAGCGGAGCCGTCTGGGTGATGCCGGAAACCGTGAAGCGCAGCCCGTAGTCGGTCGCGGAACGGACGCCGACGAGAATTGCGATCGGGATGTTCAAGGTCGGCACGTTGAAGGTGAACCGGGCGGCTTCGTCCCCGGCGGTGTTGACGTTGTAGACCGGTGCGGTCCCGAGCAAATAGTTCGGATCGCCGAGGTAGTTGGCATGCACCGTGATCAGTCCCGCCTGGGTGAGCGGCGGGCACTGGACGAGAGCGTCGTCGAGGGCCGAGCACTTGCCGAGCGAGGAGGGGTTGCCGAAGATCCCCTGCGGCGCGTCGAAGATGATGTTTTTCGCCACTTCCGGCGCCCCGGCCCCGTTCAGCTTGAATTTGGTGCGCAGATCCGGGTGTGCCCCCGCCACCGAGTTCGAGCTCAGGGTTTCGAGATCTTCAACCTGTATCGCCGCCTGTGCTGGCGCCACGGCAGCCGTCAGCGCGATCGCAGCGAGCACCGGAAGCAGGATCGCCCTACGCATGACGGCCTCCCTTCTTCGCGTGTGCCCTGCGCGCCTTTCTGTGCTTCTTGTGCTTCTTCTTGTGGCGGACGTGGCGCTTGACGCATTGGTTGCGGCGCTTGACCCTGTTCTTGGGGCAGACCAAGAAATTCCCTACGGTCGATTTGCCGGAGCTCTTGATGTCCGGTGGCGGCGGCACAGCCGACGAGGGCCCGTGGCACTCGTCCGACGCTTTGCAGGGAACCGATGGCGGCAGCTTGAAAAATCCGCCTTCCACCCGCGCGTCGTAGATCTTCATCAGCAGGCCGTTCGTGTCTTCTTCCGGGGCGAGCGTGTCGTGAGTGAAGAAAAAGACGTCGGTGCCATCGTCCGAGACGGTCAGGAGACCCGCATCGAACGCGCCGGTGCCGGACGAGATCAATTCCTGCCTGCCGGTCGGGCTCGCCTCGTAGACGTCGGAGCGCCCGTTGGCGTCGTTGAGGACCAGCGGGAACAGCGTCGTGAAGAACACGCTTCCGTTTTCGAGAACGCTCAGCCCTGAAGGCGCCAGGCTTGCGTTGTCGGCGAAGGTGTCGTCGGAGGTTTTGGTGGTATCGCAGGACGAGCAGGCGAGCGTGCCGGCGCCGGCGTCGTAGCGGTAGACGCTGCGGAAGCCGAAGTTGCCGACCCCGGTGAGCGGCAGGGCGCTGGTGAAGACCGCGTAGTGGCCTTCGGGAGTGACCTGGAAATCACCGGTGCGCCGGACCGCTGCGGATTTCACCGAGTCGAGGACCAGCGGGTTGTCGGGCTCGAGCGTCGCGACGAGCTGCGGGGCGTCGCCGGGCGCGACCTCGTAGAGATTCGGCTGGTCGGCCGTACCGAGTCCGCCGAGCTGCTCGGGGCTCAGGAAGTACACCGCGCCGTTGGAGCTGGCGACGCCGCCGCCGCCGCCGATTGCGACCGCGTCGCAGTTGGCGCCGGCGCCGGTCGTGTTCCAGTGCGGGCCGTTGCTGTTGGCCACGGGGTTGCAAGGCGCGGCGCTGTTGGTGGTTAGGAGGCTGAGATCGAGCGAGCCGGACGCATCGACCGCGGCGCGGTAGAGGTCGGCGCTCGAGTCCTGATCCTGCGGAAGCAGCTTGTCGGGGGTCGTGTAGTAGACGGTGGACCCATCGGCGGTCATCCCCGCGTAGAGAACGCCGGAGGCCGAGCCCGGAGCAAGGTCGACGCTGTTCGGAGAGGACCCGATGTGCATGTAGGGGTGGACGTATTCGTTGCCCTCCGAATCGGTGCTCACGTTCTTGCCGACGACGACTCGCGAGCCGTCGCCGGAGATGTCCAGCTCGGAAATGCCGGTGCCGGTGAGGACCGCGCCGTTCTCGTCGGTGGAGACGATCCGCGTCGTGCCGGCGCTCAGGTTGCGCTCGTAAACGGTGAGGCTGCCGCCCGTGTTCGCGCCCGGCTCGAAAGCGTATTTCGAAGCGAAGACCAGCTCCCTTCCGTCGCCCGAGAAGTACTTGGCGACCTTCCCTTCCGGCCTCGCCGAATCGATGCCGGGATCGAGCGAACCGGCCATGCCCTGGACCAGCCGGCCGCTGGGGAGCCGGACCGGGATGCCGGTTTCGAGCCCGCTTTCGAAGCAGGGGCTGCAGAGGTTCGGTCCGGCGAAGGCGAAGGTATCGAGGGTGGAATCGGCTTCGCCCAGTTCGGAAGCGAAGGAGCCCGAGGCGGGATTGAGGTCGGCGGGCATTCCCTTGTAGTCGGTGACCCAGCCGTTGTCGGTGCGGCTGGCGAGATAGGGATCACGGCCCTTGTTGGTCGCGTTCCAGGGCCCCGGCACCGCCCCCGCGTGGGTCGCGTAGAGCACGCGATCCCTAGCCGCCGCGAACCCGGGAAACGGTTCCTGGCCGGGCACGAGATAGGACTCGACGTCGTAGCCCGCGGTGTCGCGCGCGGTGACGAGCTCGTAGGCACGGCAGTCCGGAAGCCGTTGTGCGCTCGTCTGCTTGCGTGCCAGGGAGTTGGGGCACGGGTCATCCAGGCCTCCATGGGGGAGCGGATAGGTCTTGAAGAGCCGATCGGGGCCATACGTCGTGCCGGCGGAGTTCACCGCGACGACGCGCACGTGGTAGATGGTGTCGGGCTGGAGGCCTTCGAGCGAGCCTTCGACGGGCGCTGAATTGAAGCTGCGAGGCGTCTCACCCGACGGGGTGACATTGCCGTAGTTCGTATCGGTCCCGTATTCGAAGTAATACGTGGTGTCGGCGCCATTGCTCGAGATTTCGGCGTGCACGTCCGCACGCGAAGTCCGGATACCTTCGACTGCGACCGAACCGAGCGCGTAGGGTGGGCTGGGAGGTTGGCGGTGGTAGATGCGGACGATCCCGCCGCCTTCTCCGACGTAGAGCCATTCGCCGGTGCCGTCCAGAGCGTAGGCCTCGTTCACCGGTTCGAGACCGGTGATGAGTTTGTAGGGCGTCCCTTTGACCAGCGGATCGGAATAGGGAACACCGCGGATTTCGGGACTCACTCGCTTCAGGAAGTCCTGGTTCGATGGATCGATCGCGAGCGGGCCGTCCACGAATTCAGCGGGCATTCCGATATTGCCCTCCAGCGTGAAGGATCCGTTGAGCTCCGGCTTGAAGCGCCAGAATTCCCCCTCGTTGCCGGGTCCGTAGAGGTGGCCGACTTCGTCGAAGATCTCGTTGGGTGGTCCGCAGCAGACCGGCATGTTGCCGGTGAAGGGAACGGTTTTTCCGACCAACGTCCCGGACGGCGTGAGCACAGCGGCGATGTCCTGTTCGCTGTAGAAGGGGGTCGAGATGATCTGGAGATTTCCGTCAGGGCGCACCCGACCGGCGGTCAGCATGCCGGCGGTCTTGGCAAAGACTTCGATCGGCGTGCCCGGGATCGGTTCCCCGTCCGGCGTGAACGAATAGATCCTTTCGCCCGCCCAAGGACCACCCGAAGTCTCGAGTGCGTAAATGTTTCCCTGGGTCGGCCCGCTGCCGTTGTCGACCAGCAATTCGATCGCATTGCCGGTGCCGAAGCTGATGCTCGGCGAGCCGAGCCCGCTGAAGTTGACCGGGTTCCCGCTTGCGTCGAACTGGTCGATCTGGGAGCGCTCGTAGATGAGGATGTTGCCGTTCTGCTGATTGACGACCATGTTCCGCGGGTTTTCGAACCCGGGGATCGCAGCCGTGTTGAGCTGCCCCACACGCTGGAATTCGTCGCTGGGCGCGGCGCCGGCGGTGGCCGCGCATGCGGACGTCAGCGCCAGCGCTGCGGATAGCGCCGCAATGAATCGCGCAGTTCTCATCGGGCGCTTCTCTTCCTGTTGTGAGCGGCGCGCTTGGAGCGGGCTTTGCCTTTGCAGGGCGCCCGCAGCGCCGGCTTCTGGTTCGCGTGTTGCCCGTTCTGGCCAAGGATCTTGGCGCTGGTTCGGCCCGCGCCCTTACAGAGATTCCGGGTGTTCTGGAGGAGACCCTTCTTGCCACCCTGCATCGAGAGCACGAACTTGGAGACCGGCGTGTCGGGAATCGAGGCGAAGGTCGTCCGGAGCGCGCCCTTGATCGAGTCGATCTTGCCGACCAGGTCGATCTCCACCGGCTGCCACGCCGGTCCCTTCAATGCAGCGACCAGGTCCGGCAGCTTGTTGGCGGACGAGCGCAGGTAGACCGGGCCTTCGACCGGATAGTCGAGCAGCGGCGTGATCGCCCGGGCCTGCCCGTAGATCGAGTCGGCCGGGCAGCTTCCGGCTGCGAACTGGACCCGGGTACAGACGGTCCTGATGTGACTCTGGTCGAGCAGCTCCGAGTGCGGCAGGGTGACGACCGCGCGGGCGATGTTCGATTCGCCGTCCGGCTCCTGGGTCAGCGTCGCCGTCAGCGCCGGATGGCCCCTGCGCTTGGTCGAGCCCTTCAGGGTCGTCCTCAGCCTCGGTTCGAAGTCCAGGGTGTCGCAGTTGGCGACCTGAAAGTGCATCCTCGGATCGGCGCTCGCCCCCTGGTCGCCGGTCAGCAGGCTGGTCACCTCGAACGGTTCGCAACTGGTCGGATTGAGGGTGAAGCCCTGGCGGTCGAGGTACACGAGCACCGACTTGATCCGCAGCGGGATGCCCCCGACGATCTGGGGCAGCGGGTCGGAGACGGCGGAAACGGCAGCCGTGGTGCGATCGATGTTGAGAGCGACGCGGGTGACGATGTTCCCGAGGTCGTACGGACCCTCGACTGTCGGCGTGACGACCGAGATGCTCAACGGGGAGCCCTTGTAGGGACCGCTGAGGTAGACCTTGCCGGGAGCGGTGAACGGCCTGCTGCCGGCGCCCACACTCACCCAGGACTCGCCGACCTGGCTGGCGCTCGGACATTTCGGCGCGAGCAACTCGGCCACGCCCGTGTATGAGGAGCTTTCGATCTGCCTCAAAGTCGCTTCCGGGCAGTAGGGGACCCCCTTGAGCGTCGCGGACCAGCCAGGGGGCATGTGGGTCTGGATGGTGTTGAGCGTCTGGTCGCCGTCGCGGCGGGTCACGTAGATGGAGAACGGGGCGTGCGCGCCGGCGCCATTGCCCCCGCCGACCGCGCGGAAGCCCGGCGCGAAGGGCCGCTGCGCGCCGGGGCATGACTGGCCGTTCGGTCCCGACGTCATCGAGAAGAACTGGGTGGCGGTCTGGTTCGAGAGCTCGGTCGCCCAGGGCACGAATTCGGTGTTGACCGCGAAGGTGCCGCACTGGTTGGGCGTGGCGAGGATGCCTCGCTCAGAGCCGAAGAAGTGGAGATCGAACTCGGTGAAGGGCGACTGCGGCAGGTCGTCGAAGACGGCGGTCAGCTGGCCGGTGTTCGGGTCGGGCCGGACGGAGCCGACGAACTTGACGTGCGTTGCGAAGCCATCGGCGACGAGGATGATCCGGTAGCGATCGCCCGGCCTGGGGTCGCCGAGGTAGATACCCCCGGTGATCGGAGCCGGGAGCTGGTGCGTATCGAGCGAAGTCGTCCCGATCTTCGCCTCCTCCGGGCATTGTGCTGCGTCCTCGCGGCCGAGGTGAGCCTGCGCGTCCGAGCACGAGGTCTTGCCGTCGGCAGCTGACGAGTTGAAGGAGAAGCCCGCCGGCAGCTTCACGGTGTTGGCTTTGATCTCGGTATCCGAGGGGGTTTCCGGGCTGATGTTCTGCGGAACCTTGAGGGCGATGTCGAGCCCGCTGGCGGAATCGGTTGCTTCGGTGGATGGTTTCGCCGCGAGGGACGGATTGAAGTTGAGCTGATCGCATCCAGTCGTCGACCCCCAGGGGATGCGTTTTTCGTGCCTGACATTGTCGTACCCGACGGTGACTATGTTCGAGCTCAGCGGAACGCCACAGGTGACCGGCATGGAGAGATAAGGCTGCAGGGGTTCCGACGATTTTTCGGGCGGAAGTCCTAGGAATGCGCTGAGGCTGCCGCCTTCCTTGAACCGTTCCATTTCATGGATCGGGGAAGCCGGGACGCCCCACTGGATCTGTTCGAACGACTTCAGTCCGAGGTAGGAGGTGATCCCGCGGGTTTCCGCGTTGAGCCCGTAGTCACTCCCGGTGCGCGCGCTGAGCACGGTGTAGATCGGGATCCCGACC
Source organism: Solirubrobacterales bacterium (assembly GCA_036265675.1). GTDB lineage: Bacteria > Actinomycetota > Thermoleophilia > Solirubrobacterales > 70-9 > VRUE01. Next base: position 21,479 of record DATAOP010000103.1, read on the forward strand.
AGCTGCGCCTTCCAGGCGTTGAGGCCCGGCTGCCCCGGTTGCGGCACGAGGTTGTAGACCGCGGAGGGCCCGGGACTGAGACAGAATTCGCTATCCCCCACGTTGTTGCAGGGCCGCGCCACACCCACCTGCGTATTCGGTGAGCATTCGTTGAGCGCAAACCGGGATGCCGAGCATTGGGCCACGGCATGCGGATTGGCGCTGATGCCGGCCGGCAGTTCGATCACCAGGTCTTTCACCGAGTTCGCGCCGTATTCCGATTTCGGCAGCGAGCCCCGGGTCGTCAGGTCGAATCTGAAGGCGATGTCGGGATGGCCGCCGGCCTGATACTGCGGCAGTGGTTGGATCGTGTCGAAGACGGAACTTCGAACATCGCTCGTGAAGGCTTCGTAGGAGATGATTTCCGCACCTTCCACCGCCCCGGCCCTGTTCGCGCCGCCGATCAGCGAACCGAGCAGAGCGAGCGTGAGAACGACGAAAACGGCTCCGATGCGCTTGCGCTCAGCCACGGTGCGCCCCCTTCGCGGCTCGCTTGTGCTTCTTTGCCTTCTTCTTGTGATGCGCCTTCCTGCGGTGCTTCTTCCTGTGCTTCTTCCTGTGCTTCTTCGCCTGCGGGTGCTTCGTCGGGCCGAAGTTCGCACTGGTGCGGTCGGGGGGGAGCGTCGGCGGCATGCTGCTCGGGCCGTGGCACTCGTCTGCGGCTTCACAGTTCGGCGGCGTCCGTTCCGCAGGGAAACCGCCGCCGACCCGGGCGTCGTAGACCTTGTATCGGGTGCCATTGTGATCCTGCGACACAAGGGTGTCGACGGTCGAGAAGTAAGCGTCGACGCCGTTGGCGCTGACGCCGATGAAGCCGCTCGCGGCAAACGAGGTGTTGTAGCCGTCGTAGCCCGTCACCACCGAGCCGATGCCCGACGAGATCAGCTGCGCGTGGCCTTCGCTGTACTCGTAAACATCTTCGACTTCGTCCGTGTCCTTGGGGACCAGGGCATCAGCCGTCTTCGAGAAGAACACCCGGCCGTCCTCGGTGATGAAGCGGCCGTTCTGGCTGCCGAGCGTTTCGCCCACGGGGGGGTTGCCGTCCGGTCGACATGAGGCGCAGACGACACGTTCGGTCCCGGGATCGTACTTGTACATCTCCGTGTGACCTGCGCTGTTGTAGGCCGTCACGTTGGAGTTGGTGATGAACGCCATGTGCGAGCCGTCCGGCGTCACCTCCATCCGCGCGACCGGGCTGCTCGCGCAGCCACCCGCAGTTTCCAGGAACGTGCAGGTTGGCTGGCCTTTCATCGTCGTGACGTACTTGATCTCCCCCCCGCGATAGAGGTAAAGGTTTCCTTCACCCACTTCGCCCTTGCCCGCAACAAGCCGCTCTGGCGACAGGAAGTAGATGTCGCCGCTTTTCGACGCGATCGCCTGGTCGCTCGAGGTGTTTCCACCCTGGCCGGCGGCGCCGATTTTCGCGTACGACCTGAAGTCGGTCACTTCGATGCTGCAGCCGCCACCGCTCCATTCGGCCCCCCCGCATTCGTCTTCGTTGCCTGCGTTTCCGAATTCCCCGACCGAGACGCGGGTGAGCGTGTTGGGCGATTCCTCCTGCCAGACGAAGAGGTCGGCACTGTTGTCATGGTCGTCGGGGGTCAGCCGTTCGCTCGAGCGAACGTAGACCGTCTTACCGTCGGCGGTACTGCCGATGTAGTTGAAGTGATGACCATTGAGGAATTCCAGGGTGTTCTGACCGTCGACACGAAGGTAGAGCGGGCCTTCGATTTCAATCTGGCCACGCCATCCCGCCGGGAAGCTCTGGTGACCCTGCCCGGAGGAGGCGTTCGTCCACTCTTCGGACATCAGGATTCGAGATCCGTCGCCCGAGGTGTGCATGATGTAGCCGTTGAACGGCGTCGTGTTGTCCGCCTTCAGCGAGGCAAGCTTCACCGTCTGGGCATTGATGTCGTTGTCGTAGATCGGAGCTGGAAGGAATTCCGGTACGTCGGCACCCGAGCAGCATTGGACGTCCCGATCCAGATCGGGGCCGTTGGGGCCGGTGGTCGCGAACGGCGTATCCGACATGAAGACGAGATGGCTGAAGTCAGCCGATGCTTCCGGGAGGCCGACGAACTGTTCCCCCTTCAGACCCATCTCCTGGAGATTCGTGGGCCAGCGGTCGGCCAGATCTCCGGAGGTGGTGTTCCAGACGTACGGCGCATTCGACCACTGGCCGCGACTCCCGTTGCTGCGGCCCGCGGTTCCGTTCGGCAGTTCGGAGAATTCGCCGGTGAAGCTGTCGACCGGAAGGCCATGGGAGTAGTTGATGAGGCGATCCAGGTTCGGGGACGCCTGCGCTCCGTCCGAGACTTCGGCGAACGAGATGTTGATGTAGATGAGAGGTTCGAGGAAGTAGACCGGTGGTCCGCCCATCGAGGCCGTTTTGGTGGGAGGCAGCCCGGCGTAGCGCTGGATCCAACCGTCGGCGGTGCGGGAAGAGACGTACATGTCGTTGACCTGATTGGTGGCAGGGCCGTCTTCATCAGGGAACAGAGCGAATGAAGCCGAGTAGGACATCCGCGAGGGGCTGGTCGCGTTGTAGGGGACGCCGGTCCCCCCGCGGGTCATCACCAGCGCACCGTTGGCGAAGCTCGGCGTCACGAGCTCATAAGCCCGGCAGTCCGGAAGCGTGTTCGATCGGGTTTCCTGGCGCAGCTGGTTGTTTGGGCAGTTCGGGGGATAGAAACCGAACGTCTGGTCTGGGGAGACCGTCGTTCCGTACTGGTTCGTAGCCACCAATCGGAAGTGGTAGGTGACGCCTTCGGCCAGGCCTACCAGCACGGCATGAACAGGGACCTGTTCATCGCCCGAACCGGCATTTCCGTCTGGGGTCACGTTGCCGTATTTGGTCGTGGGGCCCCACTCGAAGTGGTAGGTGGTATCGCCGAAGCGAGGGTTGATTTCGCCGAGGAGTTCGGCAGACGTCGGCTGGAGGTTCGTCGTGTTGAGATTGCCGACGATCGGCGGTTCCGCAGTTTTCACCACCCGGTCCTGGCCGAACGTGCTACCCGAAGAGTTGGTCGCCACGATTCGGTAGTGGTACGTGAAGCCCGGGCCGAGATTTGTGAGTTCGACCGGTGTCACGTTGACCCTGCCGGACCCAGAAGCGAGGTTGCCGGGGGGCGCGGGGGTCTTGTTGCCGTAGACCGGCGTCTCACCCCATTCGAAGTAGTAATGCGTTTCGCGGCCGTCGGCGTCGAAGGATCCGTGCAGTTCAACTGTCGTATCCGTCACTCCGGTGGGCGGATCCGTCGTGAGATTGGTGATCGATGCCGGCGTCGTGAAGGTCTGGTCGCCGCCCCGCGACTCGCCGTATTTGTTGGACGCGACGAAGCGGAAGTGATATTCGGTGGCTCCGGTGAGCCCCGTGACGGTGATCGGCGCCACGTTCGTTTCTCCCGACGGGGAGCCCGCGTCGGCCGGCGAGATCGGCACCGTGGACCCATAGCTTTCGCTCGTGCCGTATTCGAAGTAGTAGTGGGTGTCTTCGCCGTTGCCGATGAAGGAGCCGGTCAGTTCGGCGCTTTCCTTGCCGACTTCGGTCGCCGGATTCGTGGTCGCTCCCGGTACCGGGACCAGGGTGTCGAAGGTCTGATCGCCGCCGGGCTGGGCGCCGTTGGCGTTGCCGGCAATCAGCCGATAGTGGTAGTGCGAGCCCACGGAGAGGCCGGTGATGTCCGCGCTGACCGCGGTTTTGGACGTGATCGGCGAGCCGACCGATGCCGAAGGTGTGCAGGGCACCGCGCCCTGCTCGTATCCGGCGTCGACCCCATAGACGAATTCGCAGCGGGTGATGTCGCCGGCGCCGTCAGGGTCGACTTCCCCTTCGGCGTGTGCCGACGTCTGTTTCACCGGATTCGGGGGCGCCGTGACCGCGAGCGGCAGGCCGACCTCCGTCGGGCCGAAGACGAAGACGCCGCCGTCGCCGTTCGGGACGGACTCGAGCGCGTAGACGTTGCCGGCCGAATCCGTTGCCACGCCGCGCGATTCGCTCAGAGGAGCCGCCGGGAAGGCCGATCCGACCTGGGCACCAGCGGCCGTGTGCTGGGCGATCTGCTGGGCGCGATCGGTGTAGTACCCGCCACCCGCAAGCAATGAGAGGCCCCGTCCCGGATCCGGAAAGGGACTGAGGACAGTGAAGCTCGGTTCGTCGGCGCCAAACTGCGAGGGTTCGAATTTGAGCAGGCCTTCGCCGCCCGGACGTTCGCGGCCATTGCCGTTGACGTAGACGTTGCCGCTGTTGTCGACCGTCATCGGACAGGATTCGGATTCCCCTTCAATCGGGAATTTCAGTTCGCCGGTCGGCACGTCGTCGGACGGGTCGCCGGTCGGCGGAGCCCACCGCTTGATGGTCGAGTAAGCGTTGGACGCGAAGTCACCGGTGTAGACCTCCCCGGTGGCCTGGTTCACGGCGACGCCGCAGTCGAAGCTTCCCCCGCCGAGCACGCCTTTGAAGATCCCGGTCCCGTCGAAGACGAAGATCCCCGTCCCACCCGGGGCATACAGGTTCGTCATGTAGATGTAGCCGTCGGTCGGCCCGCCGGAGGAGTCGACGGCGATGCTGTACGGATAGCCTTCCGGGTTGCCGCCGCCACCGGCCGGCGTGCCTTCGATCTTGTTGCCTTCGATGTAGCTGGCCGAGCCGCTGAACGCCACCGCGGCCCCGGTGGTTGTGTATTTGGCGACGCCGCTCTTCGCGCCGGCCTCGTGCACGTAGACGTTGTCCGCGCTGTCGATCGCGATCGCGCGCGGCCAGGTGCCGGGACCGGTCGAGAAGCTTCTGAGCAGCGGGCGGCCGTTGGCGGCGAAGGCCGGAGCACTCGAAAGCAAGATGAGCAGCAGCGCGACGCCCAGCGAAGCGACGCCACAGCACGACCTGAATTCCCTTCTCAACGTTCCCCTGTTCCCGTTTGTATTCGCCCGACCCCTGTCGCGGGCGCGTTCAAGTCGGAGGAAGATAGAGAATTCGAGCCTCTTTTGTCAAGAGGCTTCGTTCGTTCGAACAAACCTTCGACTGGGCTACACGCCCAAGTTAGAGAATCTGCCCTTTCATCAGAGGCCTAGCGGAGGGCGAAACCGAGGCTGCGTGCGACCGTGTCAGAGGCCTGGATCCCGCCGCCCAATGCGGTTGTCTCGAGGGCCCGCACCCGCAGCCGGTAGTGGCCGGCCCTGAGCGGCTTCGCAAGCCGGATTGTCGCCCTCTCCCTCCGCATCGCCGCCGCCGAGATCTGAGCTGGAGCGGTGCGCTCGACGGCATGGCCACCGCGGATGATCGTCCCCGCGACGGAGATCCAGCCCCGCTTCGGCGGATGTCGCAGGTGGAGCTTCAGCGCGACCTCCTGCCGGCCGCCGGAAAGCGCGACCACGGAGGCGCGGCGGATCGTTGCGAAGCGATGACGGATCGGCGAGCCGTGCACGATCCGGGTCGTGGTCCGTCCCCCGGACCTTGAGATGACCCTGATCCGGGTCGACGCGAGCGAGCGCCAGTTGGCCGGCGTCACCTTCACCACTGTCTTGGCGGCGACCCTCATCTTCGGGAGCCTGACCGCGACCGGGCGGCCCCTGGAGTCGAACCCGGAAAGCGTCGTCGCGAGCTGCGTGGCACCACCACTGTGAGTGAACTCGAAACTGCGCCCGGACGGGAACGAGAGGCGGTCCTCATCGCCGCCGCCGCTCCGCGTCTCGAAGCGGACGAGGTGGTCGGAGCCGGGCGACGAGCGGGCGCTCGAGTGGGCGCCGGGCGACGCCAGCAGGGTGCCGCCGAAGGCGGTCCGCCCACCGGCCTGGTAGGAGATCGAGTCGGTCCGGGGGTCGACGCCGACCTGGTCGACCTGGCCGACCTTTCCGTCGGCCTCGAGGTCCGCCTGCAGCCCGTGCAGGTTCATTCGCATCGACCCTCCACGCTTGCCGCGCCTGACCGTCGCGGTGATCGGGCGCTTCGCGTCACGACCGAGGCTGACCAGTTGCAGTGGCGAATGCTTGTCGTTGAAGTCCGGCAGAGGCGCAACCCCCTTGGGCCAGCCCCCGCGCGGAGCAAGGCGATGGCCCTTGAACAGGGAACCGGTCCCATTGCCCACCTGGGTGACCGAGTCGCCCGAGGACCCGAACGCCACCATCACCGAGGCCGTGAACACGTTGGGAAGGCCCGGCTGGTGGCCGTTGATCTCGGGCAGTTCGTCGTGGTGATAGACGACCAGGCCGGCCTCCGAGCCGCTCCAACCGAGCTGCGGGAATTCCCAGTTGCCTTCCTTGATCACGAGATGCGAGTTGGTGAACTCGGCCGCGTCGTGGGCGGCAGGGTCTTCCTCCTCGCTCGTCCTGTAGGGGACGTTCGAGTTCGCCACCTGCACCTCGACTCCGCCGGTCGAGAGCGGATGGGCGTCGTAGGCAAGGACCGTGTGCCCTTCGATCGAGATCCCGTTCCAGTGGATCAGGCCGAGCAGCACGGGGCGACCACGGTTCAGTTCGGCTTCGATCGCGTGGATGTCGTCGTCGGTGCCGTGGACGCCGAGCACGGTGTTGACCTCAGCCGGGATCAGCTGGTCGGTGAACTGGAGTGAGAACCGCTCGACCACGTATCGCAGCAGCGCGTCCGACGGCCGGTCCGGGCCGTCCAGATTCCAGACGCTGGAGCCGCCGGTATGCGGGAAGAACGTCGGCGCGATCAGTCCCGCGTCGAACTCGTAGCTCGAATAGCCCATCCCGAAGCAGATGCCGCCGGGGATGTAGTTGTTGGCCATCGTTTCGAACAGGTAGGCCTCAGGCTTGCGGACCAGCCAGCCGAAGACGTCGAAGTTGGTCTCCTCCTTGCCGAACAGCTCGTCGATCATTTCTTCGTTCAGCTTCATTCCCCAGTCCCCGTTTTCCCAGCTGAACCCGTAGGTGTTGCGGAAGGTCCTGACCGTCAGGCGCGGGCCTTCGAATTTCGGGGCCTGGAGGGGGATCACCAGGACGCGCCCAGTCACCGCACCGCGCGGCACTCGGAAGGTGGCGGAGGTTCCATCGGCGGTGATCGATTCGGCATATGACTGGTTGTGGGGGTCGCCGATCGCGATCGCGGTGTCGTGACAGAACCCGGCCCCCTTCAGTGTCAGTTGCGTCCCGGGCTGACCCAACGCCGGCGTGTCGACGGTGCTCGCTTCGGTCGGCGTGCCGGCGTAGAGAACCTTGCTGATCTGGGATTCGACCGCGACCGAGCCGCTCGCGATCTGGTCTTCGTACCCGGGAGCGCCGACCGTGACCGTCCACGGCCGGGCCCCTTCCTTGCCGGCGGCGGGATTGGCCGAGAGCGTCAGGGTCGCGGTGGCGATCCCATTTTTCGGCGTCACGGTCGTCGTCGCGTGGGCCGGGTCGATCACTTTCCCACCCGAGATTTCGGTGATCACCACGCCGGAGGAGCCCGGGGTGGCGACCGAGATCGTGAGCGGTTCGACGAAATCGGTCGCGGTCTGAACCCTGAGTTCGACCTTGCGCGGCGTGCACGGTGCGACCGTGACCGCGCGTGGTTTGACGATTTCGAACGGAGCGCTGACACCGAGGGGAATCGTCACGCTGGCGGTCTTTTCCGATGCCAGCCCCTTGTCGACATAGCCGTGAATGGTGAGCGTCCCCGGCCCGACCGCCGCGTTCTTGGCGGCGTGAAGCGTCAGGGTCGAGCTTCCCGAGCTGGTCGGGTTCGGTGAGAACGATCCGGTGATCCCGGCGGGCAGGCTGGTTTCCATCAGCACCGGGCTCGCCGAAGGGTTCGGATTGTTGGTCCAGCTGACCGGGACTTTCACCTGGGTTTCACCGCCCGCGACCAGGTTGGCCGCAGGCGGGTTGGCGCCGAGGAGGAAGCTCGATTCCGGCGGCGAGGAGGGTGGGTCGTAGGTGAGGTCGTCGAGCGAGAGGTAGGAGTTGCCGACGGTGAGCCCGACTCCGGTCGCGGTGTTGGTGTTGGTGCCTTTCGTTCCCTCCTCGACCGCGACATAGGCGATGTCGCCGGCGCCGGACGTGATCGCGACCTGCTTGTACGTCGTCGAGGCCTGTGGCGGGAGGATCGTTTCCTCCTGGGTCACGATCGAGGCCTGGCCGTCGAAGGCGGTCGTGATCACGGTCGTGTTGCCCAGGGTGTGGCCCGGCGTCGCAATCCAGAATTCGACCGAGTCGGTCGAGTAGCCGAGCGAGAAAAACGCCGCGGTGGGCCAGAACTCCCCGCCCGTGCAGCCGTTCAGCAGCAGCGAGTTGAACCCGGAATGGGCGACGCCCGAGTTGTCGAGGGTCGGCGGGCCACAGCCGAGCCCTTTGAACCCGGCTTCGATTCCCTGCTCGAAGGTGGGGCCGGCGGGGGTGCCCGGCGGCCCGTACTGGTTCGTCACCTTTTGACCGACCGTCGCTCCGCTCTCGAAATTGAGGGTCACCGGCGCGGCGGACGCCGGTGCGGCAACTGCGCCGAGGGCCGAGAGCGCGGCGGATACTGCGACGGCCAGGCGGAGGAGCCGCATTGTGAAGCGAACCTAGACCACTCAGGATCGTTCGACCCGCTGTCGTGGACGAGCGTTGCGAACTTTTAGCTGCGCTTTAGGCGGCGGGCCCGGATCCGCCAGAATCAGCTTGATGGCTGACCTCGCCGCAGGCTGCTCGACTCTGCGCTCCCTCCACGTCCGCGGTGAGCCGCTGCTGCTTCCCAATGCCTGGGACGTCGCCTCCGCCCGGGCGGTCGAGGCAGCGGGATTCCCCGTCGTCGCCACCACCAGCGCCGGCGTCGCGGCCGCGCTCGGCCACGGCGATCACGAAGAGGCACCCGGCGAGGAGATGCTCGCCGCGGCCGCCCGGATTGCCGCCGGCGTGGCGGTGCCGGTGACGGTCGACGCCGAGGCCGGCTACGGGATGGACCCGGAGGACCTGGTGGCCGCGCTGCGCGAGGCCGGGGCCGCGGGCTGCAACCTCGAGGACACCGACCATGGGACGGGGGAGCTCCGCGACGCGGCCACCCATGCCGAGTGGCTCGCGGCGGTGCGCGAGGCGGCCGAGCGGCAGGAGTACGGGCTGGTGATCAACGCCCGCATCGACGTCCTCGTCCGCGCCGCTTCGACGGGACGGGAGGGCTCGCAGGCGGAGCTGGTCGACGAGGCCCTAGGCAGAGCCCGAGCCTACGTCGACGCCGCCGACTGCGTCTACCCGATCCTGCTCTGGGAAGAGGATGCGCTCGCGCGCTTCGTCTCGGAGCACCCCGGCCCGGTCAACGCGCTCCGCATCCCGCCGTCGCCCTCGGTCCCGCGGCTCGGCGAGCTCGGCGTCGCGCGGGTCAGCTGGGGAGGCCAGCTGGCGCACGGGTCGATCGAGTGGCTCAGCCGCGAGCTCGATTCGTTGGCCGACGGCTGACCAGGACGCACCTCGAGCCCGGCATCGCTTGCTCAGCCGGTTAGGTCCCGGGCCGCCTCGGCGAATGCCTCGCTGTGGCGGTCGACGTCCTCGGCGGTCGTCGCCGGCGACATCAGCGCCATGTTGTGGAACGGGGTCATCAGGATCCCGCGGTTGAGCGCGTGGAGATGGAGAAAGCGGTCGAGATCGCGGTCCTGGGCCGCAGCCGCCTCGCCGCCGTTGCGCGGCTCCTCCGGGCTGAACGCGTACTCGACCCGGCAGCCGAGTCGGGTGACGTGCCAGGGCAGCCGGCTCGACTCGATCACCTCGCGGACGCCTGCCTCGAAGCGCTCGCCGAGGGTGACCATCCGGGCGAAGGCGTCGTCGGTGAGCACGTCCTCGAGCGTCGCCCGCATCGCCGCCAGCGAGAGGGCGTTCCCCGACAGGGTCCCGCCAATGCCGCCGACGTCGGAGAGCTCGAGCACCTCGTTGTGTTCGAGCACCCGCGCGGCAATGGCCTCGCTCATCCCGTAGGTGGCGGCCGGCACCCCGGCCGCGAGCGGCTTGCCGATCGTGAGGAAGTCGGGCTCGAGGCCGGCGGCGGCGGTGTAGCCGCCCGGCCCGGCGCAGATCGTGTGCGTCTCGTCGATCACCAGCAGCGTCCCGTGCTCGCGGGTCAGGGTGCGAAGAGCTTCGTGGTAGCCGGGCTCCGGGAGGACGATCCCGATGTTGGTCATCGCCGGCTCGGCCAGCACGCAGGCGATCTCGCCCGTCGCCAGAGCCGCCTCCAGCGCCTCGACGTCGTTCCACTCGACCGCGACCGTCGTCAGTGCGGGGTCGACAGGCGGGCCGATGTTGTCGGGTCGCGACCTCGTCTCTCCCCCCTCCACGACCGCGAAGGTCTCGTCGACGGTGCCGTGGTAGCACCACGAGTAGACGAGGACCTTGGGACGCCCGGTCACGGCCCGCGCCAGTCGGATCGTGAACCGGTTGGCGTCGGTGGCGGTGAGCGCGAACTGCCAGTAGGGCAGGCCGAAGCGGCGCTCGAGCTCCGCCGCCACCCGGGTCGAGTCCTCGGTCGGGAGCATCAGCGTGATCCCCCGCGCCGCCTGCGCGGCGATCGCGGCGACGGTCGCGGCCGGCGAGTGCCCGGTCATCGCTCCGGTGTCGCCGAGACAGAGGTCGACGTACTCGTTGCCGTCGACGTCGGTGAAATGGGCGCCCTCGGCCTCGGCGGCGAACACCGGGTGCGGTCCCGCCCACTCGCTCATCCACGGCATCGGCACGCCGGCGAGCAGCGACCCCTTCGCCCGCTCGAAGAGCTCGCCCGAGCGGCGGTGATTGGCGACGAACAGCTCCTCCTCGGCCCGCAGCCGATCGAGCAGCCTGCCGCGGTCGATCTCGACGCCGGGCATCCCCCGACCCTAGCGCGGCCTCCCGGCCTCGCTGCGGCTATCCGCGAACGCTGCCGAGGGCCCGGGCCGCGAAGCGGGCGGCCAGCGGGCAGGGGCCGGTGACCTTGAGGACGCTGCCTTCCGCGACCGGGACGGCGACCGAGGTCGAGCCGTAGCCCAGGCACCACCCGGCGCTGCTCCCGACCGCCACCCGAGTCGCCCTGGCCGCGTGGCTGCGGAGGCTGCTGAGGCTGGTCTCTTCGACCGAGACCGTCATCTGCGGCTTCGAGCCGTTCGGGATGTAGATGCAGGTCGGACCCTGCGAGCCGACCGAGGTCTGGACGCCCTCGCCGAGGATCGCCGAGGCCTCGGCAGCGGGGACCATCCGGCACGGGTTTTCAGGCTCGGCGCCGGACGCGCTGACCTCGTCGTTCTCCTCACCTTCTGGGTGCTGGGCGGCGCTCGGCGAGTCTTCGTTGGAGATCCTGTCGTGGGAGGGAACGATGTAGTCGCTCGATTGCTGCCGGGCACTTCCGGCGACGGAGCCGGCCGGCTGGTCGGCCGAGCCGCCGCAGGCGGAGAGGGCGAGAGCGGACAGGGCGGCGACGATGACGGCGAGCCTGGTCATGGCGTGAAGAGGACGTCAACCCAGTAGTTGGTCGCGTTGAAGCTGCTCGCGGGGAACGTGCTGGTCGAGCTGTACGTGTAGACACCGTTGGCGCTGGCGCCGTCGGCGACCGCATGCAGCGGGGGATTGTCGATCGCCGTCGCGAAGCCCTGGCTCGTCGCCGAGTAGTGGCCGTTGGGCGCGAGATAGGCGGCGATGTAGGTGGTGTTCGCGATGATCGGCACCGGGGCGGCGAAGGCGACCTCCTGCCAGCCGCTGGCGGTCTCGGCGCTCGCGGTCGCTTCCGCCAGCTGCGTGCCGTCGGCGGACCAGAGGCTGACCACGTGCGTGCCGGTGTTGCCGGCCGCCTTGTAGAAGCGGATTCCGCGGATCGTCCCGGCGCTGTCGCTGGTGAACTTGGTCCCGAGCTCGACCGAATTCGGGTCGCTGTCTTCGAGGATGGCGGGCACCGCCTGTTCGAAGATCGTCGCTCGCGGCATCACCGCGTTTGACGCGGTCGATGGCGGGCCGGCGCCGTTTTCGTTCAGGGCGGTGACGGTGAACGTGTACGACGTGCCGTTGGCGAGCCCGCTGACGGTGCCCGATGTGCTGCCCGCCGACACCGAGGTCGGCGACTGGGCCGTGGAGCCGATGAAGGGGGTGATCCGGTAGCCGGTGATCGGGCTGCCGCCGTCGCCCGCCGGCGTCCAGCTGATGATGGCGCTCTGGTTGCGGGCTTCCGCAGCCACCGCGGTCGGAGCTTCCGGCCCGGCTCCGAGCGTCGGCGTCACCGGGTTCGATTTCGCCGACTCGGGCCCGGCGCCGGCGGAGTTGATCGCGGTCACCGTGAAGGTGTATGTGTTGCCCGCGGTGAGCCCGGTGATCGTCTTCGAGGTCGCCGGCGCGGTGACGGTGGTCGGAGTCTGTGCGGTGGAGCCGATGTACGGGGTGATCCGGTAGGTGCTCACCGTTCCCGCTTCACCGGCCGGCGGGGTCCAGTTGATCGTCGCCTGCTGAGCGCCGGCGGCGGCGCTGACATTGGTCACCTGACCCGGAGGCTGCGTGACGACCGTCGGGGTGAAGAGGACGTCGACCCAGTAGTTGGAGGCCTGGTAGGTGTTGGTCGGGAAGCGCGCGGTGCCGCCGTATATGTAAAGGCCGTTGGCGCTGGTTCCGTTGGCGATTGCGTGCAGCGGGGCGTTGTCGACGCCGTTGGCGAGGGTGGGCCCGTTGACGGAGTAGTGACCTTTCGGGGCCAGATAGCCGGCCACATAGGTCGTGTTGGCCTGGATCGCCACCGGGTTGGTGAATTTCACCTGCTGCCAGCCAGACGCCGTCTCACCGCTGAAGTTCGCCTGGGCCAGAAGGGTGCCGGTCGAGGTCCAGAGGCTGCCGACGTGGGTGCCGGTGTTGGCGCTCGCCTTGTAGAAGCGGATGCCGTTGATCGAGCCGCTGACATCGCTGCGGAACTTGACCCCGAGCTCGACCGCGCCGGCATCGTTGGAGTCGACGGTGCCGGGCGTCGTGAGGTCGAAGATGGTGTCGTAGGGAGTGATCGCGGCCGAGGCCGTCGAGTCGGGTCCCGGCCCGGAGGCGTTGATCGCGGCGACCTTGAACGTGTATGCAGTCCCGTTGGTGAGTCCGCCGACGCTCGCCGAGGTTGCATTCGAGCCCGTCGTCGTCGCCGGCTGCGCGGTCGATCCGATGTATGGCGTGATCCGGTAGCTGCTGACCGGGCTGCTGCCGCCGCTCGAAGGCGCCGTCCAGCTGAGCTGTGCCCCCGAGCTCTTGGCGACTGCGGTCACCGCGGTCGGCGCCCCGGGCGGCGTGCCCGCGGCGACCGTGAAGCTCCGGGTCGCCGCCGTGCCGGGGTTCCCGGCCGGGTCGGTGGCGCGGACGCGGAAGGTGTAGCTGCCGTCGGCGAGCGCGGTCGCCGGGGTGTGGGTGGCGCCGGGGCCCGAGCAGGGGCCGAAGCTCGCGGTGCCGGTATCGATCGAGCAGGCGAAGCTCGAGCCGGGCTCGCTGGCGTGGAATTCGAAGGTCGGGGTCGAGTCGTTGGTCGTCCCGTTCGGGCCGCCGTCGATCACCGCCGTCGGCGGCGTCGTGTCGATCTGCCATTCGAAGGCGGCGGGCGAGGCGTCGGTGTTGGCGGCGCGGTCGACCGCCCGCGCTTCGAAGCGGTGGGCTCCGTCGGCGAGGCCGCTGTAGGCCTTCGGCGAGCTGCAGGCGGCCCAGGCGCTCGCTTCGGTCGAGTCGAGCCGGCACTGCAGCGATCCGACGCCGGAGCCGCCGGGGTCTTCGCCGGAGAATTCGAATGAGGCCGAGGCGGAGGTGCTGAGCGCCGGCGGGTGGGTGCCGATCTGGGTCTGCGGCGCGGCCGAGTCCTCGACGTAGGTGAGCGGCGCCGAGCAGGAGGAGGTGTTGCCCGAGGCGGTCGCGGTGGCGCGCAGGGTGGTGCTCGAGTTGTCGGGCACGGTGATCGTGATCCCGCTCCCGAGTTCGGCGGCGCT
>DATAOP010000104.1:0-4799 GCA_036265675.1 Solirubrobacterales bacterium
GATTTCGTCAACAAAATCAAGGGCGCCGCGATCCCCGGCAGCTTCATCCCTGCGGTCGAGAAGGGGGTGGTCGAGGCGATGGAACACGGGACCGTCGCCGGCTACCCGGTGAAGGGCGTCCGGGTGCGGCTGGTCGACGGCAAACACCATGACGTCGACTCCTCCGAGATGGCCTTCAAGATCGCCGGCTCGATGGCCTTCAGGCAGGCGATGGAGGAAGCCTCGCCGGTCCTGCTCGAGCCGATCGTCCGGCTGACCGTGAGCTGTCCCGAGGAGGTCGTCGGCGACGTCATCGGCGACCTCAACTCGCGCCGCGGCCACCCGCTGGGGATGGAGCCGGCCGGGGCGATGACCGAGGTCAAGGCCGAGGTCCCGATGGCGGAGGTGCTCGACTACGCGCCGGACCTGCGCTCGATCAGCGGCGGCCGGGCCGATTTCACGATGGACTTCGATCGCTACGACGAGGTTCCCGCGCACCTTGCGGAAAGGGTCGTTGCAGCAAGTCGTGAAAGCACCGGCGCCGCGGCCTGAGAGCGCGATACCGCTGCTAGCTTTGGAGGAGTGAGCGGAGAAGAGCATTGCGCGGTCTGCCGGCGCACGATCCTGGCGGGTGAGCGTACGCGGACCTTCATGAGCCCGAAGGGCGGGCCCCAGCTGGTCTGCGACCTCTGCCGCGAGCGGGCGCGCCGCCTCGGCTGGGTCGATCCGACGGCGCCCGGGGCGAACGTCGGCCGCAGTCCGGCGCCCGAGGTCTCCGAATCCCCGGCCAACCGCCTCGAGCGGGCGGCGATGCGGTTCAACGGCAGCGACGCCGCGCGCACCGTCGGCGGCCTGATGCGGACCCTGGGCCGGCCGTCGGTCTCGGTCGGCGCCGCCGCCGGCTCGCCGAGCGAGGTCCGGATCACCTTCGCCTGGGACCTCTGCTGGTACCAGTGGGGCGTCGACCTGGGCGACGAAGTGCGGGCCGTGTTCCAGATCGACCGCGGCACCGAAATCGACCAGCTCGACATCTCCGCCCGGCAATGGAACGCGTCCGCCGGCGAGGGCGGCAGGATCGCCCTCGGCGAACCCGCGCGCGAGCCGGTCGGCTGACGTTGGCGAGGATGGTGGTCAACGTCGACGGCGGCTCGAGGGGAAACCCCGGGCCCGCGGCTGTCGGCGTCGTCGTGCGCGACGGCGACGGCGAGATCCTCGAGGAGGTCGGGAGGCGGATCGGCGACGCCACCAACAACGTCGCCGAGTACCGGGCTCTGCTGCTGGGGATCGAGCGGGCGCGTGAGCTGGGGGGGACCGAGCTCGAGCTGGTCGGGGACTCGGAGCTGATCGTGCGCCAGGTGAAGGGCGAGTACAAGGTCAAGGACGCAGGCCTGCGCGAGCTCCACTCCGAGGTGATGCACTCCCTGACCCCGTTCGAGCGCTGGTCGATCCGCCATGTCCGCCGCGAGAGCAATGCCGAGGCCGACCGCCTCGTCAACGTGACGCTCGATGGCTGACCGCAGCCAGCCGATCGACCCCGGCGTCGACATCGGCCACATCCACCTCAAAGTCGCCGACATCGACCGTGCAATCGACTTCTACTGTGGCGTGCTCGGCTTCGAGATCCAGCAGCGGCTCGGCGATGAAGCGGCCTTCGTCTCCGCCGGCGGCTATCACCATCACATCGGGTTCAACACCTGGCAGTCGCGGGGCGGCTCGCCGCCCCCGCCCGGCAGCACCGGCCTCTTCCACGCTGCGATCCGCTACCCGACCCGTCGCGCCCTCGCCGACGCGCTGCGGCGCCTGACCGAGGCCGGGATCCGGATCGGCGGCGCCTCCGACCACGGGGTCAGCGAGGCCCTCTACCTCAGCGACCCCGACGGCAACGGCCTCGAGCTCTACTGGGACCGGCCGCGCGAGGGATGGAGGAAGGAGGACGGTGAGCTCGTCATGTACACCGCCCCCCTCGATCTCCAGGACCTGCTCGCCGAGCTCGACGACCCGGATGGCTCAGCCGCCTAGGGACCGCTGAAGCCGATCGCGAAGCACGGCCCGCCGCCGCAGTTGTCGCTTTCCTGGATCGCGCCTTCGAAGAAGTCCGAGACGAGCTGCTGCTCGGCCGGCGTTGCCCGCGGCGCGCCGTGCGGGTCGGCACCGCTGCGGTTGGGTACGTTCTCGTAGGGCGGCGGGTCGGTCCCGACCACTGTTCCGGCCGGTTCTTCGCGGATCGGCCCCGTGTCCCAGTAGTAGATCGCCGATCCCGTGTACGGGTAGCTGCGGATCGCCGGCACGCGCCAGAGGACGTTGGTGTTGGGCCAGCGACCGGGGAACAGCACCGGCCGGTGGGCACGGGCGCCCACGGTCCGCGCCTCGACGTCCGCCTGGTAGTCGGTGACCTGGTGGTCGCCGAAGGCGACGTCCATCAGCACCTGGTGCGCAGGGGTGTCGGGGAGGGGAACGCTCGTCATCCGGTTCGCGTAGCCGTTCGGGTCACCCCGATCCCAGAGCATCTGGATCAGGTCGAGCGCCAGCGGCCGCGACAGTTCGTCCGGGTAGGAGGGATTGAAGACGGCCGCGAACGGGTCGAAGTCGACAGAGCGCGGCAGCAGCACCGAATAGTTCATCGCCGGGACGCCGAGCGAGGCCCGGGTGAAGTCCGGCGTCACCGCGGTCAGGGCGCCGCCCATGATCCCGCCCTGGCTGTTGCCGTTGTAGAAGAGGTGGCTGGTGTTCAGGACCGAGCCGGTTCCGAGGGTCCCGTCCTGATGGAAGGCGGGATCGCTCGTGAACCCGGTCGGGCTGATCATCGCCCTGCCCAGATACATCTCGTCCAGCAGTCCCTGCTGGAGGCGATCCGGGAGCGCCGGGAAGAACGAGAGGTTCTGCAGGGCGCCGACCGCCACCGGGACGTCGGACTGCGACATCCCGATCTCGTCGGTCGCGCAGAAGACGATCTGGTGTTCCTGCGCCAGCTGCCGCTGCGGGCTCGAGGCGACCTCGCCGGCGCTGCCGAAGAGGCCGTGGCCGTAGAGCGAGGGCCGGCCCGCTTCCGCGGCCCCGGTCGCCACCGAGGCCGGGATGATGCAGTCGAAGTTGGCGATCCAGACGCCGTTCTGGATCGGGTTGCCGTTGGCGTCGAGCTGCATCGTTCCGCCGGGCCCGCAGTTCGGGAACAGGTAGCAGGGGACGGTGAACGTGCCTTTGACCCGGCGCGCGATCTGGCCCGGGTTCGGTTCGTTTTCGGTGCTCGTGACGGTGAAGGCGGGCGAGCTGCCCTGCGGGACCAGGTCGGAGAGGTCGGTGTCGCCGAGCTGGGCGAACGCGTCGTTGCGCATCGCGAGCTCGCGGCCGGCGTTGTTCTGGTCGCTGGCGACGGTGAAGTCCCAGGCCAGGTAGAGGTCCTTGCGGTGGATCCCGGCCCTCTGGAGGGTCTTGAAGATTTCCCTGAAGTGCCCACGCCGGGCGTTGATCTCGTCCTGCTTCGAGGGGACGTTGTCGCGGTAGTAGCGGAACGCGGCCGGCGCTTCGATCTCTTCGCCGGCGGCGTTGCGGAGGTTGCGCAGGGCGACCACGTAGCGGTCGCCGGAGGCGAAGTTGACGGCCGGATGGATCTCCAGCGCCGCCTTGCTCGGGCTGGCGTTGGAGTCGATCTCGACCCAGATCGGCCAGCGCCTGCCGGTCCGCGTGTCGATCACGACCACCGGCGCGTTGGCGCGCCGGTACTGGCGGATGTGGTTGATCGGCACCGCGCCGGTCGCGCGGACGTCGGCGACGGTGTCGATTCCGGGCACCTTGAGCAGGATCGTCGCACCGGGGCTGAAGCCGTCGGAGGCGTGGTAGGGGGTGGCGTCGATGTGCACCCCGGCGGCGTTTTCGGGCATGCCGGCGGTGTTCAGATCGACCCTGCGCCCGGTCGGGCTGCTGCTGTCGGGGCGCGTGTAGTAGTCGTCGGGGAAGGGGAGGAGGCAGAGCGCGTTGCCGGGTTCGGCGATGAAGTCGCAGTTCGCCGCGTTCGACATGTCGATCGGGGGCAGGCTGCCTTTCCCTTTGCTGTTGCCGTTCCCATTCGAACCGGGCGCGGCGGAGGCGACACCCGCCATCGCGAAGATCAGGACCACTGCCGCAACGGCGGCGCTCAACCAAGTTCTCATCGGCTTCCCTCCAAGTTGACCACTTCCGGCGATACCCCCGATCGGTGGGCCGAAACCGGCCGCGGATCGGCGCTAGGCTGATCGCATGGACGTCGCGATCGCCGGCGGTCACGGAAAGATCGGCCTCCTGCTCGGGGCGATGCTCGCCGAGCGGGGAGATCGCGTCCGCGGCCTGATCCGCAATCCCGATCAGGCCGGCGATCTGCAGGATGCGGGCATCGAGGCGGTCGTCTGCGATCTCGAGGGCGACGGCGACGTCGCCGCGGCGATCGACGGAGCGGACGCGGTCGTCTTCGCCGCCGGCGCCGGCCCCGGCAGCGGCGAGGAGCGCAAGCGCACGATGGACCTCGGCGGCGCCGTCAAGCTGATCGACGCCTGCCAGATGGAGGGCATCAAGCGCTACGTGATGGTCAGCGCGATGGGCGCGCGCGACCCGGCCGCGAGCGGGAGCGACGGCGTCTTCCGTGTCTACCTGGAAGCCAAGCACGACGCCGACGTCGCGCTGGTGGTGATCGGCGCCTGGGACGTGCTCGACCTGCGACGGTCGGACGGAACGACGCTGACGTTCGGCACGCCGGCGTTCGACGAGGCCTACACGGCGCAGCTGCAGCAGGGCATCGACGCCGTCGCCGCCACCGGCGCCAAGGTCGCGTTCCTCGAGGTCGCCTGCAT
>DATAOP010000105.1:0-12198 GCA_036265675.1 Solirubrobacterales bacterium
TCGCTCGCCGACGCCGACCGTCGCGCCGCGTTCCTGGCGAGCGTCCGCGCGGTGATCGGGACCGGCGGCCAGCTGATCGACGCCGCCGACCGCCTCTATCTCGCGGAGGGCCTTCCGGTTCTGATCGTCTGGGGGTCCCGCGACCCGATCATCCCGCTCCGGCACGCCGAGGACGCGCACCGGGCGGTACCCGGCAGCCGTCTCGAGATACTCGACGACGTCGGCCACGTGCCGCAGCTCGAGGCCCCCGGTCGATTCCTCGTCGCTCTCGAGGCATTCCTGCGGGAGACCGAGCCGGCCCGATTCGACGCCGACGAGTGGCGGGCGCGGCTCAACGCCGCCTGAGCAGGTGAGCGAGGACGGCGCGCTGATCCGCCGCTACCGGGCGGCGCGGCGGGACCGGGAGCTGGCGGTGCTCGAGGGGTTCCACGCCCTCAAGCACGCGCTGCGCTTCGGCGCGGACGTCGACGAGGTCCTGGCGGCAGACGCCGACGAGCTCGAGGGCCTGGCGTCCGAGCTGGCCCCGGACCTGCGCGGCTCGCTTGCGGGCCGGGCGACCGCGGTCAGCCGCGAGCTCCTCGCCGAGCTGGTCCCGCAGGCCCCACGGACCGGGGTGGTGGCGATCGCCCGCCGTCCCGACATCGACGTCGGCGCGATCCTCGCCGGACCGCGACGGGCGCCGATCGTCCTCCTCGAGGACCCGCGGACGATGGGCAACCTGGGCGCCTGCGTCCGGGTCGCCGCGGCCGCCGACGCGGCGGCGGTCCTCTCGACCGGCACCAACGACCCCTGGCATCCCGACGCGCTTCGCGGCGCGGCCGGACTCCACTTCGCGCTCCCGGTGGCCGCCGTCGGGCAGCTGCCTCGGACCGGCCGGCCGCTGATCGCGATCGACCCCGAGGGAGACGACCTCCGCCCGGCCGAGCTTCCGTCCGGCGCGATCCTCGCCTTCGGCACCGAGCGCCACGGCCTCACCTCCGATCTGCTTGACCGCGCCGACGCCAGGCTCGGGATCCCGATGCGGTCGGGCGTCTCCAGTCTCAACCTCGCCACAGCGGTCGCCGCCGTCCTGTTTGCCCAACGCCTCTAAAGCGGACTAGTATCCGCCCACCGGTCAACCTCCGAAAGGACCCCCTTGCTGCCTCTCGCAGATATCAGCTTCGGCGAACTGCTCCTGATCGTCGTCGAGATCTTCTTCTTCGTGATCTGGATCTGGATCCTGTTCACGATCATCACCGACCTCTTCCGCGACCACGAGATGTCGGGATGGGGGAAGGCGGTCTGGGTCTTCTTCCTGATCTTCCTCCCGTTCATAACCGCACTGATCTATCTGATCGCGCGCGGGAGCGGGATGCGGGACCGGACGATCAAAGCCCAGGCGGACGCCAAAAAACACTTCGACGACTACGTCCGCCAGACGGCCCACACCTCGCCCGCCGACGAACTCCACAAACTCCAGGAGCTCAAGGAAAAGGGCGCGCTCTCCGACGACGAGTTCCAGCAGGCGAAGGCGAAGCTGCTCGCCTGAGCCCGGCGTCGCGGCGGCGCAGGCTTTTCCTGCAAAGGGCTCGATTCTGCAACCGAAGTTGCAAGTTATTAGCAACTCCTAACATCGAAAGCCCTGTTTCGTTAGCCTGCGCCGCCGATGCTCGGGTCCCCCTCCGGCCATAAGAGGCGCTGGCTGCTGCTCGCGGCCGCGCTCCTCGCGATCGCCTGCCTCTGGGCCGCCGGCGGCTCCGCTCCGGCCCAGACCCTGCAGGAAAAGTACGACGCGACGCAGAGCAAGCTCAGCCAGGTCCGCGACAGCGAACGCTCGCTGAGCGCGACGATCGCCGAACAGAACGCGGCGATCGACTCGATGCTCGGCGAAGTCTCGGTCCTGCGTCGCCAGCAGCTGGCGATCGAAGCCGAACTGACGGCAAAGCAGGCCGAGCTCGAACGGGCGAGCGCGAAGCTCGAGAAGGACAAGGAACGTCTGGCGCGGATCCGGGCCCGGCTGAAGCGGGCGCTGTCGGTTCTCAAGCAGCGACTGGTCGCGATCTACGAGTCAGGCAGCCCCGACATGGTCAGCGTCGTCCTCGACTCGGCGACCTGGTCCGAAGCGAGCACCCGCGCCGACTACCTGAACCAGATCGAGGAACACGACGACGCCGTCGCCGACAGGGTCAAGGCCCTGCGCGACGAGGCCAAGGCGGCGGTCAAGCGCATGGCCGCGGTCCGTCGCGAGATCAAGGCCGCGCGCGACGTGATCGCGGCCAAGGAGAAGGAAGCCGCGGCGGCGCGAGCCGAAGCGGAGAAGCGCTTCGGCGAACTGAAGGCCGCCCAGGCGGAACGCCGCGAAACCCTCGATGGGCTCGAGTCCCGCTCGCAGGCGCTGAGCGACAACCTCGCCAACATCTCCGAACAGATCGCGAGCGCCGGCGAACCGTCGCCCGCGGGCGCCCCCGCGCCGCTGACCCCGGGCCAGACCGCCGGCTACATCTCCGAAAGCCAGGCGAGCGTCCCCGCCGAGGCCCCGCCGGCGATCGCGGGAGCGATCGAAGCCGCGAACTCGATCGCCGACACCCCCTACATCTGGGGCGGTGGCCACGGCTCCTTCTCCTCACCCGGCTATGACTGCTCGGGCGCGGTCAGCTTTGCGCTCAACGGCGGCGGCTTCCTATCGAGTCCGCTCGACTCGACCGGGCTCGAGACCTGGGGCGAACCGGGTCCCGGCCAGTGGATCACCGTCTACGCCAACGCCGGCCACGCCTGGATGATGATCGCCGGCCTCGCCTTCGACACGGTCGGCGGGCCCGGCCCGCGCTGGCACTCCTCCCCGGTTGATTCGACCGAAGGGTTCATCGCCCGCCACCCGGCCGGCTACTGAGCGGACGCGGCTAGACGGCGGACGTCTCGGCGGTCTCGAGCGGCCGGCCGAGCGCGCCCCAGGCCGGGACACCGCCGCTGGCGACGTGAACGATCCGCTCGAACCCCTCGCGCTGGAGAACGGAGGCGGCGAGGCCGCTGCGCTTGCCCGCCTTGCAGATCGTCGCCACCGTGCGGTCGCGGGGCAGCTCGCCGGCCCGCTCCGCCAGCTCCGCGTAGGGGATGTGGATCGAGCCCGGGATGTGGCCGGACTCGAACTCGCCCGCGTTGCGGACGTCGACGACCAGCGGCGGGTCATCGCCATCGGCCATCGCCGCGAGGCCGGCGGCGTCGATCGCCTCGATCCTCCTGACCGGGCGCTCCTCCGCGCGCCAGGCGCTCATCCCACCGCCGAGGAAGCCGCGGACCCTGAGCCCGACCGCGGCGAGCAGCTCGGCGGCATCGAGCTCGTTCCCGTCGGAGGCGGCGACGATCACGATCTCGCCATCGGGCGGGATCACCTGGGCGACCTTGGTCGCGAAGCCCGTGTCGTAGGCCGAGGCGCTGATCGCGCCCGGAATGTGGGCCTCGTCGAACTGCTCGTTGGTCCGCGAGTCCACCGCCATCGCGCCGTCGGCGATCGCGGCCTCGAAGCCGCGCGGCGAGAGCCGTGCCGGGGAGCCGATCTCCTCGACCAGCGGGCCGCGGTTGAGGCCGACGATGTACTCGACATTGGGCGGCCGGGTCCCGATGCTCGCGACGGCGTCCTCGACGAAGTCGTCCTCGTCGGCGATGCCGAGGGCGCGGTTGTGTCGGCGCTCGAAGCCGATCGTCGAGGAGGTCTTGAGGTCGAGCCCCGAGCTCCCGCAGAGCGAGCCGCCGAGGTGGCCGGGCCAGACCTCTACCTCGTCGGGCAGCGCCAGCAGCCGCTCGTGGAGGGAGCGGAAGATGTCGGCGGCACCCTCGCGCGGCTCGATCGCCAGGTCGGGGCGGGCGACGTCGCCGACGAACAGCGAGTCGCCGGTCAGGACCGCGACCGGGTCGCCGTCGTGGGCGTCGTCGCGGAGCAGAAACGACGTGTGCTCGGGACGGTGCCCCGGGGTGTGGATCGCCTCGATCGAGGTATCGGGCCCGAGCTCCAGGGCCCAGCCGTCGTCGAAGGGCTCGTGCTCGTACTCGGCGCCGGCGAGCGCGTTGATGTGGATCGCTGCGCCGGCGGCGCCGGCGAGCCGGCCGTGCCCGGAAACGTGATCGGCATGGTTGTGCGTCTCGAGCACGTGCGCGATCCGGACCCCATGCAGGCGCGCGAGGTCGAGGTAGGGATCGATGTCCCACTGCGGGTCGACGACGGCCGCGATCCCGCTGCCGGTGTCGCCGACGAGGTAGGAGGCGCAGCCGAGGTCCTCATGGATGACTTGCCTGAACAACATCCCCGATCCAATGTACAGGCGGCGAGTCGCCGCGGGGTTGTGTAGCAATACCCACAATCGGGTAAATAGGCCGAAAGCAAGTAGCACCCAAAAACACATCGCCCGCTCCCGGAAGTGCTTCCGCAGGCGGACGGAAAGGGGGGTGTCATGGAGTCCAGGGCCATTCACGGGAATGCCACCGAGCCGACTGTCGGCGAACGGGGCAGGGAGGCCGTCAGGACGGTCGAGGTCCGCGAGGGATGGACCCCCGCCGACCCGGGAGGGTTGGGGCTGGCAGCCTTCGCGCTGACGACCTTCATCCTCAGCATGTTCAATGCCGGCCTGGTCAGCAGCGCGGGTGAGCCGGTCGTGCTCAGCGTCGCTCTCGCCTACGGCGGACTCGCTCAGCTCCTCGCCGGGATGTGGGAGTTCCGCACCGGGAACACCTTCGGCGCGGTCGCCTTCACGTCCTTCGGGGCCTTCTGGCTCTCGTTCTGGGCGTTGCTCCAGTTTTTCGCGGGCGACATTCCCGCCGCCAACCTCGGCGACGCGGTGGGCCTCTACCTGATCGCCTGGGGAATATTCACGACATACATGTTCGTCGCCTCGCTGCGGACGACGGCCGCCATCGCGGTGGTCTTCATCCTGCTGGCGGTGACCTTCTTCCTGCTCGGCATCGGCAACGCCGGTGGACACGAAGGGCTGATCGAAGTGGGTGGCTGGTTCGGCCTGGCGACGGCGGTGGCCGCCTGGTATGCATCGTTCGCGGCGGTGACCAACGCGACCTTCGGACGGACGGTCCTACCCGTCAAGCCGCTGGGTCACTGAGAGAAAAGGAGGAGCGAGATGGCAACGACACTGACCGGGCTCGAGCAGGAGCTGAACACGCTGCTCGACGTCGAGCGCTTCGAGCCCGCCGCCGAGTTCAAGGAGGCGGCGCTCTGGAGCGATCCCGCCATCTATGAGGAGGCCGCCGCAGATCCGCAGGCCTGGTGGCTGCGGCAGGCCACCGAGCTCCTCGACTGGTCGGAGCCGCCGAGCGAATCGCTCGACGACTCCGACCCACCGTTCTACAAGTGGTTCGCCGACGGCAGGCTGAATGCGTCGGCGAACTGTCTCGACCGTCACGTCGAGGCGGGGCACGGCGACCGGGTCGCCTACTTCTGGCGGGGGGAGGAGGGGGAGGAGCGCGCGATCACCTACGCCGACCTCCTCGCCGACGTGCAGCGCTTCGCCAATGCGCTGCGGGATCGCGGCATCGGCAAGGGCGACGTCGTCGGCATCTACCTGCCGATGATCCCCGAGGTCGTCGTCGCGATGCTTGCCTGCGCCCGGATCGGGGCCCCGCACAACGTCGTCTTCGGTGGCTTCGCCGCCGAGGCCGTGCGGGAGCGGATGGAGTTCTCCGAGGCGAAGGCGCTGATCACGGTCGACGGCGCCCGCCGCAAAGGAAAAACCGCGCCGGTCAAGTCGAAGGTCGACGAGGTGATCGGCGGCGTCCGCTCGATCGAGACGATCTTCGTCGTCCGCAGCACCGGGACCGAGTGTGAGATGAAGGAGGGTCGCGACGTCTGGGTCGACGAGGCGATGGACGCCGCGGACGCCGAGTGCCCGGCCGAGCCGATGGAGGCCGAGCACCCGCTCTACATCCTCTACACCTCGGGCTCGACCGCGAAGCCGAAGGGGATCCTCCACACGACCGGCGGATACATGGCCGGCTGTGCCTACACCCACCGCTACGTCTTCGACCTGAAGCCGGAGCACGACGTCTACTGGTGCGCGGCCGACGTCGGCTGGGTCACCGGCCACTCCTACATCATCTACGGGCCGCTGGCGAACGGCACCACGAGTGTGATGTACGAGGGCGCCCCGGACTATCCCGACAAGGACATCTGGTGGGACATCGTCGAGAGCCACGGGGTGACGATCCTCTACACCGCGCCGACCGCGATCAGGGCCTGCATGAAATGGGGGGCCGAGTACCCCGAACGTCACGACCGCTCCTCGCTGCGCCTCCTGGGCACCGTCGGCGAGCCGATCAACCCCAAGGCCTGGCTCTGGTACCACAAGGTGATCGGCGGCGAACGCTGTCCGGTCGTCGACACCTGGTGGCAGACCGAGACCGGCCACATCATGATCTCGCCGCTGCCGGGGATCACCGCCACCAAGCCGGGATCGGCGACCGTGCCTGTGCCGGGGATCGAGGCCGACATCGTCGATGACGACGGCAATCCGGTCGAGGGCGACGGCGAGGGGCTGCTGGTCCTGCGCCGGCCGTGGCCGGGGATGCTGCGCACGCTCTACCGCGAGGAGGACCGGTTCATCGAGACCTACTTCTCGAAGTTCGGTCGCGAGACCTACCTGGTCGGCGACGCCGCGCGGCGGGACGACGACGGCTACTTCTGGATCCTCGGCCGGGTCGACGACGTGATCAACGTCTCCGGCCACCGGCTGTCGACCGCGGAGGTCGAGTCGGCGATCGTCTCGCACCCGAAGGTCGCCGAGGCGGCGGTGATCGGTCAGACCGACGAGCAAACCGGCCAATCGATCTGCGCCTTCGTCACCCTCGAGGGCGACCTCGAGGGCGACGACGCGATGATCGAGGAGCTGCGTGACCATGTCGCCGGGCGGATCGGCAAATTCACCCGCCCGAAACGGGTGATCTGGTCCGGCGACCTGCCGAAGACGCGCTCGGGGAAGATCATGCGCCGGCTCCTGCGCGACATCGCCGAGGGTCGTGAGCTCGGCGACGTGACCACGCTCCGTGACCCGACGGTCATGGAAGAACTCGAAAAGAAGGTCGAAGAACGCTTCGACGAGGAAGGCTAGGGCGACGAGGCCCGTTCGCTGACCATCCGCTCGACCGCGACCTCGAGCGCGGCGAGCTGTTCGCGGATGTTCCGCAGTTCGCGCTGCGCGATCTCCTCGGCCGAGGAGATCTCACTCTCGAGCTCCTGCTCGGCGCGGCCGAGCTCGGGACCGAAGAAGCGCCGCGCGATGGCGCCGGTGACGAGGGCGATGAAGCCGAGGCCGACCAGGACGAGGACGGTGGCGACGATCTGGCCGCCGGTGTCGGTCGGCTGGATGCTCGAGCCGAGGGTGGTCATCGTCGTCAGCGCCCAGTAGATCCCGTCCCAGGTGCTGAGGTGTTCCTGGTTGGGCTCGAGCGCGTCGAACAGGGCGCCGCCGCCGACCACGGTGAGCAGGGCGAAAATCGCCGCGTAGTGGACGCCGCGGAGGGTGAAGATGAATTTCGTGAGGTCGGTCAGCTCGACGAGGCGCAGGACCCGCAGCAGGCGCAGGACCCGCAATCCCTGCAGGCCCGGAGGGAGGAGGGGCGGGGTGAAGACGACGAGGACGAGGTCGAGCGGGTTGCGCCGCAGCCAGAGGGCGCGGTCGGGGACGATCGCGAGCATCACCACGAGCTCGAACAGGAACGCGAGCCAGGTGGCCCAATTGAGGATGCCGGCGACCGTCTCCAGCGCGCCGCCGGGATGGGACTCGGTGATCGCCACCATCGGCACCGTCAGCGCCGCCGCGATCGCCATCGGCACTTCCAGCCTGCGCTGAACGCTGGTGCTGAGCTCGTCCATCCCCGGCGGGTAGACGGTCGGCTTCTCGGCTTTCGGCTCCCCGGAGCTCATCCGCGTCTAGTTCGACGTCATCGTCCGCTGGCCTTTTCGAGATAGTTCGCTACACTAATTACCAAGGCTAATCAAATGACGACCACGGCACGACAGGAAGAGAGCAGCAGGCTGACCGAGTCGGCGGTGCGGTTGCGGATGGCGATCGTCCGCACCGCGAGGCGCCTGCGCCAGGAGGCGGCCGGCGCCGGCGGGACCGAGCTCTCGCCGACCGCCGCGGCGGCACTCGCGACCGTCGACCGCCACGGCCCGCTGTCGCCCAGCGAGCTGGCCGAGATCGAGCGGATCAAGCGCCCGACCGCGACCCGCTCGCTGAGGCAGTTGGAGGAGGCTGGTCTCGTCGACCGCACCCCCGACCCCGCCGACGGCCGCGGTGCGCTGGTCAGCGTCAATGCCGCCGGCCGCGAGCGGCTGCGCCGCCTTCGCGGCCGCAAGAACGCCTATCTCGCGCGGCGGATGCGGGACCTGCCGGCCGAGGACGTCGCGGCGCTCGAGCGCGCGGCCGGGATCCTCGAGAGGATCCTCGAGGAGCCACAGTGAGCGCGGCCCTCAGACGCAGCGTCGACTCCCTCTCGATCCCGAACTACCGCCGCTACTTCGCCGGGCAGGTCGTATCGCTGTCAGGCAACTGGATGCAGGTGGTGGCCGAGATCTGGCTCGTCCTCCTGCTCACCGGCAGCGGCCTTGCGGTCGGGATGACGACGGCTCTGCAGTTCCTGCCGATGCTCCTCTTCGGCGCCTGGGGCGGCCTGCTGGCCGACCGCTTCCCGAAGCGGCGCCTGCTGATGGTCACGCAGGCCCTGATGGCGATCCCCGCGCTCGTCCTCTTCAGCGTCACCGTCGCCGGCGTCGTCACCCCCTGGATGGTCTTCGCGCTGGTCTTCGTCCGCGGCACGATCAACGCCGTCGACAACCCCACCCGGCAGAGCTTCGCGATCGAGATGGTCGGCCCCGACCGCGTCGTCAACGCGGTCAGCCTCAACAGCGTCCTGATCCACTCCGCGCGACTTGTGGGCCCGGCGCTCGCCGGCCTGATGATCGCCGCCGTCGGGGTCGAGCCCTGCTTCGCCCTCAACGCCCTCTCCTTCGGAGGGATGATCGTCGCCCTCTGGCTGATGGAGCCCGACAAGCTCCAGGCGGCGCCGACGGTCGAGCCCCAGCGCGGTGCGATCCGCGCCGCCGTCCGCTACGTCAGGCGGACGCCGGAGCTCGCGGTGCCGCTGGCGCTGATGGCGCTGGTCGGGACCTTCGGCCTGAACTTCCAGGTGATCCTGCCGCTGCTCGCCCGCTTCAGCTTCGACGGCGGCCCGAGCACCTACGCGGTCCTGGTCGCGGCGATGGGCGCCGGGTCGGTGATCGGCGCCCTCGTGACCGGCGCCCACGGCCGCACCGACTCCCGCCTGATCGCCGGCGCCGCGCTGTCGTTCGGGATTCTCGCCGCGATCGCCGCGTCGATGCCGAGCATCGCGCTCGAGGTGCCCGCCGTCGCGATGCTCGGCGCCTCGGCGGTCACCTTCGCGGCCGCGATCAACTCGTCGCTCCAGCTCGCGGTCGAGCCCGAGATGCGGGGCCGGGTGATGGCGCTCTACTCGGTCGTCTTCCTCGGCTCGACGCCGATCGGCGGCCCGCTCGTCGGCTGGCTCTCGGAAGCCTACGACCCCCGGGTGGCGCTGCTGCTGGCGGCGAGCGCCGGCATCACCGCCGCCTGGGCGGCGCGCGTCTGCTTCGCCAGGATGCGGGCGAGGCCGCAGGGGCCCCGCCCGCTCGAGCCCGTCGAGGACGCCGGCTAGCCGGTGAAACCTTCTTCTTCGAGGTACTCCGTCGCCACCTGCTTCGGCGTTTCTTTTTCGAGTTCCACCCGTGCGTCGAGCTCCTGCATCACTTTCAGCGTCAGGCCTTCCTGGACCTGGAGGATCGTCTTTTCATAGTCGGGCCCGGCTTCTTCGGCGACCGATTTCTTGGTCACGAAGATGACGTTCCCGGCCGGGAAGACGTGCTTGTCGTCTTCCAGGATCACGAATTTGGGGTCTTCACCCGCCAGCTGCGGGTCCGTCGTGAACAGGATTGAGAGGTCGGCCTGGTGGTTTTCGAGAACCGTGTAGCGAAGGCCGATGTCGACGGGTTTGAATTCTTCGAATTTGAGCCCGTAGAGTTTTTCGAGCCCTGCCAGGCAGTCGATCCGCTGGCGACACTCCGGCGAGCCGTAGAGGGTCATTTCTTCGGAGATGCCTTCGAGGTCGGAGACCGTTTCGAGTTCGAGGTCTTCGGCCCTTTCTTTCGTCGTCCCGACCGCGTTGGCGCTGGCGAACGGGGTCGGTTCGAAGGCGGTCAGGCCTTCCTTTTCGAATTCTTCATTCGCCTTTTCCCACGCTTCGTTGGCGTCGGACGGGACTTCTTCCGGTTCGAGGCCGAAGAACGAGGTCAGCGCGGTGCTGGCGTACTCCGGGTAGCCGGAGATCTGCCCGGCTTTGAGCGTTTTCAGCGCCACCGTTTCCGAGCCGAGATTGAGGTCCGACTTGGCCTTGTAGCCGGCCGCGGAGAGCGCCTGTGCGTAGATTTCCCCAAGGACTTCCTGTTCGGGGAAGTTCTTCGATCCGATCGTCAACGACACCTTCCCGTTTTCGGGGTTCGAGACGATCGCGCTGCCGCCGCCGCCTTCTTCTTCACCTCCCGCCGCGGTGGTTTCTTCGTCGCTTCCGCCGCAGGCGGCGAGAGCCAGGCTGAGGATCAGAGCGAGCACTACTGCCACTGCGGCCCGCCCCCCGTTGGTCATGGTTCTCACTCGTGTTCCTCTCTTCTCGTTTGCACCGTCGTGGACTGGTCGAACTGGTCAGGCAGCACTGAGCTTCAAGCCTTTCGAAGTGATCAGACGTTGCAGGCCGGCGAGGGCGAACTCGAGTGCCAGCGCCATCAGGGCGACGCAGATCGCCCCCGCCAGGACTCCGTTCTCGCCGTAGACGTTTTCGTTGATGATGTAGTCGCCGAGCGTGACGACGCCGGCCAGCGGCGCGATCGTCGCCGTCGCCACGATCGCGATCGTCGCGCCGCGAACGCCGGCCATCAGGGTCGGGATCGCGAGCGGCATCTCGACCCTGGTCAGGATCTCGAGCTCGGTCATCCCGATTCCCCGCGCGGCCTCGACCGACGCCCGGTCGGCCTGGCGGATACCGGTGAAGGCATTGGTGAGGATCGGCGGAATGCCGAGGATCGAGAGCGCGATCGTCACGTTGAGGACGCCGACGCCGATCACCGCCGCCATCAGCGCGATCAGGGCGAGCTCGGGGATCCCCCTGCCGGCATTGCCGATCGCGACGGCGAAGAAGCCGCCGGTGCCGCGGTGGCCGAACCAGAGGCCGAGCGGCAGCGCCACGACCAGCGCCAGCGCCAGCGCCAGCAACGTCACCTCGAGCTGGGTCCAGGCCAGTTCGACGGTCTGCGAGAAGCCGCCGACCAGCTCGCCGCCGGTCACGTTCGAGGGCTGCGGCTGGAAGATGAATTCGATCGCGCCGCCGATCGAGCCCGCGGGGATCATGATCCGGCCGCCCGCGTCCACGGCGTCGCCAACCGCTGGATCAGGTAGAGGATGGCGTCGAACAGGATCGCCATCAGGATCGCGATCCCGCCTCCCATGATGATCCCGGTGGGGAAATTGAGGCTCTTGTAGATCTGGTCGCCGAGACCCCAGCCGCTGACGAAGACGGCGAGGGTGGCGATCGCGATCGTGCTGACGGTGGCGATCCGCAGCCCGGCGATGATCTCCGGCGTCGCCAGCGGCACCTCGACCCGCCACAGCAGCTGCCGCTCCGTCAGGCCCATTCCGCGCGCCGCGTCCCGGACCGAGGAGGGGACGTTGGCGAGGCCGACCAGCGTGTTGCGGTAGATGATCTGGAGGTTGAACGCGGTCAGGGCGATGATCGCCGTGTCGGCCCCGCGCCCGGTGAGCGGCAGCAGGAGGAAGAAGAAGGCGACGCTCGGGATCGTGTAGAGGACGCCGGTCGCGGCCAGCAACGGCGGCTGCAGCCAGCGGCGGCGATGTGCCAGCAGCGCCAGGGCGAACGCGATCACGAAGCCGAGCACGACCGCGGCGATCACCAGTTGCAGGTGCTGGACGGTCGGCGTCTCGTAGCGGTCGAGGTTGTCCCGTGCCCAGTCGAAGCAGAACAGCGCCTTCGGGTTTTCCTCGCAGCGGCCGCCCCGTTCACGGAATTCGATCGCCGCGAGCAGCGCCTCCCCACTCACCAAAACACCTTTCGCGCTTCGCTCACTCGCGCTCACCATCCCCGGAAAACTCGCTCGCT
>DATAOP010000106.1:0-25045 GCA_036265675.1 Solirubrobacterales bacterium
GCGTCCCGAGCGAAGGCGAACCGACGAACTGGAGCGGGAATTGCACCTTCGCCCAGGCCGGCACCTACACGTTCGTCTGCAACGTCCATCCGACGGAAATGAAAGGGGCGATCACCGTCGGCACGAGCGAAGTTCCTCCCCCGCCACCGCCGCCCCCGGGAGGGGCTTCCGAATCGCCGCTGCGCGGGCCGGTGGCAAGCGCGCTGAAGCTCGCGAGGAGCCAGCACGGGACCTCCGTGCGAGGCTCCGTGGCGCTCTCGCAGGCGAGCGCGGGCGGCAGGCTGGACGTGCTCCTCATCGCGAAGCGCGGCGGCCGGGTCGGGCGGCTCACCCGCCTGTACCTCAAGCCGGGCCGCCTCACCTTCACCGTCCCGCTCAAGCCGCGCGCCCGCCGCATGCTGCGAGCCTCGAAAAAGCTCCCCCTGACGGTGCAGATCGTCGTGGCGCCTCCCGGCCGGGCGGCGTTGACCCTGAAGAAAGGAGTCGTCCTCCATGTCTGACCGGCGCCGTATGGGGTTGCACCTCCTGCTCGCGTCCGTCCTCGGGAGCGTGCTGCTGCTTGCTGCCGGCGCCGTTAGCGGGCTCGCCGCCGACAAGACGATCGAAGCCACCAACAGCACCACCACCTGGACGCCATCTTCCGCTGAAATCAATGCCGGCGGAACGGTCGAATTCAAGAACGCCTCCAGCGGCCTCGCACACGGATTGAACTGGACCGGCACGCTCCCGGAAACGCCCGGCTGCACGGGAAACATCCCAGCCCAGGGCACGTCCGGGTCGGGCTGGAGCGGCACATGCACCTTCAACCAGGCCGGGACCTACAACTTCGTCTGTCCCGTCCATCCGGCGATGACGGGCCACGTCACGGTCAACAGCACCGGCCCCCAGCCGCCTGCTGTCACGACCGAACCCGCGAGCAGCATCGGCGACACCGGAGCAACCCTCAATGGGAAGGTCAACCCCTCCGGGCAATCGACGACCTACTGGTTCAAGTACGGCACGACCACGGCCTACGGCCAGGAAACCAGCCATGAATCGGCGGGCTCTGGCAGCTCGACCATCTCGAAGTTGGCGGCGATCTCGGGGCTTGCGCCCGAAACGACCTACAACTTCCAGATGGTGGCCGAAAACGGCACCGGGGAAACCAAGGGCGCCAATCGCACCTTCACGACCGGCGGCCCGCCCACGGTTGCGACCGAAGCCGCGACCGCGGTAAAGAGCATCGAAGCGACGCTGAAGGGCACGGTCAACCCGCACGGCCTGGCAACCACCTACTTCTTCAACTACGGGACTTCGGCGGCCTACGGGCAGCACACCGTCGAAAAGTCGGCCGGGTCGGGAACCGCGAACGTCGCCAAAACGGAAGTGGTCGGCGGGCTCGCGCCCAACACCGAATACCACTTCCAGATCGTCGCCAAGAACCCCGCGGCTGGGGGCAGCGAAGTCAAGGGGACGGATCAGACGTTCACGACCACCGCCATCATTCCGCCGGGAGTCACCACCGGGCAGGCGACCGAAGTCGGGGAATCGTCGGCCAAGCTGGGAGGCTCCGTCAATCCACAGGGCCAGC
Source organism: Solirubrobacterales bacterium (assembly GCA_036265675.1). Taxonomy (GTDB): domain Bacteria; phylum Actinomycetota; class Thermoleophilia; order Solirubrobacterales; family 70-9; genus VRUE01. The sequence continues at coordinate 1,571 of DATAOP010000106.1, forward strand.
TGACCAAATACTTCTTCAACTACGGGACCACGGAAGCATACGGGCAGAAAACCAGCGAAATATCCGCCGGCTCCGGGATCGGGAACGTCACCGCATCGCAGCAGCTGAGCGGGCTCGCGCCGGGGACGGACTATCACTTCCAACTGGTCGCGAAAAACGCCGGAGGCGAAACGAAGGGGCTCGACCAGACGTTCACCACCGCGTCCACCCCTCCTCCGCCGCCACCACCACCCCCGCCGCCGCTGCCGGCACCGGCTCCGATCCCGCAGCCAGCGGCCGCCTCTCCGCCCGACACGAAGATCACCGGCAAGCCGCCGGCCAAGACGCATGACAGGACGCCGACGATCAAGTTCACGGCGAGCGTCGGCGGCGCGAGCTTCCAGTGCAGCGTCGACAGCAAGCCCTTCAAGGCGTGCCGCTCCCCCTACACGGCACCGTCGCTGAAGCCCGGCAGGCACCGGATCCGCGTCAAAGCAACCGCCGCCGGTGTCGCCGATTCGACGCCGGCGTCGGTCAGCTTCAAGGTCGTCGGCAAGAAGAAGAAGTAGGGCGACAGACCGGCTAGGGGCTGTTGAAGCCGCCGCCGGAGATGCGGCCGATGTCGTTCGAGAGGCCGATGAAGAAGAGCGCGATGACGAGCACGAATCCGACGACGCCGGCCCCCTCCATGATCCTGAATGGGACCGGTTTGCCGCGCACTTTCTCCACCAGGCTCCAGAAGATGTGACCGCCGTCAAGGGGTAGGAACGGGAAGAGGTTGATCAGCCCCAGCGAAAGACTGACGACGGCAACCAGCAGCAGAGTTTCCGCGGTGCTTTCGTTCAGTTTTTCGTTCGCGACATCGCTGACGCCGACGACGCCCGAGATTTCCTTGCGCTTTTCCTCTTCGAACAGCCTGGCGAAGACCGAAACCGTCCCCTTGGCCACCAACCAGGTCTTGTCGACGGCTTCCTGCGCCGCGCCACCGACGCCGAAGTCGTTGTGCGTGGACCTGAATCCGAAGCCGATCAGCGGCCTGTGCACGGATTCGTCGTAGACCGGTTTGACTGAGAGGTTCACCAGCCGGCCATCGCGGCGCACCGTCAGCGTCACCGGCTTCGCAGCGAGGCAACCCTCGATTTGCTTGCCGGCGCATCGGTGCCGCGAGATCGCTTCGCTGAACATCTGCGCGCGCTCTTCATCGCTCGCACCCGCATGGCGCCGGCCATCGACCGCGACAAGTTCGTCGCCCCTCTCGAGGACGTCCGCGGCCGGGGAGCCGTCTGTGATCGTCCCGACGGTCGGGTGGGCGGTGTGCGTCCCGTAATGAAGGAAGAGGAAGAAGAGGATCGCCAGCGCGATCGCGATGTTGACCGCCGGCCCGGCCGCGATCACGACGATTCGCTTCCAGACCGGCTGGTGGTAGTAGCCCCGTGCCTCGATGTCCGCCGGAAGCTCCTCCTCCGGGTTCATCCCGGTGATTTTCACGTAGCCGCCCGCGGGGATCGTCGCGATCCCGTACTCGGTCTCGCCGCGTTTGAACGAGACCAGCTTCGGCCCGAAGAAGAGGAAGAATTTCTCCACGCGCATCCCGGTCGCCTTCGCGGCGACGAAGTGCCCGGCCTCGTGAAGGATGATCAGCGCCGAGAAGCCGAGGAAGATCAGGACCCAGTTCATACCGCTGCAAACCCCGCGAGCCGCTCCTCGGTGCGGCGCCGCGCCTCCTCGTCGATCGCGAACAGCTCCTCGAAGTGGGTGACGGGCTGCGCCGGCATCTCAGCGAGGACGTCCTCGACCGCGGCGCCGATCGCCGTGAACGGGATCCGGCCGTCGAGGAAGGCGCCGACGGCGACCTCGTCGGCGGCGTTGAGAACGCACGGTGCGCTCCCACCTTCCCGTCCGGCCTCGAGCGCGACCCGCAGGCAGGTGAAGGTCTCGAGGTCGGGTTGTTCGAAATCGAGCGCGCCGACGGTGGCCAGGTCGAGCCGCGGGACGTCGACGTCGGCCCGATCGGGGTAGTTGAGCGCGTAGGAGATCGGGACCCGCATGTCGGGATAGCCGAGGTGGGCGAGGGTCGCGCCGTCGTTGAGGTCGATCAGCGAGTGGACGATCGACTGCGGATGGATCACGACCTCGATCCGCTCGTAGGGGATCCCGAACAGGAGATGGGCCTCGATCGCCTCGAACCCCTTGTTCATAAGCGTCGCCGAGTCGATCGTGATCCTGCCCCCCATCCGCCAGGTCGGATGCGCGAGGGCGTCCTGGACGCTGACCTCGGCGAGATCGGTGCGACCGCGGAAGGGACCGCCGGAGGCGGTGAGGACGAGCCGCTCGACCGCTCCCGGCGGCTGCGAGGCGATCAGCTGGAAGAGGGCCGAGTGCTCGGAGTCGACCGGCAGCAGGCGGGCGTTCGTCGCCTCGGCGAGCGCCATCGTCAGCTCGCCGCCGATCACGAGACTCTCCTTGTTGGCGAGAGCGACGTCGATCCCCTCGCTGAGGGCGACCACCGTAGGCCCGAGACCGGCGGCGCCGACCATCCCGTTGAGCACGAGGTCGGCGCCGGACTCGGCGACAAGGCGGCGGATGCCCTCCTCGCCGGCGAAAACCTGCCCGTCGAAGGCCTCGCTCGCCCTACCGGCGGCCTCCGGGTCGGCGAGCGCCACCGTGGCGACGCCCTGCGCGCGCGCAGCCTCGAGCAGCGGCTCCCAGCTCGAGCCCGCCGCGAGGCCGACGACATCGAGCTCGTCGGAGCCGGCGACGATCTGCAGCGCCTGGGTCCCGATCGACCCGGTCGCGCCGAGGATGACCAGTTTCCTCATCGGAGGAAGTTTGGCAGCCTGGCCGGCTCAGTAGACGAGCTGGATCGCCAGGTAGTAGCCGACGACGATCGTGAACAGGACCGCGTCGAGCCGGTCGAGAAGGCCTCCATGGGGGCCGAAGAGGCGGCCGGTGTCCTTAGTTCCGAGGTCGCGCTTGACCATCGACTCGAAGAGATCGCCGATCGGGGCGAAGAATGCCACCGCGGCTCCCATGATCAGGGCGTCCACCCCCGAGAGCCAGTCCTGATAGAGGCCGGCGAACCAGAGGGCCATCGTGCCGATGACGAAGCCGCCGATCAGCCCCTCGATCGTCTTGTTGGGCGAGAGGCTCGGAGCGAACCGGTGCGAGCCGAACATCCGGCCCGTCGCGTAGGCACCGGTGTCGCAGGCGAAGGTCCCGACCAGGACGTCGATCAGGAGGGCGGCGCCGTGGTCCGGCAGGTCGCGGAGGAACACAGCGTGAACAAGGGGGATCCCGATCCAGACGATTCCCAGCAGGGTCACCCCCATCGACATCGTGATCCCGTCGCGGTGTTTGCGGTCGGCACCGAGGGCGAACAGGACCGGGAACGATGCGGCGAGGACCAGCACGACGTTGAAGGCGGTGCCGAAATGGGCGGCGACGATCAGCGCGGTGACGGTCAGGTAGCCGGCGATCCCGATCGGCCGCACCGCCGCCGACATCATCAGGTACTCGCGCATGCAGAGCAGGCCGAGCGCGATCATCGCCAGCGAGAACGCGATCCCGCCGGCGACGGTGATCGCGATCGCGAAGGCGATCCAGGGGATCGCGACGAGGATCCTCCTCAGGGTCTCGCCGCGCGCCCGGCGCCGTTCGGCCCGCGGCGGCACCGGCGGGCGCGAGGGCCGCTCCTGGGCGACCGTCGGGTCGTCGAGTTCCTCGAAGTGCCCGACCGCGCGCTCGAACTCGGAATCGTGGTGGCGCCGGCCCTCGCGATCTCCTCCGCCGGCCTCCATCAGCGCGCCCCGAACCTTCGCCTGCGCTCGGAGAACTCCGCGAGCGACTGCTCGAATGCCTCGCGGTCGAAGTCCGGCCAGAGCTCGTCGCGGAAGACGAGCTCCGAGTAGGCGCACTGCCAGAGCAGATAGTTCGAAAGCCGCTGCTCGCCGCTGGTCCGGATCAGGAGATCCGGATCGTGCATATCCGGCGCATAGAGGAGGGCGCGGAACTCCTCCTCGGAACCGCCCTGGAAGCGTCGCGCAGCGTCGATGATCTCGGCCCTGCCGCCGTAGTTGAAGGCGACGAAGAGCCCGATCCGGTCGTTGGCGGCGGTCGTGCGCTCGGCCCAGTCCATCCGCTCGATCAGATCCTCGGCGATTCCCTCACGGCGGCCGATGAACCGCATCCGCACGCCCTCCTGGTTCAGCTCGGGCGTCTCGGCCTCGATCCGTTCGCCGAACATCCGCATCAGCCCGCCGACCTCCTCGGCGGGACGCGACCAGTTCTCGGTCGAGAACGAGTAGACGGTCAGCTGCTCGATCCCGAGCTCGACAGCGTCGCGGAGCCGCGCCTTGAGGTTGTCGGCGCCGGCCCTGTGACCGTCCACCACCGGCAGCCCCCTCTGCTCGGCCCAGCGGCCATTGCCGTCGGTGATGATCGCGACGTACCGCGCGGAGGTGCTCACACCTCCAGGATCTCCTCTTCCTTTCCCTTGAGGAGGGCGTCGATCTCGGCGACCGCGTCGTCGGTCTGCTTCTGGAGTGCGGACTCCGCGCGGCGCTCATCGTCCTCGCCGGCTTCGCCTTCCTTTTTCAGCTCGCGAAGATCGTGCATCGTGTCGCGGCGGATGTTGCGGACCGCGACCCTGCCCTCCTCGGCGACTCCGTGGACCACCTTGACCATCTCACGGCGCCGCTCCTCGGTCAGCTCCGGGATCGCGAGGCGGATCACGCCGCCGTCGTTGTTCGGGGTCAGGCCCACGTCCGACTCGCGGATCGCCTTCTCGATCGACTCGATCGCGGACTTGTCGAAGGGGGTGACGGTCAGTAGCCGCGCGTCGGAGGCGGCGACGTTGGCAAGCTGCTTCAGCGGCGTCGGCGAGCCGTAGTAGTCGACCGTGATCCGATCGAGCAGATGGGGTGAGGCGCGACCGGTCCGCACGGTCGCGAGCTCGCCTCGGCTCGACTCGACCGATTTCGCCATCCGGTCCTTGGCGTCATTGAGCAGCTCGTCGATCAGCTCCACTGGTTTATCTCCTAGCCGGCGGGATCGTTGGAGACCAACGTGCCCACTCTCTCGCCGCCGACGATCCTATCTATGTTCGACTCGTCCCCCATGTTGAAGACGTAGATGGGCAGGCCGTTGTCCATGCAGAGCGACAGCGCAGTCGAGTCCATCACCTTAAGTTCGCGCTCGATTGCCTCACGGTGCGAGATCTGGGGGATGAACTTCGCGTCGGGATTGGTCGCTGGGTCGGAGTCGTAGACCCCCTCCACCCCGTTCTTCGCCATCAGGATCGTCTGCGCCCGGATCTCGAGCGCGCGGAGCGCGGCGGCGGTGTCGGTCGTGAAGAACGGGTTGCCGGTGCCGGCGGCGAAGATCACGACCCGGCCTTTCTCGAGGTGGCGCATCGCGCGGCGGCGAATGTAGGGCTCGGCGACCTCCTTGACGTCGATCGCCGACATCACCCGGGTGTGCTCGCCGATGTTCTCGAGCGCGTCCTGCAGGGTCAGCGCGTTGAGGACGGTGGCCAGCATCCCCATGTAGTCGCCGGTGGCGCGGTCCATCCCGGCCGCGGCCGCTTCGAGGCCGCGGTAGATGTTGCCGGCGCCGACCACGATCGCAACCTCGACCCCCCGCCCCCGCACCTTGGCGATCTGGCGCGCGATCCGCTGGACCTCGGTCGCGTCGGTGCCGTAGCTCAGCTCCCCCATCAGCGCCTCTCCCGAGAGCTTCAGGAGGATGCGGCTGAACTGGGGATCGGGTTCAGCCACCGACCCGGAAGTATGCGAAGCGGGCGATCCTCACGTTCTCACCCGTCTTCGCCGCCATCTCCTGGCGCAACTCCTCGATCGACTTCGAGTCGTGCTTGTCGGCGTTGACGTGCGCCTGGTCGAGAAGCGCGACCTCCTTCGCCCACTTGGCGAGCTGGCCCTCGACGATTTTCTCGACGACGTTGTCCGGTTTTCCGTCCTCGCGGGCCTTCTCCTCGAAGACGCGGCGCTCGGCCTCCCGCTCCTCCTCTGGGATCTCCTCCGAGGAGACGTACTGCGGAGCCGTCGCCGCGATGTGCAGCGCGACCTCGTAGGCGAACGCCTTGAAGTCCTCGTTGCGAGCGACGAAGTCGGTCTCGCACTGGACTTCGACCATCGCCCCGACGCGGTCGTTGGCGTGGATGTAGGAGGCGACGACGCCCTCGTTGGTGCCCCGTCCCCCACGCTTCGCGGCCGAGGCCTGGCCCTTGACCCTGAGGATCTCGACCGCGCGATCGGCGTCGCCCTCGGCCTCGGCCAGGGCCGCTTTGCAGTCCATCATCGCCGCCCCGGTCCGATCCCGAAGCGCCTTCACATCGGCGGCCGAAATACTCATGCCTGACCTTTCGTCGAGGTCGCGGCGGGAGACGCCCCGGCTCCAGGCTGAGCAGGCGCGCTGGCTGCACCCTGTTTCGGGGCCCCTCCCGCGGGTGGCGCGGAGGAGGGGTCCTTGCCCGCAGCGTCGTCCCGCGAGGACGACGACCCCTCAGGACCCGCGGGCCGGGGCTCCCCCGATTCGGCCGCGGCCTGCGCAGCCTGCTCGGCCTCGAGCCGGGCTTTCTCTTCCTCCTCGCGTTTCTTCCGCTCCTCCTCCTCTTTGCGGCGGCGCTCCATCTCCTCGGCGATCCGCTTTTCCTCCTGCTGGCGCCAGGCGCCGGCGCCGCTCTCGATCGCCCCCCCGATCGTCCCGATCACGAGCTCGCAGGAGCGGATCGCGTCGTCGTTGCCGGGGATGACGTAGTCGATCTGGGTCGGGTCGCAGTTGGTGTCGACGAGGCCGATGATCGGGATCCTCAGCCGCACCGCCTCGCGGACCGCGATCTCCTCCGTTTTGAGGTCGGTGACGAAGACCGCGTCGGGCAGGCGCTCCATGTCGCGGACGCCGCCGAGGTTGTACTCGAGCTTGGTGAGCTCGGCCTGCATCCCCATTCGCTCCTTGGTCGGGAGCAGGTCGAGTTTGCCCTCCTCCTGCCACCCGGTCAGCTCGTGCAGGCGGGAGATCCGGGCTGAGATCGTGTTGAAGTTCGTCAGCAGGCCGCCGAGCCAGCGCTGGCTCACGTACGGCATCTGGCATTTCTGTGCCCACGTCTCCACCGCGCTGCGCGCCTGCTTCTTGGTCCCGACGAAGAGGACGGTGCCGCCACCGGACGCGAGCTCGCCGGCGAAGCGACGGGCGTTCTCCAGCAGTTCCTCCGTCTGGACGAGGTCGATGATGTGGATCCCGTCCAGCTCGCCGAATATGTAGCGGCGCATGTTCGGGTTCCAGCGCCGTGTCTGGTGTCCGAAGTGGACCCCAGCCTCGAGCAACTCTTTGAGGCCAGCCTCTGGCATATCGATTTTCTCCTTGGTTTGGTGCTGCCCCACCGCTCTGACCGGGGATTCGGCCGCTGCCGATCAGGATCCGGGGCGATACGGAGGGGGTCGATTGAGGGGTGAAGGATTGTAGACGGGGCGCGGAATTCAGGCCCGGCGGGCCGCCTCCAGGGCCGCGGTGAGGTCCGCCGGGAGCTCCGAGCCGAAGGCCATCTCGACGCCGCTTGCCGGGTGCGTGAAGGCCAGTCTGTGGGCGTGGAGGAAGGGGCGCTCGAGCTCATAGCGGCGCTCGCCGCCGTAGGTGGGGTCGCCGACCAGCGGATGCTCGATGGCGGAGAAGTGGGCGCGGATCTGGTGCGTGCGCCCGGTCTCGAGGCGGGCCTCGACGAGCGTCTCGCGGGGCAGCGCCTCGACCACCTCGAAGTGGGTTCGCGCCTGGCGAGGGGCGGCGCCCGAGACGGCCATCCGGTGACGTTGGCGCGCGGCGCGGCCGATCGGCGCGTCGATCGTCCCCGAGCGCGATGGGATGCGCCCGCGAGCGAGCGCGAGGTAGCGGCGCTCGACCTCGCGGCGCCGGACCTGCGCCTGGAGGGCGCGGAGCGCGTCCTCGCCGCGGGCGACGACCATCAGCCCGCTCGTCCCCTTGTCGAGGCGGTGGACTATCCCTGGGCGCTCGGGCTCGCCGCCGCCGAGGATCTCGCCGAGCTCGTCGACGAGCGTCGGCCCGTGGTGGGACGGCGCCGGGTGGACGACGAGCCCGGCGGGCTTGTCGACGACGGCGAGCGAGTCGTCGATGTGGACGACGCGCAGTTGCTCCCCGTTCTGCTCCGCGCTCATTGCAAATTCTCGCGCTTCGCTCGCGGCGCAGAGAACCAGATATGGATGCTTGCTCGCTCCGCGCTCATCGCTCACCGGTGAGGCTCAGCGCCAGCAGCAGGACGCCGACCGTGATCGAGACGTCGGCGAGGTTGAACGGCGGCCAGGAGAAGATGTCGACGTAGTCGGTGACGGCGTCGGCCCGGATCCGGTCGGCGAGGTTGCCGAGCGCACCGCCGGCTAGGAGACCGACCGCGACCCACATCCAGGGTCGGGTCGGATCGCGTGAGAAGAGCCAGCCGATGAACCCGAGGCTGCCGAGGGCGAACGCGACCAGCAGCCCACCGCCGTCGCCGGCGATGCCAAAGGCGACGCCGGTGTTGTGGGCGAGGGTCAGGCCGAAGGGACCGATGACGTCGACGTGCTCGCCCGGGTAGAGGTTGGACTCGATGATCGCCTTCACCGCCTGGTCGACGGCGACCACGAGGCCGCAGAGAGCGCCGGCGAGGCGCCAGGCACGGGCGCTCTGGGCGTTCACGCCGAAATCAGGCTGACGACGATCGCCCGCACTACGAAGAGAACGATGATCGCGATCATCGGGCTCAGGTCTAGCGCGAACCCACCGCCGCCGATCGGCGGCAGGATCCGCCGGAAGAGGTTGATGTAGGGGTCCGTGGTCTCGGTGACGAAATCGAGACAGGCCCGCAGCGCGCGGTTGTATGGCACCCGCGGGACCCATGAGATCAGTACCCGGATCAGGATTAGGACGATGTAGACGAGGAACAGGGCGCTGACGTAGTCGGCGACGTCAGCGCGGGTCAGGGCGAGCGGGACGATCCCGTTCACGGCTTCATCCTCTCCAGCGAGGCGCGGACGGCGGCGACGAACGCGTCTCGCGCTCCCTCGCGGTCGAGCGCCTCGAGCCCGGCCTCGGTGCTGCCGCCGGGAGACGCGACGGCCCTGCGAACCGCGGCCGGATCCCGATCTCCGAGCAGCTCGGCGGTGCCGGCCGCGGTCTCGACCACCAGCTCGCGGGCGAGGTCATCGTCGAGTCCCGCCTCGGCGCCGGCGTCGGCGAGCGCCTCGACCGCGAGGGCGAGATAGGCGGGAGCGCATCCCATCACGGCCGTCGCCGCGTCGAACTGGGAGTCGGGCAGGTCGACGGTCTTGCCCAGCAGGTCGAGCAGGGCCCTGACCGATGCCGAGTCGCCGCCGGCGACGCAGAGGACCCCCCGACGCACCTCGACCGCGACGTTGGGCATCACCCGGAAGACGTCAGCGCTCGGAAACGCTGTCCGAACGCTCTCGAGCGAGGTCGCGCCGAGCAGCGAGACCAGTGGCTTGGACACGTCGCCGATCTCGGCGGCCGCCTCCCCCAGCCGGGCCGGCTTGACCGCGAGGACGATGACATCGGCCGCCTCGGCGAGCTCGGCATTCGAGGCGACCGCCCTCCCGTCGACCTCGGCCGCCAGCTCCGCCGCCCTTCCCGAGCCGGAGTCCGTAAACAGCATCTTGTCGACGGCGCCGACCCAGCCGCGCGCCATCGCAGCGGCCATGCTGCCCGAGCCACAGAAGCCGATAACCATCGCCGGGAGACTATCCCGGGCCGAATCCGGATCTGACAGAGTCTTGCGACCCTGATGGCCTCCCCTCTTCGCGCCCTCTCGCTCGCCGAGCTCGCGCCCGCCCCTCCGCCTCATGGGAAGGAGCTCGCGGGCGCGACCCTCCTCTTCGCTGCAATGGCCTTCGTGGTGTTCGGCTGGTACGCGTTCCACGGCCCGTTCGTCGCCGACGACTGGGTCAACGCGAGTCGGTACTACCTTCATCCCGGCTCCGGATTCTGGGATGCCGTCCAGAACTACCAGACGCCCAGCCGGCCCGTGGCCGCGGTCTACGTAACGCTGACCTATGCCGTCCTCGGGATGCACATGCACCAGCACCTCGTGCTATCGGTCCTGCTGGCGGCATTCCTCTCGAGTGCGTTCTTTGCGTTTCTGCGGACACTTGGCCTGGGAACGACACTGGCGCTCGCCGCGGCTGCCCTGCTCCTGGTGTTCCCCTCCTCTGACTCGACCCGGCTCTGGAGCACCGGCAGCCAGATCAATCTGTTCATCGGCCTCTATCTCGTGGCGGTGGTGATCGCGATCGCCGGTCGGCGACGGTTCGGGCCGGAGCCGACATTTCCCGCGGTAGCCGTGCAGGCACTGGCTTCGGCGCTTGCGGTCACCGCCGTGGCGGGCTATGAGATCGTCGCCCCGGCGGTCCTGCTGTCCGTCTTCCTCTACCGCTGGATCGATCCCCGGGGGGCGGCCTGGCGCTGGCTCCTCGACGCGATTCCCACCCTGCTGGTGCTGTGGTTCTTCACGCGACAGTTTCGTGAAGGGGGCGAGGGCGAAAACCTGCTGACCAATCTCCGGCTCGTCGCCGACGGCGGCCTCTCCGTACTGAGCTATTCACTGATCCCGTCGCGCGAGGTCTCGCGCTGGCTCGTCCTCGGGGGAGTCGCGGCGATCCTCTCGGGCGGGCTGGTCGCGGCGAGGTACGCGGGATCGACTTCGACTCGCAAGGCAATCGCCCGCTGGTCTGCGCCGATCGGGTTGGCGGTCTTCTGCATCGCGATCGGCTACGTGATGCTCGTTCCGGCCGGCGCCGCCTATCCGGCCTACTCGCCGGGAGTGCAGAATCGGGTCAACTGCTTTGCCGCGCTCGGGATCTGCCTCTTCGTCGTCCTGTTTGCGACCGCGCTCGCGACGATGGTCGCCGCCGCCGTGCCGCGCCTCTCGGACACCGCGCGCTCCTGGGTCCGCGCAATCGTCGCCGGCGCCATGATCCTGGGGCTGATCGGCGTCTACACCGTGCGGGTCAACGAAGATGCCGACCGCTGGCGAACGGTGGTGCAGTACCAACCGGCAATCCTCGCCAGCGCGCACGAACTCGTGCCCTCTCCGCCGCCCGACGCCACGATCTTCACCTCGGGCTTTCCCGGCTACGCCGCGCCCGGCATCCCGATCTTCGGCGGCGGCGGTAACAACGACGAGCTGAGCGCATTCATGGTCAGCTACGACATGCCTGGGATCCGAGCATTCCCGTTGCTGGATCAGATCGGAGTCGATTGCGGCGCATTGCGAATCTCCACCCCCGACGCGCCGAACAGCGGAACGAGATATGGCAAGGCGTCCCTCATAGATCCGATCGCACACAGGGTCTACAGGCCGAGGGGACAGCGGCAGTGCAGGAAGATCAGCGAATCAATCCCGTTCGGGCCCAGCTATCTCTCGGGTGGCTGGTGAGCGCCGCGGCGCCTAGGACTGGTTGAAGAAGCCTTTGTCGAGGAGGCGTGCCTTCTCCTCGGCGGAGACCTCGACATTACGCGGGGTCAGCAGGAAGATCTTCTCGGCGATCCGCTGCATCCCACCGTCGAGGGCGTAGGTGAGGCCGGAGCTGAAGTCGATCATCCGCTTCGAGAGCTCGTGGTCGGTGGTCTGAAGGTTGAGGATCACCGGCACCTTGCGCTTGAACTGATCGGCGACCTGCTGGGCGTCGTTGAAGTTGCGGGGGATGACGAGATGGACCTGGACGTCGGAGTCACCGTTGCCCACCGGCCGCAGTACCCGGGTCCGCGACGCGGTGATCGGCTCGTCGTCGGCGAAGATGTCGTCGATCTCGTCGCGACGGGCCCGGCGTGAGGTGGGCAGGCGACGAACCTGACCGCTGTCGCGCCCGCCCTCGAGGTCTTCGTCCTCGGGGATGAATTCTTCCTCGTACTCCGGACCGTAGTCGTGCTCTTCGGCGAGACCGAAGTAGACCAGCGCTTTATGCCATGTGTCTCGGAGTGCCATATCAGCGCATCATTCGGCTTACAGCGGCGGATTCCTTCGCGAATTATGCAGCAGTCGTCACATGTAGAGGACGGTTCCGAGCCTGACGATCGTCGCCCCCTCGTCCACTGCGACCTTCCAGTCCTGTGAGGTTCCCATCGAGAGCCGATCCAAACCGTGCTCGGCGGCGAGCTCGGCAAGGCACGCGAAGTGCGGCCGCGAGGCCTCCGGGTCCTGGCTGAAAGGGGGCATCGTCATCAGGCCCGAGACCCTGACCGGGCAGCGCTCGATGAAGTCGGCGAGCTCGCCGGGCGCGATGCCGGCCTTGCCCTCCTCGCCGGCGACGTTGACCTCGACCAGGACCTCCGTGTCGGGGCCTCCGTGCCGGGCGAGCTGCTCGAGCGCCGAATCGCTCGCCACCGAGTGGATCAGGCGGCAGATCGGCAGCAGCTGCTTCACCTTGCGACTCTGGAGGGCGCCGATGAAGTCCCACTGGAACGCGTCCCCCCACCTCTCACGCTTCGCCGCCATATCCTGCTGCCGGTTCTCGCCGACCAGGGTCACGCCCGCCTCGGCGAGGACGCCCATCTCCTCGAGCGGCACGTACTTCGTCGCCGCCAGGATCTCGACCTCCTCGCCGGCGAACTCGCGGGCGCGCGCGAGGTTGTCGGCGACCTTCGCCGCCTCTATGCCTTCGATCAGGCCCGGCATCTCAGCCCTCCTCGATCCATACGAGCCCGGCCTGCCTCCCGGTCGAGCCGGCATCGCGCCGATGTGAGTAGAAGCGCTCCTCCTCGCAGCTCGTGCAGAGCTCGGCGGCCTCGACCCGCTCGACCCCCGCGGCGGCCAGCATCCGCCGCGTGACATCGGTCAGGTCCAGCGTCGGCCCCGGCATGTCGATCCCGATCGCGGCGAAGGCGCCGAGGACGTCCTCGCCGACCTCATAGCAGCAGGGGCCGATGCCCGGGCCGATCACCGCGTCGGTCGCGGCGATCGCCTCCACCCCGCGCCCGATGATCCCGGCGGCGAGCCCGCGCCAGCCGCAGTGAAGCATCGCCACCCCCGCCGGGCCGGCGAGTGCGACCGGCAGGCAGTCGGCGGTGAAAACGAGCGGCGCAACGCCGGCCTCGAGCGCAACCTGGCCATCGACCTCCGCCAGCGGGGCGCCGGGGGATGCGAACGGGCTCGGCCGCTGAGGCTCGAGATGGACCGCGAGCTCCGCCTCATGGACCTGGCGCCCGATCAGCACGCTCTCTGGCTCGATCCCGAGCGCGGCGGCGAGCCGGCGACGGTTCTCGATCACCAGATCGCGGTCGTCATCGGTCAGGTAGCCGAGGTTGAGGCTCTCGTACGGCCCTTCGCTGACGCCGCCGATCCTGGTCGAGAATGCGACGCGCGCCCGGGGCAGCTCGGCCTCGAGCCACTCGACGTCATCCTGGCTACGCCACTCCATCGCCCCTCCTCGCCGACTCGAGCGCGGCCTGGAGCTCGCGGTCGCGGCCCGAGACGCCGTCGTCGAGCTTACGGCGCAGTGCCTCCTTCAGGCCGCGCCCGACGGCGGGGCCCTCCGGCACGCCGGCGTCGATCAGGTCGGCACCGTCGATCTCCAGCCTGACATCGCGCCACTCGAGAAGGTAGGTGTCCAGCCAAGTGGCGCCCATCGCCCGGGCGAGGACGAGCTCCACGGGGTCCCGGCCCGCGGTGGCCCCGACCCCCTCCGACGGCCGGTCGGGCGCCAGGGCGGCAAGCTCCTCGGCCGCCCCCGTCGGTCCCAGAGCGGCGGCGAGGATCGACTCGGGGCGAGGAGCAACCTCCTGCCAGGGTGGCGCGGACAGAAGCGATGAGACGGCGGCGGCGAGCTCGAGCCCGCCCTGGCGCGGCTCGATCAGGCCCCATTCGACCAGCAGGGTGAGGGCGCGCACGGCCTCAGGCTCGGCCGCGATCCGCATCAGGTCCGCACGCCGGCGGTCGCCGGAGACGGTGGCGAGGTCAGCCTCGCGGACCTGTGCCTCTGTCCCCGACTCGAGCTCGAACCCGAACCGGGCGGCGTAGCGGGCCGCGCGGAGCGCCCTCGTCGGGTCGTCGCGGAAGGAGCCCGGGTGGAGGATCCGGATCAGGCCGGCCTCGAGGTCGGCGCGGCCGCCGTGCGGATCGATCAGAGCGGGATCTCCCTGGAGCGGCACCGCCATCGCGTTGATCGTGAAATCGCGGCGCGACAGATCGGCCTCGATGTCGTCGGCCGGCTCGACCGCCGGCAGCGCGCCTGGCTCGGGGTAGGACTCCGACCTGGCGGCCGCGATGTCGACCCGATGGCCGTCGAGAACCGCGCTTGCGGTGCCGAACCGCTCATGCTCGGTTGGCTGGGTGGCGCCGATCTCGGCCGCCAGCTCGGCCGCGTCGCCGACCACGACGAGGTCGAGGTCGGAGCGCCCCCGTCCCAGCAGCAGGTCGCGGACCGCTCCGCCGACCAGATAGAGCGGCGCGACAGTGGCAGCGGCGACGGGCGCCAGCTCCGGGTAGGCGTCCTCGATCGCCTTGCCGAGATCCTCGGTCGCCAGCAGGGACGGCGACATCGCTCAGTCGCGCACCGGGATCCCGGCGCCCGCCAGGTGTCGCTTCGCGTCCCGGACCCGGTAGTCCCCGTAGTGGAAGATCGAGGCGCAGAGGACCGCGTCGGCGGCGCCCTCGGAGATCGCGGCGCTGAGGTGCTCGAGCGAGCCGGCGCCGCCTGAGGCGATCACCGGGACCGGAACCGCGCCGCTGACCGCACGGGTCAGCTCGAGGTCGTAGCCATCACTGGTCCCATCGCGGTCCATGCTCGTCAGCAGCACCTCCCCCGCTCCGCGCTCGACGGCCTCGACCGCCCACGACACCGCATCCCGCCCCTCGACCTTTTCCCGCCCGCCATTCACGTATACGTCATAAATTCCGACCACTTCCTCGGCTGCCGCTCCCTCGCGAGAACCAATCTGCGACGCTCGGTCGCTCCCGCGGTCGGAAGTGGTCGGGCTGGCCTCTCTCGAATGCGCACTGGCTCTTTTTGCGTCAATGGCTATTACGACGCATTGGGCTCCGAACTGGTCGGCGAGCTCGGTCAGGAGCTCGGGCCGGGCGAGAGCGGCGGAGTTGACGGAGATCTTGTCGGCGCCGGCGTCGAGCACCGCCTGCGCGTCCTCGACCGAGCGGATCCCGCCGCCGATCGTGAACGGGATGAAGACGTTGTCGGCGGTGCGGCGCGCCAGCTCGATGATCGTCTCCCGCCCCTCGTGGGAGGCGGTGATGTCGAGGAAGACGAGCTCGTCGGCGCCCTCCGCGTCGTAGCGTTCGGCCAGCTCGACCGGGTCGCCGGCATCGCGGAGACCGACGAAGTTCGTTCCCTTGACCACGCGCCCGGCGTCGACGTCGAGGCAGGGTATGACTCTCTTCAGCACCATCGTGAAAGAAGCCTAGATCAGCGATCTAGCCGCGACCGAGCGCGGCGTTCGCCTCGGCGACGGTGAACCGCCCCTCATAGAGGGCGCGGCCGACGATCACCCCGGAGACGTTCGGCGGCGCCGCGGCGGCGAGCGCTTCGAGGTCGGCGAGCGAGCCGACGCCGCCGGAGGCGATCAGCTCGGCGTCGGTCGCGGCGGCGATTCGCCCGAGCTCCTCGAGAGCGGGGCCCTCCATCGTGCCGTCGACCTCGATCGTGGTGCAGAGGAAGCGCCCGACCCCGAGCGAGGTCAGCTCCGAGACGGCCTCGACGACGTCGGTTTTGCTGCCCTCGGTCCACCCCTCGAGCGCGACCCGGCCGCCGCGCGAGTCGACCGAGACGACGATCCGCTCGCCGTGGCGGGCGATCATCTGGTCGAGGAACTCGCGGTCGCGAAGGGCGGCGGTCCCGATCACCGCCCGGGCGGCGCCGGCGTCGAGCATGGCCGCGACCGAGTCCGGATCCCGCAGGCCGCCGCCCGCCTGGACCGGGCATGGCGCCGCGGCGACGATCCGCCGCACCGCGTCGAGGTTGCGAGGAGCCCCGCCCCGGGCGCCGTCGAGATCGACGACGTGCAGGAACTCGGCTCCGTCGGCCGCCCACCTGGTCGCGGCGTCGACCGGGTCAGCGTCGTAGGCGGTCTCCCGCTCGTAGTCGCCCTGCAGCAGCCTCACCGCGCTGCCGCCGCGGATGTCGATCGCCGGGTAGAGGATCACGCCGCGGCGGGCGTCCTAGCGCAGACCCCGGCGAAGTTCGCCAGCAGCCGCAGGCCGGCGCCGCTCGACTTCTCGGGGTGGAACTGGACCCCGAAGACGTCGTCGCGCTCGGCGGCGCAGGCGAAGCGGGCGCCGTACTCCGCCGTTCCGAGCAGGTCGGCGGCCTCGGGCCGCGGCGCGAACGAGTGGACGAAGTAGAACGGCGTGCCGCTCTCGATCCCCTCGGTCAGCCGGGAGCCACGGGCCCAGGTGACCGGAGACCAGCCGATGTGCGGGACCTTGAGGCCCTCGGCGTCGAGGCCGGCCACCTCTCCCGGCATCAGGCCGAGGCCGGCTGCGCCGCCGAGCTCGGTGGTCGAGTCGAAAAGCAGCTGCAGCCCGAGGCAGATCCCGAGGATCGGGACGCCGGCCTCGCGCCGCTCGGCGACGAGATCGTCGATCCCGAGCTGCCGGATCCGCTCCATCGCGCGCGGAAAGGCGCCGACGCCCGGAAGTATCAGGCCGTTGGCAGCGCGCACCGAGGCGGCGTCGTTGGCGATTGCGACCTCCCCGACGCCGACGTGCTCGAGCGCCTTCTCGACCGAGCGCAGGTTCCCCATCCCGTAGTCGAGGATGCAGATGCGAGTCCGCTCACTCACTGAGCGTTCCCTTCGTCGAGGGCACCCCGGTCTCGTTGGGGTCGATCGAGACGGCGACCCGCAGCGCGCGGGCGAAGGCCTTGAAGCAGGCCTCGATCATGTGGTGGGCGTTGGTCCCATAGCGGACAGAGATGTGGAGGGTCATCTTCGAGGCGTTGGCGACGGCACGGAAGAACTCCTCCGCCAGCTCGGTGTCGAAGCCGGCGATCGAGGTCGCCGGCAGGTCGGCGTCGAAGACGCACAGAGGGCGGCCGGAGATGTCGATCGCGCACTCGGCGAGCGACTCGTCCATCGGCACCAGCGCCGATCCGTAGCGACGGATGCCGGCCCTGTCCCCGAGCGCGTCGTCGAGCGCCTGGCCGAGGACGATGCCGACGTCCTCGACCGTGTGGTGGGCGCCGGTCTCGAGGTCGCCGCTGGCCTCGACCCGCAGGCCGAGGCGGCCGTGGCGGGCGAGCAGGTCGAGCATGTGGTCGAGGAAGCCGACGCCGGTCGCCGAGCTCGAATCAGCGGCCCCGTCGTCGAGGTCGAGCGAGACCTCGATCCGGGTCTCGGCGGTGCTGCGCTGCTTTTTCGCGGTGCGGCTCATCTCTTGCTCCTAATCATCGCCGACTCACCGTGGACCGGCAGTCCCTCGGCATCGGCGATCCGATCGACATGCGGTGCAAGTTTCGCTGCCGCGTCCGGCGGCACCTCCACGGTCGAGATCCTGCGACGGAACGTGCCCGGGCCAAGCGGCCCGGTGAAGCGGCCGGCGCCGCCGGTCGGCAGGACGTGATTCGAGCCGGCGGCGTAATCGCCGAAAGCGGTCGCCGCGAAGCGGCCGACGAAGACGCACCCTGCGGCGACCACCCGGTCGGCGAGCAGCGCCGCGTCCTCCTCGACGAGCTCGAGGTGCTCGGGAGCGTACGCGTTGGCGAGCTCGATGGCCGCCTCGGCGTCGGGGACCTGGACCAGCGCCAGCGGCGCGTCGCTGACGGTCGGGCGCGACGGGGCGGCCGCCTCCACGGCCTTCTCGATCTCCTCGAGCACCCGCTCCTCGACCGCCGCGACGAGCAGCGGGCTCTCGTCGCCGTGCTCGGCCTGCGCGCAGAGATCGAGGGCGATCCATTCGGGATCCGAATCGTGGCCGGCGATCACCATCAGCTCCGACGGGCCTGCGTAGGAGTCGATTCCGACCAGGCCGTGGACCGCTCGCTTAGCTTCCTGAACCCAGGCGTTGCCCGGGCCGGCGATCACGTCGACCGGTGCGACTGACTCGGTCCCGTAGGTGAGCGCGAAGATCGCCTGGGCGCCGCCCATCGCGAAGATCTCGTCGACCTCGCTGATCGCGGCGGCGGCGAGGACGATCGGGTGCAGGCTCCCGTCCGGGCCCGGCGGCGAGGCGAGCGCGACGCGCCCGACGCCCGCGACCCGGGCCGGGATCGCGCACATCAGGACGCTCGAGGGGTAGAACGCCCTGCCTCCGGGGGCGTAGATCCCGGCGGCGGAGACGGGAACCGAGCCGACGGTCACCGTCTGGCCCTGGGGAAGTTCGACCCGGCGGGACTCAGGATCGAGCTGTGCCTCGGCGACGGCGCGCACGTTCGCGGCCGCCACCTCCAGCGATTCCCGGACCCCGGGATCGAGTCCGGCGAGTGCGGCTTCCGCCGTCTCGCGCTCGACCATGAGCGAGGCGGACGCGGCATCGGGAGCTCCGAAGCGCGCCGTCAGCCTGAGGACGGCCTCGTCTCCTCCCTCTCTCACCTCCCGCCGTATCGCCTCGAGATCGACGTCCGGAACCGTCGCGCCCGCCTCGAGATGCCAGAGCCTCACCTCCCGCGCTGTCGGGCTCGCCGCCCCCCACTCGAAGCGCCGCACCCTCATCCGATGCTCGCCTCGCGCAGGCGCGCAGCCAGCCCGTCGACCTCCTCACCGCGCAGCTTGTGCGCCACCCGGTTGGCGACGAAGCGAGCCGTGCACTCGAGTATCTCCTCGCGGACCTCGAGCCTGTTCTCTTCCAGCGTCCGGCCGCTTGCGACGAGATCGACGATCCCGTCGGCGAGGCCGATCAGGGGCGCCAGCTCGACCGAGCCCTTTACCTCGATCACCTCGACCTGGCGCCCGGTCGACTCGAAATGGCGCTCGGCGATCCGCGGGTACTTGGTCGCGATCCGCATCATTCCGAGACGCCGCGCCGACTCGCCGAGGCGCTCGTCGCCCGCACGGCCGGCGAGGACCATCCGGCAGCGCCCGTAGCCGAGGTCGAGCAGCTCGTAGACCATCCTGTCGGACTGCTCGAGGAGGACGTCCTTACCGGTGATGCCGATGTCGGCGGCGCCGGCCTCGACATAGGTGGGAACGTCGGACGGGCGCATCGTGACGAGGACGATCTCGCCCTCGTCGAAGATCAGCGCCCGGGACTCGCCGCGCACCGCGGCGGTCTCGATCCCGGCCGCGTCGAGGAGGTCGAGGGTCTCCTCGAAGAGCGCGCCACGCGGCACGGCCAGCTTCAGCGGCCCTTCCGCCTTGGCGCGCCCGGTTCCGGCGAACCCGACACTCATGATTTTCTCTCTTCCTCCTCGATCTGGGCGACGTGGACCCGTTCGAGGTAGAGGGCGAAGCCGGCCGCCGGAAGGTCGACGCCGAACCGCCGCAGCAGTCGGTCGTAGCGGCCGCCCCCGCCGAGGATGTGGCCGAGCGCGGGGTCGTAGACCTCGAGGATCGCGCCGCTGTAGTAGCCGAGGTCGCGCAGCAGGCCGAGGTCGATCTGGACCCGGTCGGCGACTCCGCGCGCGTCGAGCTCCTCATAGGTCTCACCGAGGCGGGCGCCGGCCCGCTGGACGGCGTCGCCTCCCATCTCGAGGGCGCGGTCGAGGACCTCGCGGCCGCCGCGGAGCTGCGAGAGCGCGACGCAGGTCTCGACCTGCTCGGTGCCGATCCCCTCGATTTCGGAGAGCTCGGCCCCGAGCCCGACGAGGTCGTGCGTCGCGAGGCGGGCGAGGACGGCGTCGCGAGCCTCGCCCTCGATTCCGAGCTCTTCGAGCAGCTGGCGGTAGAGGTCGGCGTCGCCGAGCCCGATCACCGCACGGTTGAGGCCGGCGGCGTCGAGCGCCGCCTCGAGGACCTCGATGATCTCCACCGTCCCCTCCGGCGCCGAAGCGCCGATCAGCTCGATCCCGGCCTGAGCGAACTCGCGCATCTGACCGCGCTGCGGGCGCACGGCGCGAAAGGCGTTCGCCAGGTAGCAGAGCCGCAGCGGCATCTCAGCGCCGGAGTAGCGGCTCGCGACCAGCCTCGCGATCGGGACCGTCATGTCGGAGCGCAGCGCCAGCAGGTCGCCGCGCTCGTCGAAGAACCTGTAGGAGGAGCTGGCCGCACGTCCGTCGCCGCGGGCGAGGACGTCGTCGTACTCGATCGAGGGCGTTGCGACCTCACCGTAGCCGCGGCTCTCGAAGACGTCGATCATCGCCAGATGCAGGCGGCGGAGCTCGCGCATCTCGTCGGGCAGGATGTCGCGGGTGCCTGGTGGGATCCGGTGGATCATGGGATACGCCGCCGCCTCCTCCGCTCTCGCTCGCTCGCACTCATGATTACCGGCAGCCTTGCTCCCTCGCTCCCGCGTCCGGGGGCGGCGGGTGGCAGCCTACGCGGCAACCTCGGCCGAGACGCGCTCGATCTGGGCGCCGAGGGCGCGCAGGCGCTCGTCGATCCGCTCGTAGCCACGGTCGATCTGGCGGATGTTTCCGATCTCCGAGACGCCGTCTGCGGCCAGCGCGGCGATGAGCATCGCCATCCCGGCGCGGATGTCGGGGCTCTCGACCCGTTCGCCGTGAAGCCGGCTCGGACCGCTGACGATCGCCCTGTGGGGGTCGCACAGCGTGATCCGAGCACCCATTGCAACCAACTTGTCGACGAAGAAGAGCCGGTTCTCGAACATCTTCTCGAAGATCAGGATCTCGCCATCGGCCTGGGTGGCGAGGGCGAGCGCGATCGAGGTCAGATCGGCCGGGAAAGCCGGCCACGGCCCGTCCTCGACCTTCGGGATCGCGTCGCCGACGTCGGAGCGGACCGTCAGCCGCTGCTCGGCCGGCACCACGACGTCGTCGTCCTCGATGCTCGAATCGAGGCCGAGGCGACGGAACTGGCGGCGGACCATGATCAGGTCCTGCGGCTCCGTCCCGCGCACCCTCAGTTCGCCGCCGGTCGCCGCGGCGAGCGCCATGAAGCTGCCGACCTCGATGTGGTCGGGGGCGATCGTGTGCTCGGCGCCGCCGAGCCGGTCGCGGCCGTGGACGGTCATCACGTTCGAGCCGATCCCATCGACGTTCGCCCCCATCTTGGTCAGCAGCCGGGCGAGGTCCTGGACGTGCGGCTCGCAGGCGGCGTTGGAGATCGTCGTCGGCCCCGGCGTCAGCGCCGCGGCCATCAGCGCGTTCTCGGTGCCCATCACCGACGGCTCATCCATGAAGATCGCGCAGGCGCGGAGGCCTCCGTTCGGCGAGGTGAGCTCGATCCAGCGGTCGCCCTCGACCCTGGCGCCGAGGTCGGCGAAGGCGTCCAGGTGCGCGTCGAGCCGGCGGCGGCCGATGAAGTCGCCCCCGGGCGGCGGCATCCTCGCCTCGCCGAACCGCGCCAGCAGTGGGCCGGCGACGAGGAACGAGGCGCGGATGCTGTTGGAGATGTCGTCGTCGACCTCGACGTCGTTGACCGTGCGGGCCGAGAGCCGCAGGCTGTTGTCGCCGACCCACACCGCTTCGACGCCGAGGCGCTCCAGAAGCGCGATCTGGGCGTCGACGTCGCGGATTCGCGGAACCCTGTGGAGGAGGACCTCCTCCTCGGTCAATAGGCAGGCGGCGAGGATCGGCAGGGCGGCGTTCTTATTGCCCGCAGCGCTCACCTCGCCCGACAGCGGCGTGCCTCCTTGGATCACGAACTTCTCCATGGTTCCGGCTAGGGTAACGGCCGCTCATGCGCCGAGGCTGGAAGATCGCGATAGGGATTGTCGCCGCGCTCGTCGTGCTGCTGGTTCTGAACACGGTCGTCACCTCGAACGAAACCAAGTCGGCCGAAGTGACCGAGCCCGGCGGCCGGATCCTCAACCTTGACGGCGGCGACGTCCAGGTCGTCGACCGCGGCCCGCGCGAGCGCAACCCGATCGTGCTGATCCACTGCTTCTCGTGCGCGATCAACTGGTGGAACCGGATGATGCCGCTGCTCGAGAAGGCACGGCGGGTGATCGCCATCGACCTGCTCGGCCATGGGGGCTCGGAAAAGCCGGATTCCGGCTACTCGATACCCGACCAGGCCGACCTCGTCGCCCAGGCGCTCGCAAGGCTGGGCGTCAGCAGGGCGACGGTCGTCGGCCACTCGCTCGGGGGCGGCGTCGCCGTCGCCCTGGCAGAACGGTCGCCCGACCTCGTCGCGCGGCTGGTGATCATGGACAGCAGGGCCTCGCCGGATGAAGGCGGCAGTCTCGGGACGCTCGCGAACCTGGCGTTCGTGCCCGTCCTCGGCCAGGCTCTCTGGCGGGTGAAGCCGGACTTCTCGATCCGTAAGGGGCTCGAGGTGGCGTTCGCCCCTGGCTTCGACATCCCCGACGAATTCATCGAGGACGTGAGGCGGATGACCTACACGGCCTACAAGGAGTCGCACGACGCGCTCGACGAATACACATCGGAAGAGTCCCTCGCCGACCGGATCAGGGCCACGCGCAAGCCGCTGCTGGTGATCATGGGTGCGGAAGACCAGATCATCGAACATCCCGAAGCGGCCGCGGCGGCCTACCAGGAAGCGGTGCCGTGGGCGTTCACCAACGTGATCGAAGGAGTAGGGCACTCGCCGAACGTCGAGGAACCGAACCTCACCTCGGAGCTCGTGCTCGGCTTCGCCGGGCCGCCGAAGGCCGGGCAGCGTGCCCGGCGTCGCGCCACAATGCAAGAACACATGCAGAATCAGGAAGGCGTCCGGCCACAGCCCTAGATTGCGAACTCATGTTCGAGACGAAGACGACACACATAGCGACACGGGCGGCCGACGCGGTCGACCTGGTGATCGATTTCGCCACGCTCGGCGAGTACGGGCTCGAGCCGGCGGCCCCCACCCCACGTCCCTGCGAGGTCCGGACGCGGCGGCAGGCCCGGAGCACCGGCTCCTGGAACGCGGCGATCGACCGGTTCGCAACCCACTCCTGAGAAGCCCATCAACGACGACGGGCCGCCGAAGTGGCGGCCCGTTCGAGACGAAAAACCGGCGGCGACCTACTCTCCCAGGAGGTTGCCCTCCAAGTACCATCGGCGCTGAGGGGCTTAACTGCTCTGTTCGGAATGGGAAGAGGTGTTTCCCCCTCGCTATGCGCCACCGGAAATCTTGCGAAACCGCCCCCGGTGGAGCTTGAGAACCGCACAAGGCCAAAGAAGGGCAAAAATATCCGTCAAGCCCTCGACCCATTAGTACCGGTCAGCTGAGCGCATCACTGCACTTGCACCGCCGGCCTATCAACCTGGTGGTCTACCAGGGGTCTTACTCCCTCAAAGGGGATGGGAGAGCTCATCTCGAGGACGGCTTCCCGCTTAGATGCCTTCAGCGGTTATCCGTTCCGTGCGTAGCTAATCTGCGGTGCCCTTGGCAGGACAACAGCTACACCAGAGGCGCGTTCATCCCGGTCCTCTCGTACTAGGGACGAATCCTCTCAACTCTCCAACGCCCACG
>DATAOP010000107.1:0-4479 GCA_036265675.1 Solirubrobacterales bacterium
CGGCAGCTTCCCCGGCGACCTCGGGATCGAGCCGATCGAAATTGAGGACGACCTCGCCCGAGGCCACATCGTCGTCGACCAGCGCCACCTGCATCCGGGCGGCTTCGTCCACGGCGGCGTCTGGACCGCGCTCGGCGACACCGTCGCGGCCTGGTCGACGTTCCGCAACATCCCGCCCGGGCACAACTTCACGACGATCGAGCTGAAGCTGAACGTCTTCGCTGCGGGGATTCTCGGCGACGAGATCATCGCCACCGGCGAGCCGCTCCACGTCGGCCGCAGCACCGTCGTGATCGAGGTCAGGATCGAGCGCCGGCGCGAGGGCAAGGAGCCGCGGACGGCCGCCAACCTGATCGTCACCCAGTTCGTGCTCCCCCCGGAAGAGGGCTCGAGCTAAACCCGGGCGTCGGCGGCGTGCGCGTCTGCAGCCTCGGCCTCGGCGGCTTCCATCGCAGGTGAAGCGGGCCCCCCGAGCTCTTCGACCTGCGGCAGGCGCCAGAGCAGGCTGGCGATCGTCAGTCCGATCGCGGCGCAGAGCAGGGCGAGGAACCACTGGCTCGCGCTGAGCAGCATCATCTCGAAGAATTCGCGGAACGGCTTGACGGCGAGGATCCCGGCAAAGAGCGCGCCGAGGCCGGCGACCAGCGCCAGCATGTAGCTCTGGATCGCGATGTGCTCGCGCCCCGGGCCGCGCTCGAGCAGCAGCACGAAGCAGAGCCCGAGCACGATCAGGGTGGTCGTCGCCGCCGTCCGCCCGGCCTCGAGCGAGCCGCCGAAGACGGTGTCGACGAAGAAGAACGAGAGGATCGAGCCGAGTGCGGTCGCCAGCCCGGCGGGCACCGCGAAGACCGCCAGCGCCCGCATCAGCTGGCCGCGGTAGAGCGGGCCGTCGGAGGGTGCCAGGGCGAGGACGAAGGACGGGATCCCGATTGTCAGGAAGGCGGCGAGCGTCAGGTGGCGGGGGAGGAACGGGAATGCGAACCCGGGGACGGCGACGAGCAGGATCAGCGCCGCCGCGTAGACGGTCTTGGTCAGGTAGAGGCGGCCGAGCCGGTGGATGTTGCGCGCGATCCGCCGTCCCTCGGCGACCGCTTCCGGCAGCCGCGAGAAGCGGTCCTTGAGGAGGACGACGTCGGCGATCCCCTTCGTCACCTGGGCTCCCGAGCCCATCCCGACCGCGAGGCGGGCCTGCTTCAGCGCCGGGACGTCGTTGACGCCGTCGCCGATCATCGCCGTGTAGCGGCCCGCGTCGCGAAGCGCCTCGACCAGTGCCCGCTTCTGCTCGGGCGCGATCCGGCAGAAGATCGAGTTGCGCTGGGCGACCTCGGCCAGGGCATCGGGATCCGCCGGCAGGTCGGGCCCGTCGACGATCCCGGCGTCTCGCGGAACCCCGACCGCATAGGCCACCGCCGTCACCGTCGCCCGCGCGTCGCCGGAGATCAGCTTCAGGTCGATGTCGTTCTCGCGGATGAAGGCGATCGTCTCGGCCGCGTCCGGGCGCAGTGTCTCTTCGAGCACGATCAGCGCCAGCGGCTTCAGCTGCGGCGGCGGATCGGCGGCGGGGTCCTCGGGCAGGGCCGCGCTCGACTCGGCGAAGGCGACGACGCGGCGACCCGCTTCGGTTTCCTCCCGCAGCTTCGCCTGCAGCCCCGGCGGCAGGGCCAGCGCGCCCGACCCCTCGAGGATGTCGGGCGCACCGAGGACGTAACTCGTGCCGCCGAATCGCAGGCCGCTCCACTTCCAGACCGACGAGAACGGGACCTCGCCACTCACCCGTCCGGCCTGAACCGGGAACTCCGTGGCGATCGCCTCCAGCGTCCGGTTTCGCTCACCGGCGCTCGAGGCGAACCGCCCCAGCGCCCGCTCGGCGGCCTCCTGCTCCGCCCCATCGGCGATCTCGATCCCCAGCAGCCGCAGATCGCCGTCGGTCAGGGTTCCGGTCTTGTCGACGCAGATCGTGTCGACGGCGGCGAGGCTCTCGGTCGCGCTCATCTGCTGGACGAGGGTGTCGCGGCCGGCGAGCCGGACCGCGGCGACCGCGAAGGTGACGCTCATCAGCAGCACCAGGCCCTCGGGGATCAGGGTGACCAGGCCCGCGGTCGCGGTCTGCGCCGCTTCGACCAGGTCGACGCTCCGCAGCTGGAAGGTCAGCAGCAGGATCACCGCCAGCGGGATCATCACGTAGGTGCAGACGACGATCACCCGGTTGACCTCGTCCTGGAGCGGCGAGGGCGGGTGGCGGAAGGCGCGCGCCTCGCCGGCGAGCTTGCCGGCGTAGCTCTCATCGCGCACCGCGTCGACCCGGTAGCTCCCGGCGCCGGAGAGGCAGAAGGATCCCGAGAGCGCCCGGTCGCCGGTCCCCTTGCGGACCCCATCGGCCTCCCCGGTCAGCATCGCCTCGTCGAGGGTCAGTCCGCGACTGGAGACCACCTCGCCGTCGGCGACCAGCTGGTCGCCGGGCTCGACGACGATGACGTCTCCCGGCACGACCTGGTCGGCGAGGAGGTCGGTGACGTTCCCGTCGCGGACGACTTTCGCTTTCGGCGCGACGAGCACGGCGAGCTCGTCGAGCGTCCGCTTCGCCTTCAGCTCCTGGCGGATCCCGATGTAGGAGTTGATGATCGCGATCAGGCCGAAAACCGCGTCGGCGAACAGGCCGAGCACCAGCATCAGGGCGAAGAAGACGGCGATGATCGCGTTGAAGAGCGTGAAGACGTTGCCGGCGACGATGCTCGACACCGAGCGCGACGAGTTCTCCGGTGGCGGCCCGAGCTCATGGAGCCGCTTCGAGGCCTCTCTGCTCGTCAGCCCCCGGGGCGATTCGGTCTCCGCGCTCATGGGTCTATTCAATAGGGTGGGCAAGCATGGCGTTGAAGCTTGGACTCAGTCTCGGATATTGGGGAATCGGCCCGGCCGGGGACGACGCCCTCGAGGTCGTCCATGCGGCTGAGCGAGCCGGCTTCGAGTCGGTCTGGGCGTCCGAGTCCTACGGCTCCGACATCGTCAGCGTCCTCGCCTGGCTGGCGCCGCAGACGTCGACGGTCAACCTCGGCGCCGCGATCCTCCAGGTCCCGGCGCGCCCGCCGGCCGCGGTCGCGATGGCGGGGGCGACGATCGACAAACTCTCCGGCGGCCGCTTCATGTTCGGCTTCGGCCCGTCCGGCCCGCAGGTGTCGGAAGGCTGGTACGGCGTGCCCTACGCCAAGCCCTGGGGCAGGACCCGCGAGTACATCGAAGTGGTCCGCGAGATCATCGCCCGCGAGGGCCCCCTCGACCATCAGGGCGAGCACTTCCAGCTGCCGCTGCCGGGAGGGGAGGGCAAGGCGCTGAAGCTGAACTTCCACCCGCTGCGCAACGAGATCCCGGTGTTCGTCGGCGCGATCGGGCGCAAATCGGTCGAGATGGCCGCCGAGATCTGCGATGGCTGGATCCCGATCTTCTTCAGCGTCGACGCCTTCGAGCAGACCTGGGGGGAGCACCTCGAGGCCGGTTTCGCCAAGGGCGGCCGCGAGCGCTCCGACCTCGAGGTCTCGCCGTCCCTCTCGGTCGCGATCGACGGCGACCTCGAGGCCGCGAAGAACGTCGTCAAGGCCGGCCTCGTCCTCTACTTCGGCGGGATGGGGAGCCGCAAGACCAACTTCTACGTCGATCTCGCGCACCGCTTCGGGTTCGGCGAGGTCGCCGACGAGGTCCAGCGGCGCTTCCAGGACGGCGACCGGGGCGGGGCCTTCGAGGCGATGCCCGACGAGATCGTCGAGGCGACCTCGCTGGTCGGCACCGAGGAGGAGGTCGCGGAGCGGGTCGAGCGCTTCCGTGGCGCCGGGATCGACCGCCTGATCGCTTCGCCGGTGCACGTCGAGCGCGACCAGCAGCTGCACACGCTGGAGCGTCTGGCGGCGATAGCCGGTGTCCAGGCCGCGGCCTGAGCGAATCGCATAACCTCCCGCGCCGCACCCGAGCTGAAGTGAGTCCGAGCATCGCCAATCTGGGACTCGTTGCGAGGACGAGCGAGGCTAGGAATTTGTGATGAAAGTAGGAGTTCCGAAAGAGACCGCCGATGGGGAGCGCCGGGTGGCGCTCGTCCCCGATGTCGTCGCCTCGCTGCGCAAGAACGAGAACATCGACGTCGTCGTCGAGCGCGGGGCGGGCGAGCAGGCCGGCCATCCCGACTCCCAGTACGACGAGGCCGGGGCGGAGACCGGCGAGGCCGACGTCGCCTGGGGCGCAGACGTGGTGTTGCGGGTCGCCACCCCGACCGCCGAGGAGATCGGCCGCCTTCGGTCGGGGCAGGTCCTGATCGGCCACCTCGCGCCCTGGACGAGCGCCGAGACGAACAACGCCCTCGCCGGCGCCGGGATCACCGGAATCGCGATGGAGGCGATCCCGCGGACGACCCGCGCCCAGGCGATGGACGCGCTGTCCTCGCAGGCGGCGGCCGCCGGGTACGCCGCAACCCTGATCGCCGCCCGCGAGTCGGGC